>NZ_CP109073.1:2812500-3412500 GCF_035917415.1 Streptomyces sp. NBC_01803
CTCCGTGAATGCCTCAAAGCAATCCACCGAGAAACGATCTCTCGCTGAACATTCAAACTTGCTAAACAGTCTGGCATTGACTTTTGGCACGCTGTTGAGTTCTCAAGGAACGGACGCTTCCTTCAGGCCCCTCTCAGGACCCCCCGGGCGCTTCCCTTCGCTGTGTCCACTACTTTAGAAGCAATCCCCGCCATTTTCCAAATCGGCCCCCGCAGACCCCATTTCCGGCAAGCGGAAATAGACCCTCACGGGCAGAAGCTTCCTTCATCATGGGCGCCACACTCGGTGGCAGACGCACTCAATCTTCCTGAGCGCTCGGGCAACGTTACGCGCTCACCCCTACGCCGTCAACTTGCGCCCGGGAGGGCGAACTCCGCCCACACCGCCTTGCCGCCTTCGGGCAGGCGGCGGGCGCCCCACTCGGCCGCGATCGTGGCGACGACCGCGATGCCCCGGCCCGCCTCGTCGGCCGGCTCGGCCTGTTGGCGGCGGGGCAGGTGCTCGTCCCCGTCCGTCACCTCGACGATCAGGCGGCGGTCCGTCCGGCGCAGACGCAGACCCATCGGGGCCCGGCCGTGCTTCAGGGAGTTGGCGACCAGCTCGCTCGCGGCCAGGACGCCCAGCTCGCGCAGCTCCTCGGGGAACCGCCAGCTCGCGAGCACCCCGTCGGCGAACGCCCGCGCCCTCGGCGCGGCCTCGATGCCGCCCAGGAGATCCAGGGCCGCGCCGCGGAAGAGGTCGGCCTCGTCGCCGTGGCGCTCCGGGCAGGTCAGCGCGAGGATCGCCACGTCGTCGTCGTGGTCCTCGCTGATGCCCAGGGCCCGCAGCAGGCGGTCGCAGACGATCTGCGGACTGTCGCCGGCCCCGGCCAGGGCCCGCTCCAGCGTGTCGATCCCCTCGTCGATGTCGGCGTCCCGGCGTTCGACCAGGCCGTCCGTGTAGAGGACCACGCTGGAGCCCGGTCCGAACGGGACCGCGCCCGAAGTGTGCAGCCAGCCGCCGGTGCCCAGCGGCGGGCCGGTGGGATCGGACACCCGGCGTACGGTCGCGTCCGGCTCGCGGATGAAGATCGGCAGGTGCCCGGCCGAGGCATAGGTGAGCGTGCCCTCATTCGGGTCGTACACGGCGTACACGCAGGTGGCGATCTGACTGGAGTCGATCTCGGCGGCGAGGCCGTCGAGGAGCTGGAGCACCTCGTGCGGCGGCAGGTCGAGACGCGCGTAGGCGCGGACGGCGGTGCGGAGCTGGCCCATGACCGCCGCCGCGCGCACGCCGCGGCCCATGACGTCGCCGATCACCACGGCGGTGCGGCCGGCGCCGAGCGTGATCACGTCGTACCAGTCGCCCCCGACCGCCGCGTCGATGCCGCCGGGCTGGTACGTGGCGGCCACGCGCAGGTCGTCGGGCTGTTCGAGGCGCTGCGGCAGCAGGCTGTGCTGAAGGGTGACGGCCGCGGCGCGTTGCTGACTCTCGCTCTCCCGGAGACGCTCGGCCGCGACGACCTGGTCGGTGACGTCGGTGGCGAAGACGAGGACGCCACGCTGGGCGGGGTCGTCGGCGGTGGCGGCGACCCGGACGGGGGTGCAGGTGAAGGTGAAGTAGCTGTCGCGGGTGTCGCCGGGGACGCTGCGGGTCTTCAGGGTGCGGGGGGTGCCGCTGCGCTGCACCTGGTCCAGGAGGGGGAGCAGTCCGATGTCGACCAGCTCGGTGAGGGACTCGCGGGCGGGGCGGCCGGGCACGCGGGTGCCGAAGAGCGCGGCGTAGGAGCCGTTGACATAGGCGACGCGGTGGTCGGGGCCGCGTACGACGGCGACCGGGGTCGGGACCTGGCCGAGCAGCTCGTGGATGGCGCGGGCGTCGACGCCCTGCCCGCCGTGCGGGCCGGGGGGCGTCGGGTCGTGGTGCTCACGGGCGGCCGGCACGACGCCGGGCTCGTCCCCCGGGCCCCGGCCGACCTGGGAGGCGCCTCCCTCGGGGCTGGCGGCGTTGCGCCGCTGTGTCCCGGGCAGCCGGATGGCCCAGCGCGTCAAATTCACAGCGTTCCGATCCGATTCGTGTCGCGTCTGCGTCGTGGTGCGTTCGGCGTCGTCGTGGTCTTTGTCTCTTCAACTTTTTGATGGACGGCGGCCCGCCCATGGTCACACGCCCGGCCGTGTCAGGGGCCCTCCGGGTGGCGCCCGGTGCCTGCTGCCAGCTCGAACTCGGCTCGCGGGTGTTCCAGGGAGCCGAGAGAGACGATCTCACGTTTGAACAATCCCGCAAGGGTCCATTCGGCCAGCACGCGCGCCTTGCGGTTGGCGGTGGGGACGCGGCTCAGGTGATAGACGCGGTGGACCAGCCACGCAGGGTATCCCTTCAGGCGCCTGCCGTAGACCCGGGCGACGCCCTTGTGGAGGCCGAGGGAGGCGACCGATCCGGCGTAGCGGTACCGGTAGTCGGTGAGGGGCTTGCCGCGCAGCGTCGCGGCGACGTTGTCGGCGAGGCGGCGGGCCTGGCGGACGGCGTGCTGGGCGTTGGGCGCGCAGAGGGCGCCGGGGGTGGCGGACGTCAGGTCGGGGACGGCCGCGGCGTCGCCGGCGGACCAGATGTGGTCGGTGTCCTCGACGCGGAGGGCGGCCGTGCAGCGGACGCGGCCACGGTCGTCCAGGGGGACGCCGCAGGCGGCGAGGACGGGGCTGGGCTTGACGCCGGCCGTCCAGACGAGGGTGCGGGCCGGGTGGCGGGAGCCGTCGCTGAGAACGACGGTGCGGTGTGCGCAGGATTCGAGCCGGGTGCCGAGGCGCACGTCGATGTTGCGCGCGCGCAACTCGCGGAGTGCGTACGCGCCCATCCGCTCACCCACTTCGGGCAGGATCCGGTCCGTTGCCTCGACCAGGATCCACTTCTGCTCCTCCGGGCGGATGTTGTGGTAATAACGGCAGGCGTAACGGCCCATGTCCTCCAGCTCGGCGAGGGCCTCCACGCCCGCGTAGCCGCCGCCGACGAAGACGAAGGTGAGGGCGGCGGCGCGGACGGCCGTGTCGCGGGTGGACGAGGCGATGTCGAGCTGTTCGAGCACGTGGTTGCGCAGCCCGATGGCCTCCTCGACGGTCTTGAAGCCGATGCCGTGCTCGGCGAGGCCCGGAACGGGAAGTGTTCGCGAAATGGAACCGGGGGCCAGCACCAACTCGTCGTACTCGACCCGGAGTGGCGCACCGTCTGACTCCTCGGCGGCCACCGTCCGTACGGAGACGGTGCGCGCGGCCGGGTCGACGGCGGTGATCTCGCCGGGGAGGAAGCGGCAGCGGGACAGCACGCGCCGCAACGGGACGACGACGTGCCGGGGGGAGATGGATCCGGCGGCGGCCTCGGGGAGGAAGGGCTGGTAGGTCATGTAGGGCTCGGGGCTGACGACGGTGATTCGGACGTCGCCGCGCTTGAGCTCGCGGTTGAGCCTGCGCTGGAGGCGGAGTGCGGTGTAGAGGCCGACATAGCCGCCGCCGGCCACGACGATGTGGGCGGGTTGCTTTGTCACCCGTCCATGAGGCACCCGAGGGCGGGCGTTTGTCCACAGGTCGTGCGGGGCGCTGCTCCGTTCGGGGCGGGGGGGGCCGGGCCGGAGCGGCTCTCCTTCTCACTGTCAGTGGCCTCAACTATGTTCGTAGTTCCAACAGACGCGGAGCGGCGTTCCGGGGAGCGCGTCCGCAGCACCGGGGGAAATGAATATGCGGAGCAAGGAATCCGGGGACGACGCGGACGCGGGGTCCCCCGGGGAGCGGTGTGATGCCGAGAGGCACTCCGCCGGGGGCGACGGGAAGGCCGGGGCGCCGCTGCGCGTGGACGCGCAGCGGAATCTGCGGCATGTGCTGAGCGCGGCGCGCGACGTGTTCGGCGAGCAGGGGTACGGCGCGCCGATGGAAGAGGTCGCGCGGCGGGCGCGGGTCGGTGTGGGGACGGTGTACCGGCGGTTTCCGAACAAGGAGGCGCTCGTGCGGTACATCGAGGAGGAGGAGACCCAGCGGCTGGCGGCCAGGGCGCGGGAGGCGCTGGAGCTGGAGGACGAGCCGTGGGGCGCGCTGGCGGAGTTCGTGCAGGGCTCGGCGGCGTCGGGGGCGGGGCGTCTGCTGCCGCCCGGTCTGCTGGCGGCGAGTGGGGCGGTGGAGCAGCGGGTGCCGCAGCAGCGGGCGGCGGGGTCGCCGGGCGGCGGTGACGTGGGCCCGGGGGCGCGCGAGCTGCTGTCGGCGGTGGGGCAGTTGGTCGAGCGGACGCGGGCGGCCGGGGAGCTGCGGGCGGATGTGACGGTGGCCGATCTGATGCTGGTGATAGCGACGACGCCGCCCCGGCTGGACGACCCGGTGCGGCAGACGGCCGCCGAGACGCGGCTGTTGGAGATATTGCTCCAGGGCCTGCGGGCCCGCGGGCGGTGAGCCGGCGGGGCAGCGGGGAAGCCCGGGCAGCGGCGCGGCGGCGGCCACATGGCGGAGAAAGGGCGTCTATATCACGGTGACCGGGCCCCGACGTGGGAAGAGACCCACGGACGGGTGGTTCCGTCCGATGCCGGGCGGCTGTGGGCCATTCGTGTGGCAGCCTTGCCCTTACCGCTGACACCGATGTGAATACTCCGGGGGGCTTCCCGTTATGGGCTTTGAGGGCCAGGACGCCGAATCCGCCGAGTCCGCCCGGCCGGGATCCCCGGGCGCCGGGGGGATGGCCGCCGGCTCCAAGGTGCCCCGGCAGCGGGCGCGGGGCCGGGACACCGCCGATCTGGAGCTGGTCGAGCGGATGCGTCGGGGCATGCCGGAAGCGTATGACGAGCTCTACCGGCGCCATGCGGACGCCGTGCGCCGGTACGCGCGGACGTGTTGCCGGGACGCGGACACGGCGGACGACCTGACCAACGAGGTGTTCGCCGCGACGCTCCAGGCGGTCCGGCGCGGGACGGGACCGGAGACGGCGGTGCGGGCCTATCTGCTGACCTCGGTGCGCCGGGTGGCGGCGGACTGGGCGCGAACGGCCAAGCGTGAACAGCTCGTTGAGGACTTCGCGACGTTCGCCGTCTCGGCGGCGGCGCAGCCTGGCGGCACGGACGCGCTCGATCAGGGCGCCGAGGTGCGGGCCATGCGCCAGGCGGAGCAGTCGATGGCGGTGCGCGCGTTCCGCAGCCTGCCGGAGCGCTGGCAGACCGTGCTGTGGCACACCACGGTGGAGGACGCGTCACCGCGCGACGTGGCGCCACTGCTCGGGCTGACGCCGAACGCGACGGCGGTGCTGGCGCACCGGGCGCGCGAGGGCCTGCGGCAGGCGTATCTCCAGGAGCACGTGAGCCGGGCGCTGACCGAGGGCGGCGAGTGCGCGCGGTACGCGGACCGGCTGGGCGCGTATGCCCGGGGCGGGCTGCGGACGCGGGCGGAGCGCGGGCTGCGCAAGCACCTGGCGGAGTGCGCGCGGTGCGAGACGGCCGCGTCCGAGGTGCGCGATCTCAACGAACATCTGGGTGGTGTGCTGCCGATCGCGATCATCGGCTGGTTCGTGGTCGAGACCTGGCTCAAGGGCGCGGCGGTGGTCACCGGCACGGCCGGGGCCGGAGCCGCCGGTGCCGCCGGATCCGCCGCCGCGACGGGTGGCGGGAGCGCCACGGCGGGCGCGGTCGGCGGCGCGGTCGCGGAGGGGCTGGGCGCGCCGGTGAAGGCGGGCCTGGCGTCGGGCGTGCTGGCGACGGCCGTGGCGGCGGCGATCACGCTGGCGATGATGGGCGGGGATCCGGACGAAGGGCCGCAGGCCGCCGCGCCGCCGCCGGAGGTGTCGCAGGAGCCGCGGCCCGTTCCGGAGCCCGCGCCGGAGGCGGTGCCGGAGCCCGCGCCCGACCCGGCGCCGGCGTCCGTTCCCCGCCCGGAGCTCGCGCAGGCCCCCGAGCCGCCCGCACCCGAGCCCGCGCCGGAGTCGGAGTCGGAGTCGGAGTCGGAGTCGGAGCCCACGCCGTCGCCCGAGGCGCCGCCCGCGCCGGAGCCCGAGCCGGAGGAGCCGACCCCGGAGCCGCCGCCCGCGCCCGCGCCGTTCCAGCTCCGGGAGCTGGAGTACGGCGTGCTCGGTGACGGCACGGACCCGGCGGTGCGGCTGGTGGGCAGCAGCCCGGTGTGGCAGCGGGACGGCCTGTCCGTCGCCGGCCGGGCGTACGCGCACGGGATCACCGTGTCGGCCCTGTCCTCGGTGACCATCGATCTGAACCGGCCGTGTGTCTCCTACCGGGCGTGGGCGGGGCTGGACGACCTCACGCTGGGCATCGGCGCGGCGGTCTTCAGCGTCTACGGGGACGACGTGGAGCTGTGGACGTCCCCGCTCCTGCGCCGTGACGAGCCGGCGGTGCCGGTGAACGTGCCGCTGACCGGGGTGGAGACGCTGCGGCTGACGGTGCGGCCGGAGAGCCCGCTGGGGCCGGTGGCGCTGGTGGACTGGGCGGAGTCGGAGATCTTCTGCGAATGACGGGCGGGCGGCGGCCGGCGCGGGCCTCGATGAGCCCGGCGTCGGCGAGGGGCGGCGCTACGGGCTGACGCCGCTGGTGACCGCCCTGGGGTCGCGGTTCCCCTCGGCGGTCCAGCAGGAGCCGCGGCGGGTGAGGAGCCGGCGCAGCCAGATCTCGGTGGAGACCAGCTCGGCCAGCCCGTCCAGTGGCAGCCGTTCGCCCTCGGCGGCGGCGCGCAGGGCCTTGCGGACGACGCGAGCCTCGATGAGCCCGGCGTCGGCGAGGAGCGGCGCGTCGAAGAGCCCCACGAGATCTCCTATGGAGGCGCGCAGCCCCGACCTGACGGACTCGGTGTGGGAGGGGTGGCTGGTGGCGCCCCAGCCGGGGGGCAGACCGCGCACGCCCGCGCCCTCCAGGACGGCGCGCAGCACATCGGCGCGCGCCCCGGGCTGGACACGGATGGTCTCCGGCAGGGCCTGGCAGGCGCGCACCACCTGGTTGTCGTAAAAGGGGGCGTGCAGCCGCTGGAGGCGGACCTCGGCGGCCTGTTCGAGCACACGGTGGTCGGCGGCGTGCCGGGCGAGGACGGCGCGGGCGCGCTGCACGCCGGGTCGGCCGGTGGCCGTGGCGGCTCGGGGTCGCGCGGCGAACGCTTCGAGCCGAATCGACACTTCCGCGAGCGCCTCACCGGTCAGCCAGCGGGCGGCCGGGCCGGGTCGGCACCAGGCGAGCGCGGCCAGCGAGGCGCCGAGCGCGCCGTCGGCGAGCTGCGCGTCGTCGATGGGCCGGCGCAGGAGGACCGCGGCGTCGGACAGGCCCTCCGGGTAGGGCGTGCGGGCGAGTCTGCGGGCCGCGCGGTAGACGGTGAACGGGACGAGCATCGAACGGCTGCCGCCGCCGTCCGCCTTCGCCAGCGCGGTGACCGGGCGCAGCAGATGGCGGCGTCTGCGGTCGATGAGGAGGTCGGCGAGGCGGGCCGGGTGGGCGTCGAGGACCTGGCGGGCGCCATGTCCGATGAGGTGGTCGGCGCTACCCGCGGCGAGCCGGTGCCGGTGCCGGGCGGCGGTGATGAGGGAGGGGCCGGGCTCGTCGGTGAGCGGCCCGCCGTCGAGGTCGGCGTAGGGCAGCGCCTCCTCGCCGGCCGCGACGACGACGTGGTGCAGGCGCGGGTTCTCCGCGATCATCCGGGCGCGTTCGATCTCGGCGGCGCGGGCGATGCCGGCGGGGCCGCCGCCCGCGATGGTCAGGTCGTTGAACGTGACGGCCCGCAGCCGCTCCCCGGCGAGGGTGGCGCCGGTGCCGAACACCGTGCCGGGCATGCCGGGCAGCCCGGCGGCGAGCAGCGCGAGGGTGGCGGAGGCGCTGCCGCCGGAGAGGTCGGCGCCGACGCCGGGCGCGGGCTCGGGGCCGAGGCGGGCGGCGCGCCGGTCGGCGGGGCCCATGCCGGGGATGGGCCCGGCGTCGCGCTCGGGCGCGTGGCGGGGGGCGGCGAGCCGGGTGCGGACGGCCTCGACCAGGGCCTCGCGGACGCCGGCCACGGCGGCCTCCCGTTCGACCGGCGGGGCGGCGACGATGGAGGGCGCGGCCGGCTCGTAGTCCAGCACGTCGCGGCTGCCGCCCTCGCGCAGCCGCAGCGCGTGGCCCGGCGGGACGCGGCTGACGCCCCGGTACGGCGTGCCGGTCCCGACCGCCTCGGGGGACTCGGGGCAGGCAAGCAGCGCGGCGAGGTGGCCGACGTCGAGCTGGGCCTCGGTGAGGTCAGCCAGCGGCAGGGCGGCGGTGGCGTACGCGGTGCCACCGGCCCAGCTCGTGTGGAACACCGGCTTGGTGCCGGCCAGATCGGCCGGGATCACGGTGCGGCGGCCGAAGCGGGCGACCGCCGTATAGCTGCCGGGCCAGGTGGTGAGCTGGCGCAGCGCGCCGGCGCGCGCGGAGACGAGGGAACGCCGGAGCGTCGCGTCGTCGGCGCCGCAATATCCGAAGACAGCGAGGTGCGTGTCGCCATCGGCGTGGACGAGGCGGATCTCGTCGGAGCGCCAGTCACCGACCGCCCAGAGGGGGTCGGGGCCCTCCCACAGGAGCTGCGCGCCGAGGGGCTGGATGTCGCGGGCAGCACTCGCCGAGGCCCCGCACCACCCAACCAACCACCGCATCGCCGCCTCCCCCGATGAGGTTCCATGGACCGCCGCGTAGGTGTGTACGCCCATGCTGCCATGGGACGGGTGTGAACGGGGCATGGCGAGGAGGCAGTTCGTCCACATGGCGAACTACCTGACGTGTTGACCGGTTTCCCGTGTTTCGTGCCACAGGCTTCCGGAAACCGACTGGTTTCGGCCAAAGTGTGGCCGGAGAACGGCTCATGGCGGGGCTACGCCTGGGGCAGGAGTGCTGTGGTCCGGGAGACGCTGGTCGTCTCCCGGACCAGGCCGCCGCCCGCGGGGAATGAGACGACGGCTTCTCCCGGCCCACTGGATCCCTCAGGGCAGCAGGCCGACCCACGCGTTCCCATCCAAGCGCCCGCCGCCACCCGTGCCCAGAGCGCACAGCCGGGCGCACGGCCACATGCCGGGAGCACAATCCCGGGCCGGGGAGCGCTCGTACGCCCGTACGGTCATAAATCCGCCATCCGGGAGGCAACCCCTTAACGGTCAGCAGGCGCCGAACTACGCTGGGTTCGCGGAGGTACGGGAAAGCCCTGCGCTGGTCGCGGGGCTGCCGTTGGTGTGTCAGGGGTGCGCGCATGTCCAGGGATCCACGCGGGCCGAACGAAAAGCTGGGGGCGGTTCTCGCTCTTGCGGGAATCAGCAATGCGGGACTCGCCCGGCGCGTCAACGACCTCGGCGCTCAGCGGGGGTTGACACTGCGTTACGACAAGACATCGGTCGCGAGGTGGGTCACCAAGGGCATGGTGCCGCAGGGCTCCGCTCCGCACCTGATCGCCGCCGCCATCAGCAGCAAGCTGGGCCGCCCGGTGCCGTTGCAGGAGATCGGCCTCGCGGACACCGATCCGACGCCCGAGGTGGGGCTCGCGTTCCCGCGCGACGTGCCCTCGGCCGTCGACTCGGCGACCGAGCTCTACCGGCTCGATGTCACGCCGGGCAAGGGGGTCTGGCAGTCGCTGGCGGGGTCGTTCGCGGTCAGCGCGTACGCCACTCCCGTGTCGCGCTGGCTCATAACGCCCGCCGACGCCTCCGTCGCCCGCGACGCGCCGCCACCGCGCCCCCCGCTCTCGCGGGAGGGCCTGGCGCGGGAGAGTGGGCCCGGTGGCCCGGAGCGGGACCGGGACCGGGAGAGCGCGGCCCGGGTCCGGGTCGGGCACTCGGACGTGTCCAAGCTGCGCGAGGCGGCCGAGGAGGCCCGCCGCTGGGACTCCAAGTACGGTGGCGGGGACTGGCGTTCGTCCATGGTGCCCGAGTGCCTGCGGACGGACGCGGCGCCGCTGCTCCAGAGCGGCTACAGCGACGACGTGGGCCGTTCCCTCTTCCGCGCCACGGCGGAGCTGACGCGGCTGGCGGGCTGGATGGCGTTCGACACGGGCCAGCACGAGGCCGCCCAGCGGTACTACATCCAGGCGCTGCGGCTGGCGCGGGCCGCCGCCGATGTGCCGCTCGGCGGGTATGTGCTGGCGTCGATGGCGTTGCAGGCGGTCTACCGGGGCTTCGCGGACGAGGGCGTCGACCTGGCGCAGGCGGCCCTGGAGCGGAACCGTTCGCTGGCCACGGCCCGCACCATGAGCTTCTTCAAGCTGGTCGAGGCGCGGGCGCTGGCCAAGGCCAACGACGCGGCCGGCTGCGGATCGGCGCTGTCGGCCGCCGAGGGCTGGCTGGAGCGCTCACGCGAGGGCGACGGGGACCCCAGCTGGCTCGACTTCTACGCCTACGACCGGCTCGCCGCCGACGCCGCCGAGTGCTACATCGATCTGAAGGTGCCCGGCCAGGTGCGGCGTTTCACCAAGCAGGCGCTGTCCGAGCCGACCGAGGAGTTCGTCCGCTCGCACGGGTTGCGGCTGGTGGTCGCCGCCGTCGCGGAGCTGGAATCGGGGAACCTGGACGCGGCCTGCGCGGCCGGGACGCGCGCCGTGGAGGTGGCCGGGCGGATCTCGTCGGCGCGCACCACGGACTATGTACGCGACCTGCTGCACCGGCTCGCGCCCTACGGGGACGAGCCGCTGGTCAGGGAGTTGCAGGAGCGGGCGCGTCCGCTGCTGACCGCTCCGGCATGATGGCGCACATGACAGGGGCATCTCGGGACCGGTCCGGTGGGCCGGGACGGTTCGACTGCGACGTGGTGGTGATCGGCGGCGGGATCGTCGGCCTGGCCACCGCGCACGCGCTGCGCGCCGCGCGCCCCGGGCTGAGCGTGACGGTCCTGGAGAAAGAGTCCGGGCTCGCCCGCCATCAGACCGGACGGAACAGCGGGGTCATCCACAGCGGGGTGTACTACCGGCCCGGCTCGCTCAAGGCGACGTTCGCGGTACGCGGGGCGGCGGCGCTGGTGAAGTTCTGCGCCGAGCACGGCGTGGCGCACGCCGTGCCGGGGAAGCTGATCGTCGCCACCGAGCCGGCCGAGCTGCCCCGGCTGCACGAGCTGGCGCAGCGGGCGCGGCGCAACGGCGTGCCGGTGCGGGAGCTGGGACCCGCGCAGATCACGGAGCACGAGCCGGCGGTGCGCGGCGTCGCGGCGCTGCGGGTGGAGACGACCGGGCAGTGCGACTTCGCGGCGGTGGCACGGGAGTTGGCGAAGCTCGTGACGGTGCGGGCGGGCGCCGAGGTGGTCGCCGTGGACCGGCGGGTGGGGCACGGTGTCGCGGTGCGGACGGCGGACGGCGAGGTGCTGCGGGCGCGTGCGCTGGTGAACTGCGCGGGCCTGCACAGCGACCGCGTGGCGCGGCTGGCCGGGGACGATCCGGGGCTGCGGATCGTGCCGTTCCGCGGCGAGTTCTACCAGCTGCGGGCGGAACGGGCGTCGCTGGTGCGGGGGCTGGTCTATCCGGTGCCGGACCCGGCGTTCCCGTTCCTGGGCGTGCACCTGACGACGGGCCTGGACGGCGAGGTGCACATCGGGCCGAACGCGGTGCTGGCGCTGGCGCGTGAGGGGTACGACTGGCGCACGGTCCGGCCGCGCGACCTGGCGGACGCGCTGACGTACCCAGGGCTGTGGCGGATGGCGCGGCACCACTGGCGGGCGGGCGCCGAGGAGCTGCGGCGGTCGTGGTCGAAGCGGGCGTTCACGGCGGCGGTGCGGCGGTTGCTGCCGGAGGTGACGGAGGACGACCTGGAGCCGTCCCCGGCCGGGGTCCGCGCCCAGGCGGTGCTTCCGGACGGCACGCTGGCGGACGACTTCCGGATCATGGAGGCCCCCCACACGGTCCACGTGCTGAACGCCCCCTCCCCAGCGGCGACGGCCTGCCTCCCGATCGGCCAGGAGGTGGCGACCCGACTGCTGCGGGGACTGGAGGAGAGCTGAGGCGGGGCCGGGTGGAGCGGGTGCCCGCGCGGCGGCCCGGCCCGGCGGGGCGGCGCGACGCGGCCCGGGTGGCGGGGACGGCGCGCGGTCGGGCCGGGCCCCCGCCGCCGTGAAGGGAAGCGTGGCCGACCCGGCCCGGGGGCAGGCCCGCGGCGGGGGTGGCCTTCGCCCGGAGCCGGGGCCGGGGCCGTCGCCCGGAGCCGGGGCCGGGAGGTACGGGGGGCCGGGGGGTACGGGGGGCGGCCCGCGCGGGCAGCGCGGGCAGCGCGGAGCGGAAGCGCGGTGCCGGCGCGGACGCGCGGTGCCAGCGCGCAGGCGCAGGCCCTGGGCGGTGGGGGTGGCCATTGCCCGGAGCCGGGGCCGTCGCCCGGAGCCGGGCCGGGAGGTACGGGGGGCCGGCGCGGGCAGCGCGGAGCGGACGCGCGGTGCCCGCGCGCAGGCGCGGTGCCGGCACGCAGGCGCGGTGCCGGCACGCAGGCGCGGTGCCGGCACGCAGGCGCGGTGCCGGCACGCAGGCGCAGGCCCTGGGCGATGGGGGTGGCCGTTGCCCGGAGCCGGGGCCGTTGCCCGGGGCCGGGCCGGGAGGTACGGGGGGCCGGGGGGCCGAAGGGCGGGCAGCGCGGGCAGCGCGGCGCGCAGGCGCGGTGCCAGGCGCGCAGGCGCAGGCGCAGGCCCTGGGCGGTGGGGGTCGCCGTTGCCCGGGGCCGGGGCCGTTGCCCGGGGCCGGGCCGGGAGGGACCGGCGCGCGGTGCGTTCTAGCGTTCGAAGGCGCGCAGGCGCAGGCCCTGGGCGGTGGGGGTTTCGATCGTGGCCATGACGTACAGCTGGTGCTCGTCGTGGACCATGTACGGCTCGTCGTTCGTCCGGCGGGTGTCCAGGGGAACCGCGCCGGCGGGCGTGTCCGTGCCGTCGGCCGGGGAGAGGCGGAGGAGCTCCAGGCTGTCGGCGGTCGGGTGGCCCAGCAGCAGGCGGCCGTTGTCGTCCGCGTCGAAGAGCCGGACGTCCTCGGGCAGCTCCGCCTCCCACAGCGGCGAGCCGTCGGTCAGGTCGTAGCCGGTGAAGACCGCGGCGTCCGCGGCCTCCTCGGCCGGGGCGCGGCGGGCGACCAGCACCTCGCCCACCACCGCCGACTCCGCTGGCACCAGGTCGGCCATCGGCAGGCGCCACAGCTCGTCGCCGTTCTCCGAATACCCCACGAGGTCGTCGTCCTGGTGCAGCAGCACCGGGTCGCCCGCGACGATGTCCGTGAAGCCGAGGTCCGGGTCCGACCCCGGGTGCGTCCACTCCAGCCCGCCCGTGTCCGCGTGGTACACGCTCAGCTCCGGCTCCCCGCCGCAGCGGGTCAGCGCGACGACGCGCGAGTCCGCGTGCCGGATGGCCAGCGTCTGGCGACCGGTCGCGCAGTCCCACGCCAGGCCGCCCGGCGGCTCGGGGGCGGCCAGCTCCGTTCCCGTCTCGGCCTCGAAGCGGTGGAAGCCGGTCGGGCTGCCCGCCGTGTCCAGGTTGACGGTGACCGTGTCGTTCCCGACCGTCACCGTCACACCACCCGCCTCGACCGCCCGGCCGTCCGGGGTGAGGAGGTCGGCCGACCAGAGCAGCTCGCCGCTCTCCGTGTCGATCGCGCCGAGCACCGAGCAGCTTCCCGGCGGGTCCGCGCCGACCGGGTCCGCGGCGGCGTAGAGCACCGCGCCCGTGCCCGCCGCGTTGACCCGCTCGGCCGCCGCGCAGGGCCGGGTCGCGCCCTCCGGCAGCGGGGCGTCCCACAGCGGCTCGCCGTCGACCGCTCCGTAGCCGCTGACGCCCGCCGTCGAGACGACCGTCACCGTCTCATCGTTCGCCCATAGCCGGGTGGCGGTCGCGTCCTGGGCGCCGATCCCGGCCGCGATCGCGGGCGCGTGCCAGACCTGGGCCAGCTCGGCGGGCGGCTCGTCGCCGGTCGTGGTGGCCGCCGTGCCCGCCACGAGACCGCCGTCCACGTCCTCGGTCGCCGTGCGCCCCGCCTCGCGGCTGAACACCACGACCCACACGGTCAGCAGCGCCAGCAGGGCCATCCCCACGGGCAGCACGATCAGCCCCATTCGACTGTTGCCCTCCGCCATGACACTCCCCCGAGTCACGAGCTTCGTCACGGAGTTCGACGTCAACGGCCGGCCGGCCGGTTCCATGTTCGAATCACCGCATCACCGTTTCGCGGTTTCGCCGTAAAATCGGACGCATTGTGACTGAAATGACCAACGGCAGCAACCGTCTCACGCCTACCACGACCGAGCGAGCCCCGATGTTCCCGCCCGGCGTCGGTCCGGCCGCCGATCCGGTCGGCGGGCGCCACGAGCGCACCATCCGCAGCTTCCAGCCGCGCCGCAGCCGCGTCACGTCCGCGCAGCGCGACGCGCTGCTGCGGCTCTGGTCGCGCTGGGGCCTGGAGATCGACGGGCGGGAGCGGCTCGACCTGGGCGCGCTGTTCGGCGGGCTGCCGGTCGTGCTGGAGATCGGCTTCGGGATGGGCGAGGCGACGGCCGAGATGGCGGCGGCCGACCCGGGCACGGGCATCCTCGCCACCGACGTGCACACCCCGGGCCAGGGGAACTTACTGCGGCTGGCCGAGCAACGTGGCCTGACCAACGTCCGGGTGGCGAACGGCGACGCGATCATCCTGCTCCGCGAGATGATCGCGCCGGGCGCGCTGGCCGGGGTGCGGGTGTTCTTCCCCGACCCGTGGCCGAAGAAGCGGCACCACAAACGGCGGATCGTGCAGCCGGAGTTCGTCGAGCTGGCCGCCTCCCGCCTGGCCCCGGGCGCGTTGCTGCACTGCGCGACGGACTGGGAGCCGTACGCGGAGTCGATGCTCGACGTGCTCACGGCCAGCCCGTCGTTCGCCAACGCGGCCGGTGACGGCTTCGCGCCGCGGCCCGCCGACCGTCCGCTGACGCGCTTCGAACGGCAGGGCCTGGCCAAGGGACATGTGGTGCGCGACGTTCTCTTCCGCCGGACTTCCCCCGCGTGACGGCCTGTCGACGCGCCCCCCGCGCGCCGTAAGGTCATCGGGTGCGCTCACCGTTCCCCCCACGCCTCACCGCACGCCGGGCGATCGCCGTATCGCTGCCGCTGTGCGGGCTGGTGGTGGCCGGTCTGGTGTGCCGGGAGACGGGCGCCGAGGGGTTCTGGACGGGGTTGCTGCTCGCGCTGCTGCCGGTGCCGTTCCTGCTCGGGGCGCTGCGCTGGGTGGATGCCCAAGCGCCCAAGCCATGGCGGACGTTGGCGTTCGCGTTCGGCTGGGGCGCGTGCGCGGCGACGCTTTTCGCACTGCTGGCCAACGGGTTGCTGGTGCGCTGGCTGACGGACGAGGCAGCGACGATCGCGCCCAGGCACGCCAACACGCTCGAACTCACCGTTATCGCCCCGGTGGTGGAGGAGACGAGCAAGGCCGTGGCCGTGCTGCTGCTGTTCCTGCGCCGACCGCACGCGTTCAACGGAATCCTGGCCGGCATCGTGACGGCGGGCGTCACGGCGACGGGCTTCGCGTTCACCGAGAACATCCTGTATCTGGGCAGCGCCTTCGCCCAGGACCGGTCGGCGGGTCTCGTCGGCGTCGATCTGCTGGGCTCCAGAACGGCGGTGACGTTCTTCGTCCGCGTCGTGGTCGCGCCCGCCGCGCACCCGATGTTCACGGCGCTGACCGGCGTCGGCTTCGGGCTGGCGGCGGTGCTGGCCCGGCACCGGCGGGCACCGCGCGCGCTGCTGCCGCTGGGCGGGCTGGCCGCGGCGATGGGCCTGCACTCGGCGTGGAACGCCTCGGCCTCCATGGACCTGTCGGGCTTCGGCGCGATGTACGGGCTGGTGATGCTCCCGGCGTTCGGCCTGCTGTGCTGGCTGACAGTGTGGGCACGGCAGCGCCAACTGAGTGCCGTGCGCGAGATGTTGCCGTTGTACGCGGCGGCGGGGTGGCTGTCGGCAGCGGAGCCGCCGATGCTGGGCTCGGCGCGGCGGCGTTCGCTGGCGCGGCGGCTGGCCCACAAGGAGCACGGACAGGCGGGGTGGCGGGCGGTCGCCGGGTACCAGGCGGCGGCCACGTCACTGGCGTTGCTGCGCGAGCAGGCCGAACGGGGCGCGGCCTCGCCCGACTTCGCCGCCCGGGAGCGTGAACTGCTCGACCGCGTGCGGCGCCACCGCGAGCTGGCCGGGCCGCCGACGGTGGCGGCGGCCCGGCTCTGAAGCGGTCCGCGGTCAGCGGTAAGGCGGCAGCGGTCAGGGATCCACGGTCAGCGGTCAGCGCAGGGAGAGCCGCATGCCGTCGGCGCTCCGGCCGCGGGCCCGGGCGAGGATCCACTGCCGCTCCTCGGCGCGGAGTTGGCCGGGCGGCCCGAAACCGATGAGGTCGATGCGCGGGCTGACGTCGAGGAAGTCGAGCAGCCGCGCCATGGTGAAACCCGTGCCGGCGTCGGCCGCCCAACTCGTCTCGCCGATCAGGGCCGGGTCGCGGAGGGGGCGGCTCAGCGAGCGATCGCCGACGCGGGACTGCGCGCCCGGCACGAGGTGCCGCGCGATGGCCGCCTGCCACTCGGCGGGCCGGTCCCCGAAGACCAGCCGGGTGTCCACGCGCCGCCGCCAGCCCGGGCCGTCGCTGCGGTACGAGACGGCGTGCACGTCGGTGCGGTCGCCGGTGCCGGGGGTGTGCGTCTGGAACGAGTCGAGGCGTATCACCAGGTCGTAGCCGTCTATGACCCCGCCCAGGTCACTGGCGGCGACCTCCTCGCCGTTGGCGACGACGCAGACCGCGCGGCCGGCGACCTGGGCGCGGAACGCCTCGACGCCGATGTGCCGGGTCTCCTCCCCCGCGAGCGCGTCCGACCGGCCGTGGGCGTGGACGGAGTCCGCCTCGCGCCCGTCCGCGGCGAGCGCCTGGGCGCGCAGCCGCCAGGCGTCCTGCGACCGGCTGCGCAGCGCCACCCCAGCGTCGGCGACCCGGCGGGCCAGCCGCACTTCACCGGCGTCGAGGGCGATCCGGCCGACGTTGAGGAGGGCGTCGAACGAACGATCCGGGGACGGCTCGTACGCGGCGTGCTCCGCCACGAGCGTCCCGATAGCCGACACGAGCTTGGCGCGCTCCGGCACCAACGTCCCGCCCAGCCCGTCGAGCGCCGTCAGATAGCCGGCGCACTCACGCACGCACGCGGTGACCAAGTCCTCCGCGCGTGCCACACTTCCCGGTCGCAGCCTGACCTTCATGTTCCCGACTGTGCCCGCGCGGCGGACTCGGGACGTGACTCGCAAACACCGACAAGGTGAACGTTACCTGTCTAGCGCGTCGCGGCGACCGACCGTAACGTCTCTCTCACAGAAAGCGTGGGATGGAGCGCGATGTTCACCGAGTACGAAGTACAGCTCCGGGAGCGCTTCCTCGCGGCCCCCGTCTCTTCTGCCCCGGCCCCGTGGCACCCGGTCTTCGGGCCGTCCCTCCCGGCGATCCCGATCGGCGGCCTGCTCGGCATCGGCTTCGCGCAGGCCCCGGACACCGGGCACGACCTGGTGATGGTCGTCTCGCTGGACGGCCACGGCCTGTTCGACGCCGCCACCGGCACGCTGCTCGCCCGCGACCGCGACCCCGACCCGGACACGACCGACCCGACGGGCCCCCACCTGACCTGCCCCGGCCTCGGCCCCCTGACCGGCACCCCGGTCCACATCGCCGGCCTCCACGGCGGCGGCCTGCACGCGACGACGGACGACGGCTGGACCCTGGACGTGGTCAGCCCGGACTGGCCCCACCACCGCGTCCTGCTCTCCACGGACGGCGGCCTCTACCACGGCCCGGCGGGCGGCGACTGGTGGCACATCCACCACACGACCCACGCCCCCCTCCGCGCGGTGGGCTTCTCCCCCACGGGCCGCACCCTGGCGGTGGCGACGAGCACGGATTTGACGCTGCTGTCACGGGAGCGGTCAGGGAGCGACGATCCCCCACTCAACGGCCGAGCGGGATCCCGCCCAGCCTTCCTGGGTCTTCCAGACAGAACCAATGCGCAGGGTCTCTAGATAGTCCGCGTAGGCGACGATGTCCTCGGTGAAGAGCGCCAAGAGGTAGGGGTTGCTCTCGCGGCAGTAGAAATGTCGGTACTCGAAGAGCTGCCCAACCGCCTCCCGAACCGCTTTCGTCGGATTCTGAGCGCTGACAACCTTACCCTCAACGAGCCATTCTCCTCCGACGGACGTCAGCATGAGGTCCCTGGGATGCACTTCGGTGTCGGCTTCGAATCCCTGAGCCTGAATGTATTCGCCGAACGCACGTATCAGGGTCTCATGTCGACGCGTCCTCACCTGATCGCGCTCCGGGGTATGAACTCGGTAGTCACTATCATCCTTAGGCCGGAAGCCACTCAGCTTCTTACGTGGCGCCTGGTCAACCCATTTCCTCGCCGTACTGGCGGGCAGCTGATCCTCCACCTCGGAATTCCACGTCTCGCGATCGACGGCAGCCGCGAGTTGCAGAATCGCCATTGCTTCCCAGAGATCATCCCGAAGGTCCGCTTCGGCGGGCAGATGCGGTATCTCATAGCGGCGAGCGGCGATACTTGCCTCTTCGTAGGCAGTTGGCCGCCAGTCCGCAGTCTTCACACCAAGTCGAGGCCGCTCACGCCAACCGTCGAGAGCGTCCTGCAACATAGCCGCCTGCAATCTCTCGGCGTTAGCCCGGAGCCGCCTGTGTACCGCGCGGTTCTTGCGAGGAGTGGCCCCCGCCCCTTCCACACCCTGTTGCAGGGTCAACGTCACCGATGTGAGGTCTTTCGCGAAGATATAGGCCAAATACAGCCCTTCTCGGGGCTTCTCATTGATGTCCGGATCGAAGACACCAATCCACGGGCAGAAAGCGGAACCACCTCGGCCGCCATGCCCCTCCGCGAACGTTCCGATAGGAAGGGGTAGGGACATGTGGCTCACCCGACGTAGCAACTCCTGCCCAGGGGTGCCTTTAGTAGTCTTCGCTGACCGATCGTACGTGCTCGCGACACGCAGGAGGAGGTCGCGAAGGTCCATCTCGTTGGCCGACATGACCCCATGGTGTCAACCACAGCTCGCCTTCGGTACCCGAATGGGTGATCTCCACAGCCACACGATAGCTACCTCCCCCTACGCCGAGCCGGGGAACGGCGGGTGGCCCAGAGGATCGTAGGGGGGCGCATCGTGAAGGACTCGCCGGTGGTGAACTCCAGGCGTTTCGCGCCCTGGGCGAGCGTGATCATGTCGCTGACTGTGAACAGGTAGCCGCCGACCATCAGTTGGTCGCCGCGTTGGACCGTGGAGGCGTCGACCTCCACGGTCACGATCACGCCGACGTTCGAGGCGTTCATCGGCCCCTCCTCTCTCGCCAGGCGTGGCACCAGCAGTCGCACGCCTGATAGATCACCGCGCTGTCGCGAGGGGACGGCGGTGCCTCCGCCTTCGTGCATGCGGCATGGCTGTTCATGGAGCACTCGGCCGTGCGGAAGCTTTCGATCGGACGAGGTCGCTCAGTGGTGGCGACGACCAGTGCCTCGTACAGCCGACCGGGGTGCGTCAGGCAGCTCCCGCGCGGCGGGATGCGCCAGCGGGTCGCCGGGCCCTTGATCCAGGTCGGCGGGGGGATGGGCATCACGCTGCCGCTGCCGAGCAGTTGGACGCCGGGCAGCCGCCACGTGCCCGTCGTGCCCCGCTCGACCAGCCAGCACATCGTGCCCTGGGCCTGATCTTCGACCACCGGGCCCGATCGACCATCCAGCCAGGTGATCGCGCGTACGCCGTCGGAACGGACGACGCGCACGGCATCCCACCACCTTCCGCATGGCAGAACGCGCACGCCTTGGTCATCCAGCGGAATCCACGGAGGAGCCGCTGCGGTCTCTCGCGGTCTCATGCGTTCACAGAAGCGCGGCGAGACTTCGGAGCGCAGCTCCCGATGCGGGGAACGACGACCGTATGCGAGAGACGCATCAGCACGCGAGCGCTCCACTACGTTGGGTATTCTGCGTCGTACTTCCCCCCTCTGCTCATAGGACCGCGTATGGGGCTCTTCGCACGGAATCACAGACTCGGCGAGACCATCGCGGAGGCCAGGCGAGATCGTGGTCTCACGCAGCGGCAGCTGGCCGACCTGTGCGGATACAGCCAGAGCACGATCAGCCGGCTCGAACGAGGTCTTCAGTCGGTCCACGACGTCCGCATGCTCGCGCTGGTCGCCGACCGGCTGGGTATCGCTCACGAGCGAGTGGGACTGTCGAGCGAGGGTGCATCGACGCAGAATGAGCGTGTGAATCGTCGCCACTTTCTCGGCGCGTCGGCCGCGCTCGGAATGCCCGCCCTCCCTGACGACATCGCGACGGCTCATCGGGCTGTGAACCCCGCCGTGGTCGACCATCTGCGGCGTCTGCGGGCCACACTCGTGCAGTCGGACAGTTTGTACGGACCTCGTTCGGTCATCGGCACGGTGCAGGATCACCTCAAGGTTCTGGCGCAACAGCTCCTCCCGGCCACCACGGGCCGGCTTCGCCGCGCCCTGCTTCAGACGAGTGCCGAATGGGCGGAGTTCGCCGGCTGGTTGCACGAGGATCTCGGTCAGCCCGAGCGCAGTCTGTGGTGGTCCGACCGAGCGATGGAGTGGGCGCAGGAGGCAGACGATCCCGCCCGGCAGTCCTTCATCCTCATGCGAAAGGCTCAGCAGTCCGCCAACCTGTCGCAGCCCCAACGGACTCTTGGTCTTGCCGCCGCCGCCCTGCGGGTGAGAGGCGACGTCGCGCAACGCGTCCGGGCCTCGGCCCATCTTCAGCTCGCTCACGGCCATGCGTGGGGTGGTGACCAGACCGAGACCGCCCGAGCTCTGGACGCCGCCCGGGAGATGGTCGATGACGGTGAGACGCCGACTGATGGACTCGGCGGCTACTGCGTGCCCGCCTACGTTGAGATACAGCGCGCGAGTTGCCTGCTGCGGCTGGGTAAACCCGCCGAGGCCGTGACCGTTTACGAACGGGCCCTCGGCACCTGGCCGTCACAGTACGAGCGTGAACGCGGCCTGCATCTTGCGCGCTTCGCCAACGCTCACGCGGCCAATCGGGATCCGGACGAGGCGTGTGCCGTAGGCGGCCAAGCACTGGAGATCATTCGCGAGACGGCATCGCGGCGCACGAAGGCGGAGTTGCAGCGTGTGGTGACGGGCCTGGCGCCGTGGCGTCGGATGTCTGCGGTGCGCGACCTTACCGAGGCGGTCTCCGTGCTGTAACTAGGATCTGTTCCGGGACAGTCGTCGGGAGGGTCTGTGCGGATCAGCCAGTTGGTCGGGGTCGATGAATGGGGCACGGTCGAAGGGCGGCCCTATGTCGTCTACAAGTACGCCGCGACGCTGGACGGCCGGATCGCGGCGGCGGACAGCACCAGTCAGTGGATCACGAGTCCGGAGTCGCGGGCGGAGGTTCACGCCTTGCGCGCCGCCTGTCAGGCGACCGTCGTCGGCTCGGGGACCCAGCAGGCCGACGACCCGCACCTCGCGGTTCGGTCGGGCTGGGATGATCCTCGGCTCCAGATCCCCGTCCAGGTCGAGCGGCAGCCGTGGCGTGTTGTGGTGGACACCAACGCCCGTACCCCCAAGGGGGCGAGGGTATTGGACGATGTCGCGCCCACGCTGATCGCCGTCGCGGAGGACGCGGACGCACGGCACTTCGAAGATGCGGCCACCGTCGTACGGCTGCCGCGCGCCGCCGACGGGCGCGGTCTGGAACTGCCCGCGTTGCTGGAGGAGTTGCGTGCGCGCGGGGTGCGCGGGATGTTCCTGGAAGGGGGGCCGACGCTGGCCGCTTCGTTCGTCTCGGCCGGGCTGGTGGACCGGATCATCGCGTACATCGCGCCCGCCCTGCTGGGGAACGGCAAGAGCGCGCTCCAGGGCGGGACCGTCGAGACCATGGCGGACATTCTGCGCTGTGACCTGCTGGACGTCGCGCGATCCGGGCCCGACGTACGGCTCCTCGCTCGGCCTCAGCGGCCCTGACGGCGAGTTCCCGGTGTGTACTCAGTCCGGGGCTGTGCCGAGTCGGAGAACCCCGCCGATGAGGCCCAGCCCCGCCGACCCGGCCGCGTGGAACGCCTACCTCGCCGAGGGCAACGCCAAGCAGGCACGCAAACGCGTCGCCGCCGATGTCCTCCTGCGCGACCAGGCCGACCGACTCCTTCTGGTCAACCCCACCTACAAACCCGGCTGGGACCTTCCCGGCGGCATGGCCGAAGCCAACGAGTCCCCCCACGACGCTGCGGTACGCGAACTGCGCGAAGAACTCGGCCACACACCCAACCTCCGTCAACTGCTCGTCGTGGACTGGGTCCCGCCCCACGGCCCCTGGGACGACCTCCTCGCCTTCGTCTTCGACGGCGGCACCCTCACCGACACCCAGGCCGCCCACCTGCGGCCTCACGACACCGAACTCTCCGCAACCGCCTTCATGCCCCTGGAAACAGCCCGCGACCTGCTCAATCCAAGACTGCGCCGCAGACTCGACGCGGCCGTACGCGCCCTCGGCAGCGGACAGCCAGCGTATCTTCGCGATGGCGCGGCCGACTGGGGATCACTCTGAAATCCCGCTTCGAGGAACCCACATCACCGTGACCTCAGAGGACTGGCCCCGGCTCTTGGTCGTGGACGTCGAGGGCAACAGCGCGACACCGCCCGACCTGGCCGAAGTCGCCGCCCTGGCCATCCGTAACGGCACCCCCGACACCACCACCGCCGGGTCCTGACTCATCCAACCGCCCGTGATCCGTCACCCCGTTCGCCACCGGCGTCCACAAGCTGACGAACGAGCGTCTGACCACCTGCCCGCCCTGGACGGCCGTGGCCGACGAGGTACGGCCATGCTGGACGACACCTGGATCCGCCGCCCACAACGCCACCGCCGACTACCGCGCCCTCGGCCGCCACCTTCCGGGCCGGCAACCGGCAGGCGTGATCGACACCCTCCGCCTCTCCCGCACCACCTACCCCGACGCCGAGCGCCACACCTGGACCCGATGGCCGGATACGCGGGCCTTGATCTCACGGCGGCCCCGGCCCACCGCGACCGCGGCACCTACGACGCTTACGCACCGCCCTTGGTGAAGCGCTGCTGGAAGCGGCGAAAGCGCGCTACGACATTGAGCCGCGTCTGATCAGGCCAGGAGGCGGTCGGTCTGGGGCCGGCGGTGGCGGAAGAGTCGCATCGTCAGAGCGACGCCTCGGTGAGCCGGGTGACGTCGGCGTCGGTGAGGGTCACATCGGCCACCGCGAGCAGGGCGGGGAGCTGGTCGAGGGTGCGGGCGCTGGCGATGGGGGCGGCGACCGTGGGCTGGACGGCGAGCCAGGCGAGGGCGATCGTGGCGACCTCGGCCTGGTGGGCGGCGGCGATCTCGTCCAGGGCGGTGAGCACGCGGCGGCCGTGCTCCGTCTCCAGGTGCTGGGCCGCGCGGCCGGCGCGGGCACTCGAAACGGCGGCGTTCGGGCGGTACTTGCCGGTGAGGAAGCCGGCGGCCAGCGCGAAGTACGGCATGGCGGCCAGGCCGTAGCGGGTGGCCAGGTCGGCGAGAGGGCCTTCGTAGGTGTCGCGGGAGACGAGGTTGTAGTGGGGCTGGATCGCGACGTAACGGGCCTTGTTCTCCCGGGTGGAGAACTCCAGGGAGGCTTCGAGGCGGGCCGGGGAGATGTTGGAGACGCCGATCTCGCGGACCTTGCCGGCCCGCACGAGGTCGTCCAGGGCGGTGATGATCTCCGCGACCTCGACCGACTCGTCGTCGAAGTGCGTGTAGTACAGGTCGATGCGGTCGGTGCCGAGCCGGCGCAGGGACTCCTCGGCGGCGCCCTTGATGGTGGCGGCGGACAGGCCCTTGAAGTCGGGATGCGCGCCCACCTTCGTGGCCACCACAATGTCGTCGCGCCGACCGCGCCGGGCCAGCCAGCGGCCGATGATCGTCTCGGATTCGCCGCCCGCATTGCCCTCGATCCAGGCGGAGTAGCTGTCGGCGGTGTCCACGAAGTTCCCGCCGGCCTCGGCGTAGGCGTCGAGAACGGCGAACGACTCCGCTTCGTCGGCCGTCCAGCCGAAGACGTTGCCCCCCAGGCAGAGGGGGAAGACCTCGAAAGCGCCGACGGCGTGCCTCTGTGCAGTCATGCGGCCAGCGTAAACTCGGTGGCCCTGGCGTCAGGGGAGCCGCCAGGGCCATCGGAGGCGTCAGACCGTGATGCCCTTGTCGCGCAGCCAGAGCAGCGGGTCGATGGCGGTGTCGCCACCGGGGCGGACCTCCAGGTGGAGGTGGGGACCGGTGGAGTTGCCCGTGGAGCCGACGCGGCCGACGGTGTCGCCGGTGACGATCTCCTGCCCGGTGGACACGCTCATCGAGGACAGGTGGCAGTACCAGACCTCGGTGCCGTCCTCCAACTCGACGATGACGCGGTATCCGTACGAGCCGGCCCAGGCGGCCTCCGTGACGGTGCCGGTGTGCACGTTCTTGACCGGCGTGCCGGTCGGGGCGGCGAAGTCGGTGCCGGTGTGGGTGGTCTGCCACATCGAGCCGCTCTCACCGAAGTAGGTGGAGAGGCGGTAGTCGTTGAGGGGCAGGGTGAAGCTGGCACGCAGCTGCTCCAGCCGCTCGGCCTCCTCGCGTTCGCGCCGCCGCTCCTCCTCGGCGGCCCGCTCGGCCTCGGCCACGGCCGCGGCTTCCTCGGCGGCGGCGGCCTCGGCCTCCTGGACGGCGGCGGTGACGGCCTGGGTTTCCGCGTTGGCGTCCTGCTGGTCGGCCTGCTGGAGGAGGCGGGTGCGCAGGGCCTCGCCCGCGTCGAGCACACCGGCGGGCCCGGACGGTGCCTCGGCGAGAGCGGCGGCGGAGTCGGCGGTCGCGGTATCGGCGGTCGCGGTGTCGGCGGTCGCGGTGTCGGCACCGGAGTCCGTGCCGGTGAGCAGGTCGCCGAGGACGGGGATGGTCGCCATCTCGTCCGCGGCGGTGTCCACGCCGGCGACGGCGCTCGCGCCCTCCTCGTTGGCCGTGGCCATGCCGCCCGCGCCGACCGCGGCGAACACGCCGACGCCGAGCACCGCGCGGCTGCGGGCGATGGTGCCGCCACGCTGGCGGGCGACACGGTGCCGCCCGCGCACCGGAAGGAGGGTGTCCTCGCTGGGATTCCACTCGCCGTACGTCTCGCCGTCGTCGGCCTTCGGCCCGAAGTAGGCCGGGTACGTGCCGGGCGAGCCGTACGTGTCCAAGTGCGTGCCCTCTATCGAGGCATGCCGGTTCGACGCCACGGAGGCGCTCTCCTTTCCTTCCTTCCGCCTACCGGGTTAGCTGACGGGTTCGGAGCAGGAAGGTCTCCTACGGAAGGGCGGCGGCTGGTGGCTGCCGACAGTCCGATTCACCCCAAGTGGTGGGTCCCCGGTTCCATTGGTGCAGTTGTTTCGCACGTGCCGGATTCGGCGAGTGAGCACGGCGCCGTCTCTTGTGACGGCGGTGACGACCGCGCTGCGTTATCGAACGTTAATAGAAGCTGCCGCCAGATTCCAAGTGCTTGAGGGAATAAACCCGAGCCCTTGACCAGGATTTTCAGTCCCGAAGCGCTGCAAATCCGGCAAATCGACGCCGATTTATAGGGGGCTGAGCATCTGACAGTACGTCAATTGTTATGTGAGGAGCGCCACATGCTCACCCCTCGTGGTCGCGTGCGTCGTATGTGGCACGGGCGGCGGCGATCTCGCGCTGATGCTCCTCGGTCCAGGTGACCAACGACTGGATCGTCGCGTGCAGCGTGGAACCGAGCGGCGTCAGCGCGTAGTCGACGCGCGGCGGCACGGTCGCGCGCACGGTCCGGCTCACCAGGCCGTCACGCTCCAGGTGTCGCAGCGTCCGGGTCAGCATCCGCTGGCTCACGCCGTCGATCTCGCGGCGCAGCTCGGTGAACCGCAGGCTCTGGCAGTCGAGGAGCGCGATGACGAGCAGCGACCACTTGTCCGCGATCCGGTCGAGGATCTGGCGGACTTCGCAGTCCTCGCGCACATCCCACTGCTTCACGTCATACGCGTACGCGTCGGAGCCGCCGCCGTCATCGCAGGTCGGGCCCACGGTATCCCCGGTGTTCCCGAGGGACTTCGAAGTGCCTTCTTCCATGCGGAGATGGTTCCCCATGATGCTGTCGGTTACAAGGAGGAACCGTCTCTGATCTGCCCCGAAGGGAACCTGCCCATGTCCACTCGTGCCTGGGGCATGTTGTTCGTCCTGTGCGGCGCCATCTTCCTGGAGGGGATCGACGTGGCCATGCTCAACGTGGCCCTCCCCTCCATCCGCGCCGATCTGGGTCTGTCCACCGGCGAACTCCAGTGGGTGATGAGCGCCTATGTCCTCGGCTACGGAGGCTTCATGATGCTGGGCGGCCGGGCCGCCGATCTCCTCGGCCGGCGGCGGATGTTCGTCGGCTGGCTGAGCGTCTTCCTGCTCTTCTCCGGCCTCGGCGGGCTGGCGACCGAGGGCTGGATGCTCATCGCCGCCCGGTTCGTGACGGGCGTGGCCGCCGCGTTCATGACCCCGGCCGGCCTGTCGATCATCACGACGACCTTCCCGGAGGGTCCGCGGCGCGACCGCGCCCTGCTGATCTACTCCGGCACCGCCGCCGGCGGCTTCTCGCTCGGTCTCGTCCTCGGCGGACTGCTCTCCTCGGTCGACTGGCGGTGGGTCTTCTTCGCCCCGGTCCTGGTCTCGCTGGTCGTCCTGCTCGCCGCCCTCGTGCTCATCCCGCGCCCGGCGGAGCAGCCCGTCGCGCCGGGAAGCCAACCCGTCGACATCACGGGCGCGTTGCTCATCACCGTCGCCCTCATGCTGCTGGCCGTCACGGTCGAGCGCGCCACCCACACCGGCATCGGCTGGACGGCGGCGACGCTCGCCGCCGGGCTCGCGGCCCTCACCGCCTTCGTCGCCGTCGAACGCCGCTCCGCCGCCCCGCTGCTGCGGCTGGGCATCCTGCGCTCGGGGACGCTGCTGCGCGTCAACGCCGCCGGTCTGCTGCTGGCCGCCGCGTTCTTCGCCTTCCAGTTCATCGCCGTCCTCTACCTCCAGGAGCTCCGCGGCTGGTCAACAATGAAGACGAGCCTGGCCATGCTGGTGATGGGCATCGACGCGGTCCTCGCGCCGACGCTGACGCCCCGCCTGGTGAACCGCTACGGCAACGCGCGGGTCATCCTCGGCGGGCTGCTGCTGGCGGTGGCCGGGTACGGGCTGTTCCTGCCGATCGGCCTGGACACCGTCTACCTGGCGATGTTCCCGTCCATGCTGCTGGTCGGGCTCTCGTTCGCCCTCGCCTACGGGCCGCTGACCATCTCCGCGACCGACGGCATCGAGGAGTCCGAGCAGGGGCTGGCCGGTGGGCTGCTCTACACCTCCTTCCAGTTCGGCGCGGCGCTCGGCCTCTCCGCCGCCACCGCCGTCAATGTCGCCGTCGCGCCGGAGGCGGGCGGCGTCGCCGCCTCGGCGCAGACCATGCTCGACGGCTTCCACGCGGCGCTGCTCGTGCCGCTGGGCGCGGCGATCCTCGCCGCCGCCGTCATCGCGGCGGGGCCGACGCGGCGGCGTCCGGCCCCGGTGGTGGGGGGCGCGGCGGCGACGGTGGCCACCCCACCGGCTGGGGAGTCCGTGCCGGCTCCGTCCGTCTCACGTTAGGGAGCGCGTTCCGTCATGACCGCCACCGTGAAGTCGTTCGCCGAGATCGAGCCGCGGTTCCGCGACTACCTCAGCGAGATCCGTTACGCCTCGATGATCACCGTCGACGCCAAGGGGCGCCCCCGGGCCCGGGTGCTGGTCGCCGTCTGGGAGGTGGTCGACGGCCGGCCGCTCGGCTGGCTCGTCACCTACCGGACGCCGGTCAAGGCCGCCCATCTGGCCGCCAACCCGCACACCACGTTCTCCTACTGGAGCCCCCGTCAGAACGCCGTCTTCATCGACGCGACCGCCGTGTGGGTGGAGGACGCGGCGGCGAAGCGGCGGGCGTGGGAGTTGTTCCGCACCGGCAGCCCGGGTGGGGTGGGCTACGACCCGGGCGCGTTCTGGAGCGGGCCCGACGATCCGCGGTACCACCTGCTGCGGCTGGACCCCTGGCGGGTGCAGATCGTGCGCGGCGCGGACCTGCGGAACACGATCTGGCGCGCGGACGACCCTTGGGGCTAGCCGACCGCCGCCTCCGCCGGGTGCTGGATGGCCAGCAGGGCCATGTCGTCCTGGAGTCCGTCGTCGGTGTGCGTGATGACGTCCGCGACGACGTGGTCGAGCAGCGCGGCCGGTCCGGGGAAGACCAGGCCGCGCAGCCCGTCCAGCGGGTCGTAGAAGACGCCGTGGGCGTCCCGGGCCTCGCTGACGCCGTCCGTATAGAGCAACAGGTGGGTGCCGGGCGGGAACGGGACGGTGTCCGACCGGTCGGGGCTGGGCAGCAGGTCCCCCAGGCCGAGCGGCAGGGCGGCGGCCTGCCCGGGGTCGAGGTAGCTGGCGTCACCGCCGGGACCGAGGAGCACGGGCGGTGGATGGCCGCGGTTGATGAAGCGGACGCGCACGGGTGGGTCGTCCGGCACCTCGACCAGGACGGCCGTGGTGAAGCCCTCGACCGGGTCGAGGTTCGTCCGGGTCCGCCGTTCGCGGGCCAGCGCGGTCTCCAACCGGGCGGCCACCGTGGCCAGCTCCGGCTCGCACTCGGCGGCCTCGCGGAACGCGCCGAGGATCACGGCCACCGCCTCGGTCGCGGCCAGGCCCTTGCCGCGCACGTCGCCGACCAGCATGCGCACGCCGTGCGGGGTCTCCCGGACGGCGTACAGATCGCCGCCGACCATCGTGTTCCGCTGCGCGGCCTGGTAGCGGGCGGCCACGCGCAGCGCGCCGACGCGCGCGGGTGGCTCGGGCACCACCGCCCGCTGGACGACCTCCGCGATCTCGCGGGCGGAGGCGACGCGCTGGTCGCGGGCGGCGACGATGCGGTTGACGGCGATGGCGATGAGGGAGATGGTCGCGACCGTGCCGGTTTTGACGCCGACCTCGCTCCACTGGACGGTGGAACGCCACGTCATCTCGGCGACGACGGCGGCGGTGGCGAGCAGGCCGTATCCGGCCGTGACCACCAGGGACAGCACGGGGGCCGCGAGCAGCGGCGCGGCGGCGTAGAGCGGCGTGAGGGTGAGGCGCGGCGGGGTGACGAAGTCGAGCATGAGCCCGATGGCGATCAACGCCGCGGGCAGCAGGGCGTAGGCCCGTCCCCCGGCCCACCACGGCGCTCTCGTCTGCACGGTCCCAATCTGCCGCCGGGCGGGAGGGACGGCGAGTCGATCTTCACGTGGTATGTGCTGGTATGGGTGGTCGCGAGAAAGGCACCGGGCCGGGCGCGCCAGGTGTCCGGGCCGGCGCTTTCGCGGTGCGGGCTCGACCCCGCCGCCGCGCGCGACCGACGAGCGTCGGGCGCCCGATCGCCCGATCGCCCGGCCGAAGGTGGGTGGGCGCTCCCGCTCGCCGTGCGCGACCGATGACGCGCCCCTGCCCCTGCCCCTGCCCCCCGGCCCCCGGCGGCAGCGGCAGCGGCAGCGGCGGCGGCGGCGGCAGCAGCAGCAGGAGCAGGAGCAGGAGCAGGACACGCTCGCGGGTTTGAGGACCACGCCGCGCGGGTGGGACGGGCCCCGTGCTTCGGTGGCCGGGCGCGGTGTCCGCTCGGTGCCCGAGACGCCGGTGTCATCCGCCGGCGGCGGCGGATCCGTCCGCGGCTGTGGATCACGCCGCCCGATGCGAGGCGCCCAGCCGTGAGAGGGCCCGAGCGGCGCGAGCGCGCGTCATCCGGCCGTCTCGTGGGGCGGCGCCACCTATGGCAGATGGGTGATCGGGCCCCTGCCTCGGTGGGGGAGACAGCGCTGTGGGGGAGAGTTCTCCCGGGGCGTGGAACCTGGAGGACGACCATGGCGACAGTGATCGGGGCCGCCGGTGGGGACCGGTTGCACGTCGTTTCCTGCAACGTCCGGTACGACGCCGGAGCCGGCGTCGGCACGCCCGACTCGTGGGCCGACCGTCGGCCGGTGCTCGCGGCGTTTCTCCGGGGCGAGCGGCCGACCGTTCTCGGGGTGCAGGAGGCGCTCTATCACCAGGTCGGGCAAGTGGCCGCCGACCTGCCCCGGCACTACGACTGGATCGGGCTGGGGCGGGAGGGCGGCGGCCGGGGTGAGTTCATGGCCGTGTACTTCGACACCCGCCGGGTCGAGCCGCTGGACTACGACCACTTCTGGCTGTCGGACACCCCGGACGTCATCGGGTCCACGTCCTGGGGCAACACCATCGTCCGCATGGCGACCTGGGTACGTTTCCGGGACCGGCGCACCGGCAGGCTGTTCGCGCACGTCAACACCCACCTCGACCATCGGTCGGAGCACGCCCGGCAGCGCGGCGCCGTCCTGATCCGGGACCGGATCGCGGGCTTCGACCCGGCCCTGCCCGTCGTGCTGACCGGCGACTTCAACGCGCCCGCCGAGACCTCCGAGGCGTACCGGACGCTCACGGGCGACGGCGTCCTGGCCGACACGTGGCTCGCCGGGCGCCGGGTCACCCCGGCGTGGGGCACGTTCCCCCACTACGGTGACCCGGTGCCCGGCGGCACGCGCATCGACTGGATTCTCGTCAACCGGCACGTCGAGGTCCTCAAGGTCGCCATCAACACCTTCCGCGTGGACGGCCGTTGGCCCTCGGACCACACCCCGGTGCAGGCCCTGGTGCGGCTCGCCGCTACTCCGTAGCGATGGCGCGCAGCACGTCGAGCCGGGCCGCGCGGCGAGCCGGGCGCCGACCCGCCAGGGCGCCAGCGGCGACGACGGCGACGGCGACGGCAGCGACGGCAGCAGCGGCAGCGACGGCGGCGGCAGCGACAGCGACAGCGACGACGACGACGGCAGCGACGACGACGGCGGCAGCGACACGGCGGCAGCGGCAGCGACGGCGGCGACCGCCTGTTACGCGGTCGCCGTCGCCGCCGCCGGGGTGGGGGCGGTCGTGACCTACTGAGCGTGGGCCTGAGCGGGGGCCGGGCGGAACGTCCGCAGGCGGAGGCTGTTGCTCACCACGAACACCGACGAGAACGCCATGGCCGCGCCGGCGAGCATCGGGGTGAGCAGGCCGGCCGCCGCCAGCGGGAGCGCGGCGATGTTGTAGCCGAAGGCCCAGAACAGGTTGCCCTTGATGGTGCCCAGCGTGCGGCGGGCGAGGCGGATGGCGTCGGCCGCCGCGCGCAGGTCGCCGGTCACCAGGGTGAGGTCGGCCGCCTCGATGGCCACGTCCGTGCCGGTGCCCATCGCCAGGCCGAGGTCGGCGGTGGCCAGCGCGGCGGCGTCGTTGACCCCGTCGCCGGCCATGGCCACGACCTTGCCCTCGGCCTGGAGGCGGGCGACGACATCGGCCTTGTCCTTCGGCAGGACCTCGGCGATGACGTGCTCGGCGTCGATGCCGACCTGCCGGGCGACCGAGGCGGCGGCGGTGCGGTTGTCGCCAGTGAGGAGGATGGGGGTCAGGCCCAGGGCGCGCAGCCGGGTGATGGCCTCGGGGCTGCTCTCCTTGATCGCGTCCGCGACCGTGAGGACGCCCCGGACCTGCCCGTCCCAGGCGACGGCCACGGCGGTGTGCCCCTCGGTCTCGGCGGCGGCGAGGGCGCGTTCCAGCTCGGTCGGTGGAGTCAGCGCCCAGTCGGCGAGCAGACGAGGGCGGCCGACAAGGACGGCGTGGTCTTCCACCAGGCCCTGGACGCCGAGCCCGGGCACGTTGGTGAACTCGCCGGGGGCCGGCAGCGGGCCGCCGGTCTTCGCGGCGGCGGTGGCGACGGCCTGGGCGATGGGGTGTTCGGAGGCGTTCTCCAGGATTCCGGCCAGCCGCAGCACCTCGTCCGCGTCCTCGCCCTCGGCCGCGTGGACGGCCTGGAGGGTCATCCGGCCCGTGGTGACGGTGCCGGTCTTGTCCAGGACGACGGTGTCGACGCGGCGGGTGGACTCCAGGACCTCCGGCCCCTTGATGAGGATGCCGAGCTGCGCGCCGCGCCCGGTGCCCACCAGCAGAGCCGTCGGAGTGGCCAGACCCAGGGCGCAGGGGCAGGCGATGATCAGCACGGCGACGGCGGCGGTGAACGCGGCGGTGGGTCCGGCGCCGTTGCCCAGCCAGAACCCGAGCGTCGCGACCGCCAGGGCGATGACGACGGGCACGAACACGGCCGAGACCCGGTCGGCCAGCCGCTGCACGGCCGCCTTCCCGTTCTGCGCCTCCTCCACCAGCCGGGCCATCCGCGCCAGCTGGGTGTCCGCGCCGATCCGGACGGCGCGCACCACGAGCCGGCCGCCCGCGTTGAGCGTCGCGCCCGTCACCGCGTCCCCCGGCCCCACTTCCACGGGGACGGACTCCCCGGTCAGCATGGAGGCGTCCACCGCCGAGGAGCCCTCGACCACCACCCCGTCGGTGGCGATCTTCTCCCCGGGCCGGACCACGAACGAGTCCCCCACGGCGAGCTGCTCGACGGGGACGCGCTCCTCACGCCCGTCCGCCCGCAGCACCGCCACGTCCCGGGCGCCCAGCTCCAGCAGCGCCCGCAGCGCCGAGCCCGCCCGCCGCTTCGCGCGCACCTCGAAATACCGCCCGGCCAACAGGAACGTCGTGACCCCGGCCGCCGCTTCGAGGTAGATGTTGCCCGAGCCGTCCGTGCGTTCCACGGTGAGCTCGAAGGGGTGCGTCATGCCCGCGACTCCGGCCGTTCCCCACAGCAGGGCGTACAGCGACCAGCCCAGCGCGGCCAGCGTGCCCACCGACACGAGCGTGTCCATGGTGGAGGAGCCGTGCCTGAGGTTCGTCCAGGCCGCCTTGTGGAACGGCCAGGCGCCGTAGGCCACCACCGGCCAGGCGAGGGCGAGGGATATCCACTGCCAGTTGGTGAACTGCCAGGCCGGGACCATCGCCAGCACGATCACCGGCACGGTCAGCACGGCCGAGATCAGCAGCCGGTCGCGCGGCCCGCGCAGCCGGTCGTCCTCCGGGGGGGCGCCCTCCTCCGGCGGGGCGGGCGGCCGGGGTGGTTCGGCGGTGTAGCCGGCGGCCTCCACCTGGTGGACCAGCTCCTCGACGGTGACGCCGGAGGCGAAGGAGACCTTGGCCTTCTCAGTGGCGTAGTTGACCGTGGCGGTCACGCCGTCCATCCGGTTGAGCTTCTTCTCGATGCGCGCCGCGCACGACGCGCAGGTCATGCCCCCGATGGCCAGCTCTATCTGGTCGGTCTGGTCGGTCTGGTCGGTCGAGCCAGTCGGGTCGGTCGGGTCGGTCCGGTTCGTCCGGTTGGCGGACACGTTCATCGCTCTTCTTCCTTGGTCCGATGGATACCCCGGTAGGGGTATCCAGGGGTCAGCCGCCGGCCCGTTCCGGGACGCCGGAACGGGCTCAGTGGACGTGCCCGTCCGCGTTCCCGCCCTCGGCGGATTCAGCGGTCTCAGCGGTCTCAGTGGTCTCGACGGCTTCGACGGCTTCGACGGTGAATTCGGCGGTGCGGACCGTGCCGTTGTGCTGGAAGTCCAGGTAGAGGCGGTAGGCGCCGACGCTCGGGGCCTGGGCGTGGAAGGTGATGCCGGGCCCGGCGGGGGTCTCGCCGTCACCGGGCGCGCCCTCCGGGTGAACGTGCAAATAGGCCAGGTCGTCGGCGCGCAGCGCGACCAGGTGGCCGTAGGCGCCGAGGTACGGCTCCAGATCGGTGACCGGGCGGCCGTTCCTGCTGACGGACAGGGTGAGCTCGCTCTCGGCACCGGCCGCCAGGTCGCCGTCCAGGGTGACCGTGTAGCCGTCGACGGTCGCGGCGCGCTCCGGGGCGGGCAGCGGCTCGGGCTCGTACGGCCCGGCGGCGGGCACGTCCACCCCCAGGGTGAGGGGGCCGTCCGGGTCACCGGCCGGCACGAAGTCGGCGAACACCCGGTACTCCCCCGCCGCGTCCACGGTCAGCGGAACGGACCAGGTGCCGTCGTCGTCCAGCGCGGGGTGGAGGTGCTGATACTCCGAGAGATCGCGCCGGACGACGATCAAGTGCAGGTCCTTGCCGTGCGCCCGCTCGTAACGGGTGAGCGGGTCGCCGTCCGGGCCGAGCACGCGGAAGCGGAAGTCGGCCGGCTCGCCGGACGTCAGCGGCTCGCCGGCGGGGACGAGCGAGTACCCCCGGTACGAGGCGGAGGTCGCGGACGAGGCCCCGGCGTCTGGGCCGGCGCTCCCGTGGCCGCCGTGGGTCTCCTGATCCCCGTCGTTCCCGTCGTCCGCTTCGTCCCCGTGGCCCCCGTGCCGGGACGGCTCCGGGTCGGAACCGATCGGGCCGAAGGCGCTGCCGACGCCGAACGCGACGCCGAACGTCAGGACGAGCCCCGCCCCGAAGGCGCCGACCTTGGTCGCGGCGTTCATCGTTCGTTCTCCTTCCTGCTCTCCGCGTGCTTCACATCTCTCCGGGCGATGCCTCAGTGGCAGCCGCCGCCCCCGCAGCAGCTCGACGCCTCGGCGTCCGGCGCCGGAACGACCTCGTACCCGGCCTCCTCGACGGCCGCGGCCACGGCCGCGTCGTCGAGCGGCGCGGCGCTGGTCACCGTGACCGTGCCGGCCTGCAGGTCGACGTCCACGCCGCCGACGCCCGTGATCTTGCCGAGCTCGGTCGTCACGGACCCGACGCAGTGACTGCAGGTCATGCCGGTGACGGCGTAGGTGGCGACGGTGGCCGGGGCGGGAGCGGAAGTGCTCATGACGGACTCTCCTGGTCTCTTGCGTCCGGCGATCTCTCGATCGCTCGCGTCTCTTGGGCCGCACCGACCTCAGGATGGGCCGGCACGCCCTCACTAAATACCCCAGGGGGGTATCTGTCAAGCCGCGAACAGGATGTTGCCATGCGAATCCCCCGGGAGGCGGCCCGCGTCGCCCTACTCGACCCGGCCGCGCGGTCTTCCTGCTCCGCCACGACAACGAGGGGGGTCGGCGTCCACTGGGCCATGCCGGACGGCGGCCTCGAACCCGGCGAGACGCCGCACAAGACGGCGCGCCGCGAGCTGCGGGAGGAGACCGGCTGGACCGAACTGGAGCCCGGCCCGCCGCTGTGCGCCTGGGAGCACGATGACACGCGCGCGGGCGTTCCCGTTCGGCAACACGAGCACATTGACCGCGCCGCGGGCCCACGCCGTGGCCCGGCCGACCACCTCGCGGCGGCTCACACCGAGGACAAGATCCTGGCGTGGCGCTGGTGGCCCCCGGACGGGCCGGCCGCCGCACCCGAGCCACTGTGGCCGCCGCAGCTCCCCGCCCAGCCGTCCCGCACACCGCACGCGCCACCGGTGGACCTGGGCTACGTCGCCTCCCCACCACCGGCCGGCCGACCTGGCCGGTGAACGTGACGACGGTGACGTGGGACCGGCGGGACAGCGGGCCGCCGGCGAAGTCGACGACGCCGGAGCAGCCGCCGACACCAGCGCGAGAAGAGCACCCATCCGGGCGCGCGCACCCGGGCGCCGGAGATCGAATCTGCTTGCTTTATACCCCCTGGGGGTATAAATTCCCCGATGTCAGCGCACGATCCGATGACTTTGGGGCATTCCATGCGGCACGACCACGCGGACCACGCGGACCACGCGGACCACAGCCACGGCCACGGCGATCACCACGCGGACCACGGCCCCGCCGCCACCGGCTGGGGCATGGCCGCCCGCGCCACCCTGCACTGCCTCACCGGCTGCGCGATCGGCGAAGTCCTCGGCATGGTCATCGGCACGTCGCTCGGCTGGGGCACCGCCCCGACGATGGCGCTGGCCATCGTGCTGGCCTTCATCTTCGGGTACTCGTTCACCCTTTACGCCGTGACCCGGGCCGGGGTCGCCCTCGGTGCCGCGATCGGGGTGGCCCTGGCCGCCGACACGCTGTCCATCACGGTCATGGAGATCGTGGACAACGCGACGATCCTCATCGTCCCCGGCGCGATGGACGCGCACCTGTCGGACGCCCTGTTCTGGGGCGCCCTGGCCCTCGCCTTCGCCGTGGCGTTCGTCGTCACCACGCCCGTCAACAAGTGGCTGATCGGCCGCGGCAAGGGACATGCGGTGACGCACCGGTACCACGGCATACGATGACCGATATGTTCCAGCCGCGCCCACCAGCGACCGCGCCCCGCCGGGCGCGCAGGCGGTGGGCGCTGTTCGTGCCGGCGGTCCTCGCCGGGCTGCCGGCGATGCGTGGACTCTCGCCCGGGACGCCCGCCACCCCGATGTCGGCCGCCGCCGAGGACCACCGCGTCCACGCGGACGCCGGCCACGGCGGGCCCGCCGCGCACGCGGACACCACCTGCGCGGCGGGCGCGGTGACCGCCGGCCCGGTGCTCCCCGCGCCGGCGCCCGCCCTCGCCGCCGACGCCGCACCGGCGTGGGTCGCGCACTCCTCGGCCCCGCCCGCCGACGGCTGGGCCCCGCCACCGCCCCCGAGCGGACCGCGAACCCCGCGCATATAGGCGCGCCCGCGCGGCGCCGGACTTCCGGCGCCGCGCCCCGGCATGCCGTTTCTTCCCTCATCACGCGCAGAAAGCAGTCGTATGACCACGCACAGAACCCCGTACCGTTCGGCCGCCGTCACCCTCGCCACCGCCTTGGCCCTGTCCGCCTGCGGCGGTGACAACGGCGACAACGGCGGCGGCGGTGGCAGCGGTGGCGACAACGGGGACGAGCACAACGCGGCGGACGTCACGTTCGCCCAGGCGATGATCCCCCACCACCAGCAGGCCGTGGAGATGGCCGAACTCGCCCTCGACCAGGCGTCCTCCGAAGAGGTCCGGGCCCTCGCCGAGGAGATCAGGGCGGCCCAGGCCCCCGAGATCGACACGCTGACCGACTGGCTGGACACCTGGGGCGAGGAGGCGCCCGCCGCCGCGATGGACCACTCGGGCCACGCCGACCACGACATGCCAGGCACGGACGGGATGGACGGGATGGACGGGATGGCGGAGCTGGCGAACGCCTCCGGCCCGGCCTTCGACGCCGCGTTCCTGGAGCTGATGATCGAGCACCACCAGGGCGCGATCGAGATGGCCCGCGCCGAACGCACCGAAGGCTCCTACGAGCCCGCCACCGCCCTGGCCGAGGCCATCGTCACCTCGCAGAGCACCGAGATCGAGCGGATGGCCGAGCTGCTCCCGGCCGACTGACCCCACACCCGCGTCCCCGGGGCGGCGGGCGGCGATCAGATGATGGCCGCCCCTCGGAAGACAAGCCCCAGGGGCGGAACGCCGGGGCACGGCACCCGGCCGAGAGGAGGAGGAGTAGGCCGTGTGGGACTCGAACCCACAACCAAAGGATTAAAAGTCCTCAGGTCCTACTCCACCCCGCTCCATCCGACCCTATCCGGCTCCATATTGCCCGGTTTTAGGAGGGGTTCACTCCACCTCGCTCCACCGGACTCCACCCCACTCCGGGACGCTTGCTCACGCATCGCTCACGCACGAAGAGCTTCCCGCAGGGGCGCTGACCAGGCACTTCCCATTGTCTCGCACTCGGCGCAGACGGGCAATGACTCCCCCGCCCTTGATGTCTAGCCCTAGGTTAGATACTGTGGCAGCGATGGACACCACATCCTGGCGCCAGCGGGTGCGAGCGGAGGAAGAGCTGCTGGAACGGCTCCGACTTCAGACCTCGCACGCCGCGAAGCGCCGCGCTGCGGCCTTGGCCGATGGCGTGGCCGAGCTGGGCAGCGTGTACGCGGTCGCCAAGGACCTCGGCCGCAGCTGGCAGGCCATCGACAAGGCCATCAAGAAGCACGGGCCCGGCTCGGGCCCTGCCACAACCGAATAGAGAAGGGCCGGACGGTAGCTCCCGGGTGCTGGAACACCCGAGGCGCGCGCACCGCCCGACCCCCTTCCGAACTCCCTGACAACACCAAGGAGCCGGCACCATGCATGTTCGCATGCGCGCGTCTTCGCGCGCTTCCAACCCCCGCCGCCTTATCGCCGTCGGCGTTGTCCGCCGCCGTGACGGCCGCACCCTCACCTTCACCGCCACCCAGGCCGGGGTCACCGGCCGCATCATCCGGGCGGGGGTGGCCCGATGAGCGAGAAGGAAGCCCTCCAGCTCGTCCGCGACCTCCTCATGGACGCCCTCGGCGGCGAGGACACCGGCAGCACCCACCGGGTGCGGAGCCTGTCCGGCCGCGTCGGCGAGCTGACGCAGGCGATGCGCGCCGCGGTGACGGTCATCGACCGGACGGACGGTGTGCGGTGAGCCGCCCTGCCGGCGTCCCGGCGGACGCCTTCCGCGACGTGGTCATGATCGTCGCCCGTCGGCACCTGGCCGACGCGGAGAAGGTCGACCTGGAGGCCACGAACGTGGCCGTCCTCGCGAGGATCTGCGGCGGCCTCGCCCAGTCCCTGCGCGACCTCATCGAGGTCGTGGAGGAGCAGCGGGAGGCCGGACGATGACGAGCTACGGAACGAAGCCCTTGCCGCGCGGTGTGTGCGACCTGCTGGGCGCGATCGTCGAGGCGCTGGACGTTCCGATCGCGGACCGGTGGGAGGACCGCGAGCAGCAGCGGATGCTGCTGGCGACCCGGGCCGCCATGGTGAGCGGATACCTGACCGGCCCGGCCGCCGGGGCGCCGACGTCCCCGCCCGCGCGGCTGGCCGAGGGCCTGCGAGAGCTGATGGCCAAGTACCCCGTCACCTACACCCCGTACCAGCGGCCCGACGAGACGGGGGCGGAGACGTGACGGATTTCCTCGCCTCCGTGCCGGAGGAGTACCGGCTGTTCGTCGTCGGGCTGCTGCTGCTCGTGCTGCTGGCCGCCGCGTGGGTCCTGGCCCGCGCGGTGGCTGCGGCCCGTGCCGGGCTCGCGCAGACACCGGGTGCCGTGCGGGTCGCGGCGGTCGCGGCGGTGGCGTGCACGGCGTACAGCGGTGACACGTCCTGGCGGTTCGCGGCCCATCACCTGGACATGGTCAACACCGCCGAGCGGGCAGGGCTGTTCCTCGCCGGGGAGCTGGCGCTGTTCGCGTGCGCGCTGATGGCCCGGGAGAACGTCCGCCAGACCGAGACCGCCGGCATGCCCGGGGTGCTGGTCTGGGCGATCACGGTCGTGCAGCTCGTCCCGGCGTTCGCCGAGTCGGGCGTCGCGGGTGGTCTCCTGCGGGCCGCGTTCGGCCCCGTCGGGGCGGCGGTGCTGTGGCACCTGGCCATGGGCCTGGAGATCCGGCACGAGCGCCCCGACGCCGCCTCCCAGGGCCTCCTCGCCATCCTCGCCCGGGAGGCGCGGGAGCGGGCGCTGTCCCGCCTCGGCGTCGCCGCGCGGAACCGTACCGCGGAGCAGATCACCCGCGACCGGTGGACGGAGCGGGCCGTGACCCTGGCCGCGGAACTGACCGACACGAAGTCGGGCAGTCGCCGGGCTCGGCGCACGAAGCGGCGCCTGTCCCGCGCGGTGGGCCGGGCAGGGGTCGGCGCGAGCATGGGGCAGCGGCGGCGCCTGCTGGAGCTGCTGGCCGCGCGCCGGCACTCCGCCGCCCTGGCGACGATCGAGTTGAGCTCGCCGTGGTGGGTGCCGGACCCGCACCCGGCGGGGCGGTCCCCGGTCGCCGTGGCGGGTGCGCAGCTCCGCCGGATGGACCCGTGGGATGCGGTGCATCTGCTGGCGGATGCGCACCCGGATGCGGACGCGCCTGAGCTGGCGTCGATCGCTGTGTCGCACGGCGTGGTGGTGTCCGCGAACGCGGTGGAGATCGCGCTGCGGGATGCGCAGCCGCGCGCACTCGCCCGCGCATCCGCCGCAGGTCAGCGCCGTCTGACGGTCCATGCCCGGTACGACCCGGGCGAGGGCACGGCTGCGCACTCGGACGACCCGGATGCGCATCCGGACGAGTGCGACGCCGAGCTGGACAGCGCCGATGAGGACGGTCCGGGTCTGGATCCCGACCCGCTGCTCGATGAGGCGCGGGCGCTGGACGCCGCGCACCTGGCCGGGCACGGCCGCCCGATCGGGCTGCGCACTCTCCAGCGTGAGCTGCGCATCGGCCAGCGCCGCGCGCAGCGCATCCGCCAGCAGCTCGACCGAGCGGGGGAGTAGCCGTGTCGCCCTCCCTGCTCGGGTGGGCGCTGGTCTCCGGCGGGGCGCTGGTCGCCCTGGCCGTGGTGGACCGCGCCGCCTTCCTGCCGGTGCTCGGCACCGGCCTGCTCATCACATCGTTCGTGGCGGCCGTGGCCGTCGTCTTCCTCGGGGGTACCCCATGACCGATCAGCCGCGCCCGCTGGAGGGCCGCATCCTCGCCCCGGGCGAGCCGCCGCCGCCGTCCGCGCCGCCGCCGGACGTCGTCCACGTCCACGTGTACCTGCCGTCCGGCGAGCCCGACCCCAGGCCCGTCGAGGCCGACACCCCGTGGTGGCGCCCCGCCTACCCGCTGCGGACCGCCCTCGCCGCCACGATCGGCCTCACCCCCCTCCCGCACATCGGCGCCCCCGCCGCCCGCTGGGCCCTCGTCCTGGGCGACGCCGCCGCCGAACAGTCCATGGGCGCCGCCTGGACCATCGCCGCAGCCGCCGTCGCCGGGGCGTTCGCCGCCGACCGGGGCCGACGGCGCTGGGACCCCGACAAGTACGCCTGGCGCCCCGCATGGCTCGCCCGCGCCGTGCTGTGCGCCGCGATCTCCGGCGCCTGCCTGACGCTGCCCGTCTTCGACACCGCCGTCTCCCTGCTCACCGGAGTGAACCCCTGATGGACCTCTTCAACTCACCCACTGGCCGGGTCAGCCTCGGCGGCATCCTCATCGGGCTCGGCATCCTCGCCTGGCACCTCATCCCCTGGTGGTACAAGGGCCGCAAGAAGAAGAGCAAGAAGGGCGGCGACGACACCGCCGAGAGCAGCCGCCGCGACTGGCGCGACCTCGCCCCCCTCGGCTACGGCCTCGCGTTCGGCTCCGCCTGCGTCGCCTGCGTCGGCGGGGTCCTGGGCTGGGCCGCTTACACCATCAGCAATATCAACAGCTCCGTCGGCGACCGCGCACTCGCCGGAACCACCGGCGCCCAGTCCGACGCCATGCCGCAGAACAGCATCACCTACCTCAACGGCGGCGGCTCCATCATCGTCGCCCTCGGCCTGGTGGCACTGATCGCCCTGTGGAAGAAATTCCCCAAGCGCACCCGTGTCGAACTGGGCTCCGGGCTGTGGGCCGGCGCGTCCCTCGCTCTCGGCGCCGGCGCGTCCGGCGTCCTGGGCCGTACCGTCTCCCCGTTCCTCAACTCGCTGGGTGACCCGCTGGTGGGTGTCCTGTGACCCGCCTGCGGCCGGGCCCGGCCATCACCGGCCCGGCCGCGCGGGCCTACGACGGCGGGGGAGTCCTCGCCCGCCGCTACGGCCGCTGGCTGTGGCCCAGGGACGAAGAGCGCCGGTCCGTCACCGCACTGGCGCTCCGCCTCGCCGGATCCGGGCTCCTCACCAGCTGGGGCGCCACAGCCGTCCAGGGCGATCCGCGCCTCATGTGGCCCGCCACCGGCATCGGCCTCTACGCCGCGTGGCGCGCCGGGGGAGGCAGCGGCCCCGAGGACGGGGCGCAGGAGCAGCCGGACGACGCCGGGACGATCACCGGGACGGAGTTCGTGGAGCTGGTCCGCGCCCTGATCGGGCCCGGCTCCGGGGTGCATCTCGCCGAGGTCGCCGAGCGGCTGGCCGAAGTGGAGCCGGGCCGCGCCTGGGACACGGCGGACGTGCGGGAGCTGGCCGCGCTCGCCGGGGTCCCGGTCAACCCCACCCGCTCCCGCACCCGCGCGGGATCCAGCACGGGCATCCGCGCGCGGGATCTGCCGCCCCCCTCCCCCGATGTCGGCGCCGCCCCTTCCGGGGTTGTTGCCGCAGGTCAGACCGCCAACAACAACAGCGACAACGTGACGGTCGACCGGCACGGAGAGGGGCTGGCGATCATCCGCCGCCCCGCCGACCGTGCCCGGCACCACACTGTGCGGGGCGGGCGGTGAAGCGCCTGGCCGCCGTCCTGCGCGGCTTCGAGACCCACTACTGCTCGCACTGCGGATGGTGGTACCCCGACCGCCACCGCCACGGCTGACCGCACACACGACGCGCCCCGCCTGCCGGATCTTCCGGCGAGCGGGGCGCGTTGTCAGATACCTGCCGGGCCCTCGCGTACACAAGCGACGCACACCCACCCGGCGCGCAGCACACGGCGCGGTGTGACATCGGGGTGCCGCTCGCACACCGGGGGTTCCGGCGCGGTGTCGATCAGCGGGCGGTGGAACATGTCCTTGACCCGCGGCGGCTGATCGGGATCAACAGGGTTAGTCGCCATCGGTGTCCTGCTGGGGCTGGTCGTCCTGCGGCGGCTCGGCAGGCATCACGATCTCCTGCTCGGCCACGTCGTAGCCGTTCACCTCATCGGGCATGGGGGTCTCACCTCCTTCCCAGTGTGCGGGAGCGGACAGGGCCCGCGCAGGGGCGCGCGGGAGCAAAGGAGCACCGTGCGTGGGCCCCGGCCGCACGGAGGGACAGCGGCCGGGGCCCGGCTCCGGCGGCCGGTATGGCAGCCACCGCCGGAGCGGGACGCCCGATCCCCGGGGACCAGCGGGGCCGGGGACGGGCGGGGCCTTCAGGTCAGCCCGCGTCTTCCGGGCTTTCCTCGTCGTCGTCGGTGATGTGTCGGCGGCCTGCCCAGCGGCCCACGACGCGGTTCTGCCGCTCGTGCGCCTGCTCGCGGTCCGTCGACTCGCGCGTCGCCGTGGAGCGCGCGGCCTGGACCGTTGGCCGGCTCGTGTTCCGCCTGAATATCGCCATACGGCTGTCCTTCCTTGTGGTGGGTGGGTGCCCGCCCCCCGGCAGGGGTGGGTGGTGCCAGGAGGCGGGCGGTGGCCTGCGCCAGCCCGAACCGAGGGCAGGGCACCAGGGGCTGAGGGGGGTGCCGCACCGGGCGGGCGCAGGAGATCAGGACCCGGCCAGCGGCCGGGTGCCGAGCGGCTGGACGCGCGGCGGGCCGCCAGCGGGCCAGTGCTGGCCCGGGGCACGCTGCGGAGGGACGCACCGGGGCGCGCACGCCGCGAGGTCGTGCTCGACGCCGTCTGCGTCCGTCACCGGCCCGAGGAGCCGCAACCCTGCCCAGTCCCAGGTCCACGCCGGCTCCAGGTCCACGCCGCACAGGGCGCAGGCGAGCGCCTGGAGCTGAAGCGGGCTCAGCTCCACCAACTCCGGTATCCGCTCGGCGGTGGCGGTGCTCACCGACCCGCCCCCGTGCTGTGGCAGGTACACACGCACGGCTCCTCCACGACCCCGGTATCCGGCGGCGTCGACCGCACCTCGCCCTTGGAACACACCTCGTGCTCCGCCATGGCGCACTCCGGGCTGGTGTACGTAGACAGGATCCGCGCGTCGGGCCGTCCGCCGGTCACATGGACGAGCGCCCGGTAGAGCGCCCGGGGGCACGTCAGGAAGTCCGCGTCCGGCCTGATCGCCCACCGCAGGGTCGCGGTGTCCGGCGGGTCCAGCGGCGGGATGTAGATGCGCCGGCCCTGGCCGAGCACGACGACGTCAGGGAGGTCCCAGCCGTCGGCCGAGCCCGGCGTGACGAGCCAGGTGATCCGGCCGGCCTCCGCGTCCTCGATCACCGCCGCGGACGCGAGACCGAGACGCCCTATCGCGCAGATGCCCTCGAAGTAGCCGACGCCCACGGCGTCGAAGCTTTCGCCGCAGGGGTGCGGCCGAGCGAGGCGGCCGGAAGGGACCCAGACCGGAAGGGGGGGCGGTACTGCCTGAGCGGGTGTCGCCATACGGCTCTCCTGTGAGCTGTCGTGCGCTGACAGTCACAGAGTTCCGCGAGGGCGAAAGGTTCCGGGATACCCGACGAGGGTTACCTAGTCGGTAATAGTCTCCGCGCGGAAGGCGGCGATGATGGTCATCGCTGCCGGGAGGTGGCTGCCATGACTCAAGGTCCCGTCAAGCCCGAGCTGCTGAAGCGGAAGGACTTACAAGATGCCCTCATCGAACACGACTTCGCGGCCGTCTTCTCCCTGCTGAAGAAGTGGGGCGGCCTGAGCCAGAACCGAATCGCAACCGCCTGCCAGCTCACCCCCGGCAAGGTCTCCATGATCATCAAAGGCACCCACCAGGTGACGTCTTACGACGTCATCGCACGCATCGCGGACGGCCTGCGCATCCCCGGGCACATGGTCGGGCTCACCGCCCGCCCCTGGGAGACCCACGACGACACCGAGGGCCCACCGCCAGAACCAACCGTGCCGGCCGGGACGGCAGCACCCTGGACCCCGGCCGCCGCTGTGCAGCTCGCGGCCCGCATGACGAGGACAGACCTGTTAATGGACCGCCGCACCGCCTCACGCTCTATCGCCACGGTCACCATAGGCGCCGCCCTGCTCGACGGGGTCGAGGGCTGGCTTCAGCCCGCCGCCGCAGGCGAACGCAGGCGCGTCGGGCGCCTCGGCCAGCGAGAGATCGAGCAGCTTGAGGAGATCGCACGCCTGATGCGCCAGTGGGACCGCCAGCACGGCGGCGGCCTCCGCCGCCGGGCCGTCGTCGGCCAACTCGCCGAGGTGGCCGATGCCCTCCGCGAGCCCCAGGCCGAGGAGATCGAACGGCGCCTCTACTGCGTGATGGCGGACCTCGCCGGCACGGCGGCTGGCATGGCATGGGACAGCGGGATGCACCGGACAGCGCAGGACTACTACCGGCTGGCCCTGCGCGCCGCGCACGCTGGGGATGACCGCGCTTTCGGCGCCAACGTCCTAGCCGCCATGGCGCGGCAGATGCTCTACCGGGACCAGGACCGGCCGCAAGACGCGCTGGAGCTGGTGAGGCTCGCGCAGACCGGCGCGCGCGGTGTCGCCGGCCCCCGCGTCCGCGCAATGCTCCTCACCCGCGAGGCGTGGGCCTACGCCTCCTGCGGCCGTCCGGCCGCCTTTCACCGCGCCACCGAGGAGGCTGCCGAAACTCTGGCGGACGCGCGGGACGGCGAAGAGCCCTACTGGATCGACTACTTCGGCGCCGCGGAGCTCGCCGGGGTCACCGGCGGCCGACTCTTGGACATGGCGCGGCACGAACCCGCCCGCTACGCCGGGGCTGCCGCCGAGAAGATCAGGACGGCAGTCGAAGCGCGGGGCACTGAGGCAGCGCGCAGTCACGCACTCGACTGGGCTGGGCTGGCCGAGTGCTCGTGGCTCATGGGCGACATCAGGATCGCGCTGGAGCAGACGCACCACGCGATCGACGTGGCCGCGCTGACCCAGTCCACCCAGGTGCGGACCAAGCTCGGTCGGCTGTACCCCTACACCGTGGGGCACTCCGCGTCGGGCAAGGTGCGTGAGGCCCGGCACCGCATCCGCGATCTACTGTCCACCTGACCCGCACGAGAACGAGAACGAGGACCGCATGACGACCATCGCCGTCACCGGGCACATGGACATCACCGACGCCACGGTCCCACTGGTCCGTGACGCGCTGCGCGACCTGCTGGCCGCCCACGACACGGGGGACCTGGTAGGGGTCTCCTGCGTCGCCGCCGGGGCGGACACCCTCTTCGCCGAGGCCGTACTGGACGTCGGCGGGCGGCTCATCCTGGTGATTCCCTCCAAGGACTACCGGGCCCGGAAGGTCGACCCGGAGCAGGCACCCATCTTCGACCGGCTCGTCCTGTCCGCAGCGCAGGTGGTCACCATGCCGCACGAACGGGCTGGCAGGGAAGCCTACGAGGCTGCGGGCAAGGAACTGCTTCAGCGGGCAGACCGGCTGGTCGCGGTATGGAGCGGCTCACCGCCCAACGGCAAGGGTGGCACCGCCGATGTGGTGCTCGAAGCACGCGCGGCCGGCATCCCGGTAGACGTGGTGTGGCCGGACGGGGCCGAGCGACGCAGCTGACGCCCCGCGCCGTCCGATCCGAGACACGATGAAACGCCCCCGCCCGCCGGGCCGTGAGGGCCTGGCGGACGGGGGCTTCGTATGCGCGGGCTATTCGGTGTCCGGTGAGATGTCCGACGCGATCTGGGCGGTACGGGCGTCCACCCTGTTGACCGCGTCCCGCAGTGAGCTGCCGCCGTTGGGACGGAGCTGGGCCTCGACGCGCCCTACGCGGTCGGCGACGTCGCACACGCGCTCCTCGATGTGGGAGATGCGCTCCAGTACGCCGGGGCGGGCTGCCACTCCCGGCCGGGCGGGGACGCCTTGCCAGTCGTCCACGACCTCGTCCACGCGGGCGGCGATCCGGACCGCGCCGCGGACGAGCTGCCAGGCCAGGGTCAGCAGTCCGAGGACACCGACACCGGCGCCGGTGTAGAGCCCGATACGGTCGATCGTCACCGGGTTGCCCTCCAGCCGGTGAGCGGGTCGCGGCGGGGGCCGATGTCCTGCGCGGCGCCCGCGATGCCGGTGGGCTTCCACAGCCCGAAGTGCGTCAGGACACCGATGCCGAAGCTGACGAGCGTGGCGACGGCGGCGGTGCCGAGGTCGTAGTCGTCGCCGGCCGCCGACAGTTCCACCAGGAGCCCGTTCGCCGAGGACAGCGCGAGCAGCAGCACGGCTTTCCATCCGGCGTGCGTGACGCGGGTGGTGACCAGGCCGACGAGCACGGGCAGCGCGACGGAGATGGCCAGCCCGAGCCAGTAGGCGGTATCCAGTTCAACGTCCATGGTTCAGTCCTTCACGGTGAAGCCGCGGCGGTTGCCGAGGTTGGTGAGCGAGGTCTTGCCGGGCACGCCGTCGGCGGCCGTGCCGGTGTAGCCGAGGCGCTGTTGCCACTGGGCGTAGGCGCGGACGGTGGCGGTCCCGAAGTGCCCGTCCGCGTAGCTGCGCGACAGCAGGCCCTCCGCCACGAGCGCCAGCTCCACGACCTGGGCGCCGCTGTACGACACGGCGGTGCCGCGCTTCGCGGGATCGGTCCGGGCCGCCTCGCGGAGGCGGGAGAGGTCGACCACCGGCTTGGGCGGCGGGGTCGCCGGGGCGGTCTTCCCGCCGGCCGGGATGGTGAGGCGCTGCCCCGGGTGGATGACGTAGGGCTCGGTCAGGCGGTTGGCTCGGGCGATGTCCTGCCAGGTGACGCCCTTGAATCCCAGGGCGATGGAGGACAGGGTGTCGCCGGAGCGGACGGTGTACGTCCCGCCGCCGCTCTGGCTGCCACCGGCGCCGCGCACAATCTCGGGGAAGATGTCGTGCACGAACTGGTCGGCCCGCTTCGGCCCTGGGCAGGCGGTGCCGGAAGTCGACCACGCGCGGTGGAGCTTGTGGACGCCGTAGCCCGGGTCGGACGCGGTGCGGCAGATCCTCAGCGGCACGTTGTGCTCGCGGTGGACCCAGATGCCGAGCGCGATCAGTTCCTCGGCCTGCTCGTCCGTCCACGGGTCGGAGGCCGAGGTGTTGCTGGCGGTCTCCACGGAGATGGCGCCGGTGCCGTCCGGCCGCCTGTTGGCGGCGGCGTTGGCGTCCGCGCGGATCGTGGTCGGCAGATATTGGGCCAGGTCGCCGCTGTAGCCCAGGCCGAAGTGGGACTCCAGCGACGTGGAGTTGGCCCAGTATTCGTACAGCCTGCGCGGCGACCAGGGCGCGACGATCGAGTGGAGGATGAGCTGCGTCGGCTGGATATGCGGCTGGCTGCTCTCCGGCTTCAGCTCGATACGGGTGGCCCCCGGATACCAGGGCATGGCGGTGCCTCCTTCGGGCAGCAGTGCGCCCCCGGGCCGGGACGGCTTCGGGGGCGTGGGTGGAGGGTGGGTCAGGCTTCCTCGGGGGTGGGCCAGGGGGTGCCGTCGATGGCTCCCTGGTAGCGGCGGGAGGCGTACACCGTGCGGCTGGGGTACCGCTGCTGGAGTAAGGCGACCATCGCGTTGGCGGCGGTCTGGGCGAGGTCGTCGCGGAGGTCGCCGCCGACGGATCCGGTGCCGACGGGGAAGGTGTAGTCCTGTTCGAGGTCGGGGTTTCCCTCGGACAGGTGGATGGTGTAGATGACGCTGGTGGCGCCGTTCGGTGCGGCCATGGCGGTGGTGGTCCCCTTCGGTGTTCAGGCTGGGTTGACGCGCCGGTACTCCACGAAGGACAGGGCGCGGATGATGGTCGCGGTCGCGTTGCTGTTGGCCTGGGCGTACATGAGCGTGCAGTTGCCGGTGGTGCCGGCGGTCACGACCCGCACGTCTTCCCAGTAGGAGCCGAAGGTGAGGCCGCCGCCGACGAGTTGTTCGGTGCCGATGTCGCGGGCGCGCATGACGACGGTGCCGGACGCGGCGGACTGCCCGTCGGTGACGCCGAGGACGTGCCGGGACATGGCGGCGCCGCTGGGTACGGTCCAGGCGAAGCGGGCGCCGCCGGCCTGGGAGCTGCTGTAGGCGACGCGGACCCGGAAGTCGTACTGGGCGTTCGCGGCGATGGGGACGGCGAGGCCGGTGGTGACCAGGGCGATGGAGCTGGTGACGCCGGCGCTGTCCGCGATCAGTTCGACCCGTTTGCCGAGCGCGGTGTTCAGTTCCTCGGCGAGGATCGGTTCGCCGGGGCGGTAGGGCCAGGGCATCGGGGGTCCCCTTCCTTCTCTACAGGCCGATGGCGGGTGCGGGCGGGGCGAGGTGGACGGGTTCGCCGGGGTTGTGGTCGGCGGCCCAGGCCGGGGTGCGGGTGACGTTGAACGTCTGCGGGCTGGACGTGCCGGTGATGCCGGTGACGGTCATGGGCTCGCCGCCGGCGACGATCCCGAAGGGGAAGTGGGCGGCGTTGGTGGTCCAGGTGTAGCCGCCGGCGGCTGTGTCCGTGGCCACGGACAGGGTGGTGGCGGCGGCTGTGGCGGGGGCGGCGAGCGTGGAGAGCAGCGTGTCGGCGCGGTGGGGCGGGGATGTGGCCGTGGGCGCGTCGGGGGCGGTGGTGGCCACCGTCCATGGGGAGGCGGGGGTGCATGTCAGCTCCACGGTCCAGTCGTACTCGTTGACCGTCTCGGTGTACGCCTGCACGATCAGGTCGATGGGGTCGGCCGGCAGCCATTGCGGGGGGTTGGCGATGGTGATGCGTGCGCCGATGTCGACGCGGTCGAGGTATTCCTGGAGCCACGCCTGGCTGGCGGGGTTGCGCAGGTTGAGCGTGACTTTGGGGTAGCGGGTCTCATTGACTGTGGTCAGGTGCAGCCGCCACCACGCCAGGCCCTCGAGTTGGTCGTCGCGGGCGACGTTGAGTTCGACGGCCTCGTCGTACAGGCCGATCCCTGCCGGGGGGTCCTGCACGGACAGGGTCCCGGTTTCCAGGACGGCGCGGGCCGAGGAGCCGCCGCGGCGGGTGCGGGTGACGTCGTTGCGGACGTCGAGGTCGTCATCGACGGGTTCCAGGGGCGGGGCGATGTGCCCGGCGGCGTAGTCGAGCTGGAGCGCGGGGCGGCGGTTGTAGCGCAGCCGGCGGATCTGGTATTCCTGCGCGATCCCGGTGCGCCGCTCGGTGAGCAGGCCGCCGTCGGCGGCTGCGCACTCGTCCAGGAGCGCCAGCAGGGGGGCCGGGCGCTGCGGCCCCATCGCCGCCGCGTTCGCGGCGGCGCCGGTCACGTTGAGGGGGAGGCGTTCCTCCTGGGCCAGGCGGCGCATCCTGATGGTCGCGGCCTCGCCGGCGAACCCGTCGTCGGCGGCCTCGAACGCGTCGAGTTGCTGCGGGGCGAAGACCGCGATGTGCCCGATCGCTATCCCGGCCAGGTCGGAATGCCAGGCGGGGGGTGAGGACACGCCGGTGATCCGGCCGAGAGTCCCGGTATAGGAGCTGGAGAACGAGCCGCCGCCGGATCCGACGTACAGCCATCGGATCGTCCACGAGACGGTACCGCCGGACTGGGAGGCGTAAAACAGCCACCGGTTCCAGCGGCCGTCGTAGACGTCCGAGCCGATGCCGACGGCCTGGTCCACGACCAGGCTGCCGTCGGCGTCGTAGCCCTGCACTCTGGCGATCCCGGTCTGGAGCTGGATCCACCAGTCCGCGATGGTGCCGGTGCTCTGGTAGCGGATGACGGTGCGGTAGGTGGCCGGCGCCGAGTCCAGACGGGCGACGAACTCCGTGTGCCAGCTGGTCGGCGCCCCGGTGGGGGCGGGGACAGCGCCGCGCATCGTGGCCCCGGCGTTGATGGTCGGCAGCGCCGATGAGCCGGGCAGCGTGTCGTCCGCTGCCCAGGACAGGCCGGTGGCTGCCAGCGGTGTCACGCCCTCGATGGGGCTGTATCCCTGGGTGGCTTCGCGTGCCTCTTCCATCGGCCAGTACGCCACCGGACTGTAGGACGGCACCCGCCGGCTCAGCGTCGATTTCAGTGCCTTCTGGCCCTGGCTCAGCCGACGCCGGGGGCCGGTGGCCTCGAGTCCGGTCCATACGTCCGTTCCGGAGACGTCCCACCGTGGCGGCCAGGACGGGATCTCGCCGCTGAACCTCTGGTAATAGTCGGTGATTTCGCTGCCTCCGGAGATGAGCCAGGTGCGGCCGGCGGAGTCGCTGAAGCTCGTCGTACCGGTGATCTGGCTGCTGAAGACGGGGCTGGCGAGGACGGTGCCGTCGATCCCGGACCGGATCTGGGCGCGGTAGTAGCGGCCGGGGCCGCGGGAGAAACCGATGCTGGCGATGTCGCCGATCTCCAGGTCGGCGGTGCCGGTGGTGTTGATGCTGGTGGTGCCGCTGCCGGTGACCGGCAGCCCCAGCTCCTGCCACGGCCCGTCCAGGTCGCGGGCGATGAAGAACCGGGCTGTGTGGCCGCCGGCGCCGTTGTCGACATCGAAGGTGACGCGCAGCCCGAACCGCTCCCCGGCGGCCACCGGGAGCACCTCCGTGGCCGCCAGCTCCTTCAGGTCCGCGCCGGTGGTCGACCAGGTCAGTACCGGACTCCCGAGGCTGGAGATCAGCAGGCGCCACATGCGGGCGTTGCCCGTGACGTTGTACCGGGCGATGACCTCCTGGGCGAACGGAGCGAAGGGAGTGAGCACCGGGTCCTGGGCGGCGACCCTGTCCAGCGCGGCGTCGACGCGCACGTCCAGGTCACCGGAGATGTTCAGGGCGCTGGTGGACGCGACGCGGGCCCGCGCGCCGGCCAGGTCGGGCACCAGCAGGTAGGGCGCGGGGCCGCGTACCTCGTGCCGCATCGGGGTGTTGCGGCCGATCAGCCCGTACAGGTCACTGCGGTGGTTGCGCGGGGTGTAGCGGCCGTCCCGGTTGTTGATGTGGAAGGCGCAGCGGCCGGGGGTGGGCTGGCTCGCCTCGTCCGGCCGGCCCCGGGTGGTGACGGTGTTCTCCACTGTGCGCACATCGCCGGTGACGTCCACCCACTGCGTGCCGTCCCAGATGGTGTAGCGCTGCCCGAGCGGGCCCTGCGGCCAGGTCGTCACGGTGCTCGCCCCCTGTCTATTGTCCGAGTGCTGCCTGGACGTTGCCGCCGGAGATGTGCCGGATCTCGCCGCGCATCGGGTCGATCAGCAGCCGCGCCAGCGTCCGCCCGTCGACGTTGAGGTTGATCTGGTAGATCCCCCCGCCTCCGCCCCGGCCCCCGCCGCGCGGCAGCGGGTTGACGGCGGCGCCGCGCGGCATGGACAGCAGTTCCGGGCCGCGTTCGCCAACGATCGCCGCTCCGGCGCGGGTGATGATGCCGCCCGTGGCGAGCATCGGGATGTTGGGGGTGTCCAGCGTGAAGGAGGGGACTCCGACGCCCATGAAGCTTCCGCCACCGACGGTGAAGCTCAAGCTGTTCCAGCCGGAGATGATGCCGTTGACCGCCGAGCGGAACCCGTCCTCAATGCCGTTCCACATGCCCGACGCGGCGGAGCTGATGCGGCCCGGCAGGCTGCGCACGAATCCCACGACGCGATCGAAGTTGTCGGTGATCAGGCCGACCGCGAGGCCGATCGGTCCGGTCAGGATGCCCAGCAGCAGCGGCCAGTGCCCGGTGATCCAGTTCCACACTCCGGCTGCCGCGTCTTTGATCCAGTCCCAGGCGACGCGCCAGATGTCCTGGAACCAGGTCGTCTGCGTGGCGATCAGGACCACGATCGCGATCAGGGCGATGATCCCGGCGATGATCCACGTGACAGGCGACGCCCACAGGGCGGCGTTGAGGAGCCACTGCGCGCCCTGCCAGACGGTCGTAGCCACTGTGGCAATCGTCTGTGCTGCCGCCCACGCCATGGTGCCGGCCTTGACGAGCAGGATCGTCGCGGCCACCACGCCCAGCACCACGGCCAGGGGACGGACGATGCCCTGGTTGTTCATCGCCCACGACGCGATCCCGCCGGCGATGCTGGCGAGCTGCATCAGCGCCTGGCGCTTGAAGCTTTCCAGCGCGGCGGCGGGGTTGTCGCCGAGGGTCTCGGCCATCTCGCCCGCCGCGCCCTCGATCTGACCGAGGGCCTGCACTGCGCTGCTGGGGTCGATCGCCATGAGGGTGTTCTGCATGGCTGCGCCCTCCTCGCCGAAGAGGCTGGCCATGAGGGCGGCGCGTTCGGTGCCGTCCTCGACACCGCGCAGGGCGTCGAGGAGCTGGTCGAGGGCGGCGTTCGCCTCGGGACCGCCGGAGGTCAGGCCGGCCGTCACCTCGGCGGCGTTCAGCCCCAGATCGGTGAAGATCTGCGCGAGGTCGTCGCCGCCCGCGGCGACGTTGCCGACGAGCTCTTCGAACAGGCCGACGACGGAGTCGGCCGACTCGGCGCCGGCGTCGAGGCCCTGCACGATCAGCCCGGTCGCGGTTGCCCCGTCGAAGCCGAAGGTCTTGAGGTTGTCGGCGCCGCCGATGAGCGTGTCGAGGAAGTCGCCGGCGCGGTTCGCCCCGGCCTCCATGCCTGCGGTGATGAGGTCGAACGCCTGGTCGGCGTTGTCGGCCAGGCCGGTGGACAGCATCTGGCCCACTGCGGTGGTGACCTGCCCGACGTCCTGCTCCAGGACGTCGGCCAGCGCCAGGGCCTTGATGGTGACGCCCTCCAAGCCGCCCTCGGCCTCGGACGTGTCGCCGATGCTCTGGTAGACGCCGCGGATGGCGTTGTTGACCGTCGTGGTGCTGTCGCCCCACGCCTGGGTGTAGACGGAGGCGGATACCTCGGCCAGCTCGGCGGCCTCCGCCGGGCCGACGCCGAGCTGCGCGGCGAGCCGGTCGTTCGCCGCGGAGACGTCGAGCTCGGACATCAGCCCGGCGGCGAGACCAGCCGCCACGCCCGCGCCGATCGCCGGTGCCGCCGTGTCCACCCGCTCCTGGAACCTCGCGAGCGCGGCGGACGCCTTGTCCTTGGCGATGATGTTGAAGATCAGGGACGTATCCGAGCTCATCAGGTCACCGTCCCCGCTTCATTTTTTCGCTGGCCTCGCGCTGCGCCTTTTCGTAGGCGTCGAGCCAGTTGAGGTAGTGGTCGGTTTCCTCGACCGTCAGGTCATCCCAGTCACGGGCCTTGATCCCGAGGAGGTGCGCGGCGTCGCCGAGTCGCCTCAGTCGGCGATCGGCAGACTCGCTTTTCCCTCGTCGACCTCGTTGTAGGCGGTGGCGATCTGCTCGTCGAGGGCAGCCAGGACTGCGGCGCGCTGCGCGGCCGGCACCGACTGTTCGATGCCCTCACGCATCTTGGCCAGCTCGCCCCGGGAATACTCCAGCTTGAGCTCGTCCCACGCGAAGTCCACGTCATCGAACCGCAGGCTCGGGTGGTCGCGGCGCTGGAACATGAACAGCAGCGCGCGCCGGCACAGGGCGTTGCCCTGCACGACGGCCTGGGTGAACTCGGCGAAGTTCATGCCGGAGCGGCGCTCCAGTTCCTCCCGGTCGACGGCGCGGAGTTTGCGCGGCAGGTACTTGTAGCGTGTCGGCTCTTCCTGGCCTTCGGGGTGGTGGACGAGATACACGGGCTGCTCCTATCCTCGGCCCGCGATCCGCGCGGCCATCGCTTCCATCGCTTTCATGCACGCCTGCCGATACTGGTTGAGGCGGCCTTCCATCGCACGGTCGAACCAGTCGACCTTGCCCTGCTGGGTGCGCCAGGTGCCGTTGCCCCAGGACTGGGTGCGCCATCCGGCCTTGGCCTGGGTGCGCTTGGGCGCGTTGGCGAAGCCCCTGATCCCCGGCGTCTTGCGGGACTTGACCCGGGCGCCGGTCCACCTGCCGCCGAGCTTCACCTCGGGCTTGATGCGTTTGGCGATCGAGGAGCGCAGCGCCGGGGCTGTACCCGGCTCGCTGCTGCTCATCGACATGATCCCGGACTTCGCGAGCGTCGCGGCGGGCTTGAGTTCTTCACGGAGGTTCTTCGCGAGTTCCTTGCGGAGGTTCTTGCCGTCCTCCTCGTCGCGGATGCGGCGGACCAGGGCGTCCAGGCCCTCCGGCTGTACCGACACGTCGAACGGCGGCCCATCGCCGGCCATCAGGCCGTGGCCCGGGTCACCGCGCCGGACGTCGGGTACCCGACGCCGACGCTGGCCTCATCACCCACGCTGCCCTCGATCGGGTTCCACCCGTTGATCAGCACGCTGCCCGTGTACTTGGGGTTCGACGTGCCGACGACGGCCTGGGACAGGCGGACCTCGAAGGTGACGACGGTGCCGAGCAAGGGCCACATGATGCTGTCCAGCTCCGTCGCGGCGACGTCCTGGAGGAACTCCAGGGACAGTTCGCCGGACTTCAGGCCGCCCAGGAGTTCCTTCCACCCGCCGGAGGCGTAGGTGGTGACGTCCTTGTCCTCCACCTCGGTGGTCAGCTCGGCCTTGCGGGTGTACTCGGTCAGATCGGTGCCGTTCAGGCTCACGTACTCGGCGAGCAGGACCATCTTGGCCATGATCAACCCCCTTCAGGGCATGTCGGGGCCCGGACCGCCCGCGGCCGGGATAGTGGGGAGCGGCGGGCTCAGGCCACGCCGAGTGCGAGGGCGAACAGGAAGCTGGGCGAGGTGCCGCTGATCGTCCAGTTCGCGCGGTACCAGGTGTCGGTGATGGCGGTGCCGTCGGTGCGCAGGATCTGGCCGCCGGCGGCAGTCGCCGCGTCGAACGTCAGCCGTGTCGTGGCCGAGGCGAACCCGGAGGCGTCGTCAGACTCAATGGCGACGGTCAGAGTAGGCGTGCCGGTGCCGGCCACGGACAGGACGTGCAGCGCGGCGTACAACCTGCGCCCCGCGGCGACGGCGCCGATCTGCAACCCGGTGCCGGTACCGGAGGCGGTGCGGGCGGTGCCCGGGGGGTGGCCGATCTGCCCGCGCACCAGGGGCCAGGAGGACTTGGCGGTGCCCTTCCAGGGGGCGACCTCGCCGACGGCCTCGCCCAGGGTGTAGTCCGCGCGCAGGGCCCGGGTGAAGTACGCCAGCGCCCCCACGATGCTGTCGGTGGGGCAGACCGTCCAGGCGCCGACGGCGCCGAGCTCCGCCCAGGACACGTTGTCGACCTTGCCCGGGTCGCCGGCCTCCCACTGGCCCTCCCCCGTGATCACGGCCGAGGAGAGACCGCCGAGGATCTCTTTCCAGCCCTGCGGGGAGCGGTAGTTCGTGACGTCCTTGTCCTCCGTCTCGGCACTCACTTCGACCTTGTTGCTCGCGCCGGAGAGGTCGGCGCCGCCGGTGAACAGCCGGCAGTCCAGCAGGATCCGCTTCGGCATGGCTCAGCCCTCCCCGATGACTTTGATGATGAGTTCGGCGCCGACGTACTCGGTGCCCTGGTGCTCGTACCAGCGGTAGCCCTGCACCCGCATGACGTGGAGATCGTGCGCCAGGCCGCCGAGGGCGTACTCGCCGGGGGCGCCGCGCGCGGCCTCGATCGCGGCCTTAAGGCTGGCGGGGCCGGAGCCGGACAGCATGGAGTCGAGGAGCTGCTGGGAGGCGCGGTCGTCTTGGCGGCCGACCAGGACCCGCGTGGTGAACTCCAGCTCGTCCAGCGCCCGGCGCATGGCGCGGTCGAAGGTCTGTTCGTAATCGGCGACGAAGAAATGCGGCTCGGTGATGGCGTCGGGGACGTAGCCGGTGCACGTCAGAGCCCGCAGTCCGGCCGGCAGGACCACGTCGCGGGCGGCGTCGGCGAGGGCGTCGCGGATGGCGGAGATCTGCACAGTGCCTCCTATCCGAAGCCGTGCGCGATGTAGCTCTCGATGAGCGCCCACACGTCCGGGTCCCGGCGGGACAGGCGCACAACGCCCCACTCCGCCGAGCCGGTCACGCCCTCCGGGGAGTCCTTGCGGCGGTACAGGCGCAGCGCCTGGATGAGCGCCGCTTGCGCGATGTCGTCCGGAACCGTAGGCCAGCCCCAGCGCGCGGTGACCCGCACCCGCGCCGTGCTCAGCCCGGTGCCCCACATGCCGTTCGCGCGCAGCAGCCCGGTCACCGGACGGCCGTCGGCCAGCGCGTTGTCCGGGCTGGTCTCGTAGTTGGTGGTCGCCGTCCAGTTCCCGGCAGCCCCGGTCTCCACGGTCAGGCCAGCCGCGGTGCCGATGTCGTCGGTCAGCAGCACCTCGCCGTCGTCCTCGCACACCACACGTCCGCGCAGCCGGTACGTGCGCGCGACCGGCGCCGGATCGAGCCAGAACCGGCGCCCGCACGTCGCGTCGATGCTGCGCGAGGCCGAGGTGAGCGCCCGGTTGAGCAGCGCGTCCGACGTCGTATCCGACGTCTGGATATTCAGGCTGTTCTTCATGGTGGCCAGGTCGGCGTACTCGTTGGCCACCGGTCAGTCCCCAGTGGCGCTGCCCGCATCGGCCGGGCCCGCCTCAGTCTGCGGCTTGCGCGGCCGGCCACGGCCGCGCTTCACCTGCGCGGGGGCGCTTGCCTCCGCAGTCTCCTGCGGCTGCGCCGCCACCGCCGTGGCGTCCGCCGTGTCCTGCGGCGGGGCGGTCCGTCCCTGCGGCCCGTCCTCCGGGTCCGGTTCGTAGCCGTAGTGGGCGAGCTGCTCGTCAACCTGGCGGACCCGGTCGTCCAGGCCGCGCGCCGCGTACCCGGCGCGTTCCCGCTGCAACGCGGCGATCATCCGCTCATCGGGTGCCATGCGTATCTCCTCAAAACGGTCCGGAGCTCGGCGCTGCCGGGCAGCCCGTTGCCGCCCAGCTCCTGAGTCGTAGGCGTCGGCTACTCCGACCTGATCCATAGCGCCGCCCGGTAGGTGACGCTGGGGGTGGTGCCCGCGACCGTGCTGGTCACGCGGACGAAGTTCTTCGTGATGGCGGCTGCGGCGACGCGGTTGCCTGCGGCGGTCAGCTGTGTGACCGAACTGCCGGGCACGGCCGTCCAGCTGGCGCCGTCCGCGGACTCCTCCAGGGAGGCGTCCAGCGTCGGGGTGCCGGACGTAGCGGTGCAGTGCACCGTGAGGATCACATCGGCCGCCACGCCCGCGGGCGCGAGCGGGCCGGATGTGTGGGTGCCCGCGCCGCGCGCAGCCGACGGCAGGGCGAGTTCGGCTTGAACGCTCCTGAGTCCCACGATCTGTCCCTTCTGTATGGGCCTGCCGGCAGGTGCCGGGGGGCGGCGAGGGCCCGCCCGGCACCGTGCCGGTGCGGGGTCAGAACGTCGGGGTGACCAGGCCCGTACCGCCGACCTTCTGCATGCCGTTGGTGTAGCGGCCGAAGGTGTAGGCGAAGTACGAGTAGGCGACCAGCAGCACGCCCAGGGACGCGGCGTGCGGCTGCTCGGCGCGGATGAACAGCGGCGCGTTGTCGTCCTCCCACAGGTGGCACTCCGTGGACGGCACGACGTACAACTCGTCCTCGTTGGTGCCCGCGCCGTAGGCGGTGCCGATGTTGTTGTCGACGACCACGATCATGCCGTTCGGCAGGACACCGCGCGGCCCCGAGGCATACGAGCTGCTGGGGTCGGCCGTCGCGGACGCCTGCACCGGAATGTTCTGGAAGTTGACCATTGGCCAGCTGTTGGACATCTGGCTGGACAGCCAGTACCAGCGGCGGGAGTGCATGACCGCGTGCGTCGGAGCGCCCATCGCCAGCAGGTTGGCCTCGACACCCGCAGCCGCGCCCAGGATCTTCGGGTACAACTCGGCGCCCGTCGGCGAGGCGTCGGTGTACGCGTTGGCCTGGGCCACGTTGGTCAGGCCGGTGGCGGCCTCGTTCAGGAGCGTGGCATCCAGCCGGGTGGCGACCCGGTTGAACAGATCCTGGAACGCGACGTCCTCGATGCCCGTGCCGCGGTCGATCGCCTGCCGGGAGACGGTCTGCTGCCCGGACGCCGTCTTGACCGGCACCGACAGCAGGGTGTCGTCCATGTTCTGCTCCGTCACCGCAGTGTTCTGCGTCGCCTGGAGGCCGGCGTCGGAGCCTGTGGTGATGCGGGAGATCTCGATGGACATGCCCTGGTCCGGCAGCGGGTGCCGGTTGCAGATGTCGGCGAACGGCCGCAGCGCCGCGGTGGCCGGGGCGTACATGTCGGTCAGGTACTGCGGCACCGTCAGGCCCGTGAAGGCGCTGGTACCGACCGCGCGCTGCATGTACTCGGCGCGCTCGACGCGCTCCTCCTGCATGTGCCGCGCGAGCCGGGAGGCGGCCTCGACGTCCTGGTAGGAGAACTGGCGGGCGATGTCCATCAGGAAGCCCTTGCCGAGCGGGTCCGCGTCCTTGCGGTAGGTGCGCTCCTCGGTGCCGACCCGGGCGACCTGGTCGTAGGAGGGGCGGCGGGTCTCCGTCGGGGTGACCTTCTTGGCCTGCTCGGCCCGTTCCATCTCCTCGGTCTTGATCTTGTTGGCGTTGGCGAGCTTCCGCTCGATGCCGTCGATGTCGCCGCGGGCCTGGTCGCGGGCGGCGAACAGCTCGGTGACCCGCTCGTCCTCCTCGGCGGTCAGCGCCGAGCGGCCGTCCTGCTGGGCCTTGTCAAGGATCAGCTTGACCTCGGCCCCGCACTTCTTGAGCCGCTTGTGCGCGGCCTCCAGTTCGACCTCGATCGAGGCGACCAGGTCGTCAATGGTTCCGGGCATGGCCGGATGTCCTTCCGGTAGATCGGTCAGGAGAGGTGGTCAGCGCGACCCTTCGTCGCGACCCGGGGCATCTGCCGGGCGCCGGTCTGGGATCCCGCCTCCGGGCGATCTGCCGGACGGCGTGCTGGGAGTGTGGTTCGGTCAGTCCTCTTCGGCGATGAGGAGCTGGGTGCGCAGCATGGAGATCGAGCGGCCCTGCGCGGCCGGTACCGGAGTTGGCGCCGTCGCGGGCACCACCGGCTTCACGGTCAGGTCGCCGCGCTGGGCGAGCCTGCTGTACGCCTCCCGCGCCACCAGGGGCGGGAGCGTGTCAATCGCGGCCAGGAACTCCCCGGACCGCGCGGCCACGGAGGTGTGCGGGTTGGCGCCGTAGGTCACCGGGCCGACGTCTCCGCGCTCCAGGTCGAACGTATTGATGCGGTACTCGGTGTAGTCCGGGGACCACTGGCCCGAGGTGATGCGGAACATGAACGACTGCTCGCGCACGTCCGCGTCGTCGATGGCCTGGACGAGGAGCTGCACGTCGCTGCGTTTGGGGTTGAGATAGGCGCGCTGCCCCAGGCCGGCGCCGTCCGCCCATAGCTCCAGACGGCCGTTGCGCGTCGAGGCCATCGGGGTGCCGGCGTGATTGAAACGGAACACCACCTCGGGGTCGGCGGCGAGCGTCGCGTCGGCGGCACCGGCGGAGACGACCTCGGTGTACGGGCCGAACATGTCCCACATCTCGTAGCCCCGTTCGAACGCCGAGGCGTAGCCCTCGACCTGGTACCACTCCATCTCGTCGCGCATCACCTTCTTCGCACGGAGCTCGGAGGTGAACCGCACCTCGGGCGACTCCGGCCGGTCGCGGGGGACGGCCATCGTCGTCGAGCCTGCGGCGGCGGACCGCGCCGTGGCGGCCTGCGCCCGCAGGCTGGCCATGTCGCTCATGTCATCGCTCCTGTCGGTGCCGTGCCACCGCTCACGGCGGTCGTCGGGGTGGTGTTCTTCTGGCCGAACAGCCGGTCGAACTGCGCCATCTGCGCATCGGTCAGCGGCGGCCGGTCCTCCAGCTCGCGAGCCTCGTCCGGCGTCAGCGTGCGGGAGTCGATCTGCGTCTTGAGCATCGCGGCACGCGCAGCCGGGTCCATCCGCAGCAGCGCCGCCGCGTTGAGCTTCACGAACCTGGGCCGGGATGTCAGGGTGCCCAGTGCCGTTTCGCGGCGGCTCACCGCCGGCCCCAGGCTCATGATCAGGAACTGCAAGTTGCGCTGCGTGATGCTGGCGTAGGTGATGGAGCTGCCCGAGACGGCAGCGTCGATCAGATCACCGGGACAGTCGAAGTACCGGGCGATGTCCCCGATCCCGAACCGCTTCGCCTCGATCCAGTCGCCGCCGGCGGACTCGGCCCCGATCATCTTGTACTCCCAGTCCGCGCCCGTCACGAACAGATCCCGGTTGGCCACCGCCGCCTTGAACCGCTGCTTCGTCTCGGTCGCCTGCCCCGGGCTGATCGTCTTCGCGGTGTTCTTCAGATGCGCCGAGGGCACAGCGCCGTTGCCGAACCAGTCCAGCGCGAACTGCTGAATGCTGAGGTACTCCCCGATCGACCACGCGGCGTAGGCCACCGGGGACAGCCCGAGATGCAGACCGGACAGGGTGTACTGCCGCTCGTGCCACACCTCACGCGGCTCGTACTGCGTGCCAGCGATGCGGTACGTCAGCACCCCCTTGCGGACTACCACCGTCACGTCGGCCAGCGGCACCAGGTCGATCCGCGCCGGAAGGCCAAGACCGTCCCGCGCGGTGATCAGGCCGAAGGCATTACCCGCCCGGTCCAAGTCGACCTGCGTCGAGTACAGCCACTCCTGAATCCCGACCCGCTCACCGCCCGGGGCCACCAGCACCGGCGGCTTGGGCACCTCCACCTGGATTCCGTCGACCCGCCGGTACACATCCACCGGCATCGTGGAGATCAGGTTGGCCCGCAGCCGCAGGCACGCCCACACCGCGCTGTGCCGCATCGCGGTCTCGTTCGTCACCACCGCCGTACCGCTGCGCTGCTGCGGACGCTGCGGGATCAACTGGTCCGCCGTCTGCCCCGGATACGCACGCCGGGAGAACAGGCTCATCCGCTGCCACCCGACCGCGGCACCCTGGCAGCCCACCACGACCCGGCCAGCACCACACCGCCACTGACCGCCAGCGCACCGCCACCGACCACCGGGACCAAGGCGACACCCGCGCCCGCGGCCACCAGCAGCAGCCCCAGCACATCGAGCAGCGACGTGAACACCTCGCGCATCACCCACCACCGCCCCTCAGTAGACCGACTCCAAAACGTCGTAGTCCTCGCTCACCGCAGGCAGCCGCGTCAGCAGCGCCCACCGCGCCCACACCACCGCGCACAGCGGCGAGACGTCCGTCAGCGACGACTTACGGTGAAGCACCCACGCATCCCCCACGGACCGCGTGCGCGCGCCGGTCACCGCCGCCGTGAGCGGCGCCTGCTCGATGTGCACCGCCGTGCCCTGCGCGACCGCGTCGGCCCACTGCCCGCACGCCTCGACCTGGTCCCCGCTGCGCAGGACCGCCAGGTCCCCACGCTGCGGATGCTCCGGATCCTCCGGGGCGTCGATCCCCGCCGCCACCAGGTCGTCGATCAGCGAAGCGGCCGGCGAACCCGTCGCCGCTACCGCGATCGCGACGGGGTGGTGCAGCCGCTTGAGCTTCACCAGCGCCGGCACCACCCAGTCCGTCCCCGCGCGCCGGTCCACCAGCTCCCAGTGCTCACGGCCGTCCGCCCGCACCGAGGCCAGGCCGATTGACGAGTGCGTGCGGTCCGCCGAGACATCCAGCGCCAGCGCCACATCCGTACTCGCCTTCGAGGTCGGCTCGGCGCGCTGCGGCCACAGCTTCACCGGGATGTTCGGATCCTGCGGCGGCGTCGCCTTCCTCGTGCGGTTCAGATACGCGCGGTCGAACTCCGGGGCCTCGAGCTTGTCCAGCTCGGCGCGCACCGTCGCCTCGTCCACCGTGTGCCCCAGCGCCGGCATGCACGCCCGCCACGTCGCCGGGCTGGTGCGGTCCATGTCGTCCGGCGCGAACCACTCGAAGTACGCCACGGCCGGGAACTCGCCGCTCTTCCACAGCTCCTCGATCAGCTCCCGGCCACGCTGCCGCTTGCGGTTCAGGTACGCGGACTTCTCCGTGCCACCTGCGGACGCCCACCACAGTTGAGCCTTCGGACGGGTCAGCATCGCCGGGGACATCGCCTGCTCCAGCCGGTCGTCCTCGTGCGCGAACGCCTCATCGATCACACCGAGATCGAGCGGCGGCCCGTGGCCGGCCTTCTCCGTGTTCGAGGTGATCCCCAGCTTCGACCGGGTAGAGGTCCAGATGATCGCCTCGTTGCCGTTGTTCTTCCGCGTGCGGTACTTCCCCGCCAGCGAGCTCGCGTCCAGCGTCTCGATGAACTCGTCTTCCCACCGGGTGCGCGCCATACCGCGCGTCTGCGCCGCGTACACCACGTTCTGCCGCGTCCACGCCGCGATGCGATGCGTCATCACCCCGAGAATCTGCTGCGTCTTCCCCTGCTGCCGTGGCACCGACAGCCCCACCTCGCGGTAGGCGAACCGGCCCGTCTCCGGGTCGATCTCCAGCGCCACGTCCAAGACGTACTGCTGCCATGGCATCGGCGGGTATCCGAGCTTGGTCATGACCTTCGCGACCCGCGGCCCCAGCGTCTTCCGCTCCGGGCGACGGGGAGTTCCCCACCGGGGCGGGCAGCTCAGCTCCCACAACTCCCGGCACTGGGCGGCGAACTCACTCGGGGGTGTCCAGGTCTCCGAGGTCATCGTCATCTTCGGCGGCCCGCCCTTCCAGCAACTGCGCGAGCGTCTGCCGCAACTCCCGGTTCAGCGCGGGCAGCTGCTTGCCCTCCTCCCCGCCACCTGCGTCGATCTCCCGCGCCAGCGTGTACGCCATCTCGGCCAGCGACGGCTCCACGCCGACCAGGTCCCCGAGCTGCGCCACGTCGTCGCGCACCGCAGCCTCAACCGGCCCCGCCATGGCGCCCCCTCAAGATCGTTCCCGTGGTGATCGGCTGGGAGAGAGAAAAGAAAAAGCTGGGCACGGGGCTGAGAAATGTCCGATTTCTAAAAATCCCAGGGCCGACGGCCGATCAGATCACTCCGCGTACCAGTCACGAGACGTCTTCAGCCTCGTGACCTGCGACAACGGCCGGTCCGACTTCTCGTTGTTGCATTTGCGCCCGCACGTCGGGCAGCCGGTCACGCCGTGGATCGGGGCCATGTTGTCCGGGTCCAGCCGCGCACCGCCGCGAGCGACGGGAGTGACGTGGTCGACGGCGTCTGAGTCGGGGTGGCCGCAGATGATGCACACGTCGGATTCGGCCAGGACCCGGGCGCGCATCTTGCGGTAGGCGTAGCTGGTCAGCTCGGTGCGCTTGGCCATCGGCGGCGCCTCCCTCCGGGGCGGCAGGGGGGTGGGGGCTACCCGCCGACGGGAACCAGGTCGCCGTCGGCGGTACGGCGAAGGCGCCCGCCGCAGGCCGTGCAGCAGTGGAGTGCGTCAGGGCCGTCCCGGTGGGTGCCGATGTCGGTGGTCTCCGGGTGCGGGCAGTGCTCGCGTGCGGCGTCCAGCCCGGTGAGGGTAAGGCCGCAGGTACAACTCGCCGTAACCGGGCCCGCCACGTACTCGGCCCAGGGGTTGGCGTCCGTCTCGCTGGGCGGGATCAGGATGGCCTCGCGCGTCAAGCGCAGCTCGTGGACGACGGACATGGGTCCTGCTCCTCTCGCGGTGTGCCACGGCCCCGGGAGCCGCACGCTCCCGGGGCCGCTGCTCCCCGTCCACCGCACCAGGTGGTCTGTGATACTCGGCTATTCGGCCGGGCAGGTCGCGGCAGCGACCGGTTCGAACTCGCTCTCCCCGGCAGGCAGGCCGGTGGCGGCGGCGCCGGAGTCGCCGCGGGCGTAACGGCCGTTGGCGAGGCGGTTGTCCGCCGCCTCAGTGGCGCCGGTTGAGCAGTTGATGTCCACGAAGTAGCCGCCGTCCTCGTCCAGGTCGGCGATCACCGCGTCAAAGACGGCCTCGAGGTCGTCGGCGGTCTCTACCTCGACGTCGAGGTAGGTCTGGGCGCCGCGGTTGTCGTCACCCGTGACGGTGTATGCGACGTCCTGGTTCGCCTCCGTGTCATCGCTGTCGGAGCTGCTGCACCCGGTGGCGAGGGCAGCGAGAGCTGCGGCGGCGAGCGCTAAGGCGGTGCGGGTGTGTGTCATGCGGTCAGCATGTCGGCCGGGCGCCGGGCCCGTTGGCGTCGTGACGGAGATGTGACCGCGCCGGCCGGGTCAGGTGAGTGCGGGGGTGATCGCTCGGAGCCGGGTACGGGCGGTTTCGGCGTAGTGGGCGGATTGCTCGATGCCGATGAAGTTCCTGCCCCCCCTGAGGGCGGCGGCGCCGGTTGTCCCGCTGCCGGCGAAGGGGTCGAGCACGGTGCCGTCCTCGGGGACGATGCGCACGAGCTGCCGCATGACGTCCTCGGGCTTTTGGGTGATGTGCTGCCGCTGGCTGCCGCGGGGCTGGCTTCCGGTGAAGTGTCCGGGCAGGTATACCGGGTCGTTGCCCGGGATCATGGCGCCGTTGCTGCCCCAGACGATGAATTCACAGTCCTGCCGCATGCGTCCGGGCTGGGGGCGTGCGGTGGGTTTGTGCCAGACGGCGATGCCGCGCCAGGTCCATCCTCCGGCCTGGAGGGCGTCGGTGGTGGCGGGGAGCTGGCGCCAGTCGGTGAAGACGAGGGCGGCACCGCCGGGGCGGGTGAGGCGGAAGCACTCGGCCAGGAGCAGAGAGAGCCAGTAGCCGTAGGCGCGTTGGTCGCGGTTCTCGCCGGTGAAGTCGCCGAGGTCGTGGCCGTGGTGGCGTCCGTCGTTGGTGAGGTACTTCTCGCGGGCGGTACGGCTGGTGCGTTCGGTCATCGTGCGTCCGCCGGAGTTGTACGGGGGGTCGGCGATGACGGCGTCGATGGGGGTGTTGAGGGTGGGCAGGATCAGGAGGGCGTCTCCGTGATGCAGGGTCCAGGTCATGGGCAGCCTCCGGGCAAGTCGCCTGCGCGGCCGGTGGGCAGCGAGCTAGCCAGTGTGCGGCGGGAGAACAGGCGAAGGCCCCTGCCGGGTGCGGCGGGGCCTTCGGGAGGTTCTGTGTCCGGGCACGCCGGACTTGCGGCCCAGTGTGCGGCATGATCGCCCGGGACGCAACTACGGGGCGTCACGCTGCTGCGGTGGTGAGATGCCAGGTGCGTCCGCAGCGTCCGCAGACCGCTCCGGGTTCGCCGCCATCGCCGCCTTCGATGGTGATGTCGCCGCCGCAGCCGTCGTGCTGACGCCCGGTTGATGCGCGCCGTCTCGCGATGTGGAGGATGCGGTTGGTGGTGATGGCGCAGGCAGCGGCCACGTCGGCGATGAGGCGGCTCTGCGCGGTGTTGAGGGGGCGGAACGGGCCGTCGGTAGGGCCGTCGAGGCGGGCAAGGAGCCAGGTGGCGGCCTGCACGGCGGTGTTGGTGGTGTGGCCGATGCGCCAGCGGCGGGGGTCTGCGGCGTCGCGGGCGGCGAGGAGGACGGCCTGGCGGTGGAGGTCGTCGGTCCACCCCTGCCGTGTTGAGGCGTAGATGGGCTGGCGCTGGATCTGGCTGGCGGTGTGGTCGGTCAGCTCGGTCAGGGTGTCGGTGATCTCGCGCATGGCGTCGAGGACTTCGGGGGCGATGGGGAGCTGGCGGACGTCTCCGGGCCGGCCGTCGCCGAACTCGTCGGGCTCGCGGAGGCGCTGGATGCCCATAGCGGGGGGCCAGTCGGTGTTCTGCCGGAGGGCGACGGCGTCGCCGAGATCGGGCCAGTGGCGAAGGATGAGCCGGAGGTTGTCGGCGGCCTGCCGGGTGTCGGTGCGGGCGTTCATGCTGCGAGTCCTTCCGTGTCGGGCCACTGGCAGCCGGCCAGGGCGGTGGCGTTGCGTTCGGGGACGGGGGCGAGGGGGTGGCCGAGGTGGTGCAGGCCGGCGGCGAGGAGGGCGTAGGCGTCGGCGCGGTCGTAGCGGGCGGGGCCGTCGAGTTCGATGCCGTACCGGTCGGTGATGGCGGTGCGGACTTCGCCTTTGGAGGCGTTGCCGCGGCCGGTGGCGTACATGGCGCGGTTGGACGGGGGGACGACGGCGTAGGGGATGCCGCGTTTCCAGCACCAGTGGCGGAGCATGACGCGGAGGCCGGCGAGGTCTTCATGGCGGTGGCGGACGCCGTTGCCGTAGGAGGGCCCTTCGAAGACGACGAGGTCGGCGTTGCGGATGAAGTCGCCGATGTGGTCGACGAGGTGGGCGAGGCGGGGGTGGCCCTTCAGGTTCTTCGGCCGGACGAAGTCGGTCCACCCGGCGCCCGCGAGGCCCGTACAGGTCAGGGAAAGATCGGCACCGATGACCAGAGGGGGCGCGGGGGCGACAGTGTTCCCGCCGGGGAGGATCACGCCGCGCTCGGCGCGGTCGAGGAGGTCCGCGGCGCGGGCGGGTGTGGCGGTCACAGGGACTTCCCTCCCTTGTCGAGGGCGTTCTGGATGAGCGAGGCGCCGCGGTCGTCGCCGGTCTCCCTCAGGACGTCGCGCAGCTTCTCCATGCCTGCGCGGTCGATCAGGATCTCCGTCCGTCCGAAGGCGTCGGTGTACGCGCGGGTGTTGATGCCGAGCGCGGCCGGGGTGGCCTTGAAGGCGGCGGGGTCGAAGTCGTCGGGTGGGGTCACGGCGGGCTCCTTCAGGCGGCGAGGGCGGAGGGGATGCGTTCGAGAACGCTGGAGACGCGCTTCAGCGCCTGGAGGTCAGCGACTTCGCCGGCGGTGGCGTCGGGCGGGACGGCGATGCGGTGGTACCGGCACCAGGCCCGTTGCTTGCCGCTCGGCGGCCTCTCCCTCCAGTTCGCCGAGCGCTGGACGAACGCGGGCGGCGCGAGCTGCCGGGCCTGCTTCTCCGTCCACTGCATGGCGAACTGGAGCGACGTCTCCAGATCGGGGTTCGGGGCCCGGACGCCTTGGCCGACGTCCCACCTCCGCACCCGGTACATCCCGGGGGTGGCGCCGCGGATCAGGAAGAGGAACAGCTCGTTGGTGAGCGGGACGAACCAGGTGCCGCTGTCGGTGCGCAGCCAGCGCACGGGCGAGTTGTGGAAGAGGTCGACGTCCTCCCAGTCGACCTCGCCGAGCGGCTGGTCGGAGGCTTCGGCGTCGGCTGCCTCGCCGAGGGTCCGCCCTTCCTCGACGTCGGCGATCTCCCGCCCGGTCAGGTCGACGATCGAGGCGAGCTTGTGGCGGGTGGAGGCGCCCATGACGTCGAGGATCAGCGCGTCCTTCTTGCCCTCCCACATCCGCAGCCCGCGGCCGGCCATCTGGCAGTACAGGCCCGGGGACTTCGTCGGCCGGGCTATGACGACGCACGACGTCCAGGGGGCGTCGAACCCTTCGGTGAGCACCGCGCAGTTCGTGAGGACCTGGATGTCCCCGGCCTCGTACCACTTCAGGACGGTGGCGCGGCTCTCCTTCGGCATGTCGCCCCAGACAGTGGCCGCGCGTATCCCGGCGTCGTTCAGGGCGTCGGCCATGGACTGGGCCGTGGCCACGGTGGGGGTGAAGACGACACCGGGCCGGTCGGCGGCGTACTGCTTGTAGGCGCCGGCGACGACGCCGGCGGCTCCGGAGTCGTCGAGGGCCTGGGCGAGCTGCCCGTCCTGGAGATCGCCCGCGCGGGTCTTGACCTTGTCGAGGTTGAGGCCCTGGACGACGACGCGCTTGCCGCGGACGTCGACGAGGTACTCGGGGATCATGTCGAGGATGTCGAGGGTGAAGACGACCTCTTCCCAGACGTCGGCGAGGCCGCCGTCCTGCCGGGTCATGGTGGCGGTGAAGCCGGCGGTGGGGATGCCGCGCCAGGCGCCGAAGTGCTCCAGGACGGTCATGTAGGTGGGGGCGGCGGCGTGGTGGCACTCGTCGACGATGATCAGGCCGATGTCGCGGATGGCTTCACGGCGCTTGCGGACGGCGAGGGTCTGGATGCTGGCGACGATGACGTCGGCGTCGTGGTGCTCGTCGCGTTCGGCTTTGACGATGCCGACGCGGAGTCCGGGGGCGACGGCGCGGATCTTGTCGGCGGCCTGCTGGATGAGTTCCTCGCGGTGGGCGATGACGAGGGCGCGGCGGCCGTTGAGCGCGGCGAGGATCGCGAGGATCAGGTTGGCGAAGACGACGGTCTTGCCGGCGCCGGTGGGCAGGACGACTGCCAGGCGGTTGTGGGGGCCCTTCCAGCCGTTGGTGAGCGCGTTGATGGCCTCGGTCTGGTAGGGGCGCGGGGTGAATGCGGGCATGGCTCTACCTCGATCCGGAGGCGGGGATTTGGTGGCTGGGCGGGGCGGTACGCGGTGCGTACCGCTGCGTACCGGGTGCGTACCAGGGGCCATAAAGGCTTTGACCTGCTATTTCTCTTAGAAATAGAGGGGTGGTACGCAAGGTACGCAGAAACAGACCCCTAGATACGTGTGCGCACACGCGCACGCGCACGCCCACACACGCACGCCCGAGGGGTGTCTGTTCGGTGCCAGTGCGTACCGCGTACCGGCCCCCCTCTACAGGGGGTGTGACCTGCTGAAACGCTCTCCGAAGGGTGGTACGCGCCGACTGCGTACCACCTGCGCCCGGGGTGAGGTTCACGCCGCCCCCACCCGGTCGTAGCCGAAGGTGATGCCCTCCGGGGTGAAGGACAGGCACTTCGCGCGGGTGCCGTCGAAGCGCTTGGGGATCAGGTGCGGGGGACGCTGTGAGGGCAGGACGTCGAGGTACCCGGCGTCGATCCAGCTGCCGACCACGGCATCCAGGGAGTAACCGGAGTCGGCGAGGATCTTCCGCACGCGCTCGGGGAGGAGGGCGACCTTCCGGCCCTTCTCCGCCTCGGTGATGACGCCGAGCCAGCCCTGGAACGGCGGCCGGTCGTCGGCGTCCCGCTGCGGGGTCCACAGTTCCCAGCTGTGGGCGGCGACGTACTCGCGGACCACGTCCATGGCCATCTCGGGCCGGTTGTCGGTGGGGCTGTGCGCGGCGAACATCGCCTGCCAGCGTGCGGCGGGCAGCGGCTCGTAGGGCAGCAGGCCCATGCCGCACGCGAGGATCTCGGCGAGGGCGAGGATGGCGACCATCGGGGCGCGGCGGCCGGTCATGTCGCTCTCGCCGCGGAACGTCTCGGCGAGGTCCTGGTGGCGCTGCTTCAGGGCGTCCCGGCCGCCGGGTGCGGCGAGCCTGGGGATGATGAACTCGACGAACGCCGGTCCGGCGTGGCCGTAGTTCTCGAAGACGCCTTCGCGGGCTTGGACGGCGACCCGGCCGCCGTTCTCTCCGAAGGGCGGGATGGTCGTGCCGAGGATGCGGGCGGCGGCGCCCTGGGCGGTGGTGAAGGACAGCGCGGGCCGCTCGCCGGAGGACAGGAGGATCGTCTCCCAGGGCAGCATGGTGCCGAACGCGCCGCCCGAGCGTGCCTTGCCGTGGTTCATCGGCAGCTGGTAGAGGACCTCGTCGATGATGGCCTCGTCCGTGACGGCCATGGTCTCGTCGAAGACGGTGACGATGCCGCGCACCAGGTTGAGCCGCTTCTCGATCGCGTACAGGGTGGTGCGCCAGTTCGACATGGCGTTGGCGTGCTCGCTGGGGTTGGCCCAGCAGCTCAAAGAGCACTGCAACGAGGTGGTCTTGCCCTTGGTACTGCGCGAGGAGATGTCGAGGGTGAAGGAAGGCAGGCCGAGGGGGCGAAGGAGCGGCGCGGCCAGGGCGGCGGCGATGGCTATACGCGGCACGGGGAACGGTTCGAGGAGGGCGACGGTCTCCTTCCAGCCTTCCAGGGTGCCCTTGCGGCCGTGGGCCTTGGCCGGGCCGCGCATCTCTTCGTAGACGACGTCGACCTTGGTGCCGTCCTCCGGTGAGGAGACGAAACTCCCGTCGTCCTGCCAGCCGAGCCAGCGGGCGAGCTTCTCGCTCGGGATGTTCTTGCCGTCGGCGTTGGCGGCCTCGAACTCGGCGAGCCAGCGTTCCAGGACGCGGGCGTCGCCCTCGACGGCGGGCAGGCCGCCACCGCCGAGCTGCTCGATCAGCTTCCGGCCGCGCTTGGCCGTCTCGCGGGAGACGATGCGGGAGATCTTCCGCTCGAACGGCATCGTACGGTCGATCCACGACAGCTCGATGTACTGCTCCCCTTCGGGGTCCTCGAAGGTGGCCGTGATGACGAGGGGGGCGAACGCGAAACGGACCCAGACCTCTTCCTTGCCGACCGGCCGCAGGATCGCGACGCCGGTGTCCTTGATGCGGTAGCCCCGTGGGGTCTTCGTCTTGGCGGGCAGGCCGAAGACCTTGGCGTAGTCGAACGGCTTGGCCGCGTCCGGCGGCGCGTCCTCCCCACTCTCGGGCTGGGGCTGGGGCTCGGGATCGGCGGCCGGGTCGAGCGCGGCCGTGCCCTCGACCGGCGGGACGGATCGAAGGTGCTGCCCCCGCCCCACACCGCGTGCCGTCTTGATCTCCGCGAGGGCGGCGGCGGGCAGGGCGCGCGCGGCCGGGGTGGCCTCGGGGTGGCCGTCCGCCGCACGGCGGATGTCACGGGCAGCGGCGGACTGGTCGCCGCGGTGGTGGATCGCGGCGAACAACTGGCCGGGCGAGAGCACGTGGTTGAGCGACCCGGGGTCGAAGCCGGGGAAGTTGTCGGTGCGCACGGTGGCGGCGAAGCCGCCCTTGTGCACGGCGATGCCGTCGACCGAGTTGCCCTCGCCCCAACCGGGCCGCAGCCAGCGCTGGCAGTCGCCGCCGCAACCGGGCAGAGAGCAGCTTCCGGGGTATTGCTCGCGGTAGGTCGCGCCGGCGAACTCCAGGATCTCGCCGCAGCAGGCGTGATCGCCGAGGATCTGCAACGGCCCGGGGCCGTCGTGAGTCCGGCCGCTGGCGGCGGCGCGCTGGGGCCGGTCGGACTTCGGCGGCGGCGTGCGCTTGGGCGGGGCGGGCTTCAGCTCGGCCGCCAGGCGCAGCAGCTCGTCCAGGGGGTACCGCGGCCCGGCCGTCTCGGTGACGACGCGGGCCATGACCGGCATGCGGCCGACCTTCCGGTTGATGGTCCCGGGCAGGCGCAGGACGCGCGCCAGGTCCTTCACGCCGGTGCCGTAGCCGACGCCCATCTTCTTGGCGCCCGCAGCCAGGATGTTCTGCCAGTCGGCAGCCAGCTGGACGGCAGCGTCGAAGTCGATGTCCTCGCCGATGACGACGGGCGCGGAGAGGATCCAGCGGGCGTAGAGCCCGCCGCCGGAGTGCTCCACGCGGCTCGGCGAGGGGAGGCGCGCGAACTTGGCGATATCGATGGCCTCGCGCTCGTCCTTGGGCAGGCCGGCCGTCTTGTGGCCGTCGTCGCCGAAGTCGAGGTCCGACCACATGTCGAGCAGGGCGTGGGAGTCGCGGGCGGCGCCGCGGGACCCGGCGGCGAGCCGCTCCTTGACGGTGGTGACGCGGGTGTAGATGCCTTCGACGCCCGCGCGGTCCTCGGTCATCGCCCACTGGACGGCGGTATCGAGGTTGTCGGTCTGGATGCCCGTCCAGTTCCGGGTGGAGCAGAGCGCGATGAGACCCGGGGCGGTGCCGAAGTGCGAGGTGAGCCAGGCCCGGACGATCTCCGGGTCTGCGGTCAGCGGCTCGGGGGTGGTGTTCACGAACGGTGGCTCGCTTCTGTGGTGCCGACGGGTGTTCGTGTGGTGCGGGCCGGGGCGGTGTGGGGTCCGCCCCGGCCCGCGGCCTGCTACCCGGTGCCTCCGTCTCCCCGCCGGAGCGCGCCGAACGGGCCTTGCGCGATCTGGTGCTTGGCCACCTCGGCCGAGGGAAGCGGGCCGTCGGCGAGGATCACGTCCGTGAGCGTCTCGCCGGTGTAGGTGGCGGTTCCGTCCCCGGCGAGACGGGCGACCTTGAAGCGGTCGCCGAGGCCGGAGGCGATCACGGAGCGGCGCAGCGCGGGCTGGATGTTGTCCATCAGCTCGTTGCCCCAGGGGCCTTCGAGGGCGAGGAGCAGCGCCATCTGCCAGTTGCAGACCGGTACCGGATAGGTGCGGCCGTCGGGCATGTGGACGGTGTACTCGTCGATGCGCGGCGCGACGGGCGGGTCCTGGCTGGCCTCGGCGATCTCGTCGTCCCGCATGCGGTGCCACTGCTCCGGGGTGGCGCCGGTGATGGACAGGACTTCGTGGACGAAGAACCAGTCCGCGTCTCGGCCCGTGTCGGCGAGGACGCACCGGAGGCTGCCCAGCCCCATGAAGCCGATGGGATCTGGGAGTTGGGGGATCAGGCGTCCCTGCCGTTCGGCGAGGTCGCATACGGACAGCAGGGTCCGGGCGCGGTACCGGCGCAGGCGTCCGGCTTTGCGGTCGCGGCGGATGGTGGCCCGGTACGTCTTGGGGTCGGCGGGGCCGGGGCGGCCGGGGGTGTCGCCGGCCGTCGGCGTGCTGTCCGCGGTCACCGGGTGGCCGCCTCGGTGTCGTGCAGGCGGTTGTTGGCCTCTTCGCAGGAGAGGAACTCGGCGAGCTTCTCCAGTTCGCCGCAGTGGTCGCGGATCCGCTTGGCCTCGGCCCGCAGCCCGGCTGAGTCCAGGCCCGTCCAGCCGCCCCCCGCCTCGAAGCCGAGGGAGACCTGGTTGCCTTCGGTCTCCTCGGCCATCAGGGAGGCGCCGAGGTAGTTGCCGGTGCCGTCCGGGTCGGGCAGGGCCAGCTCGCGGGAGGTGTGGACGTTGTGCTCGCCGGTCTCCTTGCACCAGGGGAACTCCGGGCAGAACTCCGGCCGGGGCTCGTGGGCCTGGCGGGCGAGGTGCCGTACCTGGGCGGCGAAGGCGTCGAGCCGGTCGGCGTACTCGTCGGCCTGCTGCGGCGTGAGGATGGTGTACGGGTCGTCCTCGGTGCCGACGGTCAGGTGCACGTTGGGCGTGGGGTTGGTGCAGTTGTCGTTGCCGTACAGCACGGCGTGCATGAGGGGACCGGTGATGCCCTCCATGCCGGGCGGCGGGGCCAGGTCGACGCGGGCGGACTCGTGGGCGGTCGGCTCGTCGTCGTCGCCGGGCTCGATGCACCACGAGTAGCAGGGGGTGCGGAACAGCGCCGAGGCGGTGGAACGGGCGGCGGCATCGGTCGCGGTGGTCGCGGCGGTGGTCGCGGGGCGTCCGGCCTGGGGGGTGGGCACCGGCGCGGGCGCGGTGGTCTCGATGCTCATCGGGCGGCCTCCGTCCCGGTCTGCTCGGCGGCGAGCGCCGCGGTGCCTTCGTCCCAGAACACGACCGTGAACCGGTTCTCGTCGGCCTCGTAGCGGATCTCGCCGAACTCCGCTTGGATGCGGACTTCGTGCAGGCCGTCGGCGTCCTCGCGTGCCTTCATCTCCGTCAAGGCGGTGGCGGCGATGTCGTACAGGTCGGTGGTGGAGGCGCCGCGCATGAGGCGGGCCAGCAGCCCCTCGTCGGGGTTGATCAGGCTCATCGGGCGCTCCACTTCGTGATGACCAGGTCCAGGCCGGTGCTGGTGGCGTAGGCGACGGGGAACTTCGCCCGTCCGCGCCGTTCGGGGATGACCTCGAAGTGGCCGGAGCGCTGCCATTCACGGCGGGGCATGTTGCGGGTCTTGGGCCCGGACTGGCCCTCGGAGACCTGTTTGCGGAACAGGCCCTGCTCGACAAGCCAGTCGGTGAGGTCCCCGACGTAGACGTCGAGCATGTCGGCGATGGCGGTCATCCCGACGAGGCCGTCGGCGTCGAGGAGCCGGTCGTACTTGGCGGCCTTGGGTTCCAGGGCAGCGACCTGCGCTTGGGCGGCTTCGAGTTCGCGCTGCTGGGCGGCGGCGAGTTCCAGCGCCTCAGCGAAGGTCTGGGGTACCGCTGCGGCCTGGTAGCGGCCGGTCTCGCGGATCTCGCGGAGGATCGCCTTGACCTGCTTCTTGATGGCCTTGGCGCCGGGGAGGGTGCTGCGGAAGATCAGCTCCCACAGGCCGTCCTCGAAGATGACCCACTGCTTGCGCTTCTGCCATTCGCCAACGCTCTGACCTGCGTGGTTAACCTCCTGGGGTACCCAGGTAGAGACGTACTCCCGCCCCTTCTCGTCGGCGTCGACGATCTGTAGGGCTTTCTGGGTCGTGGAGTAGTCGAGGGTCTTGGCGAAGTCGGCGGCCACGGCGTAGGCGGTGCCGTCGTCGGTGATGCCGAATCTGATCTGCTCTCCGGAGATGTCGAAGAGCTGAAGGGCGTCGATACCCGGTCCGGACTGCTCGATGGGAGGTGGCTGTGTCACGATGGTCATGAGTGCGCTCTCTTCTACTTACCGGTAGGTGTGGTGTTGCGCTCGACAGACGGCGCCGGCTCGACCCCGGCGCTGTCGTCGTTTTCGGTGATCTCGGCCAGCCCGAGGAAGGCGAAGACGTGCGCGGTGCGCACGTAGTGCTTCCGGGCAACCTGGACGGGCTCGACGGGCAGGCGCCCCTCGGCAAGGAGCTTGTAGGTCGTGGATTCGGCGAGTCGGAGGACGCCACGCCCGAAGTCGGGCCACAGCGGCATGAGCGGCGGCTGCCGGCACAGGTCGCCGATGGTCAGGACCGTGTCGCTGGGCTGCTGAGCCGTGGAGGTAATGCGGTCGCGGGCGGCCACGTCGGTGGCGCTATCGAGCCGGGTCACGCCGACTCCTGCCGGGTAGCCAGGATCTGTCTGCGCAGCTCGGCGATGAGCTTGGCGTACTGCAGAGCACCGTGCCCGCAGGGGCGTCTCGTTCCCTTCTCCCACCGCCAGACGGTGGACTGATCGACCCCACAGGCGCGAGCGACCTCTCCGATGGACAGATCTGCGGCGACTCGCAGCCGCCGCGCTTCGCCGTTGCTCACGGCGGCGCGGATCTCGGCGAGCCGCAAGGCTGATTGTGGTTGAAGCATAGGCCGTACCCTAGCCAGAACCCTGACCATTCTCAAGGGGCGAGGGGTTGTGATCGTCCGAAACGCGGACAGGCTCTTGCCGCACCCTTGCCGCTATGTGCAGGATGGATGCCATGAGCGACTACCTGACCCCACCGCCAGACTGGCGATACGAGGCGCTTCCGTGGTTCGCCTGGGACGACATGGAAGAACTGCCACGCTTGGTGCAGGTGGGGGCCACGCTGCTCCCGGAGTTCTTCCACCTGGCGATCGGCAATGAGCGCATGTGGGGGCCGGCGCGTGATGAGAAGCCGGACGACGTCATGCTGTTTTTGAACTTTCAGGTGTTCGACGGGTCGATCGAGATGGCGGAGGCGCGGTCGGTTCCGTTCGATGTCGGGCTCGTTTGTGCGAAGGTGCAGAAGGTCGTACCGGCAAGCAAGTGGAAGAGTCTGGGTATCCACTACATGACGAGATACCTGGTGACCTTCATGGAAGATGAAGGGCTGCCCGAAGAAGATCCGATGGCTGAGCGCCGGGCGTGGAGGCACCATGCGGACTATCGGCGCCCGACAGCTGCGGTGCAGTGGATCGAACGCCTGCAGACGCATGCAGCGGACGCCTACGCGATCGCTCGTGACCAGCCCACCCCCCGACGCCGCCGGAATCGGATGACGGTGGAGTTCCTACGGCAGGTGGCCGAGCAGTACACATTCGCCGAGGACTCCGACCAACCCCCAACGCGATGGGTCGCCGACTACTTCAAGACCCCTCACTCGACGGCCGCGAAGTGGGTGGCAACAGCTCGGCGAAAGGGACTCCTCCCGCCAGCTGAATCAGCCAGGAACGATGCAGCCCGCGCGGCGGTACGCCCCTCGGTCCGGCTAGCAACTGAGGAAGAGATCAAGGATCTTCAGGAGAGGTTGGGGACGTGACAGATGGCGGGTAACCGATGAAGGGTTCGACGTACAGGCGCTGTTACTGCCGCGGTGAGGATGGCAGGCCGCTGGGTAAGACGTGCCCGCAGCTGACGAGCAAGCGGCACGGCACGTGGGCGGTCCGGCAGGAGCTGCCGCCGCGTGAGGACGGCGGCCGCCGCTCGTTCTCCCGCTCCGGCTACACGTCGGCGGCCAAGGCCCAGGAAGTGCTCGACCAAGTCCGGGCGCTCCTGGCTCTGCCCGATCACGACGACCTTGAGGCGCTGACCCGGCTCGGTGACCGTCTTGAAGAGGTCAGCAAGGACAAGAAGGCACCCCTGCCGGACCCCTCGGAAACACGCCGCCGACTGCGCCGCGGGCAGAAGCTCACCTCCACCATGACCGTGGCGGATCTGCTGGAGGAATGGCTGGAGGCGAAACGCAAGGCCGAGCGCCGGAAGACGACCCTCAACGGCTACGCCAGCCATGTGCGGGTCCACCTGATCCCGGGCATCGGCGACGTGCGCCTGGACCGGCTCACCGTCGGGCACTGCCAGGCGATGTTCGACGCGATCGACGACCGCAACGACGTCATAGCCGCCGAGAACCGGGCCCGCCGGGAGCAGGCCGCGCGCTGCAAGTGGACCAAGAAGAAGGGCCGTCCGCCGGCCGCTGAGCGGGCGAAGCTGGACGCCGAGCGGGAGCAGCTGGCGGGGATGCCGCCGTTCCGCAAGCTGACCGGGCCGGCGACCAAGCAGGCCATACGGCGCACGCTCCGCACGGCGCTGAACTACGCCATCGGACGCGAGTACTACACGTCGAACAATCCTGCCCGGTTCGTTGAACTGGCCACCGCGCGCCGCCCGAAGGGCCTTCTGTGGACCGCCGAACGGGTCGAGCGCTGGCGGGAGACCGGCGAGAAGCCGAGCCCGGTGATGGTGTGGACCCCGGTACAGCTCGGCGCGTTCCTGGACGCCGCCGAGGATGAGCCGCTGTACGCCTGCTTCCACCTGATCGCCTATCACGGCCTGCGGCGCGGCGAGGCCGTCGGACAGGAGTGGGGGGACATCGACTTCCAGCGCAAGGTGCTGACCGTCGCGAAGGAGATCACCGTCGACGGGTGGACGCCGTATGAGTCCGCACCAAAGACGGACGGCTCGGCCGGCGCCGTGCGCATCGACAGCGGCACCGTGGCGGTGCTCCAGGCGCACCGGCTGCGGCAGCAGGCACAGCGGGAGAAGCGCCTGGAGGCGGGCCTGCCGTGGACGGACACGGGCAAGGTCTTCACGGCCGAGGATGGCGCCTGGCTGCACCCGGAGACGGTCAGTGACGAGTTCCGCCGGATCGTTGCGGAGGAGGATCTGCCGCCGATCAACCTGAGGGACCTGCGGCACGGGGCTGCGGCGCTCGTGAAGGCGGGCGGAGGCGATCTGCACGACGCGAAGGAGAAGCTCCGGCACTCCTCGATCACGCTGACGTCGGACACCTACATGGCGCTGTTCGAGGAGGCGACGGAGGAGCTGACGGAGAAGGCGGCGGCGGTGGTTCCACGGGCCAGGAGGGCGCCCGCTGGGACCGGCGCTCACGCATCGCTCACGCAGGAGCCCGGAAACAGCTGAGGGCCTTACGCCGACCCGGGTCGGCGTAAGGCCCTCCGGTGCAGGTCACCGGGCAGATGAGATGACCGCGATTCGGTAGGCCGTGTGGGACTCGAACCCACAACCAAAGGATTAAAAGTCCTCTGCTCTGCCAATTGAGCTAACGGCCCGCACCGAGCAGCATAGCCTCCGCACGGGTCCGGCCTCGAAGCGAGATATCTCGCTTCGAGGCCGGTCGTCGGAAGGTCAGCTGTCGCGCTTCCAGCGGGGCTTGTCGGCGCGCCGGTCGAAGCCGGCGGCCGGACGGTCGTCCCGGCGGTCGTAACCGCCGGTGGCCGGGCGGTCGTCCCGGCGGTCGTAACCGCCGGTGGCCGGGCGGTCGTCCCGGCGGAAGCCGCCGCTCGGACGGCGGTCGTCACGGCGGTCGTCACGGCGGAACGACGAGCCGCCGCCGCTGCCACTGCCGCCACCACGCCGGTCGTCACGACGGAACCCGGAGCCGCCGCCGCTGCCGCTGCCGCCACCACGCCGGTCGTCCCGGCGGAAGCCGCCGCCCTGCGGACGACGGTCACGGTCACCGTTGCGGAATCCGCCCCGGTCGCCCCGGTCGCCGCGCTCCTCACGCTGGTCCTGGCGGGCCGCCTCGGCGCGGGCCGCCGCCTTCTCGATCCGGCGCGCCTCGCGGTCGTCCTCGGCCAGCGCGAGCTGCCGCGCCTCGGCCGCCGCCGCGATCGCCTCGGCCGGGTCGTCGCCGCGCTCGCGCGCCGCGCGCGCGGTCAGGCGCTCGGCCTCCTCGCGCAGCTCCTCCGACCGCGCCGCGGCCCGCTCCAGCTCGCGCGTGAGCCTGGCCACCTCGCGCTCGGCGTGCCGCACCGCGCCCATCGCCGCCTCGGCCTGCACCTCGGTCAGCGAACGGGCGCCGATGACCTCGGCGATGTCGTCGTCGAAGAGATCGCCCCGGCCGATGATGTGGCGCCCGGCGTCCACGCCCGCGTCCTCCATCAGCCGGAAGATCGTCCGCCGCTGGTGCGGGAGCGCCAGCGAGACGACCGTGCCCGAACGCCCGGCCCGCGCCGTGCGGCCGGAGCGGTGCAGGTAGTCCTTGTGGTCGGCGGCCGGGTCGACGTTCAGCACCAGGTCGACGTTGTCCACGTGGATGCCGCGCGCCGCGACGTCGGTGGCGACCAGGACGGCGACGCGGCCGTCCTTGAACTCCGACAGCGTGCGCGTGCGGGCGCCCTGCGTCATGCCGCCGTGCAGCGCGTCCGCGCGGATGCCCGCCTCGCGGAGCTGCGCCGCGACGCGGTCGGCGCCGAGCTGGGTGCGCACGAAGACGATCGCGCGGGTGCCCTCGCGAGCGGCGATGGCAGCCGTCAGCGGTGCCTTGTCGCGCGGCTTCACGATCAGCACGTGGTGGGTCATCGTGGTGACCGCGCCCTGGGCCGCGTCGACCTCGTGGCTGACCGGGTCCACCAGGTAGCGCTTGACGAGCGTGTCGATCTCGTGCTCCAGCGTCGCCGAGAACAGCATCCGCTGCCCGCCCGGCGGCACCTGGTCCAGCAGCTCGGTGACCTCGGGCAGGAAGCCGAGGTCGGCCATCTGGTCGGCCTCGTCCAGCACCGCCACCTCGACGTCCTCCAGCGAGCACGCCCGGCGACCGATGAGGTCGCGCAGACGGCCGGGGGTGGCGACGAGGATGTCGACGCCGCGCTCCAGGGCGTAGATCTGGTTGCCCATGGAGGTGCCGCCGCAGACGACCTTCAGCCGCAGCCCGAGCACGTCGCCGTACGGCTCCAGCGCGTCGGAGACCTGCATGGCCAGCTCGCGGGTCGGTGTGAGGATGATGGCGCGCGGGCGCTTGGGGGTGGTGCGGCGGCCGGTGAGCCGGGTCAGCAGGGGCAGACCGAAGCTCAGGGTCTTGCCGGAGCCGGTGCGGCCACGGCCGAGGATGTCCATGCCGGCGAGCGCGTCGGGGATGGTCGCGGCCTGGATCGGGAACGGCGAGGTGACGCCGTTCTCGGCCAGCTTGCGGACCACGTTCTGGGGCAGGCCCAGGTCGGCGAAGGTGGTGGTGGGCTCGTCGAGCGGGAGTAGTGCTTCAGCAGTCGTTACGGACATGCGTGGTGAGAACCTTCCGGAGTCTTCATGCGGGCACGCGCCTTAGCTCCGTAGGTGCTCTGGACCGCCTGGATGCGGTCAGCCACGGCTAGACGAGGAACGCGCCACACGGCGCGCTACTTCGGGGCGCCGGGCAAGTGGGATCAAACGATCTACAAGCATACGCACGGTGCGGCCCCGGGCGCAAACGGCGTCAGCCGCCCCCTTCGGACGCGGGCTCGGACGGGGACGCGGCCGGCTCCTCGGTGGGCTCCGGCTCGGGCTCGGGCTGGGGCTCGGGCTCCGGCTCGGGCAGCGGATGCGGCGCGTCCTCGCCGGAGCCGCCCCCGTCGCCGCCACCTCCGCCGCCACCTCCGCCGCCACCTCCGCCGTCCCCGGAACCACCCGCGCCACCGAGTTCGCCGGCCCCCGCGGCGGGCGCCGGATCGGGCTCGGCCGCCTGCCCGTGGCCGCCCTCGTCGCCGTGGTCGTCGTTCTCGCCCCGCTCGGAGCTCCCGCCCGCGTCGGGTGAGGGCGAGCCGGACGACGCCGCCTCCCCGGACCGCTCGCCGTTCTCCCCGCTCCCGGCCCCGGCCGCCCCGCCCGAGGCCGCCGGGACGCCCCGGTCCCCCTGCGACCGGTCCTCCCCCGGCACCTGGCCGCCCATCTCGGAGGCGGGCTCGTCGGTCGGGTCCGGCTCCACGCTGACGCACCCGCCGAGCGCGACGGCCACAGCGGAGGCCAGCAGGAGCAGAAGAACAGGGGCGGAACGGCTGGCACGGCGCACGGTGAGGCCACCTCCGGGAGAGGACGGGGTCGTCGGTCGGCTTCCGCTCACCTCAACTCCCGCACCCGGACGGAGGACACGGAGAACCTCAGCCGTAACCGAGCGCGTGCAACCGTTCGTCGTCGATCCCGAAGTGGTGCGCGATCTCGTGGACCACCGTGATCTCCACCTCTTCGATCACCAACTCCCGGCCGCCACCCTCCCGTTCGCACAGCCGCAGGGTCGGGCCCATATAGACGGAGATCCGGTCGGGCAGCACGCCCGCGTACCACTCGCCCCGGTCGGTGAGCGGCGTGCCCTCGTACAGCCCGAGCAACTCGGGCTCCTCGGGGTGGAGGTCCCCCCGGTCGAGGTCCGGGGGAGGCTCGTCCTCGACGAAGATGGCCACGTTGTCCATCAGCCGCGTCAGCTCGGCGGGAATCCGGTCCAGCGCCTCGCTGACCAGCCCCTCGAACTCCTCGCGCGTCATTTCCAGCACGTCCCCATTGTCCGCCCGGGACGACCTCCGGGGGAACGGTGGCGGTGGCGGAAACGGCAGGGGAACCGTTTTGCCGATCGCTCTGGGTATCCCATATGCTTCTCGCGTCCCCCACCGGCCCCCATCGTCTAGTGGCCCAGGACGCCGCCCTTTCAAGGCGGTAGCGCGGGTTCGAATCCCGTTGGGGGTACCCGGATCAAGGACCGCCCAGGTGGCCGCCCCTCGCGGGCGCGGCGCCTGGGCGTTCGGTTTTCACCCTGTCTGTTCGGCCGTCCGTCGTCTGTTCGGCCGTCCGTCCCGCCGTCCGTCAGAAGGCCCAGGGGTCGGGGTGCGGGGTGCGGGTCCTGTCCTCGGACCAGCGGAGGCGGGCTGCCAGGTCGTCGCCCAGCAGACCGGTGAGCCGGTCGGCCGCCCAGCCGTTCCCGTGGACGCCGCCGGGGAACTCCGGCACCCGGAACACCGCCGGGCCGGTGGGCAGCGCGTCGGGACGGGCACAAGGGACCGTCGCGCGGGCCGGGTTACGGCTCCTTCCGTTCCTGTTCCCGCTCGATCCGGCGGTTCCACTCGGCCTTGCCGGCCTGCCAGCCGTCCTCGTCGGCGCCGAGGCGCCAGTAGCCGGAGACGGACAGCCGCTCGCGCGGCAGGCCGCGTTCGTGCCGGAGGTGGCGGCGCAGCTCCTTCACGAAGTGGGCCTCACCGTGGACGAACACCTGCGGCGTACCGGGCGGGATCCGCGCCGTGGTGACCGCCGTCACCAGCGCGTCGCCGGGTCGGCCCGCTCCCCGGTGGAGCCAGCGGATCTCCGCGCCGGCCGGGGCCTCCAGCTTCTGTTCCTCCGCCGGCCCGGCCACCTCGATGAAGGCCAGGGCCACCGCCGAGGCCGGCATCGCGGCCAGGGCCGCCGCGATGGCGGGCAGCGCGCTCTCGTCCCCGGCGAGCAGGTGCCAGTCGGCGGTCTCCTCGGGCGCGTATCCGCCGCCGGGGCCGAGGAAGAGCAGCTCGTCGCCGGGCCGCGCGGCGGCGGCCCAGGGGCCGGCCAGGCCCTCGTCCCCGTGGAAGACGAAGTCGAGGGTCAGCTCGGCCGCCGCCGGGTCCCAGGCGCGCACGGTGTAGGTCCGCGTCCGGGGCCACTGGTCCCGGGGGAGGTCGCGCCGGATGGCCGCGATGTCGAACGGCTCCGGGTAGACCGCCCCCTCCGCCGGGAACAGCAGCTTCACGTACTGGTCGGTGTCCGGGCGGGCGGCGAACGAGCGCAGCCCGTCGCCGCCAAGGACCACCCTGATCATGTGCGGGGTGAGGCGTTCGGTGCGCAGCACCCGGCCCCGGTTGAGGCGGGGCGCGTCGCGAACGGGACGATCGGTCATCTGTGCTCCTCGATCGAGGGAAGCGAGTTATTTATTAGGCGAGCCTAACCTTGGTGTGAGCGCTTCCCCCGGTCGCGGTGGCCGGTCCTGTCGCGGTGGCCGGTCCTGTCGCGGTGGCCGGTCGCCGGTCGGCGCTCTTCTTCCTACGCTGGAGACAGGCGTACCCGGGAGAGTCGGAGGCGACGGAATCATGCGACATCCGATGGGGCACGGTCCGCTGTGACGGCGCGGGGCCGGGCGTTCGGCGGGGTGACGCTGGTCGCCGTCTACGCGCTGCGCCGGGAGACCGACGAGCTGCGCCTGGTCGAGACGTCGGGCGGCTCGCTCTCCCGGTACGGGCTGCGGTTCGCGTACCCGGTGTCCGCCCGTTCCCCCGCCGCCGACGCCTGCCGCACCGGCCGGCCCCTGTGGCTGGATGCCGCGGGGCTCGCCGCGTACAGCGGCGCGCCGCCGGCCGGCATCTCGCTGGCCGCGCTGCCGCTCGGCGGGAACGGCGACAGCGGCCCGCTGGGGTGCCTGGTCGCCGTGGACGAGTCCGGGGAGGGATTCGGCACCGATCGGCGCGGCCTGCTGGAGCTGTACGCGCGGCACGTCGGCGAGGGCCTCGAAGCCGGTGGCGAGCCGGGCCAGGGATCGGTGCTGGGCCACGCCGTGGAGGAGGGCTGGTTCGGCTCGTTCGCGATGGAGCCGCGCGGCGGGCGGGTCGAGGCGGACGCGCAGACGCTGGAGCTGATGGACCTCCCCCCGGAGGAGTTCGACGGCCGGGTCGACACCTTCCTGGCCCACGTCGTTCCCGAGGACCGGCCACCGGTGATGTCCCTCATCGCGCCAGGCGCGGAACCGGGGGCCGCGCCCGGCGCGGCGGGCACCGACGGCCGGGCACTGGAGTTCCGCGTCCGGCGCCGCACCGGGGAGCTGCGCTGGCTGCACCTGCGCTGCCGGGTGCTCGCGGACGACGTCACCGGCGCTCCGGGCCGGGTGCTGGGCGTGCTCGGTGACGCCGCGCGCCGACGGCCGAGCGCCGACGAGGTGTCCCGGGTACAGCGGCTGTCGGCGACCCTGGCCACCGCGGTGACCGTCCAGGACGTGAGTGAGGTGGCGGTGGCCGCCATGCGCGAGCTGGGGGCCGACCGGGTGGCGCTGGCCGAGTCCGAGGCCGACCGGCTGCTGATCACCGCGCTCGATCCGCCGGGGACCGGCGCTTGGCCGGAGAGCTGGCACGCCGAATGGCCCCATGTGCCGACGCGCGTCCTGCCGGCCCTGGAGGCCGTGCTGCGGCTGGGCCGGATGAGCGTGTGGTCCGCGGACACCGCGCTCGACCCGGGGCTGGCGGGCGTCGGCCCCGGCGGACTGGCCGTGCTGCCGCTCCCGGCCGACGGCCGGCTGGCCGGGGTGTGCCTGATCGGGTGGGAGGAGCCGCACGAGTTCGGCCCGGAGGAGCGGGTCCTGCTGACGGCCGCCACAGGGCTGGTGGGGCAGGCCGTGATGCGCGCCCGCGCGTCCGACGCCCAGCACGAGTTGGCCGCGATGCTCCAGCGCAGCCTGCTGCCGCGCACGCTCCCGACGCTGCCGGGCGGAGTGGCCATCGCCCGCTATCTGCCCGCGACCGTCGGGCTCGGCGTGGGCGGGGACTGGTACGACGTGATCCCGCTCACCGACCGCCATGTGGCGCTGGTCATCGGCGATGTCCAGGGGCACAGCGCCGGGGCCGCGACGATCATGGGCCAGATCCGCACGGCGATCCGGGCCTACGCCGTGGAGGGCCACTCGCCGGACGTGGTCATCTCGCACGCCAACCGGCTGCTGATGGGCATGGAGACCGACCTCTTCGCCACCTGCTGCTATGTCGCCATGGACATGGAGGAGGGCGACACCTGGTTCGTCCGGGCGGGGCACCTGCCGCCGGTGATCCGCGATCCGGACGGCGGCACCCGGGAGATCCAGGTCGAGGGCGGCCCTCCGCTGGGCGTCGTCGCGGACCCGGAGTACCCGATGACCGTGATCGGCCTCGCCCCGGGCAGCGTGCTCACCCTGCTCACGGACGGCCTGGTCGAATCGGCGAGCCTGAGCCTGGAGGACGGCCTGCGCCGGGTCCGCGACGCCCTCTCCGCCACCGGGCCGGCCGACCTCGGGCGGATCGCGGACGCCCTGCTCGGTGAGGCGGACCGGAGGGACGACGACGTGGCGCTGCTGCTGCTGCGCTACGACGGGATGAGAATCAAACCGCGTCGAGCGAGCTGGACACTGTGGCGGCTGCCGGACGCCGTCGGGCACGCGCGCCGTTTCACCGCGCGGACGCTGCGGACGTGGGACGTGGCGGACGCGGTGGACACCGTGCTGCTGGTCGTCTCGGAGCTGGTGACGAACGCCCTGACGCACACGCAGGGCCAGACGCGGCTCGACCTCACCCTGACGGGTGACCGCCTGCGGGTGGCGGTCAGCGACTCGTCGCCGCGCACGCCTGTGAAGTCGGCGCACACGGACTGGGAGGCGACGGGCGGCCGGGGCCTGCTGCTGGTCGAGGCCGTGTCGGCGTCCTGGGGCTCGGTGCCGCTCAGCGGCGGCAAGCAGGTGTGGAGCGAGATCACCGTGCCGTCCGACGAGCCGGAGCCCGCGGTGGCCGGGCCGGAGCCGGGGGTGGCCGGGCCGGAGCCGGGGGCCGGATCCGGACGGTGAGATTGCGGTGTTTGCCCGTTTAGCCTTACATGTGAAGTCGGTGAGCCACGCACGCCGGGGAAGGAGGCAGGGATGGCAACGGTGACCTGCGGTGCCGCCGTCATCGCCGCCGCGGTGCTCCTGACCTCCTGCCTCGCCGCCCGCGGCGAGCGGCACGACGGAGCGGCGGACGACGACGGCCTCAGGATCGGCGTGCTGCTCCCGGACACTCTGATCCCCCGCTGGCGGCACTACGACAAGCCCCTGATCGAGCGCGGCGTCCGCGAGCTGTGCGGCGAGTGCGCCGTGGAGACCGTGAACGCGCAGAACGACGTGGCCACGCAACAACAGCAGATGGACTCCACGATCACCAGCGGGGCCGAGGTGCTGATCCTCAACCCGCTCGACGCCAAGGCGACGCGCTCCGCCGTCGAGCACGCGGACGAGGCGGGCATCCCGGTCGTCGCCTACGACCGGCTCGTCGAGGGCCCGGTCTCGGGATATGTCTCCTTCGACAACGAACGGGTCGGCGCGCTTCAGGCCGAGGCGCTGCTGCGGGCCATGGGGGACGAGGCGGACGGTGGCCAGATCGTCATGATGAACGGCGCCTCGACCGACCCGAACTCCGCCCAGCTGAAGGAGGGCGCGCTCGCCGTCCTCCGGGACCGGGTGCGAATCGGCGCGACGTACGACACGGCGGGCTGGACCCCGCAGAACGCCTATGCCAACGGCGCCGGGGCCGTCGCCGCCCTCGGCCCCGACCGGATCAACGGCTTCTACGGCTTCTACGGCTTCTACGGCCGCGAACGACGGCCTCGCGTCCGGGGTCATCGCCGCCCTCAAGGCGGCCAGCGTCGAGCCGCTGCCGCCGGTCACCGGCCAGGACGCCGATCTCGGGGCCGTGCAGCGCATCGTCGCGGGCGGCCAGTACATGACCGTCTACAAGCCCTTCACCGAGGAGGCGGAGGCCGCCGCCGAGATGGCCGTCGCGCTGGGCCGGGGCGAGCCGCTGGACAGGGTGGCCGAGGAGGAGGTCGCCAACGGAACGTTCGAGACCATCCCGGCCGTCCTGCTCTCCCCGATCCCCGTGACCGTCGACGACATCCGCGACACCGTGGTGCGGGACGGGGCCCTCACGGTCGGCCAGATCTGCACCCCGAAGTACGAGACCGCGTGTGAGCGGGCCGGGCTCCTCTGACCGGGAGCCGGACGCCGCGCCGAAAGGTGGTTCATGTGTCACCAGCCCCCGAGCCCCTGCTGAGGGTGCGCCAGGTCTCCAAGCGGTTCGGCGCCGTCCAGGCGCTCGCCGGCGTCGATCTGGAGCTGCGCGCGGGCGAGGTGACGGCCCTGGTGGGCGACACCGGCGCCGGCAAGTCCACGCTGGTCAAGGTGATCGCGGGCGCGGACCCGGCCGACGAGGGCGTCATCGAGTGGAAGGGCCGTCCGGTCGGCGTCGGCCGCCCGTACGACGCCCGCGAGCTGGGCATCGCGACCGTGTACCAGGATCTCGCGCTGTGCGAGAGCCTCGATGTCGTCGGCAACCTCTTCCTCGGCCGCGAGATCCGCCGGATCGGCGTCCTGGACGAGGTCGAGATGGAGCGCCGCGCCCGTGAGCTGCTGGCCACGCTGGTCATCCGCATCCCCAGCCTGCGGGTGCCGGTCTCCGCGCTGTCCGGCGGGCAGCGGCAGACGGTCGCCTTGGCGCGGGCCCTGCTCGGCGAGCCCGAGGCCGTGCTGCTGGACGAGCCGACCGCGGCCCTGGGTGTCGAGCAGACCGTCCAGGCCCTCGACCTCATCGAGCGACTGCGCGACCGGGGGCTCGCGGTGCTGCTCATCACCCACAACCTGGCCAACGTGAAGGCCGTCGCGGACCAGGTCATGGTGCTGCGGCTGGGTCGCAACAACGGCTTCTTCGACGTGAACACCACCTCCCAGGAGCAGATCACCTCATCGATCACCGGCGCCACCGACAACACCGCGATGCGCGCCGTACGGACGTGGCCGTGAAGACCGCCGCCTCCGCCGACACCGCCAGCGATCCGCGCCTGATCACGCGCGAACGCGGCGTGCGGGGTTATTTCCGGGAGCTCGGAGGCAGGGCGCGCGACGGCGACCTCAGCTCGGCGCCGGTCGTGGCCGGCCTCGCCGCGCTCTGGATCACCTTCCAGGCCCTGGACACCGCCTTTCTGTCGCCGCGCAACCTGTCCAACCTCAGCGTCGACATCGCCGGAATGGGCCTGATCGCCGTGGGCATCGTCTTCGTCCTGCTGGTCGGGGACATCGACCTGTCGGTCGGCGCGGTCAGCGGCCTGTGCGGGGCCGTGTTCGCCGTGCTGAACGTGAACAACGGCATGGCGGAGTGGCTTGCCGCCGTCCTCGCGGTGCTCTTCGGGGCGGCGGTCGGGGCCGTCCACGGATTCTTCGTGGCGCGGGTCGGCGTGCCCGCGTTCGTCGTCACCCTGGCGGGTCTGCTGGCCTGGAACGGTCTGATGCTCCAGATCCTGGGCCCCAGCGGCACCATCAACATCGACGACGAGGGGCTGGTCGCCATGCTGACCAACCACTACTTCGGCGGTGCCGCCCCCGCCTTCGGGGTCGCGGCGGTCGCGGTGGCCGGGTACTTCCTCGTCTCCTGGCGGCAGGCGCGGCGCGGCGCGTCCGCCGGTCTGCCGAACCGGCCGTTCGGCGAGATCGTGGCGCGCACGGGCGTGCTGGCGGTGCTGGTCTGCGCGGCGGCCTGGGTGCTCACGGCGTTCCAGGGGCTGCCGCTGGCGCTGATGATCTTCCTGGCCGTGGTCGTCGGCCTCGACTTCGTGCTGCGCCGCACGTCCTACGGGCGGGCGATCCTGGCCCTTGGCGGCGGTATGGAAGCGGCCCGCCGCGCGGGGCTGAACGTGCCGGGCGTGCGCCTGTCCGTCTTCATGATCGCCGGGGTGATGGCCGCGATCGGCGGGCTGTTCCTGGCCTCGCGCATCGCCTCGGTGAGCCAGACCTCGGGCAGCGGCAGCCTGCTGATCAACGTCATCGCCGCCGCCGTCATCGGCGGCACCAGCCTGTTCGGCGGGCGGGGCTCGACCTGGTCGGCGCTGCTGGGCGTGCTGGTGATCCAGTCGATCGCCTCCGGCATGGCGCTCCTGGGCATCCAGGTGGCCGTCCAGTTCATGATCACCGGCGGGGTACTGCTCGCCGCCGTGGTCGTCGACTCGCTGTCCCGACACCTGCGGAAGGCCCGCGGCCGGGCCTGAGACGGCGCGGCCCAGCGTCGGAGGCGGACCGGATCAGAAACAGACGAAGAAAACCTGGACGAGGCAGTCACCCTCGTTGTTGGGCCACCGGAAATCCTCCGGCCCGGTCGGCGTGGGCGAGGGCTCCGGCTCGGGCGGCGGGGTGGTCCGCTCCGGCTCCGGGGGGTCGGGCCGCTCGGTGGGCTCCTCGGCCACCGCCTCGGTCGGCGGGGGCGGGGGTGGGGGCGGCGGCGGCGCGGGGCTCTCCGAGGGCTCCTCGGTCTCCTCGGGCGTGGTCTCGGCCGGCGAGGGCGACGGTGACGGCTCGGGGCTGCTGGTCGACGGCGAGGGGGTCGGCGTGGGGGTGGGCGTGGGGGTGGGGGTGGGGGTGGGGGCCGACGTGGGCAACGACTGCGTCTCGGCGCTGCTGGCCGAGTCGTTGAGCGGGATCGGCATCTCGTCAGCCCGGGCCAACACGATGCCGAGCAGGACGCCGCACAGCAGGCCGACGTAGAGGAGGCGGGTTCTGGCGGGGCGGGGCTCGTCGGCGTCCCCGGCCTTCCGGCCGGTGCCCTCGTCGAACAGCGCGGGGCCCGCGGCCCACGGGGACTCGTCGGGATCGAGGGGAACGATGTGCGTCGCCGTGCCGTCCGGCGGGAGAGCCGGGAACCCTGGGAACGCGGGGAGAGCGGGCGCCTCCACCTCCCCGGCCGGGGAGGGCGCCGCACCGCAATCGGGGCATATCGCGGCGCCATCGAGCGCTCGGCGGCAGGTGCTGCAGTCGTCCATGACTCCCGATCCATTGTGCGACGGACCCGTGGGGTAGCGAACACCTTAGCGGCACAAGGGAAGGTGGGCGCCCCCTTCGGGAAAGGTCTCCGTCGCGCGACGAAGGACCCGCGGCGAACATGGACTTCGGCCCGCACCGGCCACACGTTCTAGGATGCGTCGTATGAGTTCACCGGCTGCCGGTCGCGGTCCCTCCCCGGAGGGAAGCGCGGAGCCGCTGTCCCTGAGCCCTTCCTCCTATCTGGTCCTCGGCCTCATCGCCCGGCACGGACCGATGACTCCGTACGCCCTGAAGATCAGGTCCGGGGAGTCGGTCGGGCCCTTCTGGTCGTTCCCGCACGCCCAGCTCTACAGCGAGCCGGACCGGCTGGCGCGCGGCGGGCTGCTGAGCGAGGAGCGGGAACCGGGCGGCCGACGCCGCCGCACATTCCATCTGCGGCCCGCCGGGCGCAGGGTGCTCGACGAGTGGCTCGGCGACCCGGGGACCGAGCCCGCGCAACTGCGCGACCCGGCGCTGCTCAAGCTCTCCTTCGCCGACCTCGGCGACGAGGAGGGCGTGCGCCGCCTGGCCGAGCGGCAGGGGGAGGCGCACCGGGCACGCCTGGCAGACTACCGGCGGCGGGCCGAGGAGCTGACCGACACCCCGGAGGACACCGCCCGGCGGCGGGTGCTGACCATCGCGGTGTGCATCGAAGAGGCGCATCTCGCCTTCTGGCGGAGCCTGCTGGATTGAACGCGCCCTTCAACGCTCCACAACGGACGGTCTAGTCTGAACTGTTGAGTCCGGACCGTCTGATCCGGACCGTGGCCTCACCCTGCCGACAGGAGGGTTCCCGTGTCCGACGCCGGACGCCGGAAGAGGGCATCCGTGCTGGCCGTGACGTGTCTCGGCCAGTTCATGGTGCTGCTGGACAACACCATCGTCATGACCGCGCTCCCGGACATGCAGCGGGACCTCTCCACCCCCCTGACCGGCCTGCAGTGGATCGTCGACTCCTACGTCCTGGCGCTGGCCGTCCTGCTGCTGACCGGCGGAGCGATCGGCGATCGCTACGGCAGGAAGCGGCTGTTCCTCGCCGGACTGGCAGTCTTCACCTGCGCCTCCGTGCTGTGCGGGCTGGCCGGCGGCACGGGCTGGCTTATCGCCGCGCGCGCACTCCAGGGCGCCGGGGCCGCCGCGCTCAGCCCGGGCAGCCTGTCGCTGCTCGCCTCCGCCTACACCGAGCCGCGCGAGCGGGCCCGCGCGATCGGGCTGTGGGCGGGGATCAGCGGCTTCGGTCTCTCGGCCGGACCGCTGCTCGGCGGGGCGCTGGTCGACTCCTTCGGCTGGCAGGCGGTCTTCCTGGTGAACCTGCCGGTCGGCCTCCTCACGCTGGTGCTCGGACTGAGGGTGTTGGACGAGTCCCGCGCCCCCCGCCGGCGCGGGCTGGACCCGCCGGGCATGCTCCTGGCGACGGCCTGTGTCGGGACGCTGACCTTCGGGCTGATCAACGCGGGCGACGAGGGCTGGTCCTCGGGCACGACCACGGGCTGCCTGGGCGCGGCGGCGGTGCTGCTGGCCGCGTTCGTGATCGCGCAGGCCCGCTCGCCGGAGCCGATGCTGCCGCTCGGGCTGTTCGGAGAGCGGCTGTTCACCGTGTCCCACACCGCCATCCTCGGCGTCGGGTTCGGTCTGCTGGGCACCACCTTCTTCTTCTCGCAGTTCTTCCAAATGGTGCAGGGCTGCTCGGCGTTCGACGCCGGGGTGCGGACGCTGCCCACCACGGCCGGGATCCTGGTGTGCGGCCCCCTGGCCGGGCGCCTGGCCGCCCGGTACGGCTACCGGCTGCCGGTGACCGCCGGCCTGCTGTCCGCCGGGGCCGGCCTGACCGCCCTCGGTGCCGTGCACGGCGACAGCGCGTACGGCGCGGTGTGGTGGCGGCTGGCCCTGGTCGGCCTCGGATTCGGGCTGGCGCTGTCGCCGCTCACCGCCGCCGCGGTCGCGTCCGTGCCCCGGGAGCGCAGTGGTCTGGCTTCCGGCACCAGCAACACCGGCCGCCAGCTCGGAGCCGTGCTCGGCGTCGCCGTGCTGGGCGCCCTCGTGCACGCCCGGCAGGCCGATGGCATCGCGGACCGGCTCAACGGCCTGGGACTGGCGCCGGAGGCGCGGGCCGCCGCCATCGAGGCGCTGTCCTCCGGTGGCGGACTCGCGCCCGCGGAATCCGTGCCCGGGCTGTCCACCGCCGCCCAACGCCTCGTCGTCGGCGGCGCGTTCACCGACGCGCTCAACGTGGCCTTCCTCACCGCGGGCGTCGTCATGCTGGCCCTCGCGACCCTCGCCGCGCTGGGCCTCACCCGCTCCACACCGCAGGCCACCCGGACCGCCCCGGGCCCCGACGCCCCCGACGCCCCCGACGCCCCCGACGCCCCCGACGCCCCCGACGCCCCCGACGCCCCCGACGCCCCCGACGCCCCCGACGCCCCCGGCGCCCCCGACGCCCCGCACGAGACCACGCCCGCCGGACCGGGCCGCCCGTGAGAGCGGGGCCGGCTCAGAACAGGCTGTGCTCCCGGCACCACTCCTCGACGCTGCGGCCCCCGTCCTCGACGGCACCGCGCCAGCACCCGTCCGCCGCGATGGCCTCGGGCAGCGACGAGTGATAGGGGAAGACCCGCGTCAGACCGGTGACCTGGAAAACCCGGAGAATCCGGTCGGCGTCGATGACGAGCGAGAGCGTCCCCTGGCTGGTGCGCAGCCGCTTGAGGCCGCCGACCAGGGCGCCCAGGCCCGTCGAATCTATGAACTCCACCCCCCGCATGTCCGCGATGATGTGCACGGTCCCCCGCCCGGCCAGGTCGAAGACCTGCTCGCGCAGCCTCGGCGCGGTGTACACATCGATCTCGCCCACGATCCGGAGCACCGCGCGATCGTCCCCCGCCGCGATCGGCTCCACCTGGAAATCCCGCACGTCCGTCTCCCTGCGTCCCACGGGCCACCCCCTTGTCATTCCATACAATGACAGCGCATGCCTTGGAGTTACACTACTGCGACTCGCCAGCAGTTGTCAATGTCCGAGCATCACCGTCATCATGGAAGATGACAGCGACTGACACGAAGGGAATCAGGATGCGGGTGGAAGAGGCCATCGGATCGCAGATCGCACGCCTCCGCGAGTCACGGCGGATGTCACTGTCGCAGCTGGGTGAGGCGCTGGGCCGGTATCTGGAGAGGCCGTGGAGCCGCCAGGCCGTCCACCAGGCCGAGCGCGGGCGGCGGGCCTTCACCGCCGCCGAGCTGGCCGCGATCGCCCTGGTCCTCGACACCTCGGTGCCCGCCCTCTTCCTCGCCGAGCCGGAGTCCGGCGCGTCCGCCGGGATCGACCTCCCCGGCGGCAGGGTCACCCCGGAGGAGTACCGGGGGATCCTCCTGCACGACGCCAAGGACGCTCCGCTGGACGGCGTCGAGGAGCTGATCGTGGCGCTGCACGACATAGGAGAGGTGCTGTCGCGGCCCACCCTGGCCCGGCTCGCCAAGATCGGCCGCGTCGCCGAGCAGGTGGCCGGTCCCACCGCCGTCTGAGCCCCTCCCCCGCCGGCCGTCGCGCCCCGCCCCGGCGGCGGTCTCAGTTTTCCTCTCCCGCCCGCCCGTTCGCGGTCAGCGGCGAGCGGTCGTAGGACTCCTTCACCACCCACAGGTGCGTCCACGACTCCACCGTGCGGACTCCGGGCGTCGCACGCAGCTCCTCCAGGGAGCGGAAGACATCCTCCGCCGAGTATCCGGTGAGGGTGCCGACCGCGTCGCAGCGCCCTATCGCCGTCGCGAGGTACTGCACGCGGTCCAGCGTGCGGATGCGCTCGACGGCCGTCTCGGCGCCGTCGCCGAAGGTCAGCTCGAAGCCCGTGTGGTGCGCCAGCCCCAGCGCCTGCGGGTAGACGCGGGCGCCGACGTGCACCGCGCCCGCCTCCAGCAGGCGCAGCACCCGCGTGCGGGCGGCGCCGGGCGACAGACCCACCGCCTCGCCGAGGGTGGCGAACGGCGCGCGGCCGTCCCGTTGCAGCTCCGCCAGCAGCACCCGGTCGGTGTCATCGATGGGCATCGGCGTGTGCGCGGAGTCCTGCGGCGGGAAGTAAGCGTCCTTGAGGATCTCCGTGTAGACCGTGGTGTCGACGCGGCGCACGCCCGGCAGCGCGGCGATGCGCCGTATGTCCTCCGCGAGCGCCGCCCGGTCCGGGCAGCGCAGCTCGGCCACCAGCGCCCACCGGCCGGTCACCGCGGAGACGAACGGCGCGGTGTCCAGCGCCACCACCCGCTCGGCCACCGGGCCGACCGGCCCGTCCACCGCGATGGCCGCGTGCGCGTACGCGGTCAGGCCGAAGACGGACGGGTGCACGACACCGACGATCCGCACCAGACCGGAGTCCAACAGCCGGCGCAGCCGCGTGCGGGCGGCGGCGCGGGACAGGCCGAGGAGACGGCCGAGCGTCTCGTACGTGGCGCGGCCGTCGCGCCGCATCTCTTCGAGGAGCGCCATGTCGACCGGATCGACGTCCGGTTGAGGCGCGAGCGGAGTCATGAACCGCATTGTGCACGCCCGGCGTACCGGCCCGGCGACGGCCCGTGGCCTCGCTGTTTCACTGCGGTAAAAACTGCATCACTAACGCCCTTTTTGCTGTCCATATGTGAGACGTGTGGTTAGTTTTCTTCTGAATCGGCAGTGACAAGCGCTCATTTGAAGCAGATTCGTCCACCTGCGAGGAGACGCCCCGTGAACCGTTCCAGATCCTCCCGCCGCGAGTTCCTGTCGCGCATGTCGCTGGTCCTCGGCGGCGCCGCGGCGGGACCGGCGCTGCTGACCGCCTGTGGCTCGTCCGACTCCTCCGGCGGGTCCGGCGGTTCGTCGGCCGCGCCCGAGGGCGTCGACGCCGAGTGGCCGCGGCTCACCTCCCGCCAAGTGGTCGTCGCGGGCTTCGGCGGCGAGACCTACGAGCTGCGCGACAGCGAGCAGTTCCGCCCGTTCACCGAGGTGTCGGGCGCGCGTGTCGTCCAGGCCGCGTGGGACTACGGCAAGTTCGTCTCGATGGTCGAATCGGGCACCCCCGAGTGGGACATGATCGACTTCGACGGGTACTCCATCGCCGCACTGATCGAACAGGGCACGCCGCCCGGCGAGTTGGCCCCCTGGGTGCGCCGCTGCGACCTGGTGGACGAGCGGTACCGCGACTACGCGGCGGGCAGCTACGCCTACAGCGTCGTCCTCGGCTGGTCCACGGATCTGGACGCCACCCCCCGCACCTGGGCCGATTACTTCGACACCCGCCGCTTCCCCGGCAAGCGGGCGTTCCCCAAGTCGATCTACGCGGGCACCGCCGAGATAGCCCTGCTCGCCGACGGCGTGCCCGCCGACCAGCTCTATCCCCTGGACCTGGACCGGGCGTTCGCCAAGCTGGACACCATCAAGGACGACCTCGTCTACTACGACTCCTACGCCCAGGGCCAGCAGTACATGACCCAGGGCAGCGCGTCGATGATCGCCACCGCCAACAGCCGCATGATCCAGCTGAAGAACGACGGACAGCCGGTCGACTGGACCTACCAGGACGCGATCCTCTACCCCTGGGGCGGCTTCGCGATGCCGCAGCAGCCGCAGCACGCCGACGCGGCCAACGCCCTCATCGACTACCTCTCCACGCCCGAGTCCCAGGCGTGGACGGCCAGAACGCTGTACCTCGGACCGACCGTCTCCGCCGCGTTCGACTCGCTCACCGACGAGGAGCGCGCCCTCCAGCCCAGCGCGCCGGAGAACGTCGAGGTCCAGGTCACCGTCGACGTGCCCGCCGCCGCGCGCCAGGACACCGAGTACGTCGAGCGGTTCTTCTCCTGGATAGCCGAATGAGCCGGACGGCGACGGCTCGCACGGGAACGGGCGCGCGGTGGCTGCTGCTGCCGCCCACGCTCCTCCTCGCCGTCGGCCTCGCCGGCCCGCTGGTCGCGCTGATCGCCGCCGCCTGGTCCACGCACGGACCGGCCGGCGTCCTCACCGAGCCCTTCGAGAGCGACCTGTTCATCGGCGCCACCGCCCGCACCCTGTGGCTGTCGGCGGTGGTCACCGCGGTCTGCTGGCTGGTCGGCACCGGCTACGCGCTGGCCCTCGCGCTCGCCCCCGCCTGGCTCGGGCGGCTGCTCACCGCCGTGCTCTTCCTGACCTTCTGGGTCTCCCTGTTGGTGCGCACCTACGGCTGGGTGCTCACCCTCCAGCCCGGCGGCGCCCTGGACGAGCTGGTCCAGCGATTGGGCCTGTCGGCCGACGGCGAGAGTCTCGGCCTGTACCAGACGACGCCCGGCCTCCTGCCCGCCATGGTCCACGTGATGCTGCCGTACATGGTGCTGCCCATCTACGCGGGCCTGCGCGCCATCGACCCGGCCCAGCTGCGGGCCGCCCGCAGCCTGGGCGGCGGCGACCTGCTGGTGCTGCGCAAGGTCGTGCTGCCCGCGCTGCGTTCGGGCTCGCTGGCCGGCGCGGTGCTGGTCTTCGTGCTCAGCCTCGGTTTCTACGTCACCCCCGCGTTCCTCGGCGGCCCCGGCGACCAGGTCGTGTCCATCGTCATCGGCACCGAGTTCGGCCGGCTCCAGAACCTCGGCGGCGCCGCCGCGATGGGCGTGGTGCTGCTGCTGGCCATCCTCGCCATCTACCTGATCGCGGACCGGTATCTGCGCATCGGCGAACAGTGGGAGCGGCTGTGAGCGACGAACTCCGCCAATCCCTGCCGCGCTCCCGGGCGTTGTTCGTGGCGGTCGGCTGTCTGGCCGGGGGCTTCCTGCTCGCGCCGCTGCTCGTCATCGTGCCGATCGCGTTCAGCGGCAGCGCCTATCTGACCTTCCCCCCCGAGACATGGTCGACCCGCTGGTTCACCGACGTGTTCAACGACCCGGCCTGGCAGGACTCGTTCACGCTGTCGCTGCGCGTCGCCGCCGTCGCCACGCTGCTGGCGTCCGTCGCCGGCACCGCCGCCGCGTTCGCGCTGCGCCGGATGACGCGCGGCCGGCGGCTGCTGCGCACCGCCCTGATCGCGCCGATGGTCGTGCCCCAACTCGTCCTCGCCCTCGGCCTCTACCTCGCCGTCGAGGACCTGGGCGGTCAGGCGGGCATCCGGACGCTGATGCTCGGCCAGGCGGCGCTCGCCACGCCGATGGTCTACCTCACCGTGACCGCGGGCCTGGCGGGCGTCGATCCGGCGCTCTCCCGCGCCGCGTTCAGCCTCGGGCATCGCTGGCCCTCCGTCCTGCTGCGCGTCGAACTGCCGCTGGTGGCGCGGAGCGTGATCGGCTCGGCGATCCTCGCCTTCGGTCTGTGCTTCGACGAGTCCGTCCTCTCCTACTACCTGAGCCCGCCGGGCCAGGAGACCCTGCCCACCCACATCTGGCTGGCGGCCGGGCAGAGCGCGTCCCCCGACATCGCCGCCGTGAGCACGCTGATCATGGGCCTCGCCCTCGCCCTCCTCGGCGGCGCCCTGGCGGTCGGCGCCGCGGGGACCCGGAAGTCCGCGCCGAGCCGCAAGGCCGCGTCGCATCAAAAGGCCGCGTCGCATCAAAAGAAAGGGAAGACCTCATGAGCGTCGCCGTCGCCATCGACCGGCTCACCGTCGACCTGTCAGGCAACCGGATTCTCGACGGCGTCAGCCTCGATGTCCCGGCCGGGGCGTTTGTCACCCTGCTCGGCCCGAGCGGCAGCGGCAAGACGACCACCCTCAACGTGCTGGCCGGCTTCGCCGCCGCGGTCTCCGGCCATGTGCTGCTGGGCGACCGCCCGATCGACGCGGTGCCCGCCCACCAGCGCGACATCGGCTTCGTCTTCCAGAACTACGCGCTCTTCCCGCACCTGTCCGTCGCGAAGAACGTCGAATTCCCGCTGCTGGCCCGCAAGATCCCCGCCCGGCGGCGCGCGGAGCTCGTCGCACGGGCGCTGGAGCTGGTCCATCTCCCGCAGGCCGGGCCACGGCCCATCCGCTCGCTCAGCGGCGGCCAGCAGCAGCGCGTCGCGCTCGCCCGCGCCCTCGTCTTCTCGCCCGCCCTGCTGCTGCTCGACGAGCCACTGGCCGCGCTGGACAAGCAGTTGCGCGAGGCGATGCAGATCGAGCTGAAGCGAATCCAGCGCGAGACCGGCGTCACGACCGTGGCCGTCACCCACGACCAGACCGAGGCGCTGTCCATGTCCGACCGCGTCGCGATCATGAACGGTGGCCGGATCGAGCAGGTCGGCACCCCGGATGAGGTGTACCACCGGCCCGCCACCGCCTTCGTGGCGCGCTTCCTCGGCGAGGCCAACCTGCTGGCCGTGCGCGACGGCCGCGTCGAGGCCCTCGGCGCGCCCGTGGAGGGGGACCGCGACGGCACCACGGTGATCCGCCCCGAGGACCTGCGCGTATCGCCCGAGCCGGGCGAGGGGTTGGCGGGAACGGTCACCGAAGTCGTCTACCAGGGCCCGCGCCTGCGGCTCACGGTCACCGCCGGCCCTCTCGACCTCCTCGCCACGGTGGTGCCGAGCGAGCTGCCCGCGACGCCCGTCCCCGGCGACCGCGTCCACGTGTCCTACCGCGGCCGGGTCCTCCACACCCTGTGCCCCGAGCCGGGCGCGGCCATCGCCGCCTGAGCCCCCCTGCCCGCCCCGCCAACCCCCGCCGCCCCCCGCCGCCCCCCGCCGAGCCGCACCGAGCCGCACCGAGCCGCGCCGAAGAGAGAGCCCCGCCTTGCCCGTTGAGCCCACGGTTCCCCCCGTTCCCCTTGTCCCCGCCACCGTCCCGATCGGCCCCGTGGACGCCTCCCGTGTCCCGCGCTTCGTCGGCCCGGCGACGTTCGCCCGGCTGCCCCGTGTGGACGAGGTGACGCGGGCCGATGTCGCCGTCGTCGGCGTCCCGTTCGACACCGGCGTCAGCTACCGGCCCGGCGCCAGGTTCGGCCCGGCGCACGTCCGGGAGGCGTCCCGGCTGCTGCGGCCCTACAACCCGGCCGTCGACATCTCCCCGTTCGCCGCCATGCAGGTGGCCGACGCGGGCGACATCGCCTGCAATCCGTTCGACATCGAGGAGGCCGTCGGCACGATCGAACGCGGCGCCCGCGACCTGATCGGCACGGGCACCAGGCTGCTGACCATCGGCGGCGACCACACCATCGCGCTGCCCCTGCTGCGGGCCGTCGCCGGACGGCACGGGCCGGTCGCGGTCGTCCACTTCGACGCCCATCTGGACACCTGGGACACCTACTTCGGCACCGCGTACACGCACGGCACGCCGTTCCGCCGGGCCTGGGAGGAGGGGCTGATCGACGGCGAAGCCAGCATGCACGTCGGACTGCGCGGCCCGCTGTACTCCCCGCAGGACCTCGTGGACGACCGGGGGTTCGGCTTCGCGGCGGTGAGCTGCCCGGAGATCGAGGCGGACGGGATCACGGGTGTCATCGAACGGGTCCGCGCCCGCGTCGGGGACCGCCCGGTCTATGTCTCGGTCGACATCGACGTCCTCGACCCGGCGCACGCCCCGGGCACCGGAACCCCCGAGGCGGGTGGCCTGACCAGCCGCGAACTGCTCACCGTGCTGCGGGTCTTCGGGGAACTCAACCTGGTGTCGGCGGACGTGGTCGAGGTCTCGCCCGCCTACGACCACGCCCAGCTCACCGGCATCGCCGCCGCGCACGTCGGCTACGAGCTGCTGAGCGCGATGGCGCCGCGCGCCTCATGAACCGCGTCGTGCTGCTCGACGCCTGGGGCAGGGCCGAGGACGTCGCCGCTGAACTGGCCGGTCTCCCGGTCGAGGTGCTCACGGCCGACGCTGTTCCGTCCGGCCCCGGGATCGTGGCCCTGCTGCTCGGCCCCGAGACCCCGCTGACCGCCGCCCAGGTCCGCGCCCTGCCCGACCTGCGCATCGTCGCGGTCACCTCCACCGGGTACGACCACGTCCCGGTCGCGGCGGTGACGGCGGCGGGCGCGTAGGTCACGGCCAGCGCGGGGTACTGCACCGAGGAGGTCGCCGACCACACCCTCGCCTTCGTCCTCGACCTGGTCCGAGGCATCACTGCGCTCGACCGCTCGGTGCGGGTTGGGAGTTGGGACGTCCGCCGGGCGTCCCCACGCCGGATCGCGGGCACGGTGCTGGGCCTGGCCGGCCTCGGCCGGATCGGCCAGGCGGTCGCCCGGCGGGCGACGGCGCTCGGCATGCGGGTGACGGCCTACGACCCGGGCCGCCCGGCGCGGACGTTCGACGCCTGCGGCGTGGAGCGGCGCGACACGCTGCCTCAAGTCCTCGCGGAGGCCGATGTGGTGAGCCTGCACCTGCCCCTTACGCCGGAGACGCGCGGCCTGTTCGACGCACGGGCCTTCGCCACGATGAAACGGGGCGCCTGCCTGGTGAACGTGGCCCGTGGCGATCTGGTGGACGACGAGGCCCTGGCCGCCGCCCTCCGCACCGGCCATCTGTCGGGCGCGGCCCTGGACGTCCTCCGCGTCGAACCCCCGCTCCCCACTGACCCGTTGCCGACTCTGGACGGCGTCGTGATCACCCCGCACGCCGCCTGGTACTCCCCCGAGGCGACCACCCGCCCGTTCACCGAAGCCGCCCGGAACGTGGCCGCCGCGCTGCGGGGCCGGAAGCCCCCCGCCGCGGTCGCCTCCCCGACACCATGACGGCCGAGCCTCCGGCCCCGGACCGCCCGGCGAGCGACAGCGAGCCCAGCCGGGCGACCGCGCACGCCGCCCGCCCGGCAGCGCCGCGCCGACCACCCGACCAGGCCCCCGCCGACCCGCCGGACCGAGACGGCCGACCGTTCGCGCCCCCGGGCGGCGCGCGGCTACGACCCGGCGGCGGCGAACAGTTCCTCCGCCCACTCCTTCAACAGCAGCGCCTCCGCCCAGCGGTCGGAGAGCTCGGCACCGTCCGCACCGGTGATCGCGTAGGGCACCGCGCCCAGTTCGCAGTGGAACACGCACTCGTCGCCCGCGCCCGCCCGCGCCCGCCAGGACGCGAAGCCCCGGGCCCACCAGGCGCGGAAGCGCTCAACCGCCGCCCGGTGCTGTGCGAACCCGAGCGGCACCTGCACCTGGCCCCGGGTGGCGACCCGGCCCTGGAGCGAGCCGGCCCGGTCCAGCAGCAGGCCGACCAGCTCCTCGACGCGCGAATCGGGGCCGTCCGGCAGCTCGTTGCCCACCACGTAGTGCGAGAGGTCCACGGACAGCTCCACCTCGGGCACCTCCGCGAGCAACCGCGCCGTGAAGCCGAGATCGTTGGTCACCGTGTAGCGGTGGGTCTCCAGTTGGACCGCGATCCCGGCGTCCCCGGCCCGCGCCAGCCACTCCCGCACCATGACCGCCGCCTCCGCCACCGTCGCCGGGAAGACCTGTCCGCAGACCACCACCCGCTCGGCGCCCGCCTCCGCCGCGTACGCGAGCGCGGCCTCCAGCGGACGCCCCTCTCCCACGAACGCGAACACCTGGCAGCGCAGCCCGGCTTCACGCAGCAGCGGTCCGATCTCGGCGGCGGCGGGCGCCTCCCGCGCGCCCAGATCGACGGCCGCGCCGGCGAATCCGGCGCCCGCGACCCGGGCCACGCGCTCCCGCAGCGGCCAGGGCTCGGCCGTCCGCCAGGGCAGCCCCTCCATGGCCCACAACGACTGGAAGACGGCGAGGGTCTGTTGCTGCGACTGCGTCATGACGCTGAGTCTCCTGTCGACAAATCCGGACCGGCCGATTAAAGTCACCGTAGCCTATCAATCGATAGGGAGCTCAGGAGGAGCCCATGGCAGCACCCACCCAGCCCACCCGGACGGCCCAGACGGACCCGTCCCCGCGGGCGTCCGCCCAGCCCGCGCCCCCGTTCCCCGGCCCCCTCGACGGCCGTCCGGTGGGCCGCGGCATCCTGCCGGCCGACGCCTACACGGACCCCGCCGTGTTCGCCGCCGAGACCCGCGCCATCTTCGAACGCCGCTGGGTCTGGGCCGGGTTCGAGCACTGGGTGGCGACCCCCGGCAGCTCCCGGCCCATCACGGTCGCCGGCCGCCCCCTGCTGCTGGCCCGCGACAAGGACGGCACGCTGCGCGTCTTCCACAACGTCTGCCGGCACCGGGGCCTGGTCCTGTCCGAGGAGCCGAGCACCCGCTCCCGGCTGCGCTGCCCGTACCACTCCTGGACCTTCGAGCTCGACGGATCCCTGTGCGGCACGCCCTACTTCGCCCGCACCAAGAACTCGGCCCCGGACGACGAGACCCGCGCGGCCCTCGGCCTGCTTCCGGTGCGGCACACCGAGTGGGCGGGCATGATCCTGGTCAACCTGGACGAGCACGACAGCACGTCGGCCGATGAGCTGCTCGCGCCGCTGCGCCGCCGCTGGCAGCCCGTCGGCTTGGACCGCCTGCACCTGGCCGCCGAGCGCCGCTACGACATCGCCGCGAACTGGAAGCTGGTGGTGGAGAACTTCCTGGACTACTACCACCTGCCGTTCGTCCACCCCCAGGTCGGCCCGGCCACCGCCGCGCTCGACATCGACGACGTCGTCCTGTCCGACCGGATCCTCGGCGGCTGTTACCCGCGCGGCGCCATGGGCAAGGCGCGCAAGACCGAGACGCCGCTGCCGCTGTTCGCCGACGACCTGCCGCAGGAGATGGCCGACCGGCAGGACATCTTCTGTGTCTTCCCCAACGCCCTGGTCTTCCTGGAGGCCGACTGGTTCCAGGTCATCGGCTACGAGCCCGTCGCCCCCGGCCAGACCGTTGAGCACCTGGCGGTGTTCGTGGACGCCGCCGCCGCGACCGACACGTACGCCGACGCCCGCGCCGCGCTGTGCCAGGTGCTGTTCGAGGTCAACGACCAGGACGTGCCCATCCTCGAACGGATGCAGCGCGGCCGGCACTCCCCCGCCGCCGACCGCAGCCACCTCGTGCCGCACTGGGACCAGGTCACCGCCCGCTTCCAGCTCCTGGTGGCCGAGGCCCTCACCGACGTCAGGGCGGCTGGGACGGAAGGAGCCGACCGTGGCTGACTCCCATCCCGACTCCCACCCCGAAGTCCCCTTCTACGACCTGCTGTTCGTCGGCGCCGGCCCCACCGGCCTGTACGGCGCGTACTGCGCGGGCTTCCGCGGCCTGCGGGCCGCCGTGCTCGACAGCCTGCCGCAGCCGGGCGGCCAGATCGCCGCGCTCTTCCCGGAGAAGTGGATCTACGACATCGCCGGTCTGCCCCGCGTCCGCGGCCGAGTGCTGGTCGACCGGCTCCTGGAGCAAGCCGCCGCGTACGACCCGGCCTACCTGCTCGGCCGCCAGGCCGTCACCCTCCACGACGAACCGGACGGCGGGCTGCGGATCGGCTGCTCCGACGGCACCGCCGTCCGCTGCCGCGCCCTGGTGATCACGGCCGGCGTCGGCCGTTTCCAACCCCGGCCGCTGCCCGCCGCGGCCGACTGGGCGGGCGACGGCGTGCACTACTTCGTGCCCGACCCCGGCGCCCACCGCGACCAGGACGTCGTCGTGGTCGGGGGCGGCGACAGCGCGCTCGACTGGTGCCTCGCGCTGCGGCCCATCGCCCGGTCGGTCACGCTGGTCCACCGGCGCGACACGTTCCGCGCGCACGCCGCCACCGTCGTCCAACTCCACGCCGACGAGGCGCTCCCGCTGCTGCTCAACAGCGAACTCACCGCGCTGCGCGGCGGATACGACGGCGGCACGCTGCGTGCCGTCGAGGTCCGCTCGGTTGTGGACGGCACTGTCACCCGCCTCCCCGCGCAGGCCGTCGTCGCCGCGCTCGGCTTCCTCGCCGACCCGGGTCCGCTGCGCACCTGGGTGGAGCTGCGGGAACGCCGAGTCGTCACGGACAGCAGGATGCGCACCAGCAGACCCGGCGTGTACGCGGCCGGCGACATCGCCACCTACCCGGGGAAAGTCCGGCTGATCAGCGTCGGCTTCGGCGAGGTCGCCACCGCCGTCAACAACGCCGCCATCGCCCTCGATCCGGCCCAGCCACTCGCCCCCGGCCACAGCAGCGATCGCCCCCAGCCCCCACCCCGGCCCCACCTCCAGGAGATCCCGGCATGAGCTACGTCATCGGCGGCGCCTGCGTCGACGTCCACGACATGAGCTGCGTCGAGGAGTGCCCGGTCGACGCCATCTACCGAGGCGACCGCAAGCTCTACATCCAGCCCGACGAGTGCATCGACTGCGGCCTGTGCCAGTCCGCCTGCCCGGTCGGCGCGATCAGCGACGCCCACGCCGTTCCCGACCAGGACCTGCCCCATGTCGCCGACGCCCGCCGCTTCTTCTACGAGCCGCTGCCCGGCCGCGCCGAGCCCCTCGGCAGCCCGGAGGGCGCTCAGCACACCGGTCCGGCGGGCGTCGACACGGCGCTCGTCACCGTCCTCCCGCCGAACGCCTGATGGGACTCCCCATGGAAAAGGAAGAAGAGCGACTGCGCCGCGAACTCGCCGCCGTCTACCGGCTGGTGGCCCACTTCCGGCTCACGGACCTGATCTTCACCCATATCTCCCTGCGGCTGCCCGGGCCCGACCACCACTTCCTGATCAACCCCTACGGCCTGCTCTTCGAGGAGATCACCGCCTCCAACCTGGTCAAGATCGGCCTCGACGGCCGGCCCGTCGAGGCCACCCGACACCGCGTCAACCCGGCCGGCTTCGTCATCCACGGCGCCGTCCACGCCGCCCGCCCCGACGCCCACTGCGTTCTGCACACCCACAGCCGGGCCGGCTGCGCGGTGGCCGCTCAGGAGAGGGGCCTGCTGCCGCTCAACCAGATCTCCCTGGAGTTCTACGACCGTGTCGGCTACCACGACTACGAGGGCGTCGCGCTCAACCTCGCCGAACAGGAGAGGCTGGTGGCGGACTTGACCGACCACCCGGCGCTGATCCTCCGCAACCACGGCCTGTTGACCGTGGGCGCCACGGCGGCCCAGGCGTTCCTCCGCATGTACTACCTGGACAAGGCGTGCGAGATCCAGCTGGCCGCCCAGGCCGGCGGCGCCGCGCTGACCGTTCCGCCGCCCGACGTCTGCGAGTACGCCGCGCGGCAGCTCACCGGCGAAGGCGAGGCCGACTCGGACTACACCGACGACGACGCCTACGACCTCGCCTGGGCCGCGCTGCTCCGCCTGGTCGAACGGGTCGCACCCGACTACGCGGACTGAACGGGCCGCCCGGACCGCGGCGCGCCGGCCGGCCACTCCAGCGCCGGCCACAGCGCGCGGCCGGCGTCCCGCACCGCCGCGTACGCCCGGTCGCCGCCGGGCAGCAGCCCGCGCAGCACGAACGAGGCGCCCGCCTCGGCCAGTTCACCGGCGCGCTCCGGGCCGCCGGCCCAGCCCTCTTGGCGCACGCGGATGTTGGCGAGGAGCACGCCGGTGATCATCTCCTGCGCGAGCCTCGGCTCCACCACGACGAACTCGCCGGACTCCGCCCCCTGCGCGACGATGCGCCGCAGTCCCGCGTGCAGCCGCTCGGCGAGCGTCTCCGAGGCGGCGAACGCGGGGTCGCCGAGCACCTCGTCGGTGTGCAGCCCGTGCAGGTCGTAGGGCGAGCGGTGGATGTAGGTCAAGTCCCAGGAGACGTAGGCGTACAGCCGGGGCGCGGCCGGCCCCGGCAGCGCGGCCAGATGCTCGCAGGTGCGGACGGTCGGCCCATAGCTGTAGGCCAGCAGCTCGCTGAGGATCGACGCCTTGGACGGGAAGTGGTGGAACAGCGACGGCTGCCGGACCCCGACCGCCGCCGCGATGTCCCGCGTCGACGCCGCCCGGTACCCCACCCGCGCGAACAACCGCGCGGCCTCCACGAGGATCCGCTCCCGCATCGGCACCTGGTCACTCATGCCCCCATCATCGCCCGAGCGCGCCGAGGCCCGAGCGGCGCCCGCCCGTTCGACGGAACACCCCCTTCGCATTCGACAATGCCGAACATGGGTCGGCAATGCTACGTTCCACGCCGCCCGACAGCCGCGAAGAAGCGGCGAACGGGATATTTCACGCCCGCCGACGGCATGGACCTGATCCGCGAGGCCGTCCGGTCCGACACCCCGTCCCCCCTCCCGGGCAGGCCCCGCACGACCCCGAAACGGGGCCTGTCCGACCGTGATAGGCTGCTTCAGCGACATCGGCCCGGCATCCGGGCGATCGCGACAAGCCGGGTCCTGTGGAGCAGTTTGGAGTGCTCGCCACCCTGTCAAGGTGGAGGCCGCGGGTTCAAATCCCGTCAGGACCGCTCCGGCTGGGTAGCTCAGTTGGTACGAGCGTCCGCCTGAAAAGCGGAAGGTCGCCGGTTCGACCCCGGCCCCAGCCACCTCTTCTTTCTCCTCTCATTCCCTGCCCCCCGGGTGGCGGTGTCGCCACACCCAGAAGACCGTGCAGGACAGTGCCGCCCAGCCGGTCAGGACCAGGTAGGGCTGCGGGTGCTGGTGATCGTTGAAGTAGACCGCCGTGTGCTGGGCGTTCACGCTGGCGCCCGGGATCAGCCAGCGGCCGATCGCGCCGAGGACCGACGGCAGCAGGGGCCAGGAGACCGCGCCACCCGACGAGGGGTTGCCGAGCATCACCATCAGGACCCAGGTCGGCAGGATCGCCCAGCGTCCGACCAGGGTGTTGAACATCGTGAAGACCATGCCCGAGGCGAACATGGTCAGCGTGAGGATCCCCCACGACTGCGCGAACGGCAGCCGCACCGCGTCCAGGGCCCAGTCCACCGCCGCCGCGATCGCCAGGCCGCCGAGCACCGCGTAGCCCCCCGTGAAGGCGATCCGCTCGCCCGGCCTGAGGGCGCCGGCTTGCACGCTGAGCTGCACCGTGCCCAGGAAGCCGACGATCACGGCCGCGATGGAGACGTAGAAGAGGGCGAGGCCCCTCGGATCCCCCGGTGAGAGCGGCTTGATGTCCTCGATGGTGAGATCGACACCGGCCGAGCGGGCGGCGGGGCGCGCCTCGGCGGCCAGCAGCTCGGCCACCGAGGCGCCGGCCGCGCTCGCGGTGTCGAGCGCCACGCCGTCGCCACCGGGGTCGCTGTCGCGGACGATGGCGAAGACGCGCTGCGCCTCCACGGCGTCCACAGCCTGTGGATAGCGTGCGTAGGAGTGCGTTTCCAGCGTGGTGTCGAGGCGGCGCTCCAGCGCGCTGATGAACGTGTCGCTGAGCCGCCGCTCCGCCGCCTCCCCGACAACGGCCACCGGAACCTCGCTCGGCGTCGGATTGGTGATCGCATAGGTGTACGAGCCGGCGAAGAGCCCGGCCGAGGCGGCGACGATCAGCGCCACCACGGCGGCGGGGAGGTACGGCGAGTGCCGCAGCCTCTCCCGGATTCCAGTCACATCACCACGATAAGGGGTTAAATCACCCCCAACACGCCCAGTGCGATAACGGCTCGCCGCCGGCCACGTCGAGGTGAGACGCTTGAGTGCGTATGTCTACCGATCCCTCCCCCGTATCAGCCCTGGCCGAGCGGCTGCCCGGACTGATGGCGCGCGACCAGCGGCGGCTCGGCCGCCGCCTCGACGGAGCGCGCCGCATCCGCAAGCCGGCCGCCCAGCAGGCGGCGCTCTCCCAGATCGCCGAGGCGATCGACGCAGCCGAGCTGCACATCGAGCGCCGTCGCGCCGCCGTGCCCGCGATCACCTATCCCGAGCAGCTCCCGGTCAGCCAGAAGAAGGACGAGATCCTGGCGGCGATACGCGACCACCAAGTGGTGATCGTGGCCGGGGAGACCGGCTCGGGCAAGACGACGCAGATCCCCAAGATCTGCCTGGAGCTCGGCCGCGGTGTGCGCGGGCTGATCGGCCACACCCAGCCGCGCCGGATCGCCGCCCGCACCGTCGCGCAGCGGGTCGCCGATGAGCTGAGGACGCCGCTGGGCGAGGCGGTCGGCTTCAAGATCCGGTTCACCGACCAGGCGAGCGACAACACTCTGGTCAAGCTGATGACGGACGGCATCCTGCTGGCGGAGGTCCAGCACGACCGCGAGCTGCGCCACTACGACACGATCATCATCGACGAGGCCCACGAGCGCAGCCTCAACATCGATTTCCTGCTGGGCTATCTCGCCCAGCTCCTCCCCCGCCGCCCCGACCTCAAGGTCGTCATCACCTCGGCCACCATCGACCCCGAGCGCTTCGCCCGCCACTTCCGGGACGCCGAGGGGCGCCCCGCCCCGATCGTCGAGGTGTCCGGGCGGACGTATCCCGTCGAAGTCCGGTACCGGCCGCTGCTGGAGGAGGACAGCGAGGCACCCGATCGCGACCAGATCACCGCGATCTGCGACGCGGTGGACGAGCTCCAGGCCGAGGGCCCCGGCGACATCCTCGTCTTCCTCTCCGGCGAGCGCGAGATCCGGGACACGGCCGACGCGCTGGAGAAACGGAACCCGCGGCACACCGAGGTGCTGCCGCTCTTCGCCCGCCTGTCGCACGGCGAGCAGCAGCGCGTGTTCCAGCCGCACCCGGGACGCCGGGTCGTGCTGGCCACCAACGTCGCCGAGACGTCGCTGACCGTCCCCGGCATCAAGTACGTCGTGGACCCCGGCGCCGCCCGCGTCTCGCGCTACAGCCACCGCACGAAGGTGCAGCGGCTGCCCATCGAGCCGGTCTCGCAGGCCAGTGCCAACCAGCGCAAGGGCCGCTGCGGCCGGACCAGCGACGGCATCTGCGTCCGGCTGTACACGGAGGAGGACTTCCTCTCCCGCCCCGAGTTCACCGAAGCCGAGATCCTGCGCACCAACCTGGCCTCCGTCATCCTCCAGATGAACGCGGCGGGGCTCGGCGAGATCGAGCGCTTTCCCTTCATCGACCCCCCCGACCACCGCTCCATCAAGGCGGGCGTGCAGCTCCTGGAGGAGCTGGGCGCGCTGGACGGCGCGAAGCTGACGCCGATGGGCCGCAAGCTGGCGCAGCTGCCGGTGGACCCGCGGCTGGCGCGGATGGTGCTGGAGGCGGACCGCAACGGATGCGCCCGCGAGGTCATGGTGATCGCCGCCGCGCTGTCGATCCAGGACCCGCGCGAACGCCCGGCGGACAAGCAGCAGCAGGCGGACGCCAAGCACGCGCGGTTCCGCGAGGGGCCGGCCGAGGAGTCGGACTTCCTGGCGTTCCTGGCCCTGTGGCGCTATGTGCGCGAGCGTCAACGGGAGCTGTCGTCCTCGGCGTTCCGCCGGATGTGCAAGACCGAGTTCCTCAACTACCTGCGGATACGCGAGTGGCAGGACATCTTCGCGCAGCTCCGTACGGTGGGCCGGTCGTTGGACATCGAGCTGAACGACGAGCGCGAGGACGCCGATCCGCGGCTCCTCCACCAGTCGCTGCTGGCCGGGCTGTTGTCGCACATCGGCCTGAAGGACACCGAGAAGCACGAGTATCTGGGCGCCCGGGGCGCGAAGTTCGCGGTGTTCCCGGGCTCCGCGCTGTTCAAGAAGCCCCCGCGCTGGGTGATGTCGGCCGAGCTGGTGGAGACCTCCCGGCTGTGGGCGCGGATCAACGCCAGGATCGAGCCGGAGTGGATCGAGCCGCTCGCCGGGCACCTGGTGAAGCGGACCTACAGCGAGCCGCACTGGGAGCAGAAGCAGGCGGCGGTCATGGCGTACGAGCGGGTGACGCTGTACGGCGTGCCGATCGTGGCGCAGCGCAAGGTCAGCTACGGGCGGATCGACCCGGAGGCGTCCCGGGACCTCTTCCTCCGCAACGCGCTGGTCGAGGGCGACTGGCGGACGCGCCATCAGTTCTTTCACGACAACCGGAAGCTGCTGGAGGAGGTCGAGGAGCTGGAGCACCGCGCCCGGCGCCGCGACATCCTGGTGGACGACGAGACGCTTTACGACTTCTACGACCAGCGCGTCCCGGCCGATGTCGTGTCGGGCGCGCACTTCGACGCCTGGTGGAAGCGGAAGCGCCAGGAGGAGCCCGACCTGCTCAGCTTCGAGAAGTCGATGCTGATCAACGAGCGGGCGCAGGACATCACCAAGGCCGACTACCCCGACACGTGGCGCCAGGGCCGGCTCACCTTCCCCGTCACGTACCAGTTCGAGCCGGGCGCGGACGCCGACGGCGTGACCGTGCACGTGCCGCTCCAAGTGCTCAACCAGGCGACCCCCGACGGCTTCGACTGGCAGATCCCGGGCCTGCGCGAGCAGTTGGTCACGGAGCTGATCCGCTCGCTGCCCAAACCACTGCGCCGGCACTGCGTTCCCGCGCCGAACTTCGCGCAGCGCTTCCTGCGCGAGACGCCGGAGCCGACCGCCGAGTCACTGCGCGGCGCCCTGGCACGCGGGCTGACCCGGATGACCGGAGTGCGGATCGCGCCCGAGGACTTCGACGAGGAGCGGATCCCCGGCCATCTGCGGATCACGTTCCGGGTGGTGGACGAACGCCGGGGAAAGCTGGGCGAGAACGCCGAGAGCAAGGACCTGGACGCCCTGAAGGTGCGGCTGCGGCCCAACGCGCGGGCCGCCCTCGACCGCGCCTTCACGGCCGCCGCGAGCCGGGACCAGCCGGCCCTGGAGCAGCGCACCGGGCTCACCTCCTGGACGGTCGGCACGCTGCCGCGCACGTTCGAGACGCGGCGCGGCGGGCAGCCGGTGAAGGCGTATCCGGCGCTGGTGGACGAGGGCGCGACGGTGGCGGTGCGGCTGTTCGACACGGAGGCCGAGCAGGACCGGGCGATGCGGCGCGGCACGCGCCGGCTGCTCCTGCTCAACCTCCCCTCCGATCCCGCGAAGTTCGCGCTGCGGCAGCTCGACAACGCGAGCAAGCTGGCCTTGTCCAGCACCCCGCACGGCGGCGTGCACGCCCTGTTCGAGGACTGTGTGACGGCCGCGGCCGATCAGCTCGTCGCGACGCACGGCGGGCCCGTGTGGGACGAGGAGGGCTTCCGCAAGCTCTTCGACGCGGTCCGCGCGGACATCGTGGACCTGACGCTGAAGATCGTGCGGCAGGTGCGGGAGGTGCTGACCGCGTGGCAGGCGTGCGAGCGGCGGCTGGCCTCGCTGACCAGCCCGGTGCTGGCGCCGCCGCTGGCGGACGTCCGGGAGCAGCTGAACGCGCTGGTGCGGCCCGGGTTCGTGACCGAGCACGGGGCGCGGCGGCTGCCGGACCTGCTGCGCTATCTGATGGCGGCCGACCGGCGGCTCCAGCAGCTTCCGCACCAGGCCGAACGGGACCGCGCCAGAATGGCGAAGGTCCACGAGATGCGGGACGAATACCTGTGGCTCCTGGAGCAGTTCCCGCCGGGCCGGCCGGTGCCGGCGCGGGCCGGTGAGATTCGTTGGATGATCGAGGAGCTGCGCGTGAGCTACTTCGCGCACGCCCTGGGCACCGCGTATCCGATCTCCGACAAGCGGATCATCAAGGCCGTGGACGCCCTGGCGCCTCCGCGCTGAGCCCGCGCCGGGGCGATTGGCTACGCGCCCCTACGCTGCGGTAGAGTCGCGTCCGCAGCGAGGTCCTGTGGAGCAGTTTGGAGTGCTCGCCACCCTGTCAAGGTGGAGGCCGCGGGTTCAAATCCCGTCAGGACCGCTCGTCCCAGGAGAAGTACGTCAGCCCGGATCCCCCATGAGGGGTCCGGGCTTTCTGTTTGGGTAGGCGTGAGGGGTAAGAGCGGCGGAGACGGCGGAGGAGGGCCCACCGGGAGGCTTACTACCGCAAGATCATTACTACCATCAAGGCAAGTAGAGTGTGACGGGTGTCACCTAACTCCGTTGCGCGCTGAGCTCGTTCGACCCCGTAGAGACACCCGCCAATTTTATATGTGCAATTGCACTGGGTGTACGTAACGTCACGGACACATAAAAAGATCGCGTCGGACCCGGCGGAGTCCGACGCGATCTACAGCCAAGCGACCCGGAGTGGGGGCTCCGGACGCCCGGTTCGTACTGAGTCATGCTGAGTCGTGCTGAGTCGTGCTGTCCTGCTGCTGGGTCGTGCTGTCCTGCTCAGGCCTCGCCGCGCTGCTGCGGGATGCCCGCGAGCAGCGCGCGCACCTCCGCTTCGCGGTAGCGGCGATGCCCGCCGAGCGTGCGGATAGACGTGAGCTTGCCCGCCTTTGCCCAGCGTGTGACCGTTTTCGGGTCTACGCGGAACATCGTGGCAACCTCAGCCGGGGTCAGCAGCGGCTCGGCATCAGGGGTGCGAGCGGTCATGAGCGGCCTCCTCGGGAGAACCGAACCATCACGGTTCTTTCCTCTAAATTCTGCACCTTGACCCGCGTTGCCCGAAATGGCAGGCGCGAGTCGAGTCGGTTATAGGACGAACGGCTTGTCCTCGGCACTACAACTACACCATCCGTCCAGCCGGGTCGGCCAAACCGATGGAATTGCCCTCTCAGGTGTTCAACCTCGGCGGAAGCCCACTGGACTATGCCAGAACGGACAGTCACTCGCCCGTAACGGACTGTCACCGCGTGATGACTCGCCATCGACCCTGCCGAGAATGGAACCCCTCCGGACTCCTTGTCCTATTTTGACACGAGGAGACTACTTGAAGGCAAGAGTTCCTTACAGTGCCTTCCATCACGCTTAGGGCATTAGTCCCGGATCAGTTGGCGAACTGCCGCTCCCTGATCGTCATCCAGCGATCGGTGAGCTCCTCGTAGACCCTGCTCGCGCGCTCCAGGTCGCCCGCCGCGAGCGCCGCGAGCCCCTCGGTCACCTCGGCCGCCGAGTGATCGGCCGCGAGCTGGTCCGGGGAAATCGTATAGATCAGCCCCCCGTAGTCCAGTTCGACCAGTGACCGAGGGTGGAACTCCTCCAGCCACCGCCCCACATCGGTGAGCGCCTCGACCAACGGCCCCTGCGGCATCGCCTCTCGGACCGTGCGCAGCCCGCGCGCCACCCGCCGCCGCGCCTGCACCATCGGCGTCCGGTAGAGCAGCCCGGCCGCCGTCTCGTCCACCGGGCCACCCTCCGCCGCCGCCTCCCCCGCCTTGCGGAAGATCCGCTCCTCGTCCGTGAAGAGCGCGAACCACCGCACGGGCACGTGCCACAGCGCCGAACGGATCCACGGCCTGGCGTCCGGGTTCCGCTCCCGCCAGCTGGCGTAGTCGGCCGCCGCCCGCCGCCGCACGCCCGGCGGCAGCGCGGCGTCCAGCACCGAGTCCGGCATCAGCCAGTGCCCCACCTCGCCCAGGGCCTGCCAGGAACGCAGCCGCGTCCGCCACGGGCACACGCACACCACACCGTCCACCGCGGCCACGAAGGCGTCCGCGCTCTCCCGAGCCGGGGCGACCCGCGGCGGCATGGCCAGCAGCCCGCCCATCGCGTGACGCACCTCGTCCTGCGCGGTGGGCAGCCGGTCACGCCGGGCGTACTCCGCCCAGTACGAGCGCTCCGGCTCGGGAAAGGCCGCCAGCGGCTCGTAGACCCTGAGATACGCCGCGTACGGAACCTTCGCCACGCCACCCTCCCTTGCTCACCGACGACCGTCGCCGGCTTCCCGATCGTGTCAGTCCCCCCGACCCGCGGCACCCCACAGGCCGTGATCGCCGTAGTCTCATCTCATCAATGCCCTCCCAACCAGCCGAGGGCATCCGCCGCGACATACAGGAGTCACCACCGTGACTGACGTACGTCCCGCTGTCGGCGTCGACAGCCCTGCCGAGGCCGACCTGTTCGACACCCTGTTCCACTCGGACCAGAGGGGTCACGAACAGGTCGTGCTGTTCCAGGACCGGCCGACGGGCCTGAAGGCAGTGATCGCCATCCACTCCACCGCCCTGGGCCCGGCCCTCGGCGGCACCCGATTCCACGCCTACGCCGGGGCCGCCAGGCCCGAGGAGGCGGCCCTGCGCGACGCGCTCAACCTCGCCCGGGGCATGAGCTACAAGAACGCCCTCGCCGGCCTCGCGCACGGCGGCGGCAAGGCCGTGATCATCGGGGACCCCGAGCGGATCAAGACCGAGGAGCTGCTGCTCGCCTACGGGCGCTGCGTGGCCGCGCTCGACGGGCGCTACGTCACCGCGTGCGACGTCGGGACGTATGTGCGGGATATGGACGTCGTCGCCCGCGAGTGCCGGTGGACCACCGGCCGCTCGCCCGAGCAGGGCGGCGCGGGCGACTCCTCCGTGCTGACCGCCTTCGGCGTCTTCCAGGGCATGCGCGCCTCGGCCGCGCACCGCTGGGGCTCACCCGACCTGGCCGGCCGGACGGTCGGGGTGGCGGGCGTCGGCAAGGTCGGCCACCTGCTGGTCGACCACCTGATCGAGGCGGGCGCCCGGGTGGTGATCACCGATGTCAGCCGGGAGGCCGTCGACCGCGTCCTGGCCGTGCACCCCGGCGTCGCCGCCGCGGCCGGCATCGAGGAGCTGATCACCACCGAGGGGCTGGACCTCTACGCCCCCTGCGCGCTGGGCGGGGCACTCAACGACCGCACCGTGCCGCTGCTGACCGCGAGCGTGGTCTGTGGCGCCGCCAACAACCAGCTCGACCACCCGGGCGTCGAGAAGGACCTCGCCGACCGGGGCATCCTCTACGCCCCGGACTACGTGGTGAACTCGGGCGGCGTGATCCAGGTCGCCGACGAGCTCCACGGCTTCGACTTCGCTCGTGCGAAAGCAAAGGCCGCGCTGATCCACGACACGACGCTGGAGATCTTCGAGCGCGCCGACACCGAGGGCGTGCCGCCGGCGGTCGCCGCCGACCGGATCGCCGAGCACCGGATGGCCCAAGCGGGGGGCCGCTGAACGCGCGTTTACGTAAGACATGTCACCCCCCGCGGGCGAGTCGCGCCGCGAAAGAAGGTAAAATCGCGGCTGACCAGCAAAGAGAGGTCCATCGGGCATCGTGCGCGCGGCCCGGTCCTGCGGACGGCGTACCGTAGGCCCGGATAAGCAGGTACGGTTGAAGGCCGATGGATCGGGCTCTCATCGAGGGCTCGCTCTCGATCATGAACGGATGTCAACACTCCGGGGCCGTCGTGCCCCGTCGTTGAGGGGGTCGAGCCAATGGGGCGCGGCCGGGCCAAGGCCAAGCAGACTAAGGTCGCCCGCCAGCTGAAGTACAACAGCGGCGGGACGGACCTTTCTCGCCTGGCCGAAGAGCTGGGTGCATCGTCAACACCTGAGCCGCCGCCGAACGGCGAGCGGTTCGAGGAAGACGATGAGCTGGACGACGACCTGTACGCACGGTACGCGGAGATGTACAACGAGGAGGATGACGACGAGGACGAGTCCTCGCCCGACGCTTCCTCGAAACGGCGTGGTGCCTGATACACATCTCCGAGCGCGCGAGACGACCAGTCGCACCCGACCCGGTCCGGCGACCGCCGGACCGGGTTCAGTGCGTTGACCTGCCCGGACGGGCCCCGTAGGCGCCCGCCGGGCCGCCCCGCCGACCCGGCCCACCGGGCCGCGCCGGGATCACCGGTGCGGCCCGGCGGGCGCGCGCGTCAGCGCGGGTGGTCTCCGGTCACGGTGGCCGCCGCCGGGGCGAGGGTGTCGGCCGCCGGAGTGATATCGCCCACCACCCAGGCGGGGACCCCGCGGGCCGACAAGGTGGACAGCGTGGCGTCGACCGCCCGCCGGGGCACCACGGCGACCATACCGACGCCCATGTTCAGCGTCTTCTCCAGCTCCTCGCGCGCCACCCCGCCGAGCTCGCCGACCAGGCCGAAGACCGGCGGCGGGGTCCACGTCGCGCGATCGATCCGCGCGTGCAGGCCGTCCGGGATCACCCGGGCGAGGTTGGCCGCCAGGCCGCCGCCCGTCACATGCGCGAACGCGTGTACCTCCACCGCGCGGGCCAGCGCGAGGCAGTCCAGGGAGTAGATCCGGGTGGGCCGCAGCAGCTCCTCGCCCAGCGTCCCGCCCAGCTCCGGGACCTCCCGGTCCAGCGCCCAGCCGGCCCGGTCGAAGAAGACGTGCCGGACCAGTGAGTACCCGTTGGAGTGAAGCCCGGAGGAGGCCATCGCGATCACCGCGTCGCCCGCCCGGACGCGGTCCGCGCCCAGCAGCTCGTCCGCCTCGACCACGCCCGTGCCGGCGCCCGCCACGTCGTACTCGTCGGGGCCCAGCAGTCCCGGGTGCTCGGCGGTCTCGCCGCCCACCAGGGCACAGCCCGCCAGCACGCAGCCTTCCGCGATGCCCTTGACGATCGCGGAGACCCGCTCGGGGTGAACCTTGCCGACGCAGATGTAGTCGGTCATGAACAGCGGCTCGGCCCCGCAGACCACCAGGTCGTCCACGACCATCGCGACGAGGTCGTGGCCGATCGTGTCGTGCACGCCCATGCGCTGGGCGATCGCGACCTTGGTGCCGACGCCGTCGGTGGCCGAGGCGAGCAGCGGGCGGCGGTACCCCTTCAGGGCCGAGGCGTCGAAGAGGCCCGCGAAGCCGCCGAGGGCGCCCACGCTCTCCGGTCGCTGGGCCTTGCCGACCCACTCCTTCATCAGCTCGACGGCGGTGTCGCCCGCCTCGATGTCGACGCCCGCCGCCGCGTAGCTGGCTCCGGGCACGTTCTTGGTCATCGGGTCTTCCTCGTGCTCGTGAACGCGCGTGCGCGCTCTACGGACGGCGCAGCGCGTCGGCGCCGCCGGGGTGGCCGGACAGCAGGGGCAGCGGCTCGCGGGGCTCGCCTCCGCCCCGCGGCTGCTCCAGCACGTCCTTGCCGAGCACCGCCGGGTCGGGCAGCTCCATCGGATACGAGCCGTCGAAGCAGGCCCGGCACAGGTTGGGCTTGGCGATCGTGGTGGCCTCGACCATCGCGTCCAGGGAGATGTAGGCCAGCGAGTCGGCGCCCAGCGAGGTGCCGATCTCTTCGACCGACAGGCCGTTGGCGATCAGCTCCGCGCGGGTGGCGAAGTCGATGCCGAAGAAGCACGGCCACTTGATCGGCGGCGAGCTGATCCGGACGTGCACCTCGGCCGCGCCGGCCTCGCGCAGCATGCGGACCAGGGCCCGCTGGGTGTTTCCCCGGACGATCGAGTCGTCCACGACGACCAGCCGCTTGCCGCGGATGACCTCTTTCAGGGGGTTCAGCTTGAGGCGGATGCCGAGCTGCCTGATGGTCTGGCTGGGCTGGATGAACGTCCGGCCCACGTAGGCGTTCTTCACCAGGCCGGAGCCATAGGGGATGCCGCTGGCCTCCGCGTATCCGATGGCGGCCGGGGTGCCCGACTCCGGGGTCGCTATGACCAGGTCGGCGTCGGCCGGCGCCTCGGCCGCGAGCCGGCGGCCCATCTCCGCGCGGGAGAGGTAGACGTTGCGGCCGGCGATGTCCGTGTCGGGCCGGGCCAGGTAGACATACTCGAAGACACAGCCGCGCGGCTTCGCTTCCGCGAACCGTGTGGACCGCAGTCCCCGCTCGTCCACCGCGATCATCTCGCCGGGCTCGATCTCGCGGACCGTGGAGGCGCCGACGATGTCGAGCGCGGCGGTCTCGGAGGCGACCACCCAGCCGCGCTCCAGTCGGCCGAGGACCAGCGGGCGGATGCCCTGCGGGTCGCGGGCGGCGTAGAGCGTGTCCTCGTCCATGAAGACGAAGCTGAAGGCCCCGCGCACGCGCGGCAGCACCTTCGGCGCGGCCTCCTCGACGGTCAGCGGCGCGCCGTTCTCGTCCGTCTGCCCGGCGAGCAGCGCGGTGACGAGGTCGGTGTCGTTGGTGGCGGCGGTACGGTGCCGCGGACCCCGGCCGCCGGGCAAGGCGGCGACGAAGTCGGCGAGCTCGGCCGTGTTCACCAGGTTCCCGTTGTGGGCCAAGGCGATGGAGCCGTGGCCGGTGGCCCGGAAGGTGGGCTGGGCGTTCTCCCAGGTGGAGGCGCCCGTCGTCGAATAGCGGGCATGGCCCACGGCGATGTGCCCCTGGAGAGCGCCGAGGGATGTCTCGTCGAAGACCTGGGACACCAGGCCCATGTCCTTGAAGACCAGGATCTTGGAGCCGTCGCTGACAGCGATGCCCGCGGACTCCTGTCCCCGGTGTTGGAGTGCGTAGAGTCCGAAGAAGGAGAGCTTGGCGACCTCTTCGCCCGGAGCCCAGACTCCGAAGACGCCGCACGCGTCCCTCGGGCCCTTCTCGCCGGGGTCGAGGTCGTGGCTGAGAAGACCGTCACCACGTGGCACGTGCACGAGTCTAGGCCAGGTCCGGGGGGCACGGAGAACCAGCGATGGTGAGAGATGCCCCATAGCCACGGTGTGCGGTCAGCCGAGCACGGGCAGCTCCGCCGCGAGGGCCGCGGCCCGCTCGCCGCCGGCCCGCAGCCGGCCGGCGGCGGTGGCCGCGCTCCAGGTGGTCCGGCCGGTGGCCAGCCGCACCCAGGTGACGGGATCGGTCTCCACGACGTTCGGCGGCGTTCCCCTGGTGTGCCGGGGGCCGGGCATGCACTGGACGGCGGCGAACGGCGGGACGCGCACCTCGGTCGAGGCACCCGGCGCCTTGGCGGCCAGGGCGTCGGCCAGCACCCGGACCGTGATCGCGAGCGCCTGCCGGTCGAGCCGGACCGGGACGGCGGTGGCCCGCGTCAGGTCGTCGCTGTGCACCACCAGCTCCACGATCCGGGTGACGGTGAAGTCCAGGGCGCGCATCGCGCCGAAGCGGTGCGGGATCAGCACGTCGTCCCGGACGGCCGTCTCCAGCACGGCTTCCATCTCCTCCGCCGCGGCGTCGATCGCGGCCACCTGGTCCGGCGTGGCCTCGGCGTCCTGCCGCGTCCGCTTGTCGAGGTCGTCCGCGATCACGGCGGTGGAGACGGCCCAGCGGTTGAGATCGGTCTCCGGCCGGGTGACGGGCGGCGCGGGCTGGGCGAGGAGGCGGGGCAGGGCGTCGATCTGGCCGGCGATGTGGGCCAGCAGGGCACACACATTCCAGCCCGGCAGCCCCGACGGCTTCGCCCGCTGCTGGGGGGTCAGCCCATGCGCGGCCAGCCGTACGAATTCGACCTGGGCGAGCAGCGCGTCGCGGACCCGATCGGGATGGTAGGCACGGGGTTTGCCTCGGACTGCGGACATACGAGGGAGCTTACGACGAACCTTCCCGCCCGGAAGGTGACAAGGTCATACCAAGTGGATCGTCCGGACGACCCGCCCCGGGGCGCTGTGCCACCATGCGCGCATGGCTATATCGGACCACCATCTGGCCGAGGACGAAGAGCTGATCTACGAGACGCGGCAGCACTGGACCACGATGGTCGGCGAGTTCCTCCAGCTCTGCCTGACCGTCGCCGCGGCCGCCCTCCTGATCCGGGCCCTGCCGGACGACGAGGCGTGGGGTGGGACGGCCGTGTGGGTGGTGCTGGGGGCGGCGCTGGTCGTCGCGGTCTGGCGGTGGCTGGTGCCACTGCTCCAGTGGCGGGCCACGGTCTACTTCCTGACCACCAAGCGGCTGCACAAGCGCTCGGGATTCCTGACCAAGACCGGCACCAGCATCCCGCTGAGCCGGGTGAACGACGTGACGTTCACGGCCACCCTGTGGCAGCGGATCATGGGCTACGGCACGCTGCGCGTCCAGTCGGCGTCCGAGCACGGGCTGCTGACGCTGCGGGCGGTGCCGGAGCCCGAGGCACTGAAGAACCGGATCTACCAGGCCGTCGACGAGCTGGAGAGCGACGAGCACGGCCACTGACCGGGGCCCCTGGCCCGAGAGCCGCGCCGGAGCTGAATCGGCTCCGCCCCGGTGGGTACTCCGTCCACATGGCTGGAATCAACCTACGCAGTAGCGCTTTCAACGATCAGGCACCGATCCCCGACCGTTACGCCAAGGACGGCGGCAACCTGTCGCCACCCCTGGACTGGTCGCGGCCCCCGCCCGGCACCGAGGAGCTGGTCCTGCTCTGCGAGGACCCGGACGCGCCCTCCGGCACCTTCGTGCACTGGCTGGTCACCGGTATCGACCCGGTCGGCGGGGGCGTGCGCGGCGGCGAGCTGCCCCAGGGCGGTATCCCCCACACCAACGGCTTCGGCGGCCGGGGCTGGGACGGTCCCAGGCCCCCGGTCGGCGACCCCGCGCACCGCTACTTCTTCCGCCTCTACGCGCTTCCCGAGCACGTCGAGCTCCCGGAGCGCGCCTCGGCGGCGGAGGTGCACCGGAGGCTGGACGGCCGGTCCCTGGCCAGCGGCACGCTGCTGGGCCTACATCAGCGATGAGGACGATGAGGAGGACATCCCCATGACTTCCACCGACGTCGGCGAGATCCTGCGCGTCGTGAAGAACGTCGACTTCCCGGCCGGCAAGGACGAGCTGATCCAGGAGGCGAAACGGGCCGGCGCCTCCGAGCCCGCCGTCAAGGCGTTGCGCGGCATCCCGCCGGAGCAGTACGGGAACCGGGCCGAGGTGGCCCGTTCCGTGCGGCTGCCCGCCGACTCCGACCTGGGCCACAGCCCGGCGCAGCGGGCCGAGCAGGCGCGCGAGGGCGGCAAGCACGGGCAGTCCGAGCAGCTGCGGGACGTGCCCAAGCCACCGATTCAGGAAGAGCTCGACCGCGACAGGAGGGCGTGACATGGTGCGCAAGAAGGTCGAGGGCGACGAGAACCAGCGGCGTGCCTGGGCGCGCGAGGCCGAGCGGGTGGGCGAGCTGCCCAGCGGCCGGGGCACGACCACCGGCGCGTCGAAGCAGCGGACCCACGTTTCGCACCGCTCCTCGCTCACGCACGACGAGAAGACCGAGCCGCTGGAGCGCGGCAAGCAGCGCAGCGAGCAGCGGGAGGTCGCGGCGGCCCGCGAGGCCGACCGGCCCGAGCCCCCGGTGGGGCGCACGTTCACCGGCCGGGGCAGGCCCGAGTACGGCCCGGAGCACGAGAAGGTCTTCCAGGCCCTCGGCGACGCGGAGCGGCGGCACGGCGGCGAGGCCGTGTACGCGCAGGAGATCGCCCGCACGGCCGGGATGCCCGAGGAGCGGACGCGGGTGCTGCTGCACGACCTGGTGTCGGTGCACCGGCTCGCGACCGAGCTCCAGCGGACGGACCAGCCCGACCTCGGTCCCCGTTACGAGACCAAGCCGGGCCGGTGAGCCGTTGCCCCGGTGAGCCGCCGCCGCTGATCGGGCGGGCGCGCTGATCGGGCGGGCGGTCAGCCGAAGAGCTCCGGGAGCGCCCACTCGTGCGCTTCGCGCAGCTCTTCCAGAGCGATGGTGAAAGCGTCCTGCACGATGACGGCGTCCCCGTCGATCACCCCGACGCGGGCCGCCGGCAGGGCGCGGACGCGGCACATGTCCGTGAAACGGACCTCCTCGCCGCGCGGGACGGCCACCACGGCGCGGCCGGCCGACTCGGAGAAGAGGAACGTGAACACGTCCAGGCCGTCCGGCACCACGAGCCGGGCGCCCTTCCCGCCACGCAGGCAGGACTCCACGACCGCCTGGATCAGGCCGCCGTCCGACAGATCGTGGGCGGCGTCGATCATGCCGTCGCGCGAGGCGGCGATCAGGATGTCGGCCAGCAGCCGCTCCCGTTCCAGGTCGACGCGCGGCGGCAGACCGCCGAGGTGGTCGTGGATCACCTGCGACCACGCGGAGCCGCCGAACTCCTCGGCCGTGTCACCCAGCAGGTAGATGAGCCGGCCCTCCTCCCCGAACGCCATCGGGGTGCGGCGCGTGACGTCGTCGATGACGCCGAGCACGCCGACCACGGGCGTGGGGTGGATGGCGGTGTCGCCCGTCTGGTTGTAGAGAGAGACGTTTCCGCCGGTGACCGGGGTGCCGAGCGTCCGGCAGGCGTCGGCCAGGCCCCGGGTGGTCTCGGCGAACTGCCACATGACGGCCGGGTCCTCGGGCGAGCCGAAGTTCAGGCAGTCGGTGACGGCGAGCGGGCGGGCGCCGGTGGCGGCCACGTTGCGGTACGACTCGGCCAGCGCGAGCTGGGCGCCGGTGTACGGGTCCAGCTTGGCGTACCGGCCGTTGCCGTCCGTGGCGATGGCGACGCCGAGGTTCGTCTCCTCGTCCACCCGGATCATGCCGCCGTCCTCGGGCTGTGCGAGCACGGTGTTGCCCAGTACATACCGGTCGTACTGCGCGGTGATCCACGTCTTGGCGGCCTGGTTGGGCGAGGAGACGAGCCGGAGCACCTGCTCGCGCAACTCGGCGCCGCCCGCCGGACGCGGCAGCCGGGCCGGGTCGTCGGCCTGGAGGGCGTCCTGCCAGTCGGGCCGGGCGTAGGGCCGGTGGTAGACCGGACCCTCGTGAGCGACGGTGCGCGGCGGCACGTCCACGATCTGCTCGCCGTGCCAGAAGATCTCCAGCCGGTCGCCCTCGGTGACCTCACCGATCACGGTGGCGAGGACGTCCCACTTGGCGCAGATCTCCAGGAACCGGTCCACCTTGTCCGGCTCCACGATGGCGCACATCCGCTCCTGCGACTCGCTCATCAGGATCTCCTCGGGGGAGAGCGAGGAGTCACGCAGCGGGACGGCGTCGAGGTCCACGCGCATGCCGCCGGAGCCGGCCGAGGCCAGCTCGGAGGTGGCGCAGGACAGGCCCGCGCCGCCGAGGTCCTGGATGCCGGCGACCAGCTTCTCGGCGAAGACCTCCAGGGTGCACTCGATGAGCAGCTTCTCCTGGAAGGGGTCGCCGACCTGGACCGCCGGGCGCTTGGCGGGCTTGCCGCTCCCGTCGAAGGTCTCGGAGGCGAGGACGGAAACGCCGCCGATGCCGTCGCCGCCGGTGCGGGCGCCGTAGAGGATGACCTTGTTCCCGGGGCCGGACGCCTTGGCGAGGTGGATGTCCTCGTGCCGCATGACGCCCACGCACAGGGCGTTGACCAGCGGGTTCCCCTGGTAGCAGGCGTCGAAGACGACCTCGCCGCCGATGTTGGGCAGACCCAGGCAGTTCCCGTAGCCGCCGATGCCGGCGACCACGCCGGGCAGGACGCGGCGGGTGTCGGGGTGGTCGGCGGCGCCGAAGCGCAGCGGGTCCATCACGGCGACCGGGCGGGCGCCCATGGCGAGGATGTCGCGGACGATGCCGCCGATGCCGGTGGCCGCGCCCTGGTAGGGCTCGATGTACGAGGGGTGGTTGTGCGACTCGACCTTGAACGTCACCGCGTAGCCCTGGCCGACATCGACCACGCCGGCGTTCTCGCCGATGCCGACGAGGAGCGCGTCACTGGCCGGGGCCTTCTCGCCGAACTGGCCGAGGTGGACCTTGCTGGACTTGTAGGAGCAGTGCTCGGACCACATCACCGAGTACATGGCGAGCTCGGCTCCGGTGGGGCGGCGGCCCAGGATCTCCCGGACCCGTTCGTACTCGTCCGGCTTCAGGCCGAGCTCGGCCCAGGGCTGGGCGGAGTGCGGGGTGCCGGCGGCGTGCTTGACGGTATCGAGGACGGAGGACGAATCGGACATCAGGCGACCAGCTTCCTGAGAACCGAGGTGGTGACGGAGGTGAAGAAGCCGAGGCCGTCGGTCGTCGGACCGGTCAGCGCCTCGACGGCGTGCTCGGGGTGCGGCATGAGGCCGACGACGTTCCCGGCGGCGTTGGTGATGCCGGCGATGTCCCGGCGGGAGCCGTTGGGGTTGACGTCGAGGTAGCGGAAGACGACGCGGCCTTCGGCCTCCAGCTCGTCCAGGGTGCGCTCGTCCGCGACGTAGCCGCCCTCGCCGTTCTTCAGCGGGATGGTGATCTCGTCGCCCACCGCGTAGTCGCCCGTCCAGGCGGTGTCGGCGTTCTCGACGCGCAGGCGCTGATCGCGACAGATGAAGTGCAGATGGTCATTACGGGAGAGCGCGCCCGGCAGAAGGTGCGATTCACACAGGACCTGGAAGCCATTGCAGATGCCAAGGACGGGCAACCCGGCCCGTGCCTCTTCAATGATCGTCTCCATCACGGGAGAGAAACGGGCGATGGCTCCGCAGCGGAGATAGTCGCCATAGGAGAATCCGCCGGGCAAGATCACGGCATCGACTCGTCGCAGCGATTTGTCGCCATGCCAGAGCGCGACGGGTTCGGCTCCGGCGAGCTTTACGGCGCGTTGCGCGTCGCGGTCATCGAGCGAGCCGGGAAATGTGACGACTCCCACACGAGTAGTCACCGGGACTCCCCCTCCATGACCTCGACCCGCACATCGAAGTCCTCGATCACGGTGTTCGCGAGAAAGGTCCTCGCCATCTCCCGGACGCGGTCGAGAACGGCGTCGTCGACCGGGCCCTCCAACTCGAGCTCGAACCGTTTGCCCTGACGGACGTCACGGACGCCGTCAAAGCCGAGCCGGGGCAGTGCGCGCTGCACCGCCTGGCCCTGGGGGTCGAGGATCTCCGGCTTGAGCATGACGTCGACTACGACGCGAGCCACTGGTACTCCCGGTGGTGGTGCGGTGGTGTTGTGCGAGACGCTGCACGACCTCAGCGTACCCGGCCCGGAAATCTACGCGAGTAGAAAGACCGGATTCGGTCACGTTAAGGTATCGAGGGCAGAAAACGCCTCCAAGAAACCGTCAAGAAAAAGTAAGGTCCGCAGTGGGGGAACGACGCGCGGGTGGGGAATTCTCCACTTGGCATTAACCTGCCTGAGCGCGTACGAATAAAAGAACCATAGTCGCGAACTAGTGGGAGCGTCAGCATCGCGGCAGGCGAATCGCCGGTGACAGTGCCCGGCGCCGTCGCACGGTTGCGAGCCTCCAGGAAGGACCGATACCCGTGGCACAGCGTGTAGTGGTCAGCCTCGCCGACGACATCGACGGCGGTGAAGCATCGGAAACGGTTGCCTTCGGACTCGACGGAAAGACATACGAGATCGATCTCAGTCCGCGCAACGCGGAGAAACTGCGGACCGCTCTCGCCCCCTTCGTGGAGGCCGGACGCAAGCGCGCCCGGTCCGGCAAGACCTTCCACCACACCGAGGTGGCCCCCGACCCCAGGACCGTCCGCGCCTGGGCGGGCTCGCACGGCATGGGCGTGCCGGCCCGCGGGCGCATCCCGAAGAAGGTCTATGACGCCTTCAACGAGGCCCACGCACCCGCACATTGAGCCGACTTGCCATCAACCCCCGGTGATCGGCTAGAGTCTGAAGCGCGCCGCGGGGCAGGGCCGAAAGGCCGAAGTCCCGGGAGCCGCGCGGGTGTAGTTCAGTAGCAGAACACCCTCTTTCCAAGAGGGAGGCGCAGTGTGCGATTCCTGTCACCCGCTCCATCCACTGGCTCGTCCCTGAGGTCCCGAGGACACTTGGGGATCGGGTAGAGTGGATATCGCCTCATCCGGTTTCGGGTGGCGCGTATGCGGACGTGGCTCAGTTGGTAGAGCATCACCTTGCCAAGGTGAGGGTCGCGAGTTCGAATCTCGTCGTCCGCTCCGTGCGAAGGGCCCGGTCCTGTGGACCGGGCCCTTCGGCGTGTGCGGTTCGCGCTTCGCGCTTCGGCCGCGCTTCGGCCGCGTTCACGGCTACGTGACGTCGAGGCCGAGGGCGGTGGCGATGACGACCGCCTGGTCCAGCCCGATCTTCGCGCCGGCCAACTCGACGGTCAGCGGGTCGAGGCTGGACAGGTCGCTGCCGCGCAGGTCGGCACCGGTGAGCTTGGAGCTGTGCAGCATCGCCCCGGACAGGTCCGTGCCGGTGACCGTGGCCTTCTCCAGGCGGGCGGCCGTGAGGTCCGCCTCGCGCATGCGCACGCCGTCGAAGACCGCCTCGCGCAGGTCGGCGCCGGGCAGGCCGACGAAGGACCAGTCGCCCCGGGAGACGCGGAAGAGGGTGAACGCGCACTGCTGGAAGAGGCTGCCGACCAGCTTGCAGTCGGTGAAGTGGGTGTCGAAGAAGACGCAGCGCTTGAAGGTGCAGTTGGTGAACGCCGCGGCGGTGTGGCGGGAGGCGTTGAAGCGGACGCCGGAGAAGGCGCAGTGCTCGAAGACCGCGCCCTCGTCGGTGACCTCGGTCCAGTCGGTGTCGATGAAGGAGTGGTGCGCGTAGCGGCGGCCGGAGAGGTCGTGGCCGTACCAGTCCTGGTCGCGGATCACGAGCTCGGGATCGGGGATGAGCGGCTCGTGGGAGACCGGGTCGATGTTGGCGCGGGGGCGGTCCGGGGTCATGGGAGATATCCGACCACATTGTCGAACGACGGGTGGGGCGGGATGGACCGCGGGCGTGTCCGAAGAACGGGGGAATCCTCTTTCCCGACAGCGCCGACGCCTTCGACGCCCGTGGCTCGACGAGCATGGCGCCTCCTCGCCCGGATCTGGCTGAAGCCGCGCGAGCAGGCCCCGTTGGGGTACGCGCGGGCGCTCAAGGTCGTCGCTGTGCACGGCGGGATCGCCGGTCAGAAGGGCCGACGGGATCGGATCGGCGTGCACGGGTGGGGCGCGACCATCAGGTGGGACGGGAGCCGCTCCGGCACACAGCCGTTCGGACGCCGCGGGAGGCGGCCGAAGGCGGCCAGGTCGTGGGTGACGAGGTCCGTCTCGACGGCGTCCTCCGGATGCCGCGGCGGCTTGGCCAAGCCGCCCGAAGGTCCTCGGTCGGGGCGACGAGGACGCCGCGGCGGTCGGTGTCGGAGGAGGCCCTGGCCGGGCCGAACGCGCGTGAGCCCGCGATCACCGTCAGGGTGTCCCGCGGGGCGTTCTCCTGGCGGGCGAAGGAACGCCGGGCCAGTGGATGGACGCCGCGCCAAGCGGGTGGGGCTCGGCGCGGCGGGGGGCTGGTCAGTCCCAGGACTGGCCGGTCAGGAAGTGGTACGCCTCCGTGTAGCGGGCCCGGGTCTGGTCCACCACTTCCTGGGGGAGGGCGGGGGGCGGGGTGTCGCCGGTGCGGTCCCAGGTGGCTTCGGGGGAGGTCAGCCAGTCGCGGATGTACTGCTTGTCGTAGGGCTTCTGCTGCTTGCCCGGCTGCCATTCGTCCTTGCGCCAGAACCGGGACGAGTCCGGGGTCAGCACCTCGTCGGCGAGGACCAGCGGGTCGTCCGGACCGGCGCCATCCGCCTGGCCGAACTCGAACTTGGTGTCGGCCAGGATGAGCCCGCGGTCCCTGGCGATGGTCCGGGCGCGGCCGTAGAGGGCGATGGTGGTCTGGCGCAGCTTCGCGGCGATGTCCGCGCCGACCTGGCGGGCGACCTCCTCATAGCTCACGTTCTCGTCGTGGGCGCCGACGGCGGCCTTGGTGGCGGGGGTGAAGATCGGGCCGGGCAGCTCGGAGCCGTCGGACAGGCCCGCGGGGAGGGCGAGACCGCAGACCGTGCGGTCCCGGTTGTACTCTTCAAGGCCCGAGCCGGTCAGGTAGCCGCGGGCGACGGCCTCGACCGGGATCATCCGCAGCGAGCGGCAGATCATGGTGCGGCCCGCCCACTCGGCGGGGGCCCCGGGGGGCGGGGTGGCGGAGATCAGGTGGTTCGGCACGAGATCGGCGAGCTGGTCGAACCACCACAGGGAGAGTTTCGTCAGGATCCGGCCCTTGTCCGGGATCTCGCTGCCGAGCACCCAGTCGTAGGCCGACACGCGGTCGCTGGCGACCATGACGAGATCGCCCGCCTCGTTCCGGTAGAGATCGCGCACCTTCCCGGTGTGCAGGTGCACAAGTCCTGGCACCAGCACCGGCTCGGGCTTCTCAACGAATCCTGGCACAGCGCCTCCTGGCTAGCTTGGGGTTGATGAGCCGCGCGGATCCATTGTCACGCAGGCCCGTGTCCGATTCGTCGCGGGGGCGAGCGGCGCGGTCAGTCCCGTTTGCAGATGCGGTCCAGGAGGTTCGCGGTGGCGCGCTGGATACGCGCGTCCGTGTGCCCGGGGCGGCTCAGCGCGGGCGACCACGCGAAGGTTCCCGACGCGAACACCCAGGCTCCGCTCGGCGCCCGGTACAGCGACGTCTCCTGATGGCGGCGGGCGCCCGACCCGTCGCGGTACGGGGAGTGGGCGAGCAGAACGCGGCTGAGCGCGTCGGGCAACGGGGTGCGCGGGAAGTAACGGTCCGCCTCGCCCGCGACGAGGCCCGGCAGTTCGTCGCCCTCCCGGGCGCCGGTGGCCTCCCACAGCCAGTGTCCGGCGTTGCGCACGATCAGCGGATGCGGGCGCGGGACCTGGCCGGCGTACTGGATGCCGAGCAGGAGCTGCTCCGCGCGGCCCTGCTCGCGCCAGAGCACGGCGCGGCCGGGGCCCTGGCGCTTGCGGCAGCTCAGCAGCCGGTCCTCGTCACCGGAGGGCAGCGGGCCCAGCGACACCTGCCAGTACATGGTGTTGGCGGAGAGGAAGACCAGGGAGGTGCCGCCGTCGCGGGCGTCCTCGACGGCCTGGCGCATGGGGGCCGACCAGTACTCGTCGTGGCCGCAGAAGATCAGGCCCCGGTACCGGGAGGGGGTGACGCGCCCGGCGTGCAGGTCGCGGGCCGTGGTGTACGCGAGGTCGTATCCGTAGCGCTCGGCCCAGCGGATGAAGTCGTAGGCGTGCCCGGCGTGCAGGGGCAGGCCGGAGCCGGCGTAAGGGCGGTCGAACGAGACGGTGACGGCGGCGTCCCGCTCGCCGAGCAGCCGGCCGGCGCCGTCCCAGGCGTGGTAGAGGCTGGCGCCGCCGCGGCCGTCCTCGGGGAAGAGGTTGTACGCCTGCCAGGTGATGTCGGGGAGCACCAACAGGAGGTCCGCGGGGCGGTCGTCCCGGACGGTGAACGGGATGTGCGAACGGAATTCGCCGTCCGCCGTGGTGAGGACGGCGACATGGGCGCCCGGCCGCCAGTCCACGGGGACCTGGAGGCGCCAGGACAGCCACCAGTTGTGGCAGGAGACGGCGCGGCCGGCGATCAGCGGGGGCGGCTGGCGGATGCCCATCAGCTTGGGGCTGCGCAGGAGCAACTGGGCGCCGTCGTTGTCGAAATGGCCGATTCGGTAGATGTCGATGGTGAACTCGCCGGGCGGGTCGGCTGTCACCCGGAAGTCCAGCGGCCGGCCGGGGGCGACGGCGCCGTCCGTCGTGAAGCCCTTGATCTGGCACTGGACGTCGTCGGCGGTGCGGGGCCCCGACGGCCGGTGGGCGGAGTGCCGGGCGACCTGGGCGGGCAGGACGGCGTGGCCGCTGCCGGACAGGTGGCCCTCGCCGGCCCGGAGCCAGGGCAGCGGCCCCTGCCCGAACGGATCGGCGACCGTGTGGGTGAACGCGCCGCCCGACTCCCAACGCCGGACGCGTTCCGTGCTCTCTCTCAAGCTCCCCTCCCTGCGCCTCCGGATCCCTGCGCCTCCGGACGGTGAATGCCGGAACCCAGCACATCACATATAGCAAGCGAACAGTCACCGCTCGTCGCAGGAATCAGCCGGAGGTGATTGCCTGATAGTGGCGCCGGGGGCGCAGCGTGTCGAGCCCCCTCGAAGGGGAAATGTCTCGCCTGTCTTGGCTGTTGGGCCGGTGCCCGGCGCGCGCCTCCTCGCCCGTCAGACCAGGCGCACCGGCTTGTCGGGGCGGACCCCGGCGTCCGAGAGCCAGTCCAGCAGCGGCGCCGGGTCGCCGTCGTCCACCAGGCTGTGCACCGGCGCCGACAGGTCCTCGCGCCGCCGGCCGCCGAGGAGGAGGACCGGGCCGTCCAGCCAGTCCAGCCCGGGGGCGGCGTTCGACATGTCGGCGGCGGCGCAGCAGACGGCGGCGGCCACGTGCTCCACCAGCAGGTCCCGGTCGCTGCGCGGCGCCTGGAGCGGGAACGGCATCGGGGCAAGATCGCCGGGTGGGCTCGCCGGCTGCGGGGCGGGCGGGGCCTCGGCGCGGGCGGCGTCGGCGCCGAGGCGGGCGGCCAGCGCGTCCGTGCCGTCCACGGCCGCCGCGGCGTCCACCAGGCCCTTCAGGGCACGGTCCAGCGTGGGGGTCTCGGCGACATCCAGCACGGCGAACAGGCGGGCCGCGCGGTCGCGCCACTTCCGGTCCACGACCTCCTCCGGATACTCCGCCCAGTCGATGGGGGCCCACTCGGCGCCCGGCCCGGACGGGACACCGTGGAAGAGGCGCGCGGCGAGCAGGGAGATCGCCTCGTCCACGGTGCCCGGCTCCTCCAGCAGGTCGCAAGCGGGGCGCTCGGCGAGCCGCGCGGCGTACCCCTCGGCGAGCCGGTCGCGGCGGGACAGCTCGGTGAGCGCGGCGACGGCGCCCGCGTCCAGCCGCCTGGGCCAGCGGCCGATACGCCAGGCCGGGAGCGCCACGCGGGTCAGCAGCCGGTCCCAGCCCGCGTACGCCAGGCCGACCTGCTCCTGCGCGACGATCCGCAGCCCGGGGTCGACGATCTGGGCGCGAACGGACGCGGCGGCGGCGACGCCGCGCTCCATCTCGGCGCTGTGCCCGGCCGCGGCACGCAGCATCACCCGGGCGACGCGGCCGGAGAGGGCCAGCAGCGGATGGCGGACCGGCGAGACGTCGGCGGCCAGACCTATGCAGGCGTCCCAGGCGCGCAGGCAGCGGCGGGCGGAGGCGATGTCGGGGTGCGCGGAGGGCCCGGTGCCCGCGACGACGGGCGCGAGCAGGGCGCGCAGCTCCGCGACGCGCATCCACCACAGGAACGGCGAGCCGATGACCAGCACCGGGGCCACCGCCCCGGCCGGGCGGCGCGGCGGCGGCGGGCCCGGGGGCTCCTCCAGCCAGCTGTCGCAGTCGGGGGTGAGGGCGATGGCGCTCGGCGGCGGCACGTCGAGCCGCTCCGCCAGCTCTCGTATCAGTCCGTGCAGGGCGGGCGCCGAGCGCTCGGTGAGCTCGATCGTCGGGGTGACGACGGGCCGGGCGCGGGCGATCGTCAGTCCGGCCGCGGTGGCGACGGCGCCGCAGAGAACCGCGACGGCCGCCGCGGGCCAGCGCAGCACGGCGGCCGGGCCGCCGCTGCCGGCGAACAGCACCACGGCGAGGGCCGTGGGCAGCAGGCCGAGGGCCAGCGCGTTGTTCCGCACGCGGAGCACCGCGAGCGCGTGATCCTGCGCGGAGTGTCTGCGGTCGCGCGACGCTTCGTGCTGCACCATGCCCTGCCCTCCGCTTCGCCGAACCCCACGAGTGCCCACTCCGCGCGGTCCGAAGACCGGCGGCTCTCCCACTGTGGCACCGGCCGCCGACATCGCAATGCGCGATGAGCCGAACGCCGTAGGGCGGGGCGGCGGGCCGGGTGACGCGGCGGAAGTCGCTTCGCCGCACCATAGTTGGGCGGGGCCGACACGTCAGCCGCTCGGCCCCACGCTCACTCGATGGTGGGGCTTTGGGCAGAGGAGGGAACCGCGCCGGCCGCCTGGGCGGCGATGTCCGTGCGGTGGTGCGAGCCGGCCAGCCTCAGGCGCGCCACGGAACGGTAGGCCAGCGCCCTGGCCTGCGCGAGGTCGGGTCCCGTCGCGGTCACGGACAGCACCCGCCCGCCCGCGCTGACGACGCGGCCCCCGGCGTCGAGCGCCGTCCCGGCGTGCAGCACGTACGCCTCGGGGCCGTCGTGTTCGGCGACCTCCGCCAGCCCCTCGATCGGGTCACCGGCGCGCGGCGCCTGCGGGTACCCCTCGGCCGCGATCACCACCGTGACGGCCGCGCCGTCGCTCCAGCGCAGCGGCGGGAACGCCGCCAGCTCGCCGGTGGCCGCCGCGCGCAGCAGACCGGCCAGCGGCGTGCGCAGCCGGGCCAGCACGACCTGGGTCTCCGGGTCGCCGAACCTCGCGTTGAACTCCACGACCCGCACGCCGCGCGAGGTGAGCGCGAGCCCGGCGTAGAGCAGCCCGGAGAACGGCGTGCCGCGCCGGCGCATCTCATCGACGGTGGGCCGCAGGACGGTCTCCATCACCTCGTCGGTGAGCTTCGGGTCGGCCCAGGGCAGCGGCGAGTACGCGCCCATGCCGCCGGTGTTGGGGCCGGCGTCGGCGTCGTGGGCGCGCTTGAAGTCCTGGGCGGGCGTCAGCGGCACGACGGCCTCGCCGTCGGTGACCGCGAAGAGGGAGACCTCGGGCCCGTCGAGGAATTCCTCGATGACGACCCGGTCACACGCGCGGGCGTGCGCGCGGGCGTGCTCCAGGTCGTCGGTCACCACGACGCCCTTGCCCGCCGCGAGGCCGTCGTCCTTCACCACGTACGGCGGGCCGAAGGCGTCCAGCGCCTCGTCGGCCTCCTCGGGGGTGACGCAGACGTACGAGCGGGCGGTCGGCACGCCCGCGGCGGCCATGACCTCCTTGGCGAACGCCTTGCTGCCCTCCAGGCGGGCGGCCTCGCCGGACGGGCCGAAGACCGGAATCCCGGCGGCGCGGACCGCGTCCGCGACGCCCGCCACCAGGGGGGCCTCCGGGCCGACGACGACGAGGTCGGCGCCGAGCCGGCCGGCCAGCCCGGCGACGGCGGCGCCGTCGAGCGCGTCGACCTCGTGCCGGGTCGCCACCTCGGCGGTCCCGGCGTTGCCGGGGGCGCAGTGCAGCTCCGTGACGGCCGGGTCGCGGGAGAGTGCGTGGCACAGGGCGTGTTCGCGGGCGCCGCCGCCGATGACAAGAATCCTCACGCGGGGCAGCCTAACGGCGGCGCTCGGCGGCCCACTCTTTTGGGTGAGGAGGCGGGGCGCGGAACGACCGACCGGCCGCCGGTTCCCGCCGGTTTCCGCGCCCGCGCGGGACAACGGGCGCGGACGGGCCGACCGTCGGTGGCGGTGGAAACGGTAAGAAATACCGTTATGCACCCTGATCGGTTCGAGCGGTACGAGGAGTCCGAAGGAGGCGGCGGCGCCGGGCCGGTGGACGGCGGCGGCGCGCGGCTGGCGCAGCTCTACGCCTGCGCGGAGGCGGAGGCGCTGCGGACCGTCGAGTGGTACCTCGCGGACCGGCTGTGGAAACGGCGTGCGGCCCGGCTGCTGCGCGGCGGAACGCTGGCGGGCGCGGCGGGCGGCGTGGCGCTGCCGCTGCTGGGGGCCGGGCTGGAGCGCTGGGGCCTGCTGGCGCTGCTGGGCGCGGCGGTGTGCCTGGCGGGTGACCGCTATCTCGGGCTGACGTCGGGGTGGATGCGGGACATGGCGACCGCGCAGGCGCTGCGGCGGCGGCTGGCGGCACTGCGCTACGACTGGGTGGCGGAGGACGTACGGGAGCCGGACGGCCCGCCGGGTGAGGCGGCCGAGCGCCGGCTGGCGGTGCTGCGCCGGTTCTCGGAGGACGTCACCGAGCTGGTGCGGGCGGAGACGGCGGACTGGATGCGGGAATTCCGCGCGGGCGCGGTCCCGGTGGCGGAACGGGCGCCGGCCGCGGCGGAGGGCGCCGAGGGCGACCACCCGCGCCGGCACCGTTTCCCGGGCGAGCCCGCCAGGCGTCCGAGCATGCCCCGCCAGCGCCCCGGCGAGCCGCCCCGCCCGTGACACCGGGCCGTGACCCGCGCCCGTGCCCCCTGGTCGGTCGGCCGGGGGCGCCGCCCGGACCAAGTCCGGGGGCGCCGCGCCGCCTCTCGTGGCCGCGCGAGGGCCCGGCGGGGAGCCGCTAGCTGAAGACGATCATCGAGCTCTGGGCCAGGCTGCGGGTCGCCGCCGCGTGCAGGCCGAGCCATACATGGCGCTCCTGGGCGAACGGGCCGTCGCCGTAGCCTGGTTGGGCCGCCGGCTCTTCCAGGCGGGTGGGGCGGGTGGGCGGGGCCGGGGGCGGCGGGGGGTTGCGGGGATCGATGTCCAGCACCGGGGCGACCAGCTCCAGTTCGCGCAGCAACCCGTGGCTGGAGCCCAGCGGGCCGCCGCCGGCCAGCAGTGATTCGTTGACCAGCGGGTGCGGGAAGTCCACCGGGACATAGGCGCCCGCGTGGTCGAAGTGCCAGACCAGATGCGCCTGCTGGGCGCTCGTCTCGAACATCTCCAGCAACTGCTGGTAGTCGCCGTCCAGCTCATCGGCGGGCGTCACGGGCAGTCCGCTCAATTGGAGGAGATACGCCCGGCGGAGCAGGTGCAGCGCGGCGTAATCGAAGCCGGCGACCGGGGCGACGGCGCCCGACGTGCCGGGGACATAGCCGTGGACCGGCACCGGCGGCAGTCCGGCCTCGGCCAGGGCCCGGTCGTACTCGGCGAGCTCTTCCGCGAAGGGGTTGTCGGGGCTGTGGCACAGCACATCGACGAGGGGGACCAGCCACAGGTCACATGCCACGAAGCGGCTCTCTCTCGCGCTCTCTCGGACGTTCGGCAATTGCCAGCCTAGTCGGCCAGTTGCGTCGCCAGGGCCAGCGCGTGGGAACGGTGGGCGCGCAGCAGGCGGTCGGTCTCGGCGGCGTCCTGGCGCTCGACGGCGTCGGCCAGTTCGAGGTGGCCCGCCCACAGCCGGCCGGCGAGCCCGGTCTGGCGGCGCAGGTGCGGCACGGTGAACGCCCAGCAGGCGACGCGCAGTCGGTCGAGGAACTCGCCGATGTGGGGGTTGCCGAGCAGCCCGTCGAGCTCGCGCCAGAAGCGGAGGTCGTAGGCGATGAGGATGTCGAGGTCGCCGGCGAGGGCGGCCTGGCGAGCGGCGGCGGCGCGGCGGCGGATGGATGTGAACGCCTCCGGGACCGCCTCGCGCAGGCTTAACGCCGGGTTGTGGTGGAGTATCCCGTCGCTGACGAGGGTCTGGGCCTCGATCATGTAGCGGAAGTCGGCCAGCGAGAACCGTTTGATCCGGAAGCCGCGGTGCTGTTCCACCTCAAGCAGCCCCTGCGCCGACAGGTCCACCAGGGCTTCGCGCACCGGCGTCGCGGAGACGCCGTACTGCTCGGCGATCTCCCGGACGGTGAACTCCCCGCCGGGGGCGAGCCGCCCGGCCAGGATTTCTTCCCGCAGGGCGTCGGCGAGTTGCTCGCGCAAGGTGCTGCGTTGAATCACGGCAGCACAGCCTACCTACGTTTTCCGAAATTGACAGAAGGCTGTCCTAACGACAGGATGCTGTCATCGTCATCGGCGCCGGGAGGCCACCGTGAGCACCACCCAGCAGACCACCGTCCATCTCGCCGTCTACGACACGCTCGCCGACTGGGAGACCGGCCACGCCGTCGCCGAGCTGGCCAGGCGCGGGTACCGCGTGGTGACCGTGGGACCGAGCACCGAGCCGGTCACGACCATCGGCGGCGTGCGCTGGCTGCCGGACCGCGCGATCGACGAGCTGCGGCCCGAGGACAGCGCGCTGCTGATCCTGCCGGGCGCGGACCTGTGGATGGACGCGACGGCGCTGGCGCCGTTCGCCCGCGCCGCACGCGATTTCGTGAACGCCGGGGTGCCGGTGGCCGCGATCTGCGGGGCGACGGTCGGGCTGGCGCGCGAGGGCCTGTTGGACGATCGCGCGCACACGGGCGCGGCGGCGCGGGTGTTGGCGCTCAGCGAGTACGCCGGCGGCGCGCGCTACCAGGAGGCCGACGCGGTCACCGACCGCGACGTCATCACGGCCGGGCCGACCGACCCGGAGGCGTTCGCCCGGGAGATCTTCGCGCGGCTCGGCGTCTTCGAGCCCGAGGTGCTGGACGCCTGGTTCCGGCTCTTCGCGCACTCGGACGCGGCGGCGTACGAGATCGTGGTGGCGGCCGGATGAGCGACGACACGGCCGCGCGCCAGGACCTGCTGTCCGGGACCGCGCTCGCCGTCTTCCGGCTCAACGGGCAGTTCCTGTCCGTGGCCGAGCGGCTGGCGCGGCCCGCCGGGCTGACGGCCGCGTGGTGGCAGGTGCTGGGCGCGGTGCTGCCCGAGCCGCTGCCGGTCGCGGGCATCGCGCGGGTCATGGGCATCACCCGGCAGAGCGTGCAGCGCGTCGCGGACCTGCTGGTGGAGCGCGGTCTGGCGGCGTACGAGCCCAACCCGGCCCACCGCCGGGCCAAGCTGCTCACCCCGACCGCCGAGGGCCGCGCGGCGATCGGGCGGATCGGGCCGGGACACGCGGAGTTCGCCACCCGGCTGGCGCGAGCGCTGGGCGGGGAGCGGGAGTTCGCCGAGACGCTGGGCGCGCTGACCCGGCTGTCCGAGGCGCTGGACCGGCTCGACGGTGAGCGGAGCGCGGGGGGCGCGGGCACGGGGGTGGACGGCGCCTGACAGTCGGGCGCGCCGTCGCCTCCCGTTTCTCTCCCGCCCACCCGCCCTCGACGTCGGGCGCGTCTCGCGCCGTTCGCCGTCCCCGCCCACGGCCCCGCCCACGTCCCCGCCCACGTCCCCGGCCGCGGCCCCGGTCCACGGGTGGCGGGCGCTCCTCTGCCCGCCTCGCTCTACCGCAAGCCCCGGTGTGCCGACCATCACCGGAGAGGGCTGAGCGTGGCCGCGGCCCCGGCCGCGTTTCTCCTGGTCCGGCGGATCACCGTCGAGCGGCACGCGCGGATCGCCGCGGGCGACGGCGCCCGGGGCCACCGGGGAGAGCGCCGGGTGACCCGCATAGGCTGCCGAGGCGTTCACCTCTATCCTCGGTGAGGCAACCAACGACACATCGGGGGAGCTGCTCCATATGGACCGGCTGATGCCAAACGACCCGCACCGGATCGGACAGTACCGGCTGCTCGCCAGGCTCGGGGAAGGGGGAATGGGACAGGTCTTCCTGGCCCGCTCCGAGCGCGGTCGCACCGTGGCGGTGAAGACGATCAGGTCCGAGCTGGCCCAGGAACGGGACTTCCGGCGCCGTTTCGCGCTGGAGATCACCGCGGCGCGCCAGGTCGGGGGCCGGTGGACCGCGCCCGTTCTCGACGCCGACACCGAGGCCGCCACGCCCTGGGTCGCCACCGGGTACATCGCCGGCCCCTCGCTGCACGAGGTGGTCGGCCGCGACTTCGGCCCGCTGCCCGAGCGCAGCGTGCGCCTGCTGGCCAACGGCCTGGCCCACGCCCTGAGCGACATCCACGGCGCCGGCCTCGTGCACCGGGACCTGAAGCCGTCCAACGTGCTGGTCACCATCGACGGACCGCGCGTCATCGACTTCGGCATCGCGCGTGCCCTGGAGCAGACCGGCGAGGCGCTGACCCGGACCGGCGCCACGGTCGGCTCGCCCGGCTTCATGTCCCCCGAGCAGGTGCGCGGCCAGCGACTGACCCCCGCCAGCGACGTGTTCTGCCTCGGCTCGCTGCTCGCCTACACCGCCACCGGCCGCACCCCGTTCGGCACGCTCGACTCGGGCGTCCACATCCTCATGTTCCGCATCGCCGAGGAGACGCCGGACCTCACGGACATCCCGGAGGGCCTGCGCCAGCTCATAGCCGACTGCCTCGCCAAGGAGCCGGAGCGCCGCCCCTCGGTGGAGGAGCTGCTGAGCGCCACCACGCACGACGGCTCGCGCGAGCCCTGGCTGCCCGGCGAGCTCATCGCCCAGCTCGGGCGGCACGCCGTCGAGTTGCTCGACTCGGAGAACCCCGAGAGCCGCACCGACACCCCGGCCGTCAAGGCGCCCCCGCCCCAGGCGACCGCCACCCAGCTCCCGCCGACCGCGTCGACCCCGCTCCCGCGGCCGGCGCCATCGCCCCCCGGGCCGGCCTCGTGGCCCTCGCCGCACGCCACGCGGCAGCCGAGGCCCACGCCCGTACCCTCGCCGTACTCGCAGCCGAACGGCTCGTACCAGCCGCCGGCCCCCTCGATGCCGAACTCCCTCGGCGGTTACGGCCCCTCGCCCTACCCGTCGGGTCCACTCCCGCCGCAGCGACGCTCGCGCCGGGCACCGGCCGTGCTCGGGGCGGTCGCCCTGCTGGTGGTGATGGCGGTCCTCGGTGTGATCGTCGCCCAGCAGCTGAGCGGCGGCTCGGACGACCCCACCATCGACGAGGCGTATCTCGGCGCCTGGCAGGGCGAGTACACCAACGAGAACGACGAGGTGAAGGAGCTGCGCTTCGAGATCCACCAGGGCGACGAGGGCGACGTCATCGGCACCGCCCTGACCCTCACCGAGACCACGCTGTGCGCCTACCGCATGGTGCTGGGATCGTTCGGCGGCGAGCTGGCGTTCACCGAGCAGGCCGACTGGGCGGTCCCGGAGGAGCAGGCCGACGAGTCCTGCCGCGACAACGACACGGTCCAGACGCTGCGCCTGTCCGAGGATGGCGAGGAGATGGAGTGGCGGTACAGCTCCCAGAGCACGACGCTCGCCTCGGCCGAGCGCAGCGACGCGACCGACGTGCCGGAGACGCTGGTCGGCCAGTGGCGCGACGAGGGCACGAACGACGATGACGAGGAGATCGAGGACCTCATCACCATCAGCCAGGGCTCGATCGGCGACTCCGTCCTGCGCTACGAGAGATCCGTGGACGGCGAGCCCACCTGCGTCTGGGAGAATCGCCTCGTCAAGGTCGAGGGTCGGGAGATCACCCTCGGTCCCGATGTCGTCGTCGAGAACCCGGGGGATGAGCCATGCCGCGCCTACGCGAGCTTCCGGCTGTGGAGCGAGGAGGGCGACGATGACACGATCCGCTTGCTGTGGCTCGATGACCTGGAAGCCGATCCGGCCGAGGTCGATCGCAACGACTAGGTAAGCCCCCGGTCACAAAACAGCACGGGCCCCAACCTCACGACGAGACCGGGAACCGATTACGGTTCGGCCTCTGTCCCCCTCATTGTGTACGGGCGCCCGTATTCTCATGGGGCTTACCGGAGCGAAGAGGAGTAAGACAGCATGAAACCGCTCGGGCCGACAGATCCTCAACGCGTGGGCCAGTACAGGCTGCTGGGGAAATTGGGCGCCGGCGGAATGGGCAGTGTGTATCTCGCCCGCTCCGACCGCGGGCGCACAGTGGCCGTCAAACTGGTCCAACCAGAGCTCGCGGCGCAGCCCGAGTTCCGTCGGCGCTTCCAGCAGGAGGTCGAGGCCGCCCGCGCGGTCGGCGGCGACTGGACCGCCCCCGTTCTCGGGTGTGACACCGAGGCCGAGACACCCTGGGTGGCGACCGGCTATGTGGCGGGTCCCTCGCTGCACGAGGTCATCGCCCAGACGTACGGCCGCCTTCCGGAGCGCACGCTGAGCATCCTGGCGAACGGCCTGGTCCGGGCGTTGCAGGACATTCACGCGGCCGGTCTGGTGCACCGGGACCTGAAGCCATCCAATGTGATGATCACCATCGATGGGCCGCGCGTCATCGACTTCGGCATCGCCCGCGCCCTGGAGGGCAACGGCGATGGCCTGACGAGGACCGGCGCGGCCGTGGGCTCGCCCGGATTCATGTCGCCCGAGCAGTGCCGCGGCGAGGTCCTGACGGCCGCCAGCGACATCTTCTGCCTCGGCTCGGTGCTGACCTTCGCGGCCACCGGCCGGACGCCGTTCGGGGACGCCAACACGGCGATGACCGCCCTGATGCTGCGGATCGTGCAGGGCCAGCAGGACCTGACCGAAGTGCCGGACGGCATCCGCCCGCTGATCGAGCGCTGCCTGTCCCAGCACCCGGCGGACCGCCCCAGCCTGGACGAGCTGCTGGCGGCGACGCGGGCCGCCGACGACGAGGACGAGCCGTGGCTGCCCGGCGCGCTGGTGGCGAAGCTGGGCCGGCACGCCGTCGAGCTGCTCGACTCCGAGGACCCGCTCCAGGCGCCGCCGATCCCGATGACCAAGCCGCACCCGGCCATGCCGCACATGCCGCCGACGCCGCTGCCCCCGACCTCCATACCCACTCCTCCGCCGCCGCAGGCCGGGGTGCCGATGGCGCCGCCGACGCCGACGCAGTTCAGCGTGCCGGGCACCCCGCCGCCGAGCCCGCAGCCGAACGCGGGCGTGGACGCGATGGCGACGATGACCTCCGCCGCTCCCCCGCCCGGCTACGGCACACCGCCGCCGCCCGGCGCGGGTGGCTACGGCACCCCCCCGCCCCCCGGAGCGGGCGGCTACGGATATCCGCAGCAGGCGCCCGGCACTCCGGGGTACGGCTACCCGCAGGTCGGGTCGCCGGAGGTGTCCGGGCCCTACGGGCCGGGCTACCCGGGTGGCCCTGGCGGCCCCGGTGGTCCCGGCGGCCCGGGCGGTCCCCCCAAGAAGAAGAACCTGGCCCTGATCATCGTCGCCGCGGTCGCGGTCTTCGCGATCGCCGCGGGCGCCGCCGTCTTCGCCTTCGGCGGCGACTCGGACGACGAGGCGGGGGACGACGGCACCGAGACGGGCCAGCCCACCGACGACCGCACCGGCGAACCGACGGACGAGCCGACCGACAGCCCGACGGACGAGCCCACGGACGAGCCGACCGATCAGCCCACCGACCAGCCGACCGGTGACCCGCAGATCGACCCGAGCGCCACGGTCGGCAGCGAGTACATCGGCGCCTGGGAGGGCCCGGTCCTGAACGAGGACGGCAACGAGGTCGGCTTCTTCCAGCGCATCGAGCTCGACAGCGGATACGGCGGCGACACGGTGGCCACCCAGTGGACCGTGCTCGACAACGTCCTGTGCGAGGAGCAGGCGCAGCTCGTCTCCTCCAACGGCGGCCTGACCATCAACGGCACCGGCATCACCGCCACCTCGCCCGACGGCGCGACGTGCAACCCGTACACCGCCCAGACGCTGGAGATGAACGGCGGCACGCTGGTGTGGACCTCCGGCCAGTGGCACGCGGAGCTGGCGCCGGCCGGAATGCAGAGCGACTCGGACGGCATGCCGTACGACATCCACAGCCAGACGTACACCGGCTCGGGCTTCTCGATCGAGACCGAGACCACCAGCTACGCCGGTTCGCTCGCCCTGACCTGGTCCGACGGCTCCTGCACCTGGGAGTCCGTGATGATCTCGGGCGGCCTGGATGCCGCGTCCATCCTCGTCGGCCCCGGCCGCGTGACGTCGGGGAGCTGCGACCCGCTGCCCTCCTACCTCCTGGAGTGGGAGCCGGCCGACGACAAGGCCGAGGTCATCACCTTCACGCCGTACGCCACGGACGGCGGTGACTCCTTCACGGTGAACCGCGAGGCCTACTGACCGAGGGAACACGGAGGGCGGGCCCGGTACCTCGGGCCCGCCCTTCCCCGTTCCGTACGCGCGCGCTCGCTCGCGGGGCGCCGCTACACGAACGGAGTGATCTCGATCGTCTCGTCACGCCCCGGGCCGACGCCGATCGCGGAGATCGGCGCGCCGGAGAGGTCCTGGAGGGTGAGGACGTACGCCTGCGCGTTCTTCGGCAGGTCCTCGAAGGACCTGGCCCCGGCCAGGCTCTCCGTCCACCCCGGCAGGTACTCGTAGACAGGTGTGGCGTGGTGGAAGTCCGTCTGGCTGTAGGGCAGCTCCTCCACCCGCCGGCCGTCGATCTCGTACGCGACGCAGACCGGGATGCGCTCCCAGCCGGTGAGCACGTCGAGCTTGGTGAGGAAGAAGTCGGTCAGCCCGTTGACCCGGGTCGCGTAGCGGGCGATCACCGCGTCGAACCAGCCGCAGCGCCGGTCGCGCCCGGTGGTCACGCCGAACTCGCCGCCGATGGTGCGCAGCGCCTCGCCGTCCGCGTCGTGCAGCTCGGTGGGGAACGGGCCGGCGCCGACGCGCGTGGTGTACGCCTTCAGGATGCCGATCACACGGTTGATCCGGGTCGGTCCGATGCCGGAGCCCGTGCAGGCGCCGCCCGCGGTCGGGTTGGAGGAGGTGACGAACGGATAGGTGCCGTGGTCGACATCGAGCAGGGTGCCCTGCCCGCCCTCCAGCAGCACGACCTTGCCCTCGTCCAAGGCCTGGTTGAGCACGAGCGTGGTGTCGCGGACCAGGTCCTTCAGCTGCTCGGCGTACCCGAGCAGCTCGTCCACGACCTGCTCGGGGGCGATCGCCCGGCGGTTGTAGAGCTTGGCGAGGACCTGGTTCTTGTGGTCGAGCGCGGCGTCGACCTTCTGCCGCAGGATCGATTCGTCGAACAGGTCCTGCACGCGGATGCCCTGCCGGTTGATCTTATCGGCGTAGGTGGGGCCGATACCGCGGCCGGTGGTGCCGATCTTCCGCTTGCCGAGGAAGCGCTCGGACACCTTGTCCAGCGTCTGGTGGTACGACGTGATCAGGTGCGCGTTGCCGCTGAGCAGCAGCCGCGAGGTGTCCACGCCCCGGTCCTGGAGCCCCTTCAGCTCGGCGAGCAGCACCTTGGGGTCGACGACGACGCCGTTGCCGATCACGGGGACGCAGCCAGGGGAGAGGATTCCGGAGGGCAGCAGATGCAGCGCGTACTTCTGGTCACCGACGACCACCGTGTGGCCGGCGTTGTTCCCGCCCTGGTAGCGCACCACGTAATCCACCGAACCACCGAGCAGGTCGGTGGCCTTGCCTTTGCCTTCATCACCCCACTGAGCGCCGAGCAGCACAAGTGCGGGCACAGGCGTACACCCCTTTCGAGCGGGGCATCTACGCAAGGGCTGCCCCGGATCGACGAAAACCCCTGGCGCAATCGCGACAGGGGCTCTTGCACAGAGAGCTTACGGGAGACGCAGCCGGGAGGCGAACAATCAGGTGCTCATCGTCATCGACCCGACGGCTCGGCAGACGGACGGGGAATCGGTGCGGATCGCCAGAGATGTCCTGTGCGCGGGGTCGGCCGCGGGTGACGTCAAGGTGTGCGTGCTGGACCAACCACAGGCGATGAAGCGGGTGTTGGCCCGCAAGGGCGGCCGTCGGGTGGTGATCGTCGGGGACGACGGGGCGCTGCTGCGCGCGGTGGGGCTGCTGCTCCGCAGCGGTGAGTTGGGCACCAGCCCGCTGGGCCTGGTGCCGGTCGGCCCGGGACCGACACTGGTGGTGGCGCGGGCGCTGGGGGTACCGACCGACGCGGTGATGGCCTCCCGCGCGATCCTCGGCGGCGCGGTCCGGCGGGTGGACGTGCTGACGGACGACGCGGGCGGCGTGGTGCTGGGGGCGCTCGGCATCCCCGCGCCGCGCGCCCGCGTCTCGGGGCCGACGGCGCTGTGGTGGCGGACCGTGCACCGGCCCCGGCAGCGGCTGCGGGTGGAGGCGGACGGGCGGGTGCTGGCGGACGGCGACCGGCCGGTGGCGGGGATCTCGGTGCGGGCGACCGACGGACTGGCCGAGGTGGTGGTCAGCGCCGGGCCGACCGGGCAGGGCGACGTGCGGGCGCGGGCGCTGTCGGTGACGGTCTCGGGGCCCGCGTTCAGCTACCGGGCGGACGCGGTGGACTCGGGACCGACGCGGGCGCGGACCTGGACCGTGCGGCCGGGCGCGCTGCGGCTGACGGTGCCAGTGCGCTGATCGGTCCCGGTGATCAGGCCGGTCCTCGGCCGTCAGGTCGCGGTGGGGCCTCCGCCGACGACGGCGCGGTGAGCGCGCCAGCGCTCCAGGACGCCCTGGAGCTCGGTCAGCGGAGACAGCGTGAACTCCTCGGTCTCCGCCATCCGCCAGCCGGCCGCGCGGGCCGAGCCGCCGCTCGCCACCGGAGCTCTCCCGCGTCCGGTGGCTCAGCGCCATCCGGTAATCGCGCTGACCGGCGGCACGCTCATCATGCTGGCCGCCGGACTCCGCTTCGGGCTTACCGGCGCCGCCTCCGCCGACGACGGCGCGGTGAGCGCGCCAGCGCTCCAGGACACCCTGGAGCTCGGTCAGCGGAGACAGCGTGAACTCCTCGGTCTCCGCCATCCGCCAGCCGGCCGCGCGGGCCGAGCCGCCGCTCGCCACCGGAGCTCTCCCGCGTCCGGTGGCTCGGCGCCATCCGGTGATCGCGCTGACCGGCGGCACGCTCATCATGCTGGCCGCCGGACACGGCTTCGGGCTTACCGGCGCCGCCTCCGCCGACGACGGCGCCCCGGTGTCGAAGCCGGCCGGCGCCTCGCTCGCCCACGCGCCCGCGCTGTGGGTCACGGCCGGGGTCGCGGGCGGCGATCTCCGGCTGGTTCCCGCGCGCGGCGGCGGCCCGGGGCGTTCCGGCGTACTCGTTCGTCGTGGTCTCCCTGGGCGAGCTGACCGACATGCCGGAGGCGCTCAGTGGCGTCTCCCTCATCGGCCATGTGCCGCAGGTGCCCGCCGCCGATCCGGAGTGGACGCCGCTGCTGGTGCTGACCGCGCCGGCCGCCGCGCCGATCGGGGCTCGGCCTGGCAGGCTTCCGGCGCCGCGACCTGGAGGCCACGCGCCGAGCCGAGCCGCGCGCGGGCAGCGGCCCGGCCGCCCGCCTTTCCGCGGGCGGCCGAGCCGTTCCGCTGCCCCGATGGAGCAGCGAGCCACCCGCTGGGACGCACTCCGGATGCGGTTCCCATGACCCACTGTTCGCATAGGTGACAACCCGTCACGCCACCTCGCGTGCGGCGAACGACCGGAGGTCACCCGTCCATGAAGTCCTTGCACCCCCGCGCCAGCCGGCTGACCGCAGCCGCTGCCACCGCCGTGCTCGCCCTTGGCATCGGCGCCCCCGTGGCCGTCGGCCTCGGCGACGGCGTCACTCTCGCCGACGACGGCGCCAATCCCGCCCAGAGCACCGCCACCTCCACCCCGACCGCCACCGCCCCGCTGACCATCTCGCCCACCTCGGGCGGCGCCAACACCTCGGTCACCGTCAGATCCAGCTGCTCACCGAGCGGGCCGGCGACCTCGGACGCGTTCCAACAGAGCATCACCCTCCAGCAGAGCGGCAACCAGTGGGTCGGCACCGGGCGGATCAGGTCCAGCGGCCTCACGGTCGGCCGGACCTACACGGTCACCGTCCGGTGCACCGACGGCGTGACGCTGAGCACGTCGTTCACCTACACCGCGACACCCACCGGTGGCGCCTCGGCCGGCTTCGGCGGCGCGGTCGGCGGGGCGGGCGGCGGGAGCACGGCGGCGACGGTGCTGGCCGTCGGCGGCGGGCTCGCGATCGCCGGAACGGTCGGCTACGCCTTCCTCAGCCGGCGCCGCCGCGTCGGCGGCCACTACTGAGAGAGGCGGGCGTGCCCAAGATCCCGTGGCTCCGGCGGCTGAAGCGGTCCAAGGGGGCCGACCGGCCGGCGCGGTCCAAGACGCCCAAGGCACCGAAAGCACCGAAAGCACCGAAGACGCCGAGGGCTCCGAAGGCGCCCAAGACGCCGAAGATGCCCAAGGTGCCCCGGGCCAAGGGGCCCCTGCGGCCTGAGCGGCCGGGGCCGCGCAAGCGGTCCGCGCCGCTCAGGCCGGGCCGGACGGCCGACCGGACGCCGACGCCGAAGTCCGGGGCGGGCGAACGGTCCGGGCCGCTCGGCCGCGCCGGGCGGATTCCGGGCGCCGGCCGGCTCGGGCTGCCGAAGGGATCCAGGCGTGCCGAGCGGGTCAAGCAGCCGGAACGGGCCGGGCGGCGGAAGTGGCCGCGGCGGTCCGGGCGGCAGGAGCGGCTGCGCCAGCCCAAGCCGGTCAAGCGACGCGCCCGGCTGAAACCGTTTCTGCGGGGGCAGGCCAAGCGCCTGCGGGTCCTGGTCCAGCCCCTGCACCGCCTCGGCGAGTGGTACCGGCGTACCGCGCCCCGGCTGGCGGCCAGGGGCCGGGCCCGCGGCGCGCGGGTCGTCGCCGCGCTCCGCGCCGCCGTGCGGCTCGGCCCGTCGCGGGGCCCGGCGACGGGCACCGCCACCGCCGAGGCGGCCACCGCGACCACGACCGCGACAGCCGAGCCCGGTGATCCCGCCGCACCGGACCGGGCCACCCGGCCCGGCAAGCCCGGCAAGGTCGGCAAGGTCGGCAAGGTCGGCAAGGTCGGCCTGCTCGTGGCACGGCTCCTCAGGCGTGCCGGACTCGACCGACTCGTCCGGCGCCGCCGTCCCAAGCCCGCCAGGCCGCCCCGGCCCGTCGTGCGCCCGGCCGCGCAGACCCGGCAGCAGCGCCTGTCGGTCCGCTGCCGACGGCTGGAGACACTGGCCGCGACCAGCGCCGTCACCGTGGGACTGCTCGCCGGGATCTTCGGGCCGGACCCCGCCGACGGCGTCAGCGAGGCCCAGGCGTCCAGCAGCATCGCGGAAGGCGTCTCCCGGCCCGGCGCGGTTGACGCGCCCGGGTCCGCGCCCGACGCGGGATCCACGGCCGACCTGGACCAGTCGCTGACCGGCGAGCCTTCCTCCGTGGTGGCCGCACCGCTGCCGAGGTCCGCCCCGACCCGGGTCCGCATCCCGCAACTGGCCACCGATGTCGAGGTCTTCGGCGCCGACCTCTCCCCCGACGGCGGCCCGCCCTCGCCCTCCGTGGAGGACGCGCTACGCGCCGCCTGGTACGCCGGCGGCGTGGCCCCCGGCGAACGCGGCGCCGCCATCCTCGTCGGCCACCTGGACACCTACGACGGACCGGCCGCCTTCGCGGGCCTCGGCTCGCTGCGCCCCGGCGAGAACATCGAGATCGACCGGGCGGACGGCTCGACCGCCGTCTTCACCGTCGACTCGGTGGAGCAGTACCCGAAGACCGCCTTCCCCGACGAGCGGGTCTACGGCTCGGTGGACACCCCGCAACTGCGGCTGATCACCTGCGGCGGCCGGTGGACGCAGGACGGCGGCTATGACTCCAACATCGTCGCCTACGCCCGGCTCACCTCCTCCACCAGCGGCCAGTCGCAGGGCACCGAGGCCGGGATGATCGGCCCGTAGCGTCCGGCCCGCGTCACGGCCGACCCTCTCCACGGCGTCCCGCCCGGCCCCGGGCGGGACGCCGTCGTCATCGCCCGCCCGGCTCGTCGACCGCGAGCGCGCCGTCCAGCTCCCGTGCGGCGCGCTCGGCGTCGGCGAACGACGTGTGGAGCGCGTGAAGCCGAAAGCGCGGCAGGTCCGCGGCCGAGCCGGGGCTCGGGCCGGTCCCGCCCGGCGGGCTGACGGCGGACGAGGGCACCGGAGACGCCCCCTACGACAACGCGCTCTTCCCCCCGGAGGACGCCGAGCGGCTGCGGGGCGGGGGCGGGAGTCGACGACCAGGCCGCGAGCGAGGAGGCGGGCGCGTCCGCGGCGTCCAGCGCCCCGGCCCGGTCGCGCGGCTCGTGCACCGGTCGTGCCATCGTCGTCTCCTCCCGGATCGGCTCCGCCCGTCAGGGGAGGGCCGGGCACGCGAAAGGCGCCCCGCACCGGCGGGGCGCCTTCCGTCGTCCGGTGGTCCGGCGGCTCGGCTCTAGGACAGCGTGTCGGCGGCGGTGGGCGAGCTGTCGCGCAGGAACTGGGCGCAGCGCTCGTACTCCGCCTGCTCGCCGATGGCCTGAGCGGCCCGGGCCAGGGCGTGCAGGGCGCGCAGGAAGCCGCGGTTGGGCTCGTGCTCGAACGGGATCGGGCCCTGCCCGCGCCAGCCGCTGCGGCGCAGCGCGTCCAGACCGCGGTGGTAGCCCGTGCGGGCGAAGGCGTAGGACTCGACGGTCCGGCCCTCCGCGAAGGCGTCGTCCGCGAGCTGCGCCCAGGCCAGGCTTGACCCCGGGTACTTCGCCGCGACCTCGCCGGGGGCGGTGCCGGCCGCGAGCAGCTCGCGGGGCTCCGGGTCGTCGGGCAGGTGGGTCGGGGGCGGACCCCCGAGGAGGTTCTCGTGAATGGCCATGGTGTCCAGTCTGCCGTCTCTCCCCCGCGCTGCGGCCCGGTCCTCCCGGGCGGGTGGGTTACTTCAGCTTGGTGCCGGTGGAGCGCAGGTCGGCGCACGCCCTGGTGACGCGCTCCGCCATGCCGGTCTCGGCGAGCTTGCCCCAGCTCCGGGGGTCGTAGGTCTTCTTGCTGCCGACCTCGCCGTCCACCTTCAGCACGCCGTCGTAGTTGCGGAACATGTGGTCCGCGATGGGCCGGGTGAAGGCGTACTGGGTGTCGGTGTCCAGGTTCATCTTCACCACGCCGTTGCCGAGCGCGGTGGCGATCTCCTCCCGGCTGGAGCCGGAGCCGCCGTGGAAAACGAAGTCGAACGGGGCCGACCGGCCGTACTTGGCGGCGACGCCCTCCTGCAGGTCCTTCAGCAGCTCGGGGCGGAGGACGACGTTGCCCGGCTTGTAGACGCCATGCACGTTGCCGAAGGAGGCGGCCAGCAGGTACCGGCCCTTCTCGCCCAGACCCAGCGCCTCGGCGGTGCGCAGGGCGTCGTCGACGGTGGTGTACAGCTCGTCGTTGATCTCGTGGCTGACGCCGTCCTCCTCGCCGCCGGTCGGGGTGATCTCGACCTCCAGGATGATCTTGGCGGCGGCGGCCTGGGCGAGCAGCTCCTCCGCGATCTCCAGGTTGTGCTTCAGCGTCTCGGCGGAGCCGTCCCACATGTGCGACTGGAAGAGCGGGTTCTCACCCCGGGCGACGCGCTCCTGGGAGAGGGCGATCAGCGGGCGGACATAGCCGTCCAGCTTGTCCTTGGGACAGTGGTCGGTGTGCAGCGCGATGTTGACCGGGTACTTCTGGGCCACCACATGGGCGAACTCGGCCAGCGCCGTCGCGCCGGAGACCATGTCCTTGCTGTACTGGCCGCCGAGGAACTCGGCGCCGCCGGTGGAAATCTGCACGATACCGTCGCTCTCCGCCTCGGCGAAGCCGCGCAGTGCGGCGTGCAGGGTCTGCGTCGAGGTGACGTTGATGGCCGGGTAGGCGAACTTGCCTGCCTTGGCCCGGTCGAGCATCTCGGTGTAGACCTCGGGGGTCGCGATGGGCATCTGTCCGCTCCTTCGGGGTGAGGACTGCGTTCGACTGCTCGAATATCCTCCCAGACGGCCGTCACGGCCGGGACAGCGCGCGACAGTTTCACGTGAAACAACTACCCACCGTGATGGGCGCAGCTCGGCCGGTCAGGTCAGGTCGTCCAGGGTGTACGCCTGGTAGTACGGCAGTCCGGCCTTCTCGATGGCGGGGGCGGCGCCGCGTTCCACGATGACGGCGACGGCGACCACCTCGGCGCCCGCCTCGCGCAGCGCCTCGACGGCCGTCAGCACCGAGCCGCCGGTGGTGGAGGTGTCCTCCAGCGCCAGGACGCGGCGGCCGGCGACATCCGGGCCCTCGATCCGCCGCTGAAGGCCGTGGGCCTTGCCGGCCTTCCGCACCACGAAGGCGTCGAGGGTCCGGCCGCGCGCCGCGGCGGCGTGCAGCATGGCGGTGGCGACCGGGTCGGCCCCCAAAGTGAGACCGCCGACGGCCTCGTAGTCGAGGTCCGCCGTCAGGTCCAGCATCACCTGGCCGACCAGCGGCGCCGCGCCGCCGTCGAGGGTGATGCGGCGCAGGTCCACATACCGGTCGGCCTCGCGCCCGGAGGAGAGGGTCACCTTGCCGTGGACGACGGCCTTGTCCTTGATCTGCCGGAGCAGTTCGTCACGCACGCTCATGGCTCACGACCCTATGACAGCCCGCGCCAGGTCCAGGTGGTGGATATCTCCAGCGGCTCCAGCGGGGTGACCATGCGGGGATGGGTGTTGAGGCCGTTGGGGGGGCCGGACTGGGGCTCGACACACACGGCTTCGGCCATCTCGTCGTAGATCACCACCCAGGGACTGCGGCTGTTGACCGTCACCTCCAGCTCGTCCGGCCAGGTGAGCGTGACGGCGACGCCGTCGGACATGCCGAAGCAGTCGTCCCAGGGCCCCGGCACGGGCGTGATCCGGCGGCCGGTGGGCAGGTGGTCCTCGCCCCGCTCCTCCTGCCAGTCGGCGGTGAAGGCGAGCGCGGCGCCCCGGCCGCCGGGACTCAGGGTGCGCCGGAACCAGGGGTGCCAGCCGGCCTGCGCGGGGAATGAGGAGCTGTGGGTCTCCACGCCGAGCGTGAGGGTGAGGCCGGTGCCGTCCTCGGCCAGCTCCACTGTCTGGGTGACGCGGCCGGGGTAGGGCCAGGGGTCGGTGAGGTCGCAGACCAGGGCGGCGGAGCGGGCGTCGGCGCGCGCGGTGCGCCACCGCCGGTGGCGCACCGTGCCGTGGATGGCGTGCGGGGCGGCGTCGACGGGGAGCTGGTGGGAGATGCCGCCGTTGCGGAACCGGCCGGCCGCGGTGCGCCCGCACCAGGGAGCCATCACGAAGGAGCCGAACCCCTCGCCCTGGCGCAGCAGCTCGGTGCCGGCGACGCGCAGGGACGCGATCCGGCCGCCCTGATCGGGAAGCAGGACCAGCTCGGTGTCGGCCGCGCTCAGGCGGATGCCGCGCTCGGTGTCATGGGTGGTCACCCCACGACGATAACGATCCGATCAGCGGGAAGCCCAATGAGAGGAAAGGCGGATGAACGGAAAAGCCCAGGACGTGCGCGCTAGCGGCGACGGCGCAGGGCCCGGCCGGCCAGCACGGCCGAGGCCAGGGCGACGGCCGCGGCGGGCGCGGCCCAGCGGAGCCTGACCGCCGTACCCGGGGCACTGCCCGGGGCGGGCTCGGGGGCATACCGGCCGCGCGGCGGCGCGTGGTCCACCTCTTCCGCGCTGCGCCCGATCATCGTGCGCCGCGCGAAGTCCGCCTCCGGCTCGGGCCCCGCGGCGGCGGCCACGGCCGGCTCCTCGTCCTCCTCGGGGTCGAGCGCGGGCGGCGGGATGTCGATGTCCGGCAGCGCGGTGCGGAAGCCGGCCTCCGGCTCGGGCTCCGGCTCGGGCGCGGCGGGGATGCCGGGAATGACCCGCTCGTTGTCGTCGGGCTCGCCGATGCCGCCGACGGCGGCGGGCGGTGCCTGCGCGCTTGTCAGCTCCTCGGCCAGCGCCTCGGCGAATCGGTCCAGCAGACGCCGGCCCGCCGCCTCCCGCTGCGCCGCCGTGAAGTCACCGATGCGGCCCTTGCCCTCGACCACCGCGCTGAACGCGACCGTGGTGCCCGAGCCGTCCTCGACCGCGCGCGGCACGGCGGTGAGGATGAGGCTCACCATGCCGGAGCCCCTCGCCTCGGTGCCCTCGGCCTCCGCCGTGACGCCCTCGCCGCGCCCGCTGAGGGTCAGCGTGCCGCGGTACGTGATGGTGGAGGAGCCGATACGCACCCGCAGCCGGCCCTCCGGCCGGGCCGGGTCGGCGTCGGGGCCGGGCAGGAATCCGGGCACGCAGCGAGTCACCAGCCCCGGCTCGGCGAGCGCGCTCCGCACGGTGGTGACGGCGTACGGCAGGAAGACCTCGTGCTCCATGGCGCGGAGCCTACCCACTCGGCGACGCATATAGCACTGGTGTGACCGTCAACGCCAATCGCGGCGCCACCCCCCTGTCCGGCGCGCCGCCGGTCCCCGCGCCCCCGGCCACCGCGGCGACCGCCTCGGCGGGCGCCGGCCGGATCAGGGCCCGCTCGGCGGCCCGCTCCAGCGGGCCCACCGCGGGAACGCAGGCCAGAAGCACGGCGGTCACGCACACGTTCAGCAGGAGGATGCGCCGCCTGGCGCGCGGGGACAGGTCCCCCCGGAAGAGCCACAGCACCACCACCGCGCCCGCCAGCGCGTTGACCACGCCGGTGCACAGGGCCGCGTTGAGCCGGCCGAGCAATGGCAGCAGGAGGAAGGGGAAGGCGAGCCCGCCGAGCAGGGCGCCCACATAGTCCGCCGCGGAGAGGTCGGCCACGGCCCGACCCGCGTCCTGCTCGCGGATGCGCTGGATGAGCGTCATCAGCAGCGGCATCTCGGCGCCGATGAGCACCCCCATGGCGAGCGAGAAGGCGACCAGCATCGGCCGGGCCTCGCCGAACCACAGCAGGCTGAGGTGGAGAACGGTCGCGGAGCAGCCGCCGATCAGTGCCAGCAGGGCCTCCAGCAACCCGAAGTTGACCGAGGCGCGGCGGCGCAGCCGCTTGGCGCCCAGCGAGCCGATGCCCATGGCGAAGACCATCGTGGACAGCACGATCGAGGTGTGCGTGACGGTGTCGCCGACGAGATAGTCGGCGAGGGCGATCAGCTCCAGCTCATACACCAGACCGCAGGCGGCGCAGACGAAGACCGCGACCAGCACGAGGAACCGGCCGATCCCGGCCGATACGGGCAGCGCGACGACCGGTGAGTGCGCGACCGCTGAGCGCTCGGCTTCCGGCGTCTCGATCATGAACCGAACGTTACGTCACACTTCGCGTTCGCCCTGTCACCCACAGGAGTGGACTTCTCGGGCTCCCGCGTGCCGCTGACCCTGGTGCGCGTCGCGACGAGGCGCCGTTCCCGCGGATAGGCGTGCCAGGTGCGCCAGTGGACCTGGCCGCCCCGGCGCTGGGCGAGCAGCGCGGTGAACGCGTTGGGGTCGCCCGGGAAGAGGCCGGCCAGGCCGTGCGGATGGTCGGCGACCAGCGCGAGCAGCTCCTGCGCGCGGCCGGCGAAGGATCCGGCACTCAGACTCTCGACCCGGGCGGCGAATTCGTACTCGAAGTTCCCCAGCCGCTTCGACACCCCCAGCGGCAGCGGGGTGTTGCCGCCGGCCATGCAGGCGACCGTCTCGGAGCAGCTGCCCTCCCGGGAGTCGAGCAACACCTGGTGCGAAGCCCCCAGCACCCGCAACTGCACACGGGCATCCGCCAGTTCGAGATCGAGGGTGGCCAGCGAAGGCATCGGCTCCCGGCCCAGGGCCCAGGCGAGGTCGTTCGCCCGGGTGTCGGTGTAGGCGGTGTGGATAGTGGTGAGCATGGGTCGGCTCCCGCGTGCGCGCAGTTGAGGGTGGCGCGGACCGCCCCTCCGGAGACAACGGGAATACCGAACCATGTAACACGCCTCCCCCACAGCGGTTTTACCTATCTTCGCCGGATATCCATCCCATCGGGGACAGTGTGGGTCACTTGTTCACCAATCGCTCGACCGCATTACGAACACTTATGCCCGTTCAACGCGCGAAGACCCTTTCAATTCACCCCGATTGGTCCTGAAAACCACCCAACTCCCGATAACGACTCAGCGTTCTTCACATCTCGACTGCACAACGGCCACTCTTGCGCACTTGTTAGCGAGCGTGATGGTGAGGAAGCTCTCCGCAACTTCACACCTCAAGTCACCAACCGCGGAAGGCCCATTGATGACCCGATTCGGCAGAACGTCGAAACTCGTCGCGGTCGTGCTGGGAGGAGCCCTCGTGCTCTCGGCATGCAGCAGCGACGACGACGGCGACGAGGAGACGAACGAGGGCGGCGGCGGCCCCACCGGCACCGTGACCTACGCCATGGCCCAGCCGTTCCAGAGCTACAACAACGCCACGGCGGGCGCCAACTCCGTGGCGAACGGGCAGGTCATGGAGCAGGTGATCTCCGGCTTCTGGAGCTTCGGCGACTCGGACGGGCAGCCCATACCGAATGAGGACTTCGGCACCTTCGAGCAGACGTCCGAAGACCCGCTGACCGTCGAGTACACCATCGACGACGCGGCCGTGTGGTCCGACGGCACCGCCATCGACTGCGACGACGTCCTGCTCTGGTGGACGGTGCAGAGCGGCGCGTTCGACGGCATCTTCTCCGCCGTCGGCACGCAGGGCGTCGAGGACACCGCCATGCCGGAGTGCGCCCCCGGCGACAAGTCGTTCACCCTGGTCTACGACAAGCCCTTCGCGGACTGGGTGACGGCCGGCCCCGGCCACGGCAACAACGCCATGCTCCCCGCGCACGTCGTCGCCGAGCAGGGCGGCTTCGCGACGCCCGAGGAGTTCCTCACCGCGCTCCAGGGCGACGACGCGGCGCCGCTGGAGGAGGCCGCGACCTTCTACAACGAGGGCTGGCTGATCACCGGATCGCTGCCCGACCCGTCGCTGATCCCGTCCTCGGGCCCGTACGTCATCACCGGCTACGAGCCGGAGCAGTCCGTCACCCTGTCCTACAACGACAAGTGGTGGGGCGAACCGCCGGCGGCCGAGACCCTCGTCATCCGCACCGTCGCGGAGGAGGAGCAGGTCCAGGCCCTCCAGAACGGCGAAGTCGACATCATCGAGCCGCAGCCCACGGTGGACCTCGCCAACCAGATCACCTCGGCGTCCGGCATCCAGTCCGAGGTGGGCGAGGAATACACCTACGAGCACCTCGACTTCAACTTCAACGACGGTCCGTTCGCCGACTCGCTCGCGCTGCGGCAGGCGTTCTCCCTCTGCGTGCCGCGCGAGCAGCTCGTGGAGAACCTGATCCAGCCGGTCGTACCGGACGCGACGGTCAAGGAAGTCCGCAACGTCGCCCCGTGGGACCCTGGCTTCCAGGAAGCCGTGGACGCCTCGGCCGACACCGTCGCCGAGTACGGCGTCCAGGACATCGACCGCGCCCGCGAGATCCTGGAGGAGGAGGACGCGGTCGGCACCACGATCCACATCGGCACGCTGGAGAACCAACGCCGTCTGGACGCCGGCGCGCTGATCGAGGCGAACTGCGAAGAGGCCGGGTTCGATGTCGAGTTCGAGCCCGCCATGGACTTCTTCGACACCAACGGCGCCCTCGCCCAGAACCGTTTCGACGTGGCCATGTTCGCGTGGTCCGGCTCCCCGGACCGGTCCGGCTGGAACTCCACCTACCGCACCGTGACCGACTGCACCCCCGAGGGCAAGGGCAACAACAACGGCTGCTACTCCAACCCGGAGATGGACGATCTGCTCGACCAGGTCCTGCGCACCTCGGACCAGGCGGAGGCCGTCGAGCTGACCGCGCAGATCGAGGCGCTGCTCTGGGAGGACATGGTGACGATCCCGCTCTACCAGCACCCGGGCATCACCGCCTGGGGTCAGACGGTGGAGAACGTCGTCCCCAACCCCTCGCAGAACGGCATCGTGTGGAACGCGGACATGTGGAGCAAGAGCTGACGCGACAGCCCGGTCCCTGACCGGCTCGCGCCACCGCTCCACATCTCAAGGGGCCGGGGGGTCTGACCCTCCGGCCCCGCCGCGTATGTGCCGCGGCCCCTCACCACCTCGCCCCGTTCCCCGCCCCTGCCCCTGCCCCTGCCCCCCGATCCCCTGAACTCCAGGAGTCAGCGCATGCTCGTCTTCATCGCGCGGCGGCTCTTCGTCTCGGTCTGGGTCTTCCTCGCCTCCTCGGTCGTGGTCTTCTTCCTGGCGACGAACGTCAAAGACCCCCTGGCCGAGGCGCGACAGCTCCCCGACACCTCGCGCGACAGCGCCATCGCCGTCATCACCGAGCGGATGCACCTCGACGACCCGCTCATCGTCCGCTACTTCCGGTGGCTCGGAGGCGTCTTCTCGGGCGACCTCGGCGTCAACCGTCAGGGGCAGGACGTCAACTCCATGCTGGAGAGCGCCTTCTCGGCCACCATCCAGCTCATCACCGGCGCCACCGTGCTCGCCGTCGTCGTCGGCATCACCATCGGAGTGATATCGGCCCTGCGCCAGTACACCGCGCTGGACCAGACCGTCACCTTCGTCGCCTTCATCTGCTTCTCGCTGCCGCTGTTCTGGGTCGGCACCCTGCTCAAGCAGTTCCTCGCCATCGACTTCAACGACTGGCTGACCGACCCCGAGATCAGCCCGCTGTTCATCGGCGCGATCTCGCTGCTCGCCGGTCTGTTCTGCGGCTCGCTCGTCGTCGGCGACCGGCGGTCGCGGATCACCGCGTTCGCCTCCGCCGCCACGGCCATGGCCGTGCTGCTCGCCGCGCTGTCGGCCACCGAGTGGTTCGCCGACCCGGGCCTCGGACCGATCGTCGTCGGCCTCACCGCCGTCGCCGCCGCCGTCGGCTTCACCGCCCTGGTCAGCGGCGTGGCGTGGAAACCGCCGCTCCAGGCGGCGCTGATCGCCGCCGCGCTCGGCATCGTCGCCTCGCTCGCCCTCGATCCGGTGCTGGACGACCCCGACCTGATCACGCTGCTCGGACTCGCGGCGCTGACCGCCGCCATCTGCTTCGGGCTCGGCTGGTATCTCGGCGGTGACCTCTACCGCCGCTCCGCCATCCCGGCGGCCGTCCTCACCGGCCTGTTCGGCGGCGCGGTCATCTTCACCGACCGGATGCTCCAGTCCTTCGACGACTACAGCGAGTCGGTGGGCGGCCGACCCGTCTCCACCATCGGCGCGAAGACCCCCAACTACGAGGGGACGTTCTGGGAGACCGGCCTGGACTCGTTCGGCCACCTCGCGCTACCGACGCTGGCCCTGGTGCTCATCTCCCTGGCCACCTACACCCGTTACACCCGCGCGAGCATGCTCGAAGTGATGAACCAGGACTTCGTGCGCACCGGCCGGGCCAAAGGGCTCAGCGAACGGGCGGTCGTCACCCGGCACGTCCTGCGCAACGGACTGATCCCGATCACGACCCTGGTGGCCTACGACATCGGCACGATCGTCGGCGGCGCCGTGGTGACGGAGCAGGTGTTCGGCTGGTCAGCCATGGGCCGCCTGCTGTTCACGGGCATCGAGCAGGGCGACCCCATGCCGATCATGGCGTTCTTCCTGGTGTCCGGCGGCGCGATCGTCGTCTTCAACATGATCGCCGACATCACCTACGCCTTCCTCGACCCGCGCATCCGGCTGTCGTAAAGGAGACTTGGCCATGACGCAGAACGCGCAACCGGCCGGAGCCGGGAAGGCACCGGCGGCCGTCTCCGGCGCGACATCCGACGCCGCGCAGGGACTCACCATCGTCGCCCGCTCCCAGGGACAGCTCGTCCGCCGCCGGTTCTTCCGGCACCGGGGCGCCCTGGCCGGCATGATCCTGCTCGTCCTGGTGGTCGGGCTGGCGGTCAGCTCCATCGGCGCCGGCCCGGTCCCCGGCTGGTGGGACAAGGACCCCACCTCGACCGGCGCCGTCACCGGCGGCGGCGACCCCACCCTCTCGGTGCTGCCCGGCTTCCTCGGCGGCGGCGGTGTCCACCTGGGTGAACACCCCTTCGGCCAGGACAACATCGGCCGCGACTACTTCGCCCTCACCATGCGCGGCACCCAGATATCCCTGGTGATCGCCATCATCGTCGGTCTGGTCGCCACCTTCGTCGGCACCGTGATCGGCGCCACCGCGGGCTACTTCCGCGGCCGGACCGAGTCCGTCCTGATGCGCACCACCGACGTGGTGATCGCGGTCCCGACGCTGCTGCTGGCCGGGCTGATCGGCGTGATCATCGCCGACAAGGGCATCTTCCTCTTCGCCCTCTTCCTCGGCCTGTGCCTGTGGACGCAGATCGCCCGGCTGGTGCGCGGCGAGGTGCTCGCGCTGCGGGAGAAGGAGTTCGTGGAGGCGGCCCGCTCGGTCGGCACCCCGTCGGCCCGGATCATCTTCAAGCACATCCTGCCCAACACCGTGGGCATCATCATCGTCTCCGCGACGCTGATGATCGCCAGCGCGGTGCTGCTGGAGTCCTCACTGTCCTTCCTCAACCTCGGGGTGCAGCCGCCGGACACCTCGCTGGGCAGGCTCATCACCGACTACCGCACGGCGCTGACCGTCCGGCCCTGGCTGTTCTACTGGCCCGGCGCGTTCATCATCGTCATCGCCCTCTCGGTGAACTTCATCGGCGACGGCCTGCGCGACGCCTTCGACCCCCGACAGACCCGGGTGCGTGACTGATGTCTTCCCTTACCCCACCTGTGAACCCCCCGACCGCGCCCGCCGTCCCGGCCGTCGAGGCGGCGGTGACCGAGGCCGCCGACGAGGTCCACGAGGCCAGGACACTGGCCGACGCGCGGCCACCGTCGGACGAGGAGATCCTCGCCGTCGAGAATCTGACCGTCGAGTTCCCCACCGACGACGGCGTCGTCAAGGCCGTGCGCGGCGTCGACTACACCCTCCACGCCCGCGAAGTGCTGGGCATCGTCGGCGAGTCGGGCTCCGGCAAGTCGGTCTCCTCCATGGCCGTCATGGGCCTGCTGCCGAAGAACGCCCGCATCCGGGGCAGCATCCGCTACCGGGGCCAGGACCTGCTGACGCTGCGCCCCAAGGAGCAACGCGACCTGCGCGGCCGGAAGATCGCCATGATCTTCCAGGACCCGATGACCTCCCTGAACCCGGTGCGCACGATCGGCGACCAGCTGGCGGAGGCGGTGCTCGCCCACCATCTGGTGCCGCGCAAGCAAGCGCTGGCGCGGGCCCGGGAGATGCTCGACCTGGTCGGCATCCCGCAGGCCGACCGGCGGCTGAAGGCGTACCCGCACGAATTCTCCGGCGGCATGCGGCAGCGCGTGATGATCGCCATGGCCATCATCAACGACCCGGACGTGATCATCGCGGACGAGCCGACGACCGCGCTGGACGTGACCGTTCAGGCGCAGATCCTGGAGAAGCTCCTGGAGGTCAAGGACGCGGTCAACGCGGCGATCCTGATGATCACGCACGACCTCGGCGTGATCGCGGGCATGGCCCACCGCACGCTCGTGATGTACGCGGGCAAGCCGGTGGAGATCGGCGAGACCGACCAGGTCTTCTACGAGCCGCGCATGCCGTACACCGCCGGGCTGCTCGGCTCCATCCCGTCCCTGGAGGGCGAGCGCGACGCCCGCCTGCGGCCCATCGCCGGCACCCCGCCGTCGCTGATCAGCCTGCCGGCCGGCTGCCCGTTCTCCCCGCGCTGCCCGCTGGCCACCGGTGTGTGCCGGGAGACCGAGCCGGAGCTGACCGAGGCGGCGGAGAGTCACCGGGCCGCCTGCCACCACAGCGACGAGCTGGCGGCGGCCGAGGACCCCACCGCGTTCTTCCGCGCGTCCTCGTCCGCCGAACCCGCGCCGACCGAACCCGCGCCGACCGAGTCCGAGGAGGGCCGATGACCACCATGACGACGTCGAAGGAGCTGCTGCGGGTCACCGATCTGGTGGTGAACTTCCCCGTGCGCGGCGGCGGCCTGATCCGGCGCGTCGTCGGCCAGGTACAGGCCGTCAGCGGCGTCTCGTTCACCGTCGCCGAGGGCGAAACGCTGGGCGTGGTCGGGGAGTCGGGCTGCGGCAAGTCCACCACCGGCCGGGCCGTGCTCCAGCTCATCACACCCACCTCGGGCTCGGTCACCTTCGACAGCCAGGAGATCACCGGTCTGTCCACGTCCCAGCTGCGGGCCGTGCAGCGCAAGGCGGGCATGGTCTTCCAGGACCCGTACGCCTCGCTCAACCCCCGGCTGCCGGTGAACGACATCGTCGCCGAGCCGCTGAAGGTGCAGGGCGTCTGGCGTGACGGCGGCAGGGCGCGGGTGGCCGAGCTGCTCGAACTGGTCGGCCTGAGCCCGGAGCACGGCAACCGCTACCCGCACGAGTTCTCCGGCGGCCAGCGCCAGCGCATCGGCATCGCCCGTGCGCTGGCCCTCCAGCCCAAGCTGCTGGTGCTGGACGAGCCGGTCTCCGCGCTCGACGTGTCGGTGCAGGCCGGTGTGGTGAACCTGCTGGAGGACCTCCAGGACCGGCTGGGCGTCGCCTACGTGTTCATCGCCCACGATCTGTCCGTGGTGCGGCACATCTCCGACCGGGTCGCCGTGATGTACCTCGGCAAGGTGGTGGAGACCGGCACCCGCCGGGACGTGTACGAACGGCCGCAGCACCCATACACCCAGGCGCTGTTGTCGGCGGCGCCGCTGGCCGACCCGAGGAAGGAGCGCAGGCGGCGGCGGACGGTGCTCACGGGCGACGTGCCCAGCCCCCTCGATCCGCCCAGCGGCTGCCGCTTCAGGACCCGCTGCTGGAAGGCCCAGGACATCTGCGCCACCGAGGAGCCGGCCCTGATCAACCGTGGCTCGGACCACCCGGTCGCCTGCCACTTCGCGGAGGAGGCCGACGTCATCTGACGCCCCCCGGGTCCCGCCCGCCCCGCGACGGTGGGCGGGGCCCGGAGCGACATCTCGGCAACTGCCAACGGCAACTGCCTTGTTGCCAGTCTCCCCGGCATCGGTCGTTTCACGCCCCCGCTCCGGCCTTCGGTGCTACTCATGGGTCCCGGCTCCGTCACACCGACGCCAAGGGGAGGGCACGGCTCACGAGGGAATCCCGGGACCTCTCGCTCCGCCGAAGAGCTCACTGCCACCGGCGAGAAGGCTCCTGGCCGCGAACCTACGCGAGCTGTCACGGGCCTGGGCGCCAGCGTCCGCCGCTACGCGGCCCGCCGGCATCGGGACCCCGGCTCCGTCTCCCGCTGTCTCAACGGAACCGCACGCCGCCCTGGGAGGACATGCTGCGGCGGATGGCCGACCGGCAGGAGGAGCGCTGGGAGGAGGTCAAGAGGACCACGCGGGGAGAAGGTCAGGAAGGACCGGATGGACCGGATGGACCGGATGGACCGGGTTCGTGGGTTCGCCCGGTCGGCGCGGCGGCTTCCGGAGACGCTGCGAGCAGCCGCTCGACCCGCTCGACCTTGGCGGTCAGGCCGTCCGTGACACCGTCGCGCAGGTCGGCCTTGAGGACGAGGCTGACCCGCCCGGAGCGGGCGCGCACGGCCTCGACCGCCCGTTTGACGACGTCCATGACCTCGTCCCACTCGCCCTCAAGGCTGGTGAACATGGCGTCGGTGCGGTGCGGCAGGCCGCTGGCGCGGACCACGCGCACGGCCTCGGCGACCTCCTCGCCCACATCCTCGCCGGTGCCGATGGGCGTCACGGAGAACGCGATGATCACGCGCCGTCCTCCCCGGGGGCACCCGGGGCCCCGGCGTTCCCGCTCCCGCCGCTGTCACCGTCCGCGTCGGCGTCCGCGGACTCCTCGACGTCCTTGGCCAGGCCGAGGCGCTCCACGATCCACTTGTCGAACTCGCCGGCCGCGCGCACCCAGCTCACCAGGCTCGCCACGAAGTGGTCGAACGCGACCCCGGCCCCGAGCAGCAAGTGGAAGTCCCCGACCATCCGGACGACACCGTCGTCCTGGGTGTGGGTGTAGACCTTGGGCCACAAGGACGAGTGGTTCCACTCGTCGACGCTCTCCAGCAGCCGCGGCTTGTCGTCGATGCTGTGCGGGTGGCTGTAGAACGTCCGCACGATCAGCATCCGCTGCCGTTCCTCGCCGCGGAACATGAAGTAGACCCGGAAGTTCTTCCAGGGGGCGACGACGTCGCCCTCCTTGTCCAGGACGTACTTCACCTTCATCCGGTCCAGGAGCTGCTTGATCAGGTCCGGGTTCGGCATGATGGGCCCGGTGGGCTTCTTGGCCTGCGGCGCGCTCTTCTGCTTGTCCGGCGGACCTCCGAAGCTCGGGATCGCGGACGGATCGACAGACACGGGATGAGTCCCTTCCTACGACTGCGGGCTTTCCCCATCCTCCCCCATACCGGCTCCGGGCACATCATCGGACCGCAGCCGGTATGGGATCGGATCGGGATCGGGACAGCCGGGGGGCAGGGTCAGGCCGGGCGCACGGCCTCGATCGTCAGCCCGCCGTCCAGCGCCACGTCCACCCGGACGGTGTCGCCGTCCCGCACCTCGCCGCCGAGGATCTTCCGGGCCAGCGGGTCCCCGATCGCGGTCTGCACCAGCCGCCGCAGCGGGCGGGCGCCGTACGCCGGGTCGTTCCCCTCGTCGGCCAGCCAGCCGAGGGCGAGCTGGGTGACGTCGAGGGTGAGCCGCCGGTCGGCCAGCCGCCGTTGGAGCGAGTCGATCTGGAGCCGCGCGATGCGGCCCAGCTCCTCGCCGCCGAGCGCGCCGAAGATCACGATGTCGTCCAGCCGGTTGAGGAACTCGGGCCGGAACGCGGCCCGCACCGCCGCCAGCACCTCCTCGCGCCGGTCGGCGGCCTTCATGAGCCCCTCCTGCCCGAGGCCGGGCGAGGAGAGAGCGTCAACCAGGTGCTGGCTGCCGAGGTTGGAGGTGAGGATGAGGATGGTGTTGCGGAAGTCGACCGTCCGGCCCTGGCCGTCCGTCAGCCGTCCGTCGTCCAGCACCTGGAGCAGGATGTCGAAGACCTCGTGGTGCGCCTTCTCCACCTCGTCCAGCAGGACCACCGTGTACGGGCGCCGCCGCACCGCCTCGGTGAGCTGGCCGCCCTCCTCGTACCCCACATAGCCGGGGGGCGCGCCGACGAGCCGGGCCACCGAGTGCTTCTCGCCATACTCGCTCATGTCGATGCGGACCATGGCCCGCTCGTCGTCGAAGAGGAAGTCCGCCAGCGCCTTGGCCAGCTCCGTCTTGCCCACGCCGGTCGGGCCCAGGAAGAGGAAGGAGCCGGTGGGCCGGTCCGGGTCCGCGACGCCGGCCCGGCTGCGGCGCACCGCGTCCGAGACGGCCCGCACGGCCTCGGTCTGGCCGATCAGCCGCTTGCCGAGCCCCTCCTCCATGCGCAGCAGCTTCTCGGTCTCGCCCTCCAGCAGCCGCCCGGCCGGGATGCCGGTCCAGGAGGACACCACGTCCGCGATGTCGTCCGGGCCGACCTCCTCCTTGACCATGGTGGTGGCCGCGGCCTCCTGCTCGGCCTCGGAGGCGGCGGCCAGCTCCCGCTCCAGGGCCGGGATCTCGCCGTAGAGCAGCTTGGAGGCGGTCTCGAAGTCGCCGTCGCGCTGGGCGCGTTCGGCCAGGCCGCGCTGCTCGTCCAGCCGCTCCTTCAGCTCACCGACCCGGTTCAGGCTCTGCTTCTCCTTCTCCCAGCGGGCGGTGAGGCCCCGCAGCTCCTCCTCACGGTCGGCCAGCTCGCGCCGCAGCCGGGCCAGCCGCTCCTGGGAGGAGGCGTCGGACTCGTTGACGAGCGCCATCTCCTCCATCTTCAGCCGGTCGACGGAGCGCTGGAGCTCGTCGATCTCCACGGGCGAGGAGTCGATCTCCATCCGCAGCCGCGAGGCGGCCTCGTCCACCAGGTCGATGGCCTTGTCCGGCAGGAAGCGGGAGGTGATGTACCGGTCGGAGAGCGCCGCGGCGGCCACCAGGGAGGCGTCGGCGATCTGCACCTTGTGGTGCGCCTCGTACCGGCCCTTGAGGCCGCGCAGGATCGCGATGGTGTCCTCGACGCTGGGCTCGGCGACCAGCACCTGCTGGAAGCGGCGCTCCAGGGCGGCGTCCTTCTCGATCCGCTCGCGGTACTCGTCCAGCGTCGTCGCGCCGACCATGCGCAGCTCGCCGCGGGCCAGCATGGGCTTGAGCATGTTCCCCGCGTCCATGGCCGAGTCGCCGCCGGCGCCCGCGCCGACGACCGTGTGCAGCTCGTCGATGAACGTGATGATCTGGCCGCCGCTGTCCTTGATCTCGCCCAGCACGGCCTTCAGCCGCTCCTCGAACTCGCCCCGGTACTTCGCCCCGGCGACCATGGCGCCGAGGTCCAGCGAGACGAGCCGCTTGTTCTTCAGCGACTCGGGAACGTCGCCCTTGACGATGCGCTGGGCCAGGCCCTCCACCACGGCGGTCTTGCCGACGCCGGGCTCGCCGATGAGAACGGGGTTGTTCTTGGTGCGGCGGGAGAGCACCTGCACCACGCGCCGGATCTCGTGGTCCCGGCCGATCACCGGGTCGAGCCGACCCTCGCGGGCCGCCGCCGTGAAGTCCGTGCCGAACTTCTCCAGCGCCTTGTAGACGCCCTCGGGGTCGGCCGTGGTGACGCGCTGCTCGCCGCGGCTCGCCTGGAAGGCGTCCAGCAGCTTGCGGTCGGCGGCGCCCTGGCCGGTGAGCAGATCGCCGGCCCGCCCGCCCTTGGCGGCCAGCCCGATCAGCAGGTGCTCGGTGGAGACATAGGCGTCGCCCAGCTCCTTGGCGCGCCGGGCGGCGTCGGCGAGCACGGCCAGCAGCTCGCGGTCGGGCTGCGGCTTGGCGACGGACGCGCCCTGCACGCTGGGCAGCGCCGCGAGCAGCCGCTCGGCGCCGGAGCGCAGCGCGGCCTGGTCGGCGCCGACGGCCGCGAGCAGGTCCCGCACGTTCTCGTTGTCCTGGCCGGAGAGCAGGGCCAGCAGCAGGTGCGCGGGGGTGATGTCGGGGTGGCCGCCGGTCAGGGCGCGGTCGTTGGCCGCGCTGATCGCGTCCCGGCTCCTGTTGGTCAGCTCGGCGTTCACTGGGCCGTCTCCTCCATGAGCATATGATCTTGAAAAGCTAAGCCTGCTAGATCCAACGTACGATAAGTTGAGTCTATTCCACTCAAGCCGCTTTCGGTGGAGCTCTCCGGCCCTGATATCGCCGCTCGTGACCGCGCTGACGATCCGCCGGCCGACTACGCCCCCGCCGCGGCGAGCAGCTCCCGCGCGGCCTCCGGGAACGGCCGGCCGACCACCTGTCCCTCGCCGCTGCCCACCGACATCACGGCCACCAGCGTGCCCGACTCGGTGGCCCGGTCGTAGTCCCGCAGCCAGGGCCCGCCGCTCGATCCGGCGGTCATGTCGCAGTCGTCCAGCAGCAGCCCACCGAGGTTCGGCTCCTGCGCCTCGCCCTCGGTCAGCACATCGGTCCCGCCCGCGCAGTACCGCAGCGACTCGCCGTCGTACGGCGCCGCCGCCGGGTACCCCAGCGCGGCGACCCACTCCCCCTCCTTCAGGGGCTCGAACGCGAGCCGGTTGGCGCCGTGCGCCTCCTGGACCGTGCGCCCGTCCTTCTCGGCGAGGGTGAGGAAGGCGTAGTCGTGCGGCAGGATCTCGGCCGTGTCGCGGGCGACGTCCCAGCCCTCCGGCGTGTGGAACGACGCGACCCGCCAGCCGTCCTCGCGCCAGGTGTCCCGGGCATGGTCGTAGCCGGGCACGAACCACACCTCCGGCGGCGGCTCCGGCTGCTCGCGGGTGCGCGCGCAGTGCGCGGCGGTGGCGACCACGCTGCCGTTCGGGGCGTCCACGACGGCCCCCGAACAGAGCCCGAGCCGACCGCCGCCCGCGTCCCAGATCAGCTTGCCCACGGTAGGGATGGCGCCGTCCCGCCACGGCTCGGCGGCCACGGCGGGCGGCGCGGCGACCACCAGCAGCACGGCGGCGACGGCGGCGGGTATCGGCAGTCGGGCGATTCGCATAGGGACAACCCTGTGATCACCGATCGGGCATGTCCAGTCACCGTCCGCCGAACGAGTGTGGCGCGCGCCCGCGTTGACGAGGGCCATGAGGGTGGTAAAGATCCGGCGAAGCAAGGGAGTTCGCCATCGGTGTGGACCTGTGCCGCACGGCAGGCAGCCCGGCGCGGCGCGGCGAACCCCGGCCCGGCCGGGCGGCGCCCGCGTCGCCCGCCTCTTCGCGCACCCTGGCCGAGGCCGCCGCCGATCAGGCGGACATCCCGGTCCGGGCCGCCGTCTCGCCGCTGTCCTCCACCTCCCGGCGGACCAGGAGTACGTGGTCGGCCCGCGCACGGACAGCGCGTACTACCGGGCCGTCACCTTCGACCCGGCTCCGCACACCGTGGTGCGCGGCGAGACGTTTCACCAGATCCAGCTCGGCCACCGTGTCGGCTATGTGAGAGCGAGCGATGTCGAGCTGAGGTGGTCCGCCGCGTAACCGCCACCCCGGCGCGGCCGGGACGCCGGGACGGCGGGGGCTGCGGCTAGAGTTGCTCAGCATGCCGCCGCGCCGCTACCTCGCCGCCTCGGCCGCCGCCATCCTGCTGGCCGTGCTGGTCGCGGTGGTCACTCTCCGGGGCGACAGCCCGTTCGGGGTGGACACCGCCGCGCACGACTGGGCGCTGGAGCACCGCACACCGGGCTGGGTCGATGTCTTCACGGTCATCACCGACAGCGGGAGCCGGGGCCTGCCGCACCTGCTGGCCGCCCTCGCGGGCGCCCTGGCGGCACCACGCCGGTGGTGGCTGGGCGCGCTCGCGGGCCTGGGGGCGCTGGTGCTGGCCCAGTGGCTGCGCTACGCCCTGGTCACCGCCGTGGACCGGGCCAGGCCGCCGGCCGAGGACTGGACGCGGCACGTCAACGGTGACGCGCTGCCGTCGGGCCACGCCACCACCTCGGCGCTCACCGCGATCGGCCTGGCCGCCGCGCTGCTGCCCTACTGCCACCGCACCGTCACCCGCGCGCTGGCGATCGGCGTTCCCGCCGTGTGGGCGGTGGCGGTCGGCGTCAGCCGCGTCTATCTGGGGGTGCACTGGCCGACCGACATCGTGGGTGGCTGGCTGTTCGCCACCGCCCTGTGCTGCGCGTTCCTGCCTCCGCTGGCCCGCGCCCTGGGCCGGACCCGGGAGTGAACGCGGGCCCGCGCGGGGGTCAGCCCCGGCGGTCCGGACGCCAGACGACGATCGCCGCCGAGTGGCGGACGTCCTGGTACGGGACCAGATCGCGGCGGTAGGAGGCGTGCACCTGGGCCTCGCGCTGGCGCATCGCGCTGGCGGCGCCCTCCACCGCCTGCTGGAGGTCGGCCACCGCGGCCTGGAGGGCTGCGACCTGCTTCTCCAGCTCGATGATCCGCTTGATGCCGGCCAGGTTGATGCCCTCGACCTGGGACAGCCGCTGCACCTCGCGCAGCAGCCGGATGTCCCGCGCCGAGTACCGCCGGCCGCGGCCGGCGGTACGGTCCGGGGAGACCAGGCCCAGCCGGTCGTACTGGCGCAGCGTCTGCGGGTGCAGTCCGGAGAGCTGTGCCGCTACCGAGATGACGTACACCGGAGACTCGTCGGTCAGTTCATAGGGGTTGCTGTGTCCGTTCCGGCCGTCCATCTCTCGTTACTCTCCCTTCGCGGCCTCGAACAGCCCTGCCCGAGGATCCTCGCCCTCCACCGCGGCGCGGTATTCCTCAAGGGCCTTCCGCGCCTCGTCGCCCAGCTCGCGCGGCACGGCCACCTCGATGGTGACCAGCAGATCGCCCCGGGTGCCGTCCTTGCGGACCGCGCCCTTGCCGCGCGCGCGCATCGTGCGTCCGCCGGGCGTGCCCGGCGGCAGCTTGAGCGTGACGGGCGGGCCGCTCAGCGTCGGCACCCTGATCTCAGCACCGAGCGCGGCCTCCGGAAAGGTCACCGGCACGGCGATGGTCAGATTGTCGCCACGACGGCCGAAGACCGGGTGCTCGTCGACGTGCACCACGACGTACAGGTCGCCGTTGGGCCCGCCGCGCTCGCCCGGCGCGCCCTTGCCGCGCAGCCGGATGCGCTGCCCGTCGTCCACGCCGGCCGGGATGCGGACCTGCATGGTGCGCGAGCTGGTCGCCCGGCCGCTGCCCCGGCACACGGGGCAGGGGTCCTGCGCGATCAGCCCCCGGCCCCGGCAGTCCACACAGGGGTCGGTGAGCGAGAAGCCGCCCCCGCCGCCCCGGCTGACCTGCCCGGTGCCGACGCAGGTCGGGCACACCCGCGGCGTGCCGTTCTTGTCGCCGGTCCCGGAGCACGCCTTGCAGGCCGCGCTGGACGACATCCGCAGCGGAACGGTCGCCCCGGCCACCGCCTCGGTGAAGCTGAGCGTCACCTCGGACTCGATGTCCTGGCCGCGCCGGGGCTGCGTGCGCGCACCCGGGCCCGGCCGGTTGAACAGGCCGCCGAAGACGTCCCCCAGACCGCCACCGAAGCCGCCGGCCCCGGGGGCGCCGGGCCCGGAGGGCCCGCCGGGCCCCCCGGGCTGCGCACCGCCGCCGAAGAGATCACCCAAGTCGAAGTTGAACTGCCCGCCCGCGCCGGGCCCCGGCCGGAAACCGCCGTTCCCGAAGAGGGCGCGGGCCTCGTCGTACTCCTTGCGCCGCCGGGCGTCGCCGAGCACGTCATATGCCTCGGAGACGCTCTTGAAGCGGTCCTCGGCCCTGGCGTCCCCCTTGTTCGCGTCCGGGTGGTTCTCCCGGGCGAGCTTGCGGTACGCCTTCTTGATCTCCGCCTCGGTCGCGTCCTTCGGAACGCCGAGGACCTTGTAGTAGTCCTTCTCGATGAAGTCCTTGGTGCTCATCCCCGGCGCCCCTCCTTCCGCTGACTCGGGTCTCCCGTCACGTCAGCCCTCGTCCGGGCCACCGCCGTCGTCCTTCTCGGATGCGCTCTCGTCCTGCTGGTCGGCCGGCTTGCCCGGCTGCGGCTCGGCGACGCCGACCCGGGCGGGCCGGATCGTGCGCTCGCCGATGCGGTACCCAGGCTGGAGGATCTGCACGCACGTCGTCTCGGTGACATCCGGCGAGTAGCTGTGCATCAGGGCCTCGTGCACCATCGGGTCAAAAGGCTCGCCCTCCTTGCCGAACTGCATCAGCCCCATCTTCGCGGCGACCGTCTCCAGCGACTCGGCGACCTGTTTGAAGCCGCCGACCAACTCCCCGTGGTCCCGGGCGCGGCCGATGTCGTCGAGCACCGGCAGCAGCTCGGTCAGGAGATTGGCCACGGCCATCTCCTTGACCGCGATCCGGTCCCGCTCGACCCGGCGGCGGTAGTTCTGGAACTCCGCCTGGAGCCGCTGGAGATCCTGGGTGCGCTCGCTCAGCGCCGAGCGGGCCTGGTCGAGCTGGGCCGTCAGAGCGATGTCCTGGCGGTCCTTCGCGTCCTTGGGGTCCTGCGACGCCGTCGACTCGGCGGCGCCGTCCCCGGAGGGGGCGGCGCCCCCGCCGAGCTCGTCGGAGACGGAAGACTCGGCGGGCACTTCGGGGGTCGTCGCCTCGGCGTCGGGGACCTCGGGCTCCTTGTCGAAGCCCTGCGGGTCCTGAGTCACGCCGCACCGCCCTTCGGCTTGTCGTCGTCCACGATCTCGGCGTCCACGACGTCCTCATCGGCGCCGGGGGCGGCGCTCTCGGTACCGCCGGGTGCGGAGTCGCCGGCCGCCTGGGCCGCCTGGGCGTCGGCGTACATCGCCTGTCCCAGCTTCTGGCTGGTGGCCGCGACCTTCTCGGACGCCTCGCGGATCGCCGCGGTGTCCTCGCCCTTCAGCTTCTCCTTCAGGTCGGCGATGGCGGCCTCGACCTCGGTCTTCACCTCGCTGGGGACCTTCTCGGAGTTCTCCTTGATGAAGTTCTCCGTGGAGTAGACGAGCTGCTCGGCCTGGTTGCGCGTCTCGGCGGCCTCCCGGCGACGGGCGTCCTCGTCCGCGTACTGCTCGGCGTCGCGCATCATCCGCTCGATGTCGTCCTTCGGCAGCGCGGAGCCGCCGGTGACGGTCATCCGCTGCTCCTTGCCGGTACCGAGGTCCTTGGCGGAGACGTGCATGATGCCGTTGGCGTCGATGTCGAAGGTGACCTCGATCTGCGGGACGCCGCGCGGCGCCGGGGGCAGGCCGGTCAGCTCGAACATCCCGAGCTTCTTGTTGTACGCCGCGATCTCGCGCTCGCCCTGGTAGACCTGGATCTGCACCGACGGCTGGTTGTCCTCGGCCGTGGTGAAGATCTCGGAGCGCTTGGTGGGGATCGTGGTGTTGCGCTCGATCAGCTTGGTCATGATGCCGCCCTTGGTCTCGATGCCGAGGGACAGCGGGGTGACGTCGAGCAGCAGGACGTCCTTGACCTCGCCCTTGAGCACGCCGGCCTGGAGGCTGGCGCCGATGGCGACGACCTCGTCCGGGTTCACGCCCTTGTTGGCGTCCTTGCCGCCGGTCAGCTCGCGCACCAGCTCCGCGACGGCGGGCATCCGGGTCGAGCCGCCGACCAGGACCACGTGGTCGATCTCGGACAGGTGGATCCCGGCGTCCTTGATCACGTTGTGGAACGGGGTCTTGCAGCGCTCCAGCAGGTCGGCGGTGAGCTGCTGGAACTGCGCCCGGGTGAGCTTCTCGTCCATGTGCAGCGGGCCCTCGGCCGACGCCGTGATGTAGGGCAGGTTGATCGTGGTCTCGGTGGACGAGGACAGCTCGATCTTCGCCTTCTCGGCGGACTCGCGCAGCCGCTGGAGGGCCATCTTGTCCTTGGCCAGGTCCACACCGTGCGCGTTCTGGAACTGGCGGACCAGGTGGTCCACGACGCGCTGGTCCCAGTCGTCACCACCGAGGTGGTTGTCACCGTTGGTCGCCTTGACCTCGACCACGCCGTCGCCGATCTCCAGCAACGAGACGTCGAAGGTGCCGCCACCGAGGTCGAAGACCAGGATGGTCTGGTCGTCCTTCTCCAGGCCGTAGGCGAGGGCGGCGGCGGTGGGCTCGTTGACGATGCGGAGCACGTTCAGCCCCGCGATCTCACCGGCCTCCTTGGTGGCCTGCCGCTCGTGGTCGTTGAAGTACGCCGGGACGGTGATGACCGCGTCCGTGACCTTCTCGCCCAGATACGCCTCGGCGTCCCGCTTCAGCTTCTGCAGGATGAAGGCGCTGATCTGCTGGGGGTTGAAGTCCTTGCCGTCCAGCCCGATCTTCCAGTCGGTGCCCATGTGGCGCTTGACCGAGCGGATCGTCCGGTCCACGTTGGTGACGGCCTGGCGCTTGGCCACCTCGCCGACCAGCACCTCGCCGTTCTTCGCGAAGGCCACAACGGACGGCGTGGTCCTGGCGCCCTCGGCGTTGGTGATGACGGTGGGCTCACCGCCTTCGAGAACACTGACGACGGAGTTCGTCGTGCCCAGGTCGATGCCGACCGCACGTGCCATTTCGATATCCTCCAACTACTAGCTTGAGTGCGACTGACTCAAGAGTGCCGCAGCTGTGGACCTCCGTCAAATGTCCTGAGCGGGTGTGGCTCAACTCTTATCCGCCCTCCAGGCTCAAGCCGAGCAGCGCCACGTCGTCGCCGATCCCGGCGGCGAACTCACGCACGTCCCACCACCCATACTCCACCAGCCCCTCCGGCGTCGGCGGCCCCCCTGGCCACCCCGCGCCCAGCCGCCCCGTCACCCGGTCGGCGAGCGGATGGAACGCCCCCGCGCCGTCCCGGGCCTGGATCACGCCATCCGTGTTCCCGAGCAGCGGATCGCCCATCCGCGGCGCCACGGTCTCCGGACGCGGCTGCGGAGCGCCGACGCCCAGGCCCAGGCCCAGGCCCAGCGGCGACACCGGCTCCGCGGCCAGCGCCACCGTCACCAGCAGCAACGGCGGCAGCGGCAGCGGCAGCGGCAGCGGCAGCGGCAGCGGCAGCGGCAGCGGCAGCGTGCGCGGCCATCGCGGCATCAGCCCAGGGCGGCAGGGGGTGACACCGGTCAGTGCCGGCCGGCGATCCGCAGCCGGGCGGCCTCGGCGCGGATGGTGGGCAGCTCGTCGTGGAGCGCGTCCCCCGGACAGTGGGTGTGCACGATGTCGCGGTGGCCGGAGATGACCTCCAGCTCGGCCGGCTCGCCCTCCGGTACCCGGGCGGCGTCGTTGGTGGACACCATCCGCACCTGGTCGCGCGGGTCCGTGCCGGTGCGCAGCTTCCAGGCGGCGATCTCGGCGATGGCGGACACCAGCGGGCTCGGCACCTCGGTGCCCGCGGGGAAGTCGCCGAGCGCCGCGACGCCCACGCTGTCCGCGTTGAAGCCGCTGGTGTGCGCGCCCATCACGAAACGGTCCATGCCGCCGGCCCGGCCTTCATAGATCCGGCCACACTTGTCGACCACGAAGTTGTAGCCCAGGTCGTCCCAGCCCTTGCCCAGCACGTGGTCGGCCTGCATCGCGCGCAGCATCTCGGGGACGTCGGCGCAGTCGTAGTCGTCGGGGTGGTTGGTGTGGTGCACGAAGACCGCGCGGGCCGCGCCCGTGTAGGTCACCGCCTCCCGGCGCAGGCTCTCGTCCGCGCCCCACACCTCGCGGCTGATGATCCGGGGTGCGGGGGCCGTCCGTTCGACGGCGGGGTGGCGGGGCCCGGCGGCGGGCGGCGTCCCGGTGACGGGCGGCGCGGACAGCGGCGGGGCGCTCCAGGTCAGCACGGCGGCGAGCGGCGCGAGGGTCACCCATACGGCTGTCCGGCGGGACCACACGGCGCTCTCCCGGCCTCAGGGGAGGATCGCGACGGCGCTCGACCAGTTCAGGCCGAGCCGCTCCTGGGCGGCCATGTGCAGGAGCTGGAGTCCCTCCAGCTCGCGGGCCCGGCGCAGGGGCCCGATGTCAAGGGGGCGCAGCCCGCCCGAGGACGCCAGCCCGGCGACGGCGCGCTTGCCGTCCTCGTCGTCGCCGGCGATCAGCACGTCCAGCGGCCGGCCCGCCACCTGTCCGTCGACCAGGGTGGCGGCGAAAGTGGTGTTGAACGCCTTCACCACCGGGACGCCGGGCGCCGCCTCGGCGGCGATCTGCTCGGCGGCCGAGGTGCCCGCGGGCACGGTGAGGGAGTCGAGGGTGGCGAAGTCGACGGGGTTGGAGATGTCGACCAGCACCGAGCCGACCAGCGCCGTGCCGTACTCGGCCGCCACCGCGCGGCCGGCCGGGTACGGCACGGCGAGCACCACCAGGTCGGCGTCCTCCACGGCTATCGCGTCGGACCGCTCGACGTCCCCGCCGGGGGCGGCCCGGCGCAGCTCGTCGGCGAGGTCGGCCGCCTTCTTGGCCGACCGGTCCAGCAGCCGGACGCCGTGCCCGCCGACCAGCGCTCTGGTCGCTATGCCACGGGCCATGGCGCCCGCGCCCACGATCGTCACCTTCATCTCTCCATGCCAGCACGCCCCCAGGCGGCCCGCATCCGGGACGACGACCGCCGCCCTCACCCCGCCCTCATGCCACCCTCGACCGCTCAGGCCCCACCACTCCGGCCCCACCACTCCGGCCCTACCGCTCCGGCCCTACCGCTCCGGCTCGTCCGGGGGCGGCAGCGGCCGGTCCTGGCGCAGAGCGGCGAAGAGGCGGCCGGCGGCGGAGGGGTCCAGGGTGAGGCGGTCGTCCTGGGTGGGGTGCGGGAGCGTGGGCACGGTGCGGAACGTCAGTCCGCCGTCCGGGACCGCCTGGACATCCTGGACATCCTGGACGAGACGGCGCAGCTCGTCGAGCGAGTCGAGCCCGGAGTCGCCGGTGATCGCGGAGGTCACGGCCTCCAGCACCGGGTAGAGGCGGGCCGGGTTGGCGAGGGTCCCGCCGTCCGTCAGCTCGTCGTGAAGGAGCCCGAGGAACTCCTGCTGCCGGACGATCCGGTGCAGATCGCTGTCGTCGCCGACGTACACCCGGGCGCGGACGTAGGCGAGGGCCTGTTCGCCGTCGAGGACGTGCCGCCCGGCGGACAGGTGGTGGCCCACGTTGGGGTCGTGCTCGTCCTGGGCCAGCTCGACCTCGACGCCGCCCACCGCGTCGATGATGTCGGCGAAGCCCTCGAAGCCGAGCACCAGGTGGTGGTCGATCCGGATGTCGGTCAGCCGCTCGAACGCGCGGATGGCGCAGGCCGCGCCGCCGTACTGGTAGGCCCCGTCGAACTGGGCGGTGCGGGCCTCGCTCCGGCCGCCGTCCTCGGTCCGGCAGGCGGGGAGGTCCACCACGATGTCGCGCGGCACGTTCACCGCCTCGGCCCGTTCGCCGTCGCCGGACAGGTGCGGCAGCAGAACGGTGTCGGAGCGGGCGTTGCCCGTGCCCGAGCCCCAGTCGTCGCCGATCAGCAGGATGTCCCGCGCCTCGCCGACGGCGGCCGGCCGTTCGCCGGCGTGCTCGTCCAGCGCCTCGGCGGCGGCGCGGTCGGTCGCGATGTTCCCGTCCAGCCTCTGGTAGGCCCACAAGGCGGTGCCCGCCGTGATCGCCAGCAGCACTCCGAAGGCCAGCAGCAGCCACCACCACACCCGCTGACCGCGCGTCATATGGACAGCCATGGCAGCCCACCTTTCCGGCTCGCTCGTGGGGGTCCATCCTGCGGTCCGGAACGGGTGTTATAAGGCATGTGGGCTTATTGTTCGACGGCTTCCACCGATCGGACGCGCGGCCGTGGGCCGGTCGGCCCGCCGGTCGGCGCGTCCGGCCGGCCCCCGCGTCCGGCCTCCGGCTCCCGCGTCCGGCCCCGGACCCTCAGGCCGTGTAGGGGCGGGCGGCGCGGGCCTCGCGCAATACGTCGCCCCACCAGGCGAGCTGGTCGAGCATCGTCGTGGCCGCGCCGCCGCTGCCCTCCGCGTCGAGCGGCCGGCCCGCGTCGTCGAACCCGCTCCAGGCCGAGTGGAAGCTGACCGTGTCCCGCACGGTGACGGCGTGCAGCTCCGCGAAGACGCCGCGCAGGTGCTCGACCGCGCGCAGCCCGCCGGAGACGCCGCCGTAGGAGACGAACCCGACCGGCTTGGCGTGCCACTCCTTGTGGTGCCAGTCGATGACGTTCTTCAGCGCGGCCGGGTAGCTGTGGTTGTACTCGGGGGTGACGACGGCGAAGGCGTCGGCCGCGGCCAGCCGCGCGGTCAGCCCCGGCCCCTCGTCGGCCCCGCCTGGCGGGGCCGACATCTCCAGCGGCAGCGTTCCGGCGTCGGCGAGGTCCACGGTGTCCACGGTCATGTCGCCGCGGCCGGCGGCCCGCTCCGCGAACCAGCGGGCCACGGTCGGCCCGAACCGGCCGGCGCGAACGCTGCCGACGATCACGGCCAACCGCAGCGGGGCGGCGGTGCGGGCGAGCGCGGTGGTGGGCACGGGCATGGGCACGGGACTGGTAGTGGTGCTGGTACGGGTACCGGACATGGCGGATCCCCTCATCCTTCGGGTGGCCGGTGACGGACCGGCCAACTGGGAAGAAGCGTCATACTTCAAGGGGCCTTGAAGTCAAGCGGCGGGCCGCGCACCCTCGACGTGACCGAACCGACGTGACCCAGTCGACGTGACCGAACCGACGTGACCAAGGCGACCCGGCAAGTTACTGCCTAGTAAGATGGCTCTGGGCTATGTTGCTAGCCCTGCTTGCCCCCGCCCGCAGGTCCGAGGAGCCGACATGCAACTCGCCGCGATCATCGTCTCGCTGGTGCTCACCGCGATCGCCATCGCCCTGTTCAGCAGGGCTGTTGGGGAGATCGTCCGTTTCTTGCGCATCGGCCAGTCATTGCCCGCGGGTGCCCGAACCGACGATCCCACCGCCCGCAGCGTCACACTGACCAAGGAATTCCTGGGTCACACGCGCATGAACAGGTGGGGGATCATCGGCGTAGCGCACTGGTTCGTCGCCATCGGCTTCCTCACCCTGGGCCTGACGATCGTCCAGGCGTACGGCCAGCTCTTCGAGGCCGACTGGACGCTGCCCGTGCTCGGCGGCTTCGTGCCCTACGAGATGTACATCGAGTTCATCGCCGCGATGACCGTCCTGGGCATCGTGACGTTGATCACGATCAGGCAGCTCAGCGTCCCGCGCCGGCTCGGCCGCAAGTCCCGCTTCGCGGGCTCGACCACCTGGCAGGCGTACTTCGTCGAGTACGTCATCCTGACCATCGGCGCCGCGATCATAATGCTGCGCGGCCTGGAGGGCGCCCTCCACCACGTGGAGGGCTACGAGGCGGGATACTTCCTCTCCTACCCCCTGGTCGCCGCGCTCGACGGCCTGAGCCACGACACCCTCCAGACCCTGGTCTACCTCGTCGCCATGATCAAGCTCGGCACGACGATGATCTGGGCCATCACGGTCGCGCTCAACACGGACATGGGTGTCGCCTGGCACCGCTTCCTGGCGTTCCCCAACATCTGGCTGAAGCGGAACGCCGACGGCGCCACTTCGCTGGGCGCGCTGCTGCCGATGACGTCGGGCGGCAAGCCGATCGACTTCGAGGATCCGGGCGAGGACGACCAGTTCGGCGTCTCCCAGGTGGAGCACTTCTCCTGGAAGGGCCTGCTGGACTTCTCGACCTGCACCGAGTGCGGTCGCTGCCAGTCGCAGTGCCCCGCCTGGAACACCGGCAAGCCGCTGTCGCCGAAGCTGCTGATCATGTCGCTGCGCGACCACGCCCACGCCAAGGCGCCCTACCTGCTGGCCGGCGAGAACAAGGAGGGCGTGCCCGCCGCCGCGGTGGCCGAGGCCGAGCGCCCGCTGATCGGCACCGCCGAGGAGCAGGGCGTCATCGACCCGGACGTGCTGTGGTCCTGCACCACCTGCGGCGCCTGCGTCGAGCAGTGCCCGGTGGACATCGAGCACGTCGACCACATCGTGGACATGCGCCGCTACCAGGTGATGATCGAGTCGGCCTTCCCGAGCGAGGCGGGCACGATGCTCAAGAACCTGGAGCGCAAGGGCAACCCGTGGGGCCTGGCGAAGAAGAAGCGCCTGGAGTGGGTCAAAGAGGTCGAGTTCGACGTGCCGATCGTCGGCCAGGACATCGAGGACCTCACCGAGGTCGACTACCTCTACTGGGTCGGCTGCGCCGGCGCCCTGGAGGACCGTGCCAAGAAGACCACCAAGGCGTTCGCGGAGCTGCTCCACATCGCCGGCGTGAAGTTCGCGATCATGGGCGGCGACGAGTCCTGCACCGGTGACTCGGCGCGGCGGCTGGGCAACGAGTTCCTCTTCCAGCAGCTCGGCCAGCAGAATGTCGAGATGCTCAACATGGCCTTCGGCGAGGACGCGGAGGAGGGCAAGGTGGTCGAGAAGTCCAAGAAGAGGATCGTCGCGACCTGCCCGCACTGCTTCAACACCATCGCCAAGGAGTACCCGCAGCTCGGCGGCCACTACGAGGTCATCCACCACACGCAGCTGCTCCAGACCCTGATCGACGACGGCAAGCTCATCCCCGTCACCCCGGTCGAGGGCCTGATCACCTACCACGACCCGTGCTACCTGGGCCGCCACAACAAGGTCTACACCCCGCCCCGCGAGATCATCGGCCGCGTCCCCGGCCTGCGGAACGAGGAGATGCACCGCCACAAGGAGCGCGGCTTCTGCTGCGGCGCCGGCGGCGCGCGGATGTGGATGGAGGAGCGCATCGGCAAGCGCATCAACGAGGAGCGCGTGGACGAGGCCCTCGCCCTCAACCCCGACATCGTCTCCACCGCCTGCCCCTTCTGCCTCGTCATGCTCTCCGACTCCGTCAACGGCAAGAAGAACGACGGCAAGGCCAAGGAGGAGCTGAGGGTCGTGGATGTGGCACAGCTTCTTCTCGACTCTGTACAGCGGGCGCCCGAAGCTGCTGTCGAAGAGCCGGACACGGTACGTTCATAGGCGTGGCCGGATTCAGAAGGAAGCGCGACCAGCAGCCGCCGTATTACCAGGCCCCTCCGCCGTATCAGGCTCCGCCGCCGTATCCCCACCCCGGGGACTACCGCGGCGGCGGAGCCCCGGAGCCCGAGGCCGCGGCGCCACCGCAGCTCCCGCCGCTGCGGTGGCAGGAGCTGCTGACCGGGATCGTGTTCCGACCGAGCCCGACGTTCTGGCGGATGCGCGACTACCCCATATGGGCGCCGGCGCTGATCGTCACGTTCCTCTACGGCATGGTCGCGGTCTTCGGCCTGGACGAGGCCCGCGAGTCGATCCTGGACACGACGGCGTCCACGGTGGCGCCGTACCTGCTGTTCACGGGCGTGGCGATGGTGCTGGGCGCGCTGGTGCTGAGCACGGTGACGCACAACCTGGCCCGCCAGTTCGGCGGGAACGGCCTGTGGGCGCCGACCGCCGGCCTGGCCATGCTGATCATGGTGCTGACGGACGTGCCACGCCTGGCCCTGGCCCTCTTCCTGGGCGGCGCCGCCCCGGTCGTCCAGGTGCTGGGCTGGGCCACGTGGCTCTTCGCGGGCGTGCTGTTCACGATGATGGTCAGCCGCTCCCACGAGATCCCGTGGCCCAGGGCCCTGGCCGCCTCGGTCATCCAGCTCCTGGGCCTGCTGATGCTGGTCAAGCTCGGCACGATCTAGAAGGGATCCAGGAGGATCCAGAAAGATCCAGAAAGATCTAGAAGTCGACCCGGACCCGGTCGTCGACGCGGGCGACGGACCCCTGGTCGAACCTCTTCTCGTACTCCCCCCTGATCTCCTCCACCCCCTCCCCCCGCTCCCGGGCCTCCCCGGCCGGGTAGAACAGCACGACCTCGTACGACCGCTCCCGTTCGATGACCCCGTGCTCGTCGCGCCACTGCCCGTCCCCCTCCTGGACGGTGAGCCCGTCCGGGAAGAGTGGCGTGATCACCTCGGCGACGAACGCGCGGAACTCCTCCTCGGTGACCTCGGCCCCGCCCCCCGGCCGCGCGGTCCCGAAGAAGAGCCGCGTCTCGGCGTAGGCCGCCCCTTCCCTTTCCTCTGCCTCTTCCCTTTCCCCTTGTGCCTCCGCCAACTCCGCATAGGCGACGGACCCGCCCCCACCGACGAGCAGTCCAGTGAGCAGCGCCGTACCGACCCTCAGGAACACAACCACCTCCGGTAACCTCAGGACGTGCTTCTGTCAGACAAGGACATCCGTACCGAAATCGACGCGGGGCGGATCCGGGTCGACCCCTACGACCCGACGATGGTGCAGCCCTCCAGCATCGACGTCCGGCTCGACCGCTACTTCCGGGTCTTCGAGAACCATCGCTACCCTCACATCGACCCCTCGGTCGAACAGCCCGACCTCACTCGGACGATCGAACCGCCGGGCGAGGAGCCGTTCATTCTCCACCCGGGCGAGTTCGTGCTGGCCTCCACCTACGAGGTGATCAGCCTCCCGGACGACATCGCCTCGCGTCTGGAGGGCAAGAGCTCCCTGGGCCGCCTCGGCCTCCTCACCCACTCGACGGCCGGCTTCATCGACCCCGGCTTCACCGGCCACGTCACCCTGGAGCTGTCCAACGTGGCGACGCTCCCGATGAAGCTCTGGCCCGGCATGAAGATCGGCCAGCTCTGCCTCTTCCGCCTGACCTCCCCGGCCGAACGCCCCTACGGCTCAAGTGGAGTCGGCTCCCGCTACCAGGACCAACGCGGCCCGACCGCCTCCCGCTCCTACCTGAACTTCCACCGCACCCGCGTCTGACACCGGCACGGCACTCCGCAACCGACCACACCCCGGACACCGCAACAACCGCGAGCGCCCGATCCGCTCGCCCCGAGCCGCGCCAGGGGAAACCGCCCGGCACGAAAGACGTGCCCCTCGACACAGCGGACGACGGTGGCGGTCTCCAACACTTCCCTCTCCCCTGCGACTTGATGAAGAAAGCCAACATCAGGGGATGAACCCGACACACCCCGGCACCGGCACTCCGCCGTACCGGGGGACATGGGAGATGCGGTAAGCTGAGGCTGACGGTCGGCTCTCAGTCGATCTTCGCGGGCGTAGTTTAATGGTAGAACATGAGCTTCCCAAGCTCAGAGCGCGAGTTCGATTCTCGTCGCCCGCTCCAACGGTTAAGGCCCAGGTCAGGGACATGATCCCGAACCTGGGCCGTTGTGTTGTCTAGACCGATTTACCCCCCGCGTGCCAGATCCGTGCCAGATTCACCGGCCGCTGCCCGCTGCGCCTCGACCCGGGCGTTGATCCCGGCCGCGACCTCCCGCTGACGTTCGTGGTTCGAGTGCTGGTAGATCATCGCGGCCTTCTCCGAGGACTGGCCCGCACGGACCATCGTGTCCTTCAGCGTCGCCCCGCTCTGCGTCGAGAGCGTGTGTCCGGTGTGCCGCAGGTCGTAGAAACGGAAGTCTTCCGGCAGTCCGACCTTGACCCGAGCCTTGCGCCACTTCCGCCCGAAGGTGGACCGCCGGAACGGCTTGCCCTTCTCCCCCACGAACAGCAACCCGTCCGGTGCCTTTTCGGCGTACCAGTCGAGATGCCGGCGCAGGTCTTTCGCCATGAAGGCCGGAAGCGCGATGAGCCGCTTTCCGGCGGCCGATTTGGTATCACCCACGACCCTGCGTCCGGTCGTCAGCTCGGGAGCGGCCCGCCGCACCCACACGCCCGGCACGTCCAAATCGACATCCGGCCGCCGCATCTCGGCCTGTTCCTCCGGCCGGGCCGGACCGTACGCGGCGAGATAGACCATCAGCCGCCAGCGCGGCCCCATGGCATCAGCCAGCGCGTCCACCTGGGCCACCGTGGCGACGGGCCGTTCCGGAGCGGACTCCTTTCCGGCCCCCTTGATGCGGCAGGGATTCCGGCGGATCAACTCGTCATCGACGGCCGTCTCCATGATGGCCTTCAGCAACCGATAGCACTTCGCGACCGTGGTCGCCCCGGTCGCTTTCAGCAGCTCGGCCCGCCAGGTCCGGACACGTGGCGGCGTGATCTCGTCCAGGTCGAGCCCGCCGAACGTCGGCAGGACATGCAGCCGCAGAAGCCGCCGGTACAGCTCCTCCGTGGTCGCGGCCAAGTCCCGCTCATCGACCCACTGAACGGCATACTCGGCGAAGTTGACCGCCCCGGCGTCGGGGTCGTGCCACTCCCCACGCCGCAGCTCGGTTCGCTTCTCCGCCAGCCAGTCATCCGCGTCCCCCGAGGTCTCGAAGGTGCGATCAGCGGGACGCATGACGCCATCGGGTCCCGGGTACCGCGCCTGCCAGCGTCCGGACGGCAACTTCCGGATCGCTCCGAAACGGCGGCGCTTCCCCTTCCCATTGGCCATGTCAGGCAGCCCTTCCGTACCGGTTCCGCCGCCGCTGGGCCGGTCGGACGGTGTTCGCGTCGACGTAGGCGGCAAGCGCGCTCTCGGGTATGCGGACGTGCCGCCCGACCTTGACGAAGGTGATCCGGCGTTCAGCGATCAGCCGACGCGGGAAACGCACGGTGGTCCCCAGCACCTCGGCCACCTCGGCCACGCTCAGGTATCGGTCCTTCATCGGGCCGCACCCCCGGTCGAGAACCCGAGTTCTCCCTCACAAGCGAGTTGTCGCGCCAGGGCACGTTCGTAGCGGACCGTGGCCGCGAGCAGTTCCTCGCCCGCTCGGTAGCCCGACCCGGCGTAGGACAGCGACGACTCGACGACGAGCGTGCTCCCGCCGTCGCGCTCCACCAGGCCGAGGCGAGCGGCAGCCTGATCGCGGCGCCAGGCACGGCGAACGTCGCGGAGTGCGCCGAGGGTGGTCGAGTAGCGGCGTGACTTGGTGGAGAAGTGGCCACGGAACCCGAGCATGTGCGCCCACTTCCAGAGCTTGAGTTCGGCGAACTCCGGAAGCTGCCCCAGCTCCCAGCAGGTCCGGATCATCTGCCGGGCATGCCGCTCCGCGGGGAGCAAGGCGACGGGCTCCCGCTGACCGGTGCCGCCGCACGGCCGGCAGTCCAGGTCGGCCACACGGCCCCGTCCGTCGCAGGCCCGGCAGTACAGCGGTTGATCAACGGTTCCCGAGGACTCCGCGCCCTTCGTGGCGTACTTGGCGATGTAGGCGGCAACGGCCTTGTCGGTGAGTTCGGCCCCGGCGCCGAAGCCCGCGATCTCGCGTACGTCGAGCTGCTTGCCCCACCGCAGCACCCGTTCCCCCACCGCGTCCGAGTCGAGGGTGAGTTCCACTCGGCGTGCGGCGTTGCGGACGGCGACGATCAGCACGTCGGCTGTCGCGTCCCGTGGCGGAGGTGTGGCGGAACCCTCCGGTCCGTCGAAACGGATCACCGCGTGGAAGTGGACCAGGCCGCGCCGCTGGTACTCGGCGACCTTGGCGAAGGACACCCGGAGCACAGCCGTGAGCGCCTTCTGCGTCATGCCGAGCAGGGCGGCCACTTCGCGACGCAGGTAGGTCGTGAACCGCGCCCACAGTGCGGAGGCGTGCGCGTTCCAGAGCACGGCCCCGGGGTAGTCGTAGCTGTCAGGCCGGACCGGTGTGCCGAGCGCCGCATCGTCCGAGGCGTGCCATTCGCCGCAGCGGCACGGCAGTCGGCGGCCGGTCGGTGTCGTCGGCCGGGAGTGGACCGCGCCGAACGAGGGGGCGGTGAGCGTGGCGAACACGCGCGGGTGCGTGCGCACCGCCTCCGGAACGGCCTTGCCGCCGACAAGTCCCGCGCGGATCAGGTGGAACGTGTCCGCCGCGTACACGCGCGAGCAGGCGGGGCAGCGCGAGGCGCGACGGTTGCCGCACGGGACGAGGAGTCGGCCGGTCGGTTCCTCGGCGGTGTTGAAGGCGTGCAGAACCTCGCCGGTCGCGCCGTCCACGGTGAGGCTTTGGCCGACGAGTTGGACGGGCCGGGCGCAGCCGGAGACGTTCTCGATCCGGCCGCGCACGCGGTCGAAGTCGTTGTGTCCGGCCAGTTCGAGCAGGTCCCGCACGGCGGGACTCAGCGGCCGGTTCGGGGCAGCGGGTGTCATGCTGAGGTGTCCTCCGAGTGATCGGTGTGACGCCCGGCCGGGGGCGGTCAAGCTGGCAGGCGAGAGCCCGCCCCCGGCCGGGGCAAGGTGGTGGGAAGAGGCTCAGGCAGAGAGCTGAGCGTGTGCGGCGGCGGCCAGCGGCATCGAGACGCCGAGCCGGGCACGCAGTTGTGCGGGAGCGATGGGTTCACCGTGCTCGGCACGGTGGTTATCCGCGATGCGGCGGGCGGCTTCGAGCAGCGGGCCGGGCACCGCTGTGGAGGATGGCGCCGGGGCAGCGGCGGCAAGCGGGGCGACCGGTGGTGCGGGCACCGGAGCCGGTGAGCTGATGTCGCGGAAGCTGCGGAGCAGTTGGGGCCCGACCTGGGCCCAGCCCAGCAGGAGAACCGGGGCCACGGCGTCCAGGGCGGCGCGCCCGTAGTGGCCGGTGATGATGGGCTCGGCCACGTTCAGGGCCAGGGTCAGCAGGCCGGACAGGTGCATCAGCCGGAGGGCGCCTCTCAGTTGCGCCGCAGGGACGCCGTGCAGGGACAGGTGACGCAGGGCGACCAGGAGCCCGAGAACGGACAGGTCCACCATGGGGGCGATCAGCGGAGCAACCGGCCGGGGAACGCCGAGGCGCAGGGCCAGAGACCAGACGTTGCCGAAGGAGAAGACGAACGCCAGGGCAGCGATCAGCGCCATCACGACGGTCACGACCCGGCGCGTCATGCGGTCTTCGGCCATGCCGGCATCACCTCCTTTCTCAGGTGCCTCGGCGCCGGGGTGCTCAGGCGGCTTCCGTGCCACGGCCGCCCCAGTCTTCGGGCTCGGTCGGTGAGAGCGGCTCGGCGCCCGCGAGGAGTTCGGCCGGATCGCGGGTCAGGTGCGCCGTGTCGGCGGCGATCCGAGCAGCGTGTGTGTCGTCCACGTACGGCGTGCGGACCCGGGTGAAGCCCTCGCGGCCCTGCACGGTCATCACGGCGACGCCGACATACGTCGGGTCCTGCAACGTCACGGGGTTGGCTTCCGGCCAATTCCGGATGTCCTCGCCCAGCGCCGCGACGGCCGCTTCGATCGTCTTCTGCGCGAAGCTCAGGCCGACCGGGCAGACGTCGCGGATGAACGTGGGGATCGCGTCTCCCGTCGCCTTCTGCGTGGCGAGGATGACGAGGATGCCCACGGACCGGCCCTTCTTCACCAGATCCTCGACCAGCCGGGCGTTCTCCGAGGCGAGCGCGGCCAGCTTCTTCGTCGCGGGGTCATTGCCCTTGTGCTCGCGGAAGAAGGTGTGTGCCTCATCGATGATCAGCACCGTCAACGGCCAGGCAGGGCACGGTCCGCAGTGCCACATGTTGCGCACTCCGAGGGCCGAACGGATCGCGGCCGAGCGGGAGCGACGCAGCGCGACGAGCCGCTTGAACAGCTCGTTGCCCGCCGCCAAGTCGTCGCCGACGAAGGCGAACAACCGGTCGGCCACGTCGGCGTAGTCGCCCTCCTCCGCCGTCGATGCCTTGCCGTCCGCGACGGCGAACTGCACGGCAGGCGACGGCGCCAGGTCGCAGATCAGCTTGTTGATCAACGACGTCTTGCCGAAGCCAGGCAGACCCGCCACCGTCACACCGGGAACCTCGGCGAGGCTCACCACCACCTCGGAGGCGTACTCGTCCAGGCCCAGCGCCCACCGGCTGACCACCGCAGGCGACTCTCCCGAGGGCACATGCTCGGTGCGAGTCGCGAGCGGATCATGCCGCACACCACGGATGCGCACCGCCCCCGGGCCGTCCGGCAGGACCGACACCCGGGTGCACCGCCAGGCGTCCGCGAGGTAGGGCGCCGCTTTCTGGAAGTCGGCGAGCCCGACCCGAGGAAGGGTCTTGGCACGCACCTCCACCCCGAACCGGTCGGGCCGGACGCGGATCTTGGGCACCAGCACGCGCGGTTCCGGTGTCCTGCCCTGCCCGCCGTTCACTCCTGCGGATATCTGAGACCAGGCGGTTGGCACCCGGTCCGTCACCGAAAGCCCCTGCGCTCGGGCCAGCCGGACCCAGCCACGCCGGATGCGAGCTGCCTGGCGGATGCTGACGCGCGTCATCGGGTCGGCGCGCACGTAGCGCACCGCCTGAGCGGTGAACACTACCGCCAGAACGGCGATGCCCACCCACAGCACCGCAGGTAGGGATGCGGCGATCTCTGCGACGGTCATGCCTGTGTCTGCCTTTCGCTGGGGCCGTAGAGGAAGCGGAACAGGGCGAGTTGCAGCTCGACCAGGTCGGCGCCGCGTGCCACCGAGGGGTAGCCGTGCCGCTCGATCACACGGCACACGTCGAACAGCAGCCCGACCGTGAAGCGCGAATCGTCGTCGCCCTCCAACGGCCGTACTGGGTAGGCGCGTTCGGTCTGCGACCCGGTCACAGCGCCGCCTCCAAGGCATCGGCCCGGTAGGCAACGCCGTCGCTGAGCTGGCCGTTGAAGATCCGGGCCCATGGCAACGCGACCAGACGCACGGGCCGGACGGCCGCGCTCTGCGCCAGCCCCTCAGCCAGGCCGGACTGAGGAATGGTGATCTTCAGGACGTCCGCCCGGCCGTCCAGCATTTCGACGACGCCCACCGTGTAGAGCGTCTCTCCCGTGTCCCGGTGGGTCGCGACCTCGCCGGTCTGAGGGTCCTTGATCTTCGGCGCAGCGGGGGTGACCAGCAGGAACGTGGACTGGGAGATGTCCTTCTGAATCGGGTGCATAGCCATGGTTCTTCTCTCCTTGAGTCAGGGGGGTACGTCGCCGCACCTCAAGACCGATAGTGCACTAGGTGCGCTAGCTCGTCAACTCTGATGTGTGGCCTAGCTCAGTGGCGGCGCGATCTCGCCCGCCTAGCTGCGCTGAGCCAGCTAGGCGGGCTACCCTTCGGCCATGAAGCTTCCCCAGGACTCGGGCGCGCCGCCCTACCGGCTCGTCGCGGATGCCATCCGGAAGATGATCCGCAGCGGTCGGCTCGCACCGGGGGACAAGGTTCCGTCGTCGCGAGAGCTGGAAGCCGAGTACGAGATCGCCAACATGACGGCCCGCAGCTCGCTTCGCCTGCTCCGCGACGAAGGGCTGATCTACTCAGTGCCCGGCCGGGGGAACTTCGTGGCCGACCCACTCCCCTCGGAAGCCCGGCCCCTTGGCGCCGACCGGAACGCAAGCGGGGAAGGGCGGTTGGGCAGCACCGAGTACGAACAGTTGTCGGCCCGCCTGGACGAGCTCTCCGAACGGGTGGACCACATGATGTCCCTACTTGAGCGCCTCAACGAGAAACGTCCTCGGCCGTCGAGCAAGAAATAGCGCCCGGGAGTACCAGTCCGGCGATCAGCCGTTCCAGCCGCTCCACCTTCGCCGCCAACTCCTCGACCCGTGCGGCGATCAGCTCCCTCTCCTCCACGTTCATGCCATCCGCCGTGACGCTCGCCTCGTCCGTCATCCTGCTTCCTTCCACGCTCGGCGCGGAGCCACCTCACCACGTCGCCTCCGGTTTGGTACGCCCGGAGATTTCTGGTATGTGGTCGGCTGACTCCCCCATTTCGCCTGACGCAGGAGCCGAAAGGCCGCCTATGGTCCACATCACACCTCTCGCTCCCGCTCGGGCGCCTGCACCTAGACCAAGGACGGTCCAGCGGCTGTTTGTGACCGCGCTCGGCGACTTTTTCGCCAGGTCCCGGCCAGCCGCCGCCCCGGCTCAGCACTCGGTCCCCGACACAGCCACGCACCCGTGTGCCCGTGCTGCCGCTGTTCAGAGTTTCCTTACTTGATCAAGGCGGCCCGCAAAGCGGGCCGCGCGGCTCGGCGGCCCGGCCGCCGCTCGCTCCTGTCTGCCGCCCCGCTTTGCGCCGACCGGGCCGCTCGCGCCGCTCGCGGCAGCGGACAAGCCAGACGCGCCAGGATCTACCAGCGGTGACACGACACCGACGTACCACGCGCCGTCCGATGCCCCGAGGCTGAGCGCGCTTCGCGTGCGGCGCCGTCCGCAACGGCCGGCCGGTGGACAACACCAACGGCGCGACGCGATCCCAGCAGCGGGCCGTGACGAAAAAGGCCAGGGCTGAGGGGTGACCGCCGGGGGGTGTACAGGTGACCCTGCACGCCGCTCCAGGCGGTGAAGCGCATCGCTGGCGCGCACCTGCCGGGGTTGCTGTTTCGAGGGGACAAGGGTTTCCTGCCGCATCACTCATCCTCTGTTCGGTCCGGGGCGATTGATCTCGGGCACCGGGAGCGACACGAGCACGCGACCGCAGCCCCGATACCATCGGTACCGGGGTTCTGCGGAATCCCTTCCGGACCACCTCGCGAGCTGCCAGGCCAAGGGGTGGTCCGGTTTCGTCTGGGGTTGTTGTTCAAGTCGGCTACTGGCCGGGGCTCTCCTCCGCCTGTTCCAGCACGAAGCGCGGGTTGTCCGGAGCCGGAACGACGCGCCACCGCCACTCGGTGACGACCTTGAACTGCCGGTGAGCCGGGTTCATGCCCGTGTGCTTCAGGGCCCAAAGCTCAACGGGCTCCGGCTGGTTGTCCACCGCCTCGAACTGGGCGCCGCACTCCAGGCACGCGACGCGGAACACCGGCCTGGGCGTACCGTCCGCGATTTCCTCCGTGAGGGTCCATTCGGCATGACGGACGATCGCTCGGGGGCTCATCGCGCCTCACCTACCGGACCGTCCGGGACGCTCACCACTTTGTCCGCCGGTACGTCCCATTCAGGGCCGCCACCGAGCGGACGCAGCCAAACCCGGCTCAACTGCCGTCCCACGACACGGCCGACCGCACCCCGCGACAGATCACGAGCCAGCGAGCCAATCTCTGGGGTCTGCTTGTCAGTCACGACAGCACCTCCACGCCATGAATCCAGCGCGGCCCCATGTCGATCCCGTGAGTGGCCAGCCACAGCGTCCGACGCCGTTCCCGCCGCAGACGTTCGGCCCGCTCCGCGTCGCGCCGCTGCTGACGTTCCTCCGGGGTCAGCATGTACGGCCGGACCAACGCCACGGGCGATACATTGCCTCACGTTGACGCTCCTTCGCAGCGTTGACCACGCCCCCGGACCGTCGCCGCGGTCGCGGGGGTACTTCGCTGCGTGATCCTGGCGTCACCGAACGGGACGTTGGAACTACGGCCAAATACCACTTGGGGACGTCCCGCGTCGGGTAAAACGTCCCTAGTGCCGTCCTGAGATGCGGAGAGAGACTGTGACGCCCAACGAGAGGCTACGAGCTGTCATGGCAGCCGGCGGCTGGACCCACGCCACGCTTGCGGCAAAGGTCGAGGTCGATCCCAAGTCCGTCGAACGATGGGTGAACCTCGGCCGTGTTCCACGCCGTTCCACGGCCCTGCTGGCAGCAGAGACGCTAGGAGAAGACGTGCACGCACTATGGCCGGCCCTCCGCCAGGCGCGCCCCGCCCGAGCGGTCAGCCCCGAGCTGGTGGCGCTCTACGACCAGCGCGCCGACATCCCCGCGACGGCGTTCGTGGATCTGCTGGCCCAGGCCGGGGAACACATCGACGTACTGGTGTACGCGGCTGTGTTCCTGCACGAGGCGTACCCCCGCCTCAACGCCCTCCTCCGTGAACGCGCCGCCGCAGGCGCGACGATCCGCATCGCCATCGGCGACGCCGACAGCCCGAACGTCCGGCAGCGCGGCGAAGAGGAGCGCTTCGGCCACGGCATCGAGTCCCGGTGCCAACTGGCCCTGATGCACTACCGCCCGCTCATCGGCATCCCGGGCATCGAAGTCCGCACCCACGGCACCACGCTCTACAACTCCCTCTATCGCGGCGACGACCAGATGCTTGTCAACGCCCACGTCTGGGGCGTGAACGCCTACGCCGCCCCGGTGTGGCACCTCCGCCGCAGCGACGCAGGCGGGATATTCGACACCTATGCCGAAAGCTTCAACGCCGTCTGGGCCACCGCATCCCCCGTCGAGGAACACTGAACCCATGGCACGAACCGAGTACTACGACGACCCCAATGCCCCCGAGCCCAACAGCATGGTCGTCGCCGCCTCAGCCGTCGTCACCAACGACCAGGGCCACATCCTGCTTCAGCGCCGCCGGGACAACGACCTGTGGGCCCTGCCCGGCGGAGGCATGGAGCTGACCGACTCGCTTCCAGGCACGGCCATCCGCGAGGTAAAGGAAGAAACGGGCCTGGACATCGAGATCACAGGACTCGTCGGCACCTACACCGACCCTCGCCACATCATCGAGTACTCAGACGGCGAGGTCCGCCGCCAGTTCAACGTCTGCTTCACAGGCCGCATCATCGGCGGCGAACTGGCGATCTCCGAGGAGTCCACCGAACTCCGCTTCGTCACCCCGAACGAGCTGACCGACCTCCCTATGCACCACACGCAGCGACTCAGGCTGGAACACTACCTGGAGAACGGTGACCAGCCGCACCTTGGATAACCATCACCCTAAAATCCAGAAGACGGCATATCAGAAAAATGACGGTTCAACACCGACCTAAACTCTACATTTCAACGCCCGCTCGCAGTAGCGCACGAACCAATACATCGTCATGTTCAGCATTCTGCCATTGAACGATCTCGCAAAGAGAAGTGTTTCCCCGCTCAGAGGGTGACGAATTGAAGGAAAGCACCGCCTGAGAGAGCGATGCATTGGTGACGAGCACGACGGGAAGTACTGACGATTCAAACCGGGCCCTCACCATTTCAAGATCAGCTTGCCCGAACTGCCTATGGCGACGATACTTCACCTCGACCCCAACGAGTCCCTTCTCGCCGCCAACACGAAAATCATATCCACGATCACCATCTTCTCGGGCCACTGGAAAGTCCCACTGGAGAAGTGAACGGTGGATCGCTTTCTCATATCGAGCCGCATTAGCCTGGGGAGAGCCGGCCAAAGCGAGCGCCTCCGTAACCCGACGGGCAGCCAAAATATAGGAAATCGCCGCCTCTGCAGTAAGGTACACATCTCTGCCGTGAGCAACGTGATTACGCAACTCCCTGAGGTCGTGAGCATTACGCACAAGGTCGTCCGGAAGTAGGCCCGTACGCGCCGCCTCTAGAAGCATAGAGTCGGCATGGTGAGCGCGCATAGAGGAGATCGGCAGCGCCGCCGAAAGAGCGTTCTCCAACTCCCGCCATGCACCCATAACAGCAACAATGGGGGCGGATTGAGCGATTGGGAGCAGCTCGTCAAATTCTCTACTTGCTCGGCCTGAATCCCGAGAAGCATCCGGGGCATTTCCTTCAGATTGAACGTCTTCGGAAATTACCGGCTCCCCGGCGCCCCTCTCGATGTCAGCGGCGATCTCGCCTTCAATTTCCGCCGCTTCTCCGGCGATAGCGTCTGCCTGTTTTTGGAAAGTGAGGCCACCCAAGGGAGTTTCGACGGATTCAACCCTTCCCGTTAATGCCGCAAGCTGCTTCCGGAAAACGATGCCCAGCACCAACACGATGCTTGGCCATATGAGAGCTCGGATGTACTCAAGGAGTAGCCGCCAGTCCACCCGTGCATCATGTCATAGGTGACATGGCGGTATAGGCCTGATCAAGGATCCACCGCTCAATCCCGCAACCGTAGTTCGCTCACGTAGGGCACGGGGCCATGAGAGGCCCGTCCACGGTTCCTGTGACAGGTCGCAGCGGTGTCTGACGCGCCCCCGTGTACGGTGATGCGTGCCAGGACGGGCGGGGAACCACGCGCAACGGCAGGGACGACGCAGTGCGCCGGCGCCGCAATCATGGCGACGTTCGCACAACTCAGCTGTCATTCATAGGCCACTTCATACAGTGATTCCCGAGCTGAGAGCGCGAGTTCTATTCTCCTCACCCACTCCAAGCGTCGAAGCCCAGGCCAAGGAGATAATCCCGAACCTGGGCCGTTGTGTCTGTAGCCCGTCTCAGCCCGCGCATGCTTGTTGCATGCCCGATGGGTGGGCGTCTTTTCACTGCGCCCGCACCGGGCTCAATGTCGGCCCCCAGCTCCCGCTGTCGCTCGCGATTGGGGGTGATGGTAGATTACCGGGCCTTCTCCGAGAACTGCCCCGCACAGACCGTCATGTCCTTCAGGTCGCCCCGCTCTCCGTCGAGAGCATGTGACCGGTATGCCGCAGGTCATACAACCGGAAGTCCTCCGGCAACCCGACTTTTCGCCTGAGCCGCCACTTCCGCCCGAAAGTGGACGCCGGGACGGCATGTCCTGCTACCCCATGAATAACCCTGACCATGCCCAACCGCAACCCCGACTGGACACCGCTCAATCCCACACCGCCGACTCTGCCTCCCCCTTAACTATGTGGGGTAACATCTTCGAGACGCCTGGGCAAGTACCTCAGATATTTCCCGACGCCTGATTCTATCGGGCTTGGGCACTTCACACTGAATCAATGCGTGAGCGATTCCTGCTGGAGGGTCATCGACGATTGGATCGGCAACCACGATCGCCTTACACGAACGCGGAGCTCTCGCAGGAAAGGCGTAGACCAACTGCCCCTCTCTTTTTATTGTTGCATCAGGCCCTAAGCTATTCTCCCTGAGAACCGAGCTTCGATATACAGATATACCATCGTCATCCCACTGAAAGGCTGTGCGCGTAGGCACCCTTTCTCCCGTCAAAAGGTCGGGCGCCAAGAAGTCCGGCTTATCCGGGATGCGGCGATACATGTCCTCGTCGTCCGGGATCGGCGTATCCATCCAGGACAATTACTCCCCTTCCCCCTGCTCCGGTCCGCCTGTCTAAGTGAACAGCCTTTTCCAGCTCGGATTCGCAACCCAAATCCTTGATGAGAGAGCAGACAGGGCACGCCGCACGTCATCGTAGCTCACGCCGTCGTGCCCAATCACTCCGTCCATTTGGACGTCACCCAGCACACTCACATGCCGAACGTAGGGCTTTTCTGTGGGATGGAACTCGATCTCGAGCCTTTCGACACCCGCCCTCCATTCGAGGAGGACAGCACCCTCTTCCGCCGGAGTAATGAAGGGGTAAACGGTACGGAAGTCCGAGATCCGGTCAAGCATGCGATAAGCATCATGCGTGACACGTTGAGAGATGGGCCCCCTGCTGCCCCCGTCCCAGCCCGGGGGCAGCGTCCGCAACTCGCGGAGCCTGCTTGTCACGTAAAGTTGCAGCTCGAGCTTGCTCCGCCTCTCTATGTCCGCGACGATGCGCTGTTCCCGCGTCACCTTTCGCGCACGGCGGATCATCCATAACCCTGAGGCAGGTCGCTCGGCGCTGTGCCCTGTGCTGTCGAACGCTGCCCTTTGGTGCACATTAAAGGCAGTCATTCTGGCTCCCCCCATTCCCGTCGCATCTGAGTGCTCGTGATCTCCAGAAAGGCCTTGGTGATTACGTCATGGGCTGCATCGAGTCGACTTGCGAAGTTATCCTCCATGTCGACACGCGCCTCCGCCTCCAGGAGCAGCGAGGAGCTGTCAGCAAGTTCGCCGCTCGCATCCTCAGCAACTATTGAATCTACGCCAATAAGTACCTCTACCCGTGAATCCAACTCGGATTCGAAGTAGTGAACCCTGAAGCCAGAGTAATCAGGCTCCCGGAAAGGGAAGGCCGAAGACGCAGACCACCCTGTCAAAACACCAGTCATGGCCTCATGGGAAGAAATCCCAGACAGACGGTTGACGTATCGAGCGTCTGCCCTTTTCACTTCCGGAATAGTTCCCGATGCGTCATGGGAGAGCTTGGAGAATTGGTCAAACTTTTCAAGCAGTTCCGCCCGCAGGGATTGATAGCCGGGATACTGCTGACCCTCACCAAAAGTCCAGTGCAGGATGAAACGGTCTTGTTGGAATTTGATGCGCCTATCGCCCAGGTCGGTAGATAGAGAGCAGAGGCCCATCGGCCATGACACTCCCGACCCTACAAACTCGACCGCTTCCCTCTCAGAAGCCTGCCAAGGCGGCAGTGGTGTTGATTCCTGCAGCTCCGGATATTCATCGCGCCACTCGACTCGTAAAGGCGCCAAGTCCAAGGTTCGCAACTTCGGCAACTCTTGGAACATCAGAGCCAACCTCACCTCATGAACAGGCGGTCGTGTGAGGCGCAGTGAGTCGCTCATGTGATCACCCCGATGCTTAGCGTACCCATGACGAGGGCTCAGGAACAGAGAATGCCCCAACATCCCCTACGGAACGCCGCAGGGACGACAGACTTTGCGGCGAGACGACCTAAAATGTCCACTCGAAGAGGTGAAGGTCATCGAGCGCGGGCCCCACCAGTGGTTCTGCGTGACACCTATGACGGCGCCAGCCAAGCCACCGGCGAGCGTGTGAGCATGGCGGTCTGAGTCGCGAAGCCACTGACAGAGAGGGGACGAAGCAGTCGCCATGCCAGATGCGTGCCAGAACGGACGGGAACCAGCGGTCAACAGCGGCGATGGCGGAGCATGTGAAGAGCCCCGCCGCTGCGACGTTCGTGCAGGTCAGAGAGCATATTGCGGCCGTTTCGTACGTTGATTCCCAAGCTCAGAGCGCGAGTTCGATTCTCGTCGCCCGCTCCAGAGAAACAGCAGGTCACAGCCAGTTTCCGCTCCCACGGAGGCTGGCTTTCCCATTGTCCGGCCGACCTCCGTGATACATCGTGCGACCCTGACGGTCGCCACCGGGAGGAGGAGTCGGAATCCATGCCACGCCGCCGGGCCTTCGACCATGTCCGCAGGCTACCGTCCGGGCGCTACCAGGCGTCCTACCTGGCCCCTGACGGCCGCCGCCGACCCGCGCCCACCACCTTCGAGACCAAGACCGCGGCCAACCAGTGGCTCGCCACCGTCCAGGCGGACATGCTCCGGGGCGTCTGGCACCCCCAGGCGGGAACCATCACCCTCGGCGCGTACTACGACAAGTGGCTCGCCACCAACCTAAGGATCAAGAAGCGGGGCACACGGTCCCTGTACCGGCGCGACGCCGACCGGTGGCTGCTCCCCGAGTTCACCAGCAGCGACGGCACCCGCGTGCACCTGGGCGCCATGCCCCTCAACCGCGTCCACCCGCCCGGCGTACGCGACTGGTACCAGGTCATGGGCGAGGGCGTACGGGCCGCCGCGACCGAACGGGCCAGCGGCCCCACCTACCGGGGCCACCCCGCCCGTTGGTGGGCCGAACGCTCCGGCTACGACGTGCCGCGCACCGGGCGCCTGCCCCGGGAACTGCTGGCCGCCTGGGAAACCGCCGGAAGTCCCACCCCGCCGCGCCGGGAACCGCCGGCGGACGCCGGACGTGACACCGTGGCCCGCCTGTACCGGCTGCTGCACGCGGTGCTGGAGTCCGCCCGCAAGGACGGTCTGATCACCGTGAACCCGTGCCGGCTGGCAGGAGCCTCGGACCCGGGCCAGCGGGCCCGCGCCCCGGTCGAGCCGCGCGAAGTACACGGCATGGTCGCGGCGTTCACCGACCGGTACCGGGCGGCGCTGTGGTTCGCCGTGTACACCGCGCTGCGGGCCGGACAGGTCTGGGCACTGCGCAGGCGGGACGTCGATCTGGAGAACCTGCGCGTCCGCGTCGCGGTCGGCCTGGTCGAACTGCCCAAGGAGGGCATCACATTCGACGACCCCAAGACCGAGGGCACCGCGCGCTGGACGACCATCACCCCCGCCATGGCCGCCATCCTGGCCAAGCACCTGGACGAGTACGTCCCGCCGGGCCCCGACGCGCTGGTCTTCGGCACCCGCACCGGCAGGCCCGTACGCGCCTCCCAGCGCTCGAAGATGTTCCACCGCGCCCGCCTCGCCGTGGGCCGCCCCGACGTCCGCTGGCAGGATCTCCGCAGCGCCACCGCGATGTTCATGCTCGACAGCGGCGCCTCGGACGCCGACGTGCGCGTCCAGCTCAACCACAAGACCGACCGGGCCGCCCGCCGGTACCGGCGCACCTCCGAGGAACGGCGCCGCCGCCTGACCTCCGGCCTGGACGACCACCTCGCGGCGCCCGTCAACGTTCTCCCGCTGCGGAAGGGGGCGTGACCATGAGCAGCAACACCGAAGCCCCCGGTACGGTGTTGGTCGTCCCGCTCTCGACGCAGCCGGAACAGGAAGACGACTGGGGCGCCGTGGCGGACGCGGCGGACCGGCTCCAGGCCGCCCTCACCCGCCGCCGGCACCGCACGGCGGACCGGCTGGCCCGCCGACCGGAGACCCTGCGCGCGGCCTTCCTGCTGCGGTACGCCGATCTCAACGCTCTGGAAGGCCGCCTGCGCCACGCGTTCTTCGAACACGACAGGGGCGTCCTGATGCTGGCCCGGCTGCTGCGAACGCTGTACGCGGCGGCGCTGGACCGGACGCCACTCCAGGAACTCCTGGAGCCCGCCGACCAGAAGCAGCGAGAAGCGGCTTACGCCGCGCTGCTCCGGCACCCGCCCCCGCCGCCTCCCCCGCCGACACTCCGCGCCCTGACCACCTGCGTCCTGACGGCCGCCCCGCCCCTGGCCGGGGCGGGCCAGGTGGCAGCGACCACACCGTAAGGAGTCGGGCCGCGCAGCCGCGCAGCCATTCCGGCCCCACGCCCTCACCGCAGCCCTGAACATCGGCTGCTGCGGCCCGTGGACATGACCACGACCGCTGTTTCCCCGGACCCCCGGCACGTCAACCCGGACCCGTTCCTGACGGCCAAGGAGGCCGCCGCGTACCTCAACGTGTCGTTGCGGACGGTCTGGACGCTCCGGCAGTACGGGGACATCAAGGCCACCAAGATCGGACGACTGGCGCGCTTCCGGCGCTCCGAACTCGACCGATACACCGGCGCGACCGAACGGCGTGCCGACGACACCGCAGAGGACCCGCTGCTGACCATCCCCGAGGCGGCGACGTACCTCAGCATCAAGGAACGCCAGGTACGGAACCTGCAATACGCGCGCGAGCTGCACGTGGAGCGGGTGCGCGGACGCGTGCTCCTGCGCCGCTCGGAGCTGGAGCGTTACGCCGCCCGCACGACAGCCCACCCGGTCGAGCGGTGAACACGGCGGGACGTCATCGGTCACAACACGTCAGGTAGTTCAGCCCGGACAGGCGTGTGGCCCGACAGGAGAACCCGCCGGGCCACACAAAAGCAGAAGACCGCGTCTCCTCGCCAAAGTTGACCGCGGTCTCCATACCCAGAAGCTGAGGCCCCAGACTACCCGGTTGCCGCCAGGTGTCGCTGCTGGGCTGCCTCGGCGGAGACGAGCATGCACGCCCGACCCGTTTGGCATCCTAGTGCAGCCCGACGCACCGGCTCCAGCGCCGATACAGCACAGACGCCACGAAAATGCCCAATCAGCAATGAACGCCGCAAAGTCACGCGCTTCCCGCGCGCCTGGCTATCGCGCTACACCCCCATCCAGACCGCGACCGGCTCCCTAATCACCGACTACGGCCGCAGTGGCAAGGGCTGCTACGCCTGGGACGCCACCCTCGCCGCGCAGTTGGGCGTGGACCGCTCCGCCATCTCCCGCGCCACGGCCGCCCTGACGGCCGGCGGCGACGTGCGCGTCACCGACACTTCCGGGCAACGCCGTACCCGGTGGGCCCGGCCCGTCGCCGAGGAAGAGGACGCCGTGGCGATCCCGGCGGCAGCCCGCGACGACCTGGCCATCCTCGGCGCCCCGTTCACCGTCTACGCGGAACTGTCCTTCCAGCGCGACGTCCAGAACGACCCTCAGGGCTGCCGCGTCTCCGGCACCGACCTGGCCGAGGCATGCGGCATCGGCGAACGGATGTCCCGCCGGGCGGTGGCCGAGTTGGAGGCGCGCGGCTGGATCACCCATGCCGAGCCCGGCGGCGGCCGGGGCAAGGCACCCCGCTACCTGATCCACGACGCCCCGGTGCGCGGGCGGGCAACGCCGCTGGACCTGGTCACCGAGCGCCCCCGGCCCTACGCCCAGACGCCCCCCGAAAACGCCACCGTCCAAGCGCCCGAGATGGACGCCATACCCGGTCAGCTCACCCTCCCCGACCCCGTCGGCACTGCCGGAAACCCGGTACTGAGCGCACACGAAACCCGGTACTCAGCGCACATCAAACCCGGTACTGAGCGCACACAGAACAAGCTCTTTCTAACAAGCTCTGTTGAACAGGCCGAGGTGGTGGGTGGTTGCAGTTCCCCCGAAGGGGAAAGGTCCGTACCGCGCGCACGCGCACGCGAGGCCGACGATCACGCCGCAGCCGCACCTGCGCCGCGTGGTGGCCCCGGTGATGGCGCGCCTCGCGCGGAACCGAACACGACCACCCTCGCCGGCTCCAGCACCACCCGGGCATGCCTACCGCCGCTCACCGTCACCCCCCGCGTCCACCACGTCCTGGCCGAACTCGGCCCGCTGGTCGGCCGGATGACCCGCTGGCAGCAACGGGAGACCGCCCGCGCCATCGGCCGAACCCTGGACACCGAGGGAGGCGACATCGAACGCCTGGCGCTCCGCGTCCGCTTCCGCGTCGCCACCGCCGACCTGGCCACCGTCCGCGACTCGTACGCCTGGGCGACCCGCCGCGCCCTGCCCCGCCGGGGCTGCCACAACCCCGACTGCGAAGACGGCCATCTGTGGTCCACCGGGCAGGAGTGCCGCGCCTGTGCCGAGGCACTGACCAGGCGCCGCACCAGCCGCACCGAAGGCACGCGCCCCACGCCCGCCCCGGCCGCCCCCGGGTCCGTGCCCGTGGCGACGTGGCGCTGCGGCACCTGCGGTACCCCCGGCACCGGCGACCCGCCCGCCAGTAGCCAATGCCACACCTGCTGGGCGAACACCCCCGAGGGCGCGACGGACTTCCTTGCCGCCAGCCTCGCGCGCCCGGCCGAACCGGCCCCGGGGGCCCCTGACAACCCTCCCGACCTTCCCGGGACTACCACCTACCGGGCCATGCGCGCCGCCCTCCGCGCCCGGAGCCCGGCGTGATTAGCCCTACCCGGTGGCCCGCGTCGGATTGACCTGAGAGTCACCGACCCATCACAAATGAAAACTCAGCGCCGCGTCCCGGGGCACCGGGGGCACCGCGAAACCCATAACCTTCTGCCACTTTCATGTAACCCACGCCTCCACGTACACGACGAAAGTCATCCAAGCATCCATAAAAGGGTGTTGCGCATCGCGACGCCCCGGTGAACCACGCCCCGCGCCGCGGAGCGCACCAAGCAACCACGCTTCTTGCCACTTGGTCGAAACCACGCCGCGCGCGGGCACAGGGACCCCCAGGAATGGGCCCAACCCGCCTACCCACACGTCCCGCACGTTCGCGGGCACCGTCATTAACCGATGACGGTGGGGCTGACTGCTGCCCACGCCCCGCATGTACGGGCACGTTGCGGTCCATCCGGCCGGGCGGCTCGATCCGCTCCACCCGACACTGCATCAGCAGGGGCCTTCGCGCTGCCGGTCTTCCACCAATTCGACCGAGCAGACCTCCTCGGCCAGGCGGTCAGCCGTTCCTCGTCTGCTCGTGTCGCGGGCCGGCGGCCGAGGAGTTCGGCGGCGCGGAGGGCCAGGTGCGGGGCCTTCTGTTCGTCGATACGGCCGACCCACACGAGGTCGTCGCCCTTGATCGCGGGCGGTTCGGCTTCGCCGAGGCCGAGGTGGACGGCGAGCTCAGCGCGGGGTTGGTGGGCCGCGTACCGTTCGATCATCTCGGGCGAGTAGCAGTACAGGCGGTCCCGTTTGCCGTCGAAGGCATCCGGCGCGTGCTGGAAGTCGGGGTTGTGCTGGAAGGTGGCCACGTCGCAGCCGAGCCTGTCCCGTATCCGGCGCCAGGCGGGCAGTGTGGGGTACTCGTGGCCGACGACCAGCAGGTCGTAGCCGGTGGCGGCGAGGTCGCGGGTGGCGGCCGACCCCGGCAAGGTGTCCTCAAGGCGTACTGGCTTGCGGGTCCAGCCCGCTCCGAGGTCGTCGCGCCAGGCCGGCCCGAGGAGGTGTACGTCGGCGCCTGCAGCTTGCGCTCCTACGGCTACTGCCCATAACCAGCGTTCGATCCCACCGTATCCGGTCGGGGGGAATGCGTAGCTGCTGGGGAAGTCGCACACGCCGACCAACATTTATGCCTCCGAGGGCGCTCCGTCCGCCGTGATCCGGCGGAAGCCGAGGTAGGGGACGAGGGATTGCGGGAGCAGGACCGAGCCGTCCTGCTGCTGGTGCTGTTCGAGGACGGCTGCCAGGGTGCGGCCGACGGGCAGGCCGGAGCCGTTGACGGTGGCGGCCGGGGTGGACTTGTTGTGCTCGTCGCGGGTGCGGATGCCGGCCCGGCGGCCCTGGAAGGTGCCGAAGTCGGAGACCGAGGAGATCTCGCGGTACGTGCTCTGGCTGGGCAGCCAGACCTCGATGTCGTAGGTGAGCTGGGCGGAGAAACCGGTGTCGCCGGCGGCGAGGGTGACGACGCGGTAGGCGAGGTCGAGTTCCTTCAGGCACGCCTCGGCGTGGCCGACCATCTTCTCCATCTCGGCGCGGGAGTCGCCGGGGGCGCAGATGCGGACCATCTCGACTTTGGAGAACTGGTGCTGGCGGATCAGCCCGCGGGTGTCGCGCCCGTACGAACCGGCCTCGGACCGGAAGCAGGGAGTCTGCGCGGTCAGGGCCAGGGGCAGGCCGGCGGGCGGGATGATCTCGTCGGCGTAGAGGTTGGTGAGGGGGACCTCGGCGGTGGGGATCAGGAACAGCTCGCGATCGGCCACACCGGTGGCGAACAAGTCCTCTTCGAACTTGGGGAGTTGGCCGGTGCCGGTCATGGTCTTGCGGGTGACCAGGAACGGCACGGAGTGCTCGGTGTAGCCGTGGCGGCGGGTGTGCAGGTCGAGGAAGAGCGTCACGAGGGCGCGTTCGAGGGCGGCGCCGACACCGCGGAGGACGCTGAAGCGGGGGCCGGAGAGCTTGGTGGCCCGGCCGAAGTCGAGGATGCCCATGGCTTCGCCGAGGTCGACGTGGTCCTTCGGTTCGAAGGAGAAGGCGGGCGCGTTGCCGACGCGGCGTTGCTCGACGGCGAAGTCCTCGGAGTCACCGTCGGGTGCCTCGTCAGCGGGCAGATTCGGGATAGTGAGCAGGAGCTGGGTCAGCTCCTCCTGGACCCGGTCCTGCTCTGCCTCAGCCTCGCGGATCTGTTCTTTGAGCTTGCGGGCCTGGTCCTTGAGGGCGGAGGTGTCGCCGCCCGACCTCGCCGTCTTCTGGACCTCGGCCGCGACGCTCTTGGACTCGGAGCGCAGTTCATCGGCGATGCGGATGCTCTGGTTGCGGCGGGACTGGAGGGACTCCAGGGAGGAGAGGTCCAGGGTGTAGCCGCGACGGGCGAGGCGGCGGACCGCCTCGTCTCCCATGTCGATCAGAGCGCGCGCGTCATGCATGAGGGGGTCTCTCCTCGGGCGGGGTCCGTAGGGGACCGAAGTTAGCAAGGATGGGCATCCCTCCCCGACGCGATTCCCTACGCTCACCCCCTGTCGGCTCTGCGCCCGCTCGGCTCCGGTTGAGGTCATCGATGAGCCGTCCCGTGAGGCCGTGCAGCCGGGCGTCCGAGGTGATCAGCGGGTCCAGGCAAGCGGCTTCCGGGAAGAACAGGGGGATGGGCGTGCCGGGTGGTTCGGCCAGTGCCCAGGTGAGCGACGACAGCAGCAGGCCATGGGCGACAATCACGCGCGTGGACCGGGGCGTGTCAGCGTGCCCTGGACTCCGGCGAGCATTCGCGCGAAGGCTTCGCCCTGCGACTCGGCGGAGCCCGGCGGGCGGGCCCAGGGGCCGTGTCGTCCGAGCCAGGTGGCGTAGTCGAGGAAGGAGCCGCCTTCGAAGTCGCCGTAGCCGAGTTCGTTGAGGCGGGGGTCGCTTCGGAATTCGGCCCGGGTGGCGCCTGCGAGGAGGAGGGCGGTCTGCTGGGTTCGTTGGAAGCCGCTGGTGATCCACACTCGGGCGTCGCTCAGGGAACCGGTGTGGTGGAGGCGGTGGCATGCGGCGATGCCTTCCGCGTTGAGCGGGAGGGCGGCGCTCGGGTCGCCGTTCACCAGGTAGCTAGTTTGCTGAAGGGCGGATCTGCGAAGGGAGCGGGCGTGAGTTATCGCGGGCTGATTCTGGACTTCGCCGGGGTACTGGCGACGGGCATCGGGGAAGCGATCGGGCAGTGGTGCGTCGGGGAGGGGCTGGCGCCGGACGCGTGGCTCCGGGCCTTGGCGGTTGACCCGGAGGGGCGTGAGCGGTATCTCGCTCTGGAGGCGGGGCGGTTGACGCAGGCCGAGTGGAACCGGCACACAGCGCGAGCGCTCGGCTTGGCGGAGTCCGAGAACCTCATGGGCCGGGTGTGGGCCGGCGTGCGGCGCGCGGAGGAGGTGATCGCTGTGGCGAGGGCGGCTCGTGAGGCGGGGATGACGGTGGCGATGCTGTCCAACAGCTTCGGGCTGGATCCGTACGACCCGTATGAATACGTCGGTGTGTGGGAGCTGTTCGACGTCGCGGTGATATCCGAGCGGGAGGGGATCGCCAAGCCGGATCCGGAGATCTACCGGCTGACGTTGGAGCGCATGGGCCTGAGCGGCGAGGAGTGCGTCTTCGTGGACGATCAGGCGGTCAACCTCCCGCCGGCCACCGCGCTGGGCATCACCACCGTGCATGCCGACGGCGATCCCGGCTACGTCGGGCGCCTGGCGGGACTGCTCGGCCTGGAGTTGGCACCTGAGACGCCACGGGTGGTGTAGTAGGCGCGCAGGGCAGCTTCGGCGCCGGAACCGCTGGCCGTCATGATCCGCTGGTACTGGGCGAAGCGCAGGTCTCCGGCGACGATGAGGCCCGGGTGCTGGAGGTCGGGCGGGCAGTAGCCGTCCACGTCCCGGACAACGCCAGGGGGTGGGGCCGGGGCGCTGCCGATGTTGGTGAAGGCGGCGTCGCCGCGCAGTCCGCCGGGCTCGGCGGTCAGGGCGCTGGTCAGGGTCAGGCGTGGTGTGGGGAGCAGGGTGACGCGGGGGTCAGCGGCGACTTCCTCCGCCTTGTAGGCGTCGGTGGCGGGGTGAGGGACCAGGAGGGTGACGTCGAGGTCGGGATGGGCCCGCAAGAAGGTACCCAAAGGGCGGTCGGCGCCGACGATGAGCCAGGTGCGGCCCTTGACCTCGGCGGGGTCGGCTTCCCACAGCGGGGGCAGCCGGAGACCGGCCGGTGCTTCGATCCAGTCCGCATCAGCGGGCTGGAGTGGGGCGACCCCGGTGGCCAGCACGGCGTAGGGAGCGGTGAGCCGGGTGCCGTCATTCAGCGTGACGGTGACCTCCTCATCGCCCGGGGCGATCGCGGTGACGTCAAGGCCCGTGCGGATCTGGCACAGAGCGTTCACGGCGAGGTCAGCGGTGATGGCGGCGGCGAGGTCCGGACCCGTCTGGAAGCCGCCGAGCACGTTGTTCAGGGCCGGGATGCTGTACAGCTTCCGGCACAGGACCGCCTTTCGCTCGATCAGGACGGAACGCATGCCGACGCCCGCCGCGGTGATGGCGGCGGCGCAGCCGGCCGGGCCGCCGCCGATGATCAGCAGGTCCGGGGTCAACGCGGGTTCTCCTGATCGGAGGTGAGGAGGGCGTCGGTGGTGATGAGCTGGCCACGGCCGATGAGGCGGCGGGCGACAAGCAGCCCGGCGTCGTGGACAGCAGGTCCGGCGTCACTGGCGCAGGCGTCGGTGACGATCCAGGGCGCGAGTCCTCGCTCGAACGTGTCGGCGGCGGACTTCAGCACGCAGCTCTCGGTCGCGATCCCGCAGAAGATCAGATCCGTCCAGCCCTCTTTGGCGACCAGTTCTTCCCCCTGCGGGTTGAGGAAGGAGTAGCCCGTCTTGTCGATGACCGGGTGGGCGGCTTCGGCAAGTTCGGCCAGCGCGGGGACCAAGTCGGTGTCCGGTGAGCCCTGCAGGCGGGTCCAGGAGAAGAAACGCTCGTAGGGGCTGTCCGGGTAGTTGTGGTAGCAGGTGAAGACCACGGGTCGGCGCAGGGCGATCCACTCGCGCGCAAGGTTCACGACGGCCGGGACGACATGCCCGCTGTGTTCGTTCACGAAGCCGTTCTGCACATCGACCACGACGAGGACCGCGGTCTCCGCCTGAATTCGGGGCACCTTGTCGCGCCGCTCAGACAGTGGTCTCGCGCAGAGCATGCTGCGCTTCCCGCAGCCGTTCGGCCAGCCCGCTGGTCTTCACGATCGCCTCCCGCATCAAACAGTGCTGCGCCGTCTCTTGAGGACGCGCCGCTGTAAGCCGAGAGTACGCGGCACGTAGGAACCGCCAGCCGTACCGGTCCGGCACGGCTGGGTCCCGGCCGTCTTCGATCAGCTTCTGGATGTGGCGGGAGTAGCACCACAGAGTCTGCACGGTCACCTCGCAGGAGACGAGTTCATCGATGGTGAGAGCGCGTTCCGGCGCCTGAGCCGCATAGGCCACGCCGGACCAGCCCGCGTACCCGGTGGAGACGCCCCGGACGCCGAAGGGCACCACGTCCGGATGGTCGAACCCCGAGGTGAGCAACGTCTTTTCGATGGACTCGTCCAGGCCGGTCGGCCCTCCCGGCGCTCCCCGGTCCACCAGGACGGACGGTGTCGACAACAGGCGCAGCGCGGTGTGCAGTTCGCGGTCCACCCAGGGGATGGAGCGGAGCCAGTAGAGAGAGCACGTACTCGGGGGGCGGGCGTCGTAGGTCGTTCCCCAGAAGCTCGCACAGCGTCCGGGCGGCCCAGGGCAGGTCCGACGCATAGCTGCGGTAACGCCAAACCGCCAGCTCCGTAAGGGACTCCGGGCGCCGCTCCTGCACGATGTGGAAGAGCGCCGTGCCGCAACCCGCGATATGCAGCGTGCAGGAGCCGGCGTCGGGATGTTCGACGCGCAGCGACGTCGTCTCCGGCCACGAATCGGCCGACCCCGGCCCATGGTCGGCCATAACCGCCTGTGCACTGTCGGCACCGATGAACGCTGGGATGAACTTGTGCGAGTCCAGGATCAGTTCGTCAGAAGCCGTCGGCCGAGGGGCATTCGCGGGGCCTTCGAACGCGGCGGCGAAGCGAGCTTGCACGTCATCCGACGAACGGGCCAGGGCGGTGTCCAGCAGTGCCTGAGACTCCGAGCGGGGCACGTAACCGTCGGCACCGGCCTCCCACTTGGACACGGCGCGATCGCTGACGCCCAGATACGACGCGAAGTCCCGCAAGGTCATCCGCAGCGCCTCGCGGAGCAGCCGCGCCTCGCGCCCCGTCCACCGCCGCACCGTCACCATCACCGGTCCCCCTGCCCGATCGCGAGCCGAACCACCCAGCGTAGCCGGGCCAGTTCGGCGGGGGTACAGCGTTGGTGCGGCGGCCGGACATCCTCCCGGCGCGCGGCATGACCCATGCTGGATCAGCACGGCGAGAAAGCGGACCCTCACCCGGAGTGAGAGCCCTACTGAGGCGGCAAGGAGGCCAAGAATGACCGACATCATCAAGCGCAGCGCCCGAGCGATCCTCCTCGACGGGGAGGAACTCGTCCTCATCAAGCGCACCCGCCCCGGACGTGACCCGTACTGGGTGACCGTCGGTGGCGGTATCGAGGACGACGACGTGAGCGTCGAGGACGCCCTGCGACGGGAGGTCTTCGAGGAGCTCGGCGGAACGGTGGGCAGGGCCGAGCTGGTCCATCTCGTGACCGACCGGTTGGAAGGCGGGCTCGGCGTCCAGCACGTCTTCGCCGCCCGCCTGGAATCCATGGACCTGGCGGCGCGCACGGGCACGGAGTTCTCCAAGCCGGAGCGCGGGAGCTACGCGGTGGTGCGCATCCCCTTCACCGCGGAGGCCATTCGGAGCATCGAGCTGATGCCCCCGGCTCTGGCGGACTTCGCGGCGGAGAACACCGAGGCGATCCGCTCCGTCCTGGACACCCCGATCCGCAAGGACTGAATGTCGTGGACGGACTCCCGGAGTACATCAGCCTCAACGGGCCGGACAATGTCGGCAAGACCACCCAGCTTCGTCGGCTCGCCGAGATGTCGCCGCGCTTCCAGCCGCTGGGCTCGGTACACGAACATGATTCGGAGACCTGGCATCGGGTGGCGGGCGAGGGCTACGCGCGGTGGTGGTTCGAGACGTCCACGACCGCCGAGCTGACGCGCATGCTGATCTCCGGCCACACCAAGCGTGCCACCGCCAAGGCGGTTGGCCGGGCAGGCTTGCTGGATCGCGGCAGACCGATGCTGTTGGCCGTCGCCGCCGCGACGTGTGCGCTGAAGGACGGCCTGACCGTACCGGCGGCGCTGGATCGCGTGACGGTACTCGCCGAGCAGCCGTCTCCGGACGAGACCTCGGTGCTCCTGCTGCCATCCCGCGACCCTGACCGCAGCTACGCGATCACCAGCGCGCGGGAGAACCGCCCCTGGACCGGCGTGTATCCCGCCTACCAGCGTCTCCTGCACCAAGTCCTCCTGCTCCAGGCCGAACGCGGGACGTACCCCGTGGTCGTCCTGTGCGAAGGCCGATCGGCAGCCGATATCCACGCGGCGGTGGCCGGCCACCTCTCCTCCTACCTTCCGACCTCACAGCGCGCGGAAAGGAACAGCCCGTGAAGCCCCCCGATCACCCGCCTCCGCTGGTGCTCCCGCCCGGCCTGGTCCGAGCAACGGACTCGCTGAGCGCGAAGGATCAGCGACGTCTGGACGACGCCGTTACCAGACTGCACACGGTCAACGGTCGCCTGTGGGACGCCGAGGACCAGGTGCGCGACACCAGCATCTCCACGCTGCGGGTGGCGGATCTCAAGCGGGAGATCGACCAGCTCAACGCCGAGCGGAACGCCTTGGCCGAACGAGCCGACGACATCCTCGTCGCTCTCGCGCCGACACCGCATCTCAACGCGCCCCCGCATACCGAGACGCTGGCCTCGACCGTGGACCGCCTCTCGGTGCTGACCCTGCGGATCTGGCACAACGAGCGCTCCGCGCGGTGCGACGACCTGGCCCGTCGACGTACGCCCGTGCTCCTGCGCCAGCGCACTGAGCTGTGTGCGGCCGTCGACGCCCTGGTCAACGACGTGCGAGCGGGACGCGTACGACTGCCCTCAGCCGCCCGCCACAAGCTGTACGGCCGTCCCGACGCCGGCACCACGGAGGTCACGCCGAGCCCTCGCCTTGAACGGGTCATCGCCTTCGGCGGGTTGAGCGAGTGCGGCAAGAGCACGAGCGCGGCGTTCGTTCAACACACCTGTGGAGCGCAGCGGCTCAAGATGGGCTATCTCTTCCGCCAGGCCGCACAGCGTCATGGCCTGGCCGACCCGTACGCTCTCTCCGCCCGCCGTCAGGCCGAGCTGCTCCTCGACGAGCTGAACCGCTTCGCCGAAGGGCACGCCGACCAGCGGCTGTTCACCATCGAGTCGGTCCACGACGACGCCTCCATCGCCGAGCTCAAGCAGCTCATGGGCGACCGCCTCCGGATCGTGTACCTGGACGCCGACTTCGCCGAGCGCGTACGACGCTCCGGCACGCCGGCACAAGCCGTGGCCGCCAAGGACGAGATCAAGATCAGTCGGGGAGCCCACCGCGTCGCCGCCTTCGCCGACCACGTCATCGACAACTCCGGCAGCGTCATCGCGCTGCGCGCCCAGCTCCGCCGCATCGCCAGTCCCGGTGGAATCGCGGGCCTGCGCACCGCCACGCCCTACGGCCTGGGCCTGTCGGCGGCCGCCGCCGGCGCGACCGCCGACCTCGTCGACGCCCTGCAACCGTGCAGCCCCGCGGTGGGCCTTGTCGCCCTCACCGGCAGTCCGGGTGAACACGCCTGGATCGCCGGCTGGTCCGACCTCGACCTGCTCGTCGTCGCCGACCCCCAGGCGACCGACGACGTGTCCGCCGCGGTCGCCCACTACCGGGAGGCCTTGAATAACGCGGCGTCTGTCGGGCTCACCCTGGCCACGGCAGCCGAACTGAGCGCCCGGCGCGTCACACCGCGCGTCGCCTTTGCCCTGCACCAGCTCCAAGAGGGAAGTCCCGTCCTCTACGCCTCCCCCGGACTGGAACTGCCGTTCATCAATCGGCACGATTTGGCCCTCGCCGCGGTCCACGAGCTGCCGCAAGTCATCCTGGCCCTGCGCCGCCTGCGCGCCGACGCCCAGCCGGACAAGCTCCGGCAGCTGTACAAGCACATCGTCCTGGCCTGCCGACTCCTCCTGCGCGAGCACGGCAACTGGCTCGCGGGCGCCGACCGGATCCTCGCCGCCTCCGCCACACTGCCCGGCTTCCCGAAGCTGGCCGTGCCCCCGCTCGCGGAAGTCGCCGCCGCCTGGCGCGAGGACAAGGCGCACGAGGCCCTCCCCTCGATCACCGCGGCGGCCGACCAACTCCTCGCCTGGTACGCCCACGACGTAGCCGCCTGACCCGCGTTCCGCCGCACGCGACCGCATCCTCTTTCACCTTTCACCGCACCACCGACAGGAGCCTCGCCATGCCCGAAACCCTGGCCATACCACCGCGGTTCTCTGCCCGGATCATCGAACGCCTCAGCATTGGTCCCTCCAGCCGTCCCGAACGCGTCATCCACTCGCTCGACGGCGTGGAGGAGGCTGTCCGCCCCGCGGCACTCGCCGCCGCGGGCGCCGAGCTGTGGCAGCGCGCTCGCAGCGATATCCCCGGAATCCGGGACGGCATCGACTTCCTCCTGGGCCTGGACGCCGGCGGCATCCTGCCCACCGTCTCACTGGCCACGGCCGCTGAACTGCCGTACAAGATCGCGTGGAAGCTGCACCTCCCCCTGGACGGCGAGGTGCGCTTCACCGAACCGCATGCCACGCGCACCGACGTCTTCGCGTACGGCATCGCCGCCGGTCAGCGCATCCTGCTGGTCGACGACGAAATCACCACCGGCTGGACGCTCGCCAACCTGACCACCCGTCTTCGCGAAGCGGGAGCCATCCCCGTAGGAGCCGCATGCCTCGTCGAGGACACCGAACGCGGCGGACGGGCCCGCCTCGCCGAACTCGACCTCCCGCTCGTCTCCCTCGCTCACGTGGGAGCCTCACGGTGACCACCACAGCGCCAACGGCCCACTTCCGCCCCGGAACCCACGTGACGGGCGAGCACGAGGTGCACAGCACACCACTCGGCTACGACCGCGCGACCCTCCCCGCTGGCGCCCTCCTGCCGCTCCCCGCATCCGACGCGCTCGTCGAGGGCGTGAGCCACGCCACCACTGTGGAGCTGGCCTTCCACGGCAAGCTCGGCGACAGCCTCCTCGCCCTGTCCGCTGCACGAGCGGCCCTCGACTGGCTCGCTCAGCGGATGGACGCCGTACCCGTCAATGTCCGCGCCTCAGGTCCCCACGCCGACCTCGTGCGCCGCACGAGTCTCCTCGCCCAAGCCGTGCCATCCACGGCGCCCGAAGGATCTCGCCTTCTCATCGGCGACCGGGCGGGCATCGCGGCCCGAGGCGCTGAAGCCGCGACCAGCCTGGTGTGCGATCCAGCGGCACCGCCCTGTTGGTCCGCGGACGGCATCGCACACACCTCGCTCCCCAACCGCTACTACCTGGCGCTCGAACGCCGCCTCGGCGTCCGTCTGCCGACAGACCCGCCCTTCACTCCGCAGTTGGTGGCCCGGCCGAACTGGCTGGTGCGGCGTCTCCGAGCGACCGGCTGGTTCGAGGGCATCACCCTGGCCGCCATCACGGCCACCAGCCGACCCGACCTCAAGGACTACACCGCACAGCGCTACATCGAGGTGGCCCAACTCCTCGCACAGATTCTCAACGCCCAGGTCCGGCTCCTCCTCATCGGCGGACACCATGCGAGCGGGTCCCGCATTACGGCCGCCGACGCAAACGCGCAACTCCAGTCCCTCCGCCTGGACGGCCTCCCGGTCAATGACCTCGCCGACCTGCTCCCGCATTGCTCCCTCGTCATCGGCAACGACACCGGCCTCACCCACCTCGCCGCCCTGTCCCGTGGCGAGACAGGCGAAGGACCGCACGTCATCGGCCTGCACGCCCGCCACAGCCACAGCAAATGGAACACCGGCCTGCCCCACCACCATGCCGTGAGCACCGTCTTCGCCCACCAGATGCACCAAGGCGACCTCTGCCCGGTACGCGACGCTCTCACCCCCACCGATGATGACTGCCACCTCGACGCCGTCGCCCCAGCCTGGCTGGCCAGCATCTGTGCCGAACTCCTCCTGGGAGGCGTCCGATGACGCCATCCACCGGGCGTCGTTGGTCGATCGGGCCCCTGCGGCGCTTCACGCGCAATCTGCTGCTCCCCGTGAACGCCGCAGGCAGTCCGCTCCTCTTGAAGTACACCCGCCACCCCGCCGAGGCCCGCGAAGAGATCCGAGGCCACCGCCAAGTCTCTGCCAACTACCGAGTCCCCACGCTCCATGCCCACTTGCGCGTCCCCGGCGGACACCTCGTGGTCTACGAACGGCTCCCGGCAGGACGCGACCGGGGCCTCCTCCTCGACCTCCTCAACACCGAGCAGCCCACCCCCGACCTCACGCGCTACCTCGACGACCTCACCAGCCACTACCGACACGTCATCCTCAGCACCGCGCGCCTGGCGGACCCGACCGACATCATCCGCAAGCTCTACTGGGACCGCGCCGCCCCCGGCGGACGCCTCGACCACTACTACGCGGACACCGATCCCCTCCTCACCGTCGGGACCGACCACCTGCCCCTGTCCCAACTCGCGGGCTACACCCTCCACATCAACGGCGACGAGCTTCACCTCGACTGGACCGCGACGCTCACCGACCTGAAGCGGCACTTCCACTCCAACGAACCGGTCTGGGCCGCCATCACCCAGGGAGACCCCACCGACGTCAACCTGGCTCACCCGCTCGCCTGGCTGGACCTCGACACCGGCGGCCTGAACAGCATCGCGGGCGAGTTCGCCAACTACCTCTGGTACACCACCGCCCTCGGCGGCTGGCTCGTCCCCACCTACAACCCCGCAGCCTTCGCCGACCACCCCGCCACCCTCACCCGCCTGCCCGCCAACACCCCCGAACTGCACAAGGCGCGTATCGACATCGGCAACCGCGTGATCACCGTCTCCTACACCCTGCGGCTCTCCCAACCCCGCCGCCTCGCGGCAGCCACCTACTGGCACCGGCTCGTCCAGCCCGTCGCCGCCGAACTCTGGCCCGACACGAACCTCGCCGACATCCTGCGCCCCTACGTGGCCATGCGCATCCTCGCCGTCTACAACCTCGACGACCTCGCCCCCGCAGACCGGCTGGTCCTCATCATCCGACTCGCGGAAGTCATGAGCGGCGACTTCTCCGCGGAGTCCTTCTTCCTTGCCCCGGAGCCAGCATGTCCAGCCTCCTGACAGGACGGACCGCCCTCATCACCGGCGCGACCGGCGGCATCGGCTCGGCCCTCAGCCGCCGCATCGCGGCCCAGGGCGCGGCCATCGCACTCACCCACCTCAACGACCACCGGGCCGCCGAAACCCTCACCACCGACATCACCACCCACGGCGGAACCGCCATCCCCCTCGAAGCAGACCTGCGAGACGCCGACGCCCTCGAAGTCCTGTGCCGCCGCGCCACGTCGCGCATCGGCCCGATCGACATCCTGATCAGCAACGCTGGCGCCTACCCACGCGTCCCCTGGCCGACCATGACCCCCACCGACTGGCACGAAGCCCTCGACATCAACCTCACCAGCCACTACCTCCTCGCCCGAGCCCTTACCCCCGCCATGACCGCCCGAGGCCACGGCCGCGTCATCACCATCGGCTCCGTCCTGGCCGTCGCGGGCCGCCACGACCTCGCCGGATACATCAGCGCCAAGGCTGGCCTCGAAGGACTCACCCGTGCCCTGGCCCGAGAACTCGGCCCCGCCGGCATCACCGCCAACTGCGTCGCGCCCGGCTCCATCCAGGTGTCCGCCGAGAACGCCGTCGTCGACGACTCCGTCGCCATGACCGCCCGCCAACTGGCCCGCCAGTGCATACAGCGCCGAGGAATCCCCGACGACATCGCAGCCGTCGTCGCCTTCCTCGCCTCCGACGACGCCGGGTTCATCACCGGCCAGACCCTGCGCGTGGACGGAGGCTGGATCCTTGGCTGACATCTGGCTCATGCGCCACGCCGCCTACGAAGGCCACCGCCCCGGCTACCACGCCCCACCCAACGCCGCCCTCACCCCCGAGGGCCACGACCAGATCCGCCATGCCCTCCCCCTACCCGACGGCATCACCGGCATCGTCACCAGCCCGCTCCTCCGAGCCCGCCAGACGGCGGAAGCCCTTCGCTCCCTCACCGGACTCCCCATCGTCGCCACCACCGACCTCCTTGCCGAATGGCACGCCCCCACCGCCGTCCACGGCCACACCCCCGACACCTACCCACCCGCCTACCGCACTTGGCGAACCCACCGCACCACCTACCCCGACCTCGCCTACGAAGACGGCGAGTCCCTCACCACCCTCCACACCCGAGCCACCCACTGCGCTCACTATCTACGCGGCCTCACCGAACAGCGCCAAGGCCCCGTCCTCGCCATCTCCCACAAGCTCCTCCTCGGCGTCCTCCTCCGCCTTCCCCAGGGCCCCGCGTCTTTCGAAGCCACCGTCCATACCCCTTGGCCCTTCGCTACGGTCAAGTTCCTGCCGCGCCCGAGCTGCGACGGAGCCCAACGATGAGCCCCCGCCGTACGCTCCGCCTCTTCCTCGCACGCCGAGCCGGCGAGGTACGCCGCCACCTCGCGGCCTCCCTGCTCACCATCGCGCTGGTCGTCCTGATCTTCGGCCTCATCGGTTACCCCTTGGCCACCCTCGCCGCCGGAATGCCGACTGTCATCGCTTAACGCCCGAGGCGGCATCGACGATCACCGACGTCCAGTCCAACTTGCCGCGCCTACCGAGTTCGTCCAGCACCGCCCGGTGCAGCCGACGCCACAGACCCGCTTCCGTCCAGGCGGTGAACCGGCGGGGTGCGCGGTGGCCGACGAGACACCGAATGTCGGCGGCAGATGCCGCCACGCACACCCGCTGGTCAGCACGTACACCACAGCGGTGAACACCGCCCGCTCGTCCGGCGGCGACGTACCGCTGCCCTGGCAACGCGGCGTGAACGACGGCAGAAACGCCGCGACCAGATCCCATAACCCGTCGGGAACCAGCCGCCGCCGCGAAAGATCAGCACCCACAAAGAGCAATATGCCGCACCTGACGACACAGCCACATGAGACATCATCTCAGCGGCATTGGTCTGCGGGAAGTCCCGCCGGGGTTAATTCGACTACTGCGTTTCCTGATCACTCGTCGGCATCGAGGAGATCAGCCTGAAGTGATCGCCTCGGGTGATGCCTCCGGCTCGGTCTCGACCACCTCGCCAGAACGGTAGTACCGCCAGGCACTCTTGTACTCGTTCGGGGAGTCCGGGTACATGATCACATACCCCATGAGAGCGGCGATCTGCCAGGCATCTGAAAGCGCCTCGGATACCGATTGGAACGCCTCGTTGGCGGACAGGCCGACCTGCGGCACAGCCAGGAAGATCGACTTCGAGCGCGGCGGCTCGACGTACCGGAAGTTGTATGGCAGTCCGTTCTTGAGCGCCTTGAGGAAGGTGCTCAGCGCGATCTGCCCGGGCTTCAGACCCTCGACACGACGATCAAGGTCGATCGGGAAGATAACGTCGAAGTGGTTTATTTTAAGGACCGTGCTGTCACGCTGACGCCCCGGGTCCTTATTACCGAACCCGTTGTTGTTCCAAGGTATGTTGCCCATTTCCTTGTGGTGGCTTATGAGCAGCTGCTCGGGTGCTAGGGCGGAGAAGTCCTCATCTACGTACAGGCAGGAGAATGTAACGTCGCGAAGGTCGATGTTGCGCCGGCCCGAGAGCTTCCGCAGATGGTTGGCCAGTCGACTGGGCAGGGACTTATCAGCCTTGCCCACATAGACGAACTCACCGTGAAGGTAGAGCTGGTAGACGCCGGGGCGCTCGTCGAGACTGGCTAGGCACTGCTCGGCGAGCGGGGCGCGGCGGAGGCGCGTCAGCGCGTGGGCCAGTTGATCGCCAAGCGCCTTGGTGATGCTCAACCGGAAGTCATCGTGGTAGATGCCACGGCCGTCTGACCTGGCCGCCTGCGTCATTCTCTTGGACTCCTTCTGTCGCGTTGCCACCACGAACCCTATGGTCTTGCTCACTCATAGGCGACCCGTCCGGGTGGAAACCCGCCGTGATCACCAACTCCGCGGTATGGTTTCCCCATGGTTGACCTGCCTGAAGATGCGACGAGGCTGCGGACCAGCGTTGAACTGTTCGCAGGTGGAGGTGGCCTTGCCATGGCGGTCCACCAAGCGGGCTTCCGCCCACTCCTGTTCAACGAGTTCGACAGCCGGGCCTGCGAGACGCTCATCGCGAGTGCGCGGAAGACCCTTGGCGTCGACGGCTTGGAGCGCACCGCGGAGAAGAACCCCAAGCCGCCACAGTCGGGGCAGCCCGCTCCTCTCTACCCGGGGGACGTGTCCGACCTGGACCTGAGCGCCCTCCAAGGGAAGGTCGACGTCCTCGCTGGAGGTCCTCCATGCCAGCCGTTCAGCGCGGGCGGGGTCGCCAAGGGTGACGAGGACAGGCGCAACATGTTCCCCGCTATGTTCAAGGCCGTGCGAGAGATGCGACCCAAGGCGGTTATCTGCGAGAACGTCCGCGGGCTACTGCGACCGTCATTCGCCGAGTACTTCCAATACATCCAGAATGAGCTGCGCCTCCCATTTGAGAAGCGCGACGATAAGGATAAGTGGCAGGACCACAATGCCCACCTGACGCGCATTCTCGACAAACTGTCCGATGAGGACAGTGACCGGGATCGCTACAAAGTCGTGATGATGCCGGTCAACGCCGCCAATTACGGCGTCCCGCAGGTACGCAACCGCGTCGTCATCGTGGCCTTTCGGGCCGATCTCGGCGTGGACATCGACGCCTTCGAAAAGTACGTGAAGACGGAGAAATTCTCCGAGTGGGCCTTGTATCGATCCATGCGTGACGAGGACGGGCCCTACTGGAAGCGTCATCCGAACGTGCCGGACCACGTTCGCGACCGAGTACGAGCGCGTCTTCCCAAAATGATCAAGGAAGACGACTGCCAGCCGTGGCGCACGTTGCGTGACGCGATTCAGGGATACGGAACAGATGTGAAGCTCCCGGCGCTGCCCCAAGTCAACGTAGAGCGACTTACCGAGAAGTTCGACTTTGGTCGGGAGATTGGCGTCGTCGGCCACATCGGCTGGCCTGGAGCCCGCATCTACAAGGGGCACACCCCGAACGAACTGGACCGTCCCGCGAAGACGGTCAAGGCCGGCGTTCACGGCGTGCCGGGTGGCGAGTCCGTGATGCTGTTGGACGAGCGGATCCGCGACGCTTCATCGCCGGACGGTTGGACCTACTTGCATCGCTACATGACCGTGCGCGAGACCGCCCGAGTGATGACGTTCCCGGATGAATGGCACGGCTCAGGCCCCCGTGGCGAGCAAATGCGGCAGTTGGGCAACGCTGTTCCGGTCGTCCTTGGTGAGTTTTTCGCCAAGGCTGTCGCCGACGCCCTGGCTGCGGCGGGACACTAGATCTATGCCGCAGACAGGGGCTGGGGGCCACTGGAAGGACAAGCTGCCCCCGGAGCGCGCGTATAAGCGTCGAGCCGGCGCGGCCGCGCCGGCAGTTGAGCAAGACCGCGCCGCCGGCGGCCGCGGCCGCCGCAACGTCGACCTAGGTGACGGGCGCCTCGCACGTGCCTCGATCGCACTTCGCTTGTACCGGAGCACACGACGAGTTCGCGCCTATCTACGTTGGTCACAGGACGGCAAGACCGAGGAGAGGTACGTCTGCGAGGTCGAGTCCGACTCACGCAAACAGAATCTGACTGAGGCGTGGCGACAAGCACGGGCGAAGGGACTTCTGGCGGAAGAAGCACTACCGCCCGAGTCGAAGGCGTCGTCGATCGAGGTGCGGGCCTCTATGCGCGGCAACCGCGGTAAGAACACCAGGCCGGAACTGCTGCTCCGCAGCCTGCTCCATCGCCGCGGCATGCGATATCGAGTCGACACCCGGCCAATCGCCGAGGTCCGACGCAAAGCCGACCTCGTCTTCCCCGGCGACCGCATCGCGGTCTTCGTGGACGGCTGTTTCTGGCATGGCTGCCCGGACCACTACCGGCCTGCCACGAAGAACGCGGACTTCTGGCGGGAGAAGATCAACGGCAACAGAGCAAGGGACACGGAGACCAACGAGACTCTGACGGCGGCCGGCTGGACAGTCATCCGCGTATGGGAGCACGACGACCTCGTCCAGGCAGCGGCTCGAATCGAGAACGCAGTCCGGCGAAAGCGTGGCTCAGCGCACCTCGTCGCTAGAGCGGACGACCACTGATCAGGTCACAGGGTGCAACGACGAGTGAGGCGGTTTACCGTGTGGTCCGGGGCTCTCCGGCCGCTGTCGCACGGGCGGCGTCCGCGCTACCGCGTCTTCGCGGGCCCGTGCCGGCACTGCGCCAGACGGCCGACCTCGTCTTCACCAGGGCCCGCGTCGCGGTCTTCGTGGATGGTTGTTCTGGCACGGATGTCCAGAGCATCCGCTGTCGGCGACGACTAACAGCGCCTTCTGGCGGGACAAGATCGCCGCCAACCGGATCCGGGACGCCGAGACGGACCGGATTTTCACCCAAGGGGGTTGGGGCATCCCGTGGTTCAGGGCACACGAGCCCATGAGGCCACCGCAGAACGCGTCGCGGACTGGTGCGTGAGAAGACCGCGGCCGCAGCGGCCACCCGCTCCTCCCATCAGCCGTGACCGGATCATCCCTGTTCACAAGAGTTCAACACCTTCGTCCCCGTCCCGGTAGCCACACGATTCGCCGGGGTTCGCAAACTTCGGCCGGATCGTCAGTGGTCCCCTCTATTCTCGGAATCGAACGCTCGGCTCATGAGAGTCGGTGGCGTCGCCGTGCCCACGCACGCCGTGGCCACCGTGACAGCGTCCCAAACCGCCAGGAGGTTCCGCAGGAGTGAAGATCACGCCTTCCGCCCGCGTGTTGAGCATGCTGGGCGAGATCGACTTCGACGAGTGGCAATGCGTGGCCGAACTCGTCGACAACCCCTTCGACAACTTCCTCGACATCCTCCGCTCGGGGACGGAGTGGCCCGACGGCTTCACGGTCAGCGTGACCCTGCCGTCTTCCCCGAAGGGGGTCCTGGAGGTCCGCGACACCGGGCGGGGCATGTCGTACGACCAGCTGGCGCGCGCGGTGCGTGCCGGTTGGTCCGGGAACGACATGCACGACAAGCTCGGCCTGTTCGGAATGGGCTTCAACATCTCGACCGCCCGCCTCGGCCGGCGCACCCGTGTCCTGACGACCCGCGCGGGCGACACGGAGTGGATCGGCGTCGAGATCGACCTCGACCGAATCAAAGACGATTTCGAGGCGGAGGACATCACCGAGCCGAAGAGCGACCCGTCCCAACACGGCACGAGGATCATCGTCGACCGCCTGCACCGGACGCGTGCCGAGTGGCTGCGCCGCAACGGTTCGGCGCTCCGCAACACCCTCGGCTCGGTGTACTCGTGGATCCTCGCCGAGCACCCCTTCGACCTCTACGTCGGCGGGACCCGGGTCAAGCCGGTCCGCCACTGTCGCTGGGGCGACGACCGCTACGTGCTCTACAACGGCAAGGAGCGGATCCCCGCCTACATCCAGATCGACCAAAAGCTCCAGGACGGGATCGCCTGCCAGGACTGCGGAGAGTGGCAGATCGGCTCGGGGGAGGTCTGCTCCGTCTGCGGTGGCGGGAATCTAACTGTGCGCGAGCGCCGGATCCACGGCTGGCTCGGCGTCCAGCGTTACCTCGACAAGACCGAGTACGGGATCGACTTCCTGCGCAATGGCCGGAAGATCCTGCGCTGGGACAAGCGGCTCTTCACTTGGAACAACCCCGACGGGATCGCGGGGAACGAGGAGCCCGAGTACCCGGTCGAACTCGCCCACCAGGGCGGTCGCCTCATCGGCGAGATCCACCTCGACCACGTCCCTGTCACCTATCAGAAGGACGCCTTCGAATACGGGGACCGCAGCTGGCTTACCACCGTGGAGCTGCTGCGTGGCGCGGCGCCGCTTCAGCCCCAGCGCGCCCACAAACTCGGCTACCCGGAGAACGATAGTCCGCTGGCCCTGCTCTTCAAGGGTTTCCGCCGCAACGACGCGGGCCTGCGCTACCTCGTCCCCGGCGACGGCCACAAGCCGGTCCACGCTGCCACCCGCGACTGGGGCCGGAAGTTCCAGGCCGGTGACCCGGAGTTCCAGACCGACGAGCACTGGTGGCAGCAAGTTCTACGACATGAGGAGATCAAGAACCGGGGCAAGGAGGCGAGGACGGCGGCCAGCGTGCCGACCCAGCCCGACGAGAAGGCCGTCGCGGAAGCGCTCGGGTTCCCGACCGACATGCCCACCTCCGGCATGGCTCGACCGGAGATCGCGGCCACCGCCTCCGCTCCGGCGGCCCCCGTGTCCGTGAAAGAGAAGAAGGAGACTCGTAGCGAGCGCCTGGCTCGCTACGAGAGCGTGGCGACGCCCCACGCGTACCTGCACCGGTCGTTCGGCCACCCCGAGCTCGGCTACGTGAAGGTGCGGACCCTGCTGCTGAAGTCGGATGAGCGGCTTCTCGACGACAACGGGTTGCACGTTCCGGTCCTCCTCGACCAGAGGTCCGGCAACGAGCTCACCGCCCTCATCGACCCCGAGCACGCCGCGTTCCGGCGGTTCGGCGCGGACTACGCCGATCTCCTCCTGGTCGACCTGGCCGCCGTCCTGAAGGTGCGGGCGCGCTCCGACTGGAGCCCGTCCCAGCTCGTCGCCGCGATCCGCGCCGAGTCCCTGCAGGACAGCGCGCTCGACGGCACCACTGTCGGCGCGGAGGCCCGCGACCTCCTCGCGGAGATCCGTGCGCGTGTGGCCGAGGCTCTCGACCATAGTGACGGTTACGCCACGGCCTACGATCACCTCACGCCTGAGGAGCAGTTCGCGACCGAGGAGGAGATGATCGCCGCCGGACGTGTCAGCCTCGTCGGCCATCTCGGCCGGAACTCCGGTTTCGTCCACCACATGCCCGCTCTGGCCCTGGTCCGGCTCGTCCAAGCGATGCCGGAGTCGTTCATGGACGGTGCCGTCTTCCGTGGCCCGTACGCCGGGGTGTCGTCGCCGTCCGGGAAGGCGCTGAGCCTGGCCCGGGTCACGGGTTGCCTCGCGGACGTGGCGACGCTCGGCACATTCGCGGGTGGGGCAACCGCCCAGCAGATGCGGCGGGCTCGCTTGAGCATCGCCCTCCTGCGCGACGAATTGGCGGGTGAGGAGTGAGCGCCGTGTTCCTGACGGCCGCCGAACTGCGCGACGGCGGCCCGGAGGGACTGACCAAGGCGCTCGAGCGGACCCTGTGGCACCTGGGCTTCCAGGACGTCCGCGTCATCGACGGCGCCCACGACCACGGCGCCGACCTGCTCGCGGTTCGCGACCGTGAGCAGTGGGTGTTCCAGAGCAAGTGGAAGGCGCACGGCGCGGCCGACCACGCGGGTGTCGACGACCTCGAGCGCGCCCGCACCCACTACCGCGCCGACAAGGCCGTTCTGGTGACCAACACGGACATCACCGCGTCGGCCGAGGCGCGGCGCCGGGCGTTGGCGGGGATCGGCGTCGACATCATCTTGTGGCACGGGGCCACCCTGGACGCCATCGGCCAGGGGATGCCCGACCGCGTGCCCGCTCCCTACGCCCTGCGGCCGTACCAGGAGCGGGCCGTGACCGCTATCCAGCGGGACCTCGACGCCGAAGGGACGGCACTGCTGGTCCTGGCGACGGGGCTGGGCAAGACGGTCGTCGGCGGCGAGGTCATCGGTAACCTCCTCGTCGCGCGTCCGGACGCCTGCGTCCTGGTAGTCGCACACATGCGCGACCTGGTCGGCCAGTTGGAGAAAGCGCTGTGGCGGCATCTCCCGAAGAATGTGCCCACCCGCCTTCTCACCGGCGAGAGCAAGTCGCCCCGGGCCCTTGACGGCGTTGTCGTCGCGACCGTGGAGTCGGCGCTGTCCGCCGTGCGCACGGGCTACGAACCCGACCTCGTCATGATCGACGAGACCCATCACGTGGCCGAGACCGGCAGGTTTGCGGAACTCCTTGATCTGTGTGGGGCTGCGGGGCGTTTTGGAGTCACCGCTACCCCCTGGCGTGGCGACAAATTCGACATCACGGCCCGCTTCGGCCGCCCCAGCTTCAAGATGGGCATCGCCGAAGGCATGGCGGCGGGCTACCTGTCGGCCGTCGACTACAAGCTGTACGCGGACGGCGTCGACTGGGACACCGTCCAAGAGATCAGCCGTCACGGTTACTCCATCAAGGATCTGAACCGGCGCCTGTTCCTCCCCCAGCGGGACGAGGAGATCATCGAGCACCTGCGGACGGCCTGGCGGGAGACAGCCGAACCCCGCGCCATCGTGTTCTGCCAGACAATCGAGCATGCCGAGCACATGGCGGGCCTTCTCGCCGTCTCGGATCCGGCATGGGCCAACGCCTCTCACCTTCACAGCGGTCTGCCGAAGCGTCACCGCGACGTCCTGCTCAACGAGTTCCGTCTCGGCCGCGTCCCGGTGATCACCTGCGTTGACGTGTTCAACGAAGGCGTCGACGTGCCCGACGTGAATCTGATTGCCTTCCTTCGAGTCACCCATAGCCGCAGGATCTTCGTGCAGCAACTCGGCCGGGGGCTGCGTCTGAGCCCCGGCAAGAAGACCCTGAAGGTCCTCGACTTCGTGACCGACATCCGTCGCGCCGCGGCGGTGCTGAACCTGCGCCGGACGCTGGAGGCTGAGGAGACAGAGCACTTGGAACTCCCGCACGTCTCCCGAATCGAGTTCCAGGACGAGACGGTCGGCTCCCTGATGGACATGTGGATCCAGGACGCCGCCGACCTCGAGACCGCGGCGGACGAGGTCCGCCTCCAGTTCCCTCTGCCGAAAGGAATTCTGTGACCGACTACAAGATCCCGCCCGCCGTCGAGAAGGCCGTAGTCACGCGGATTTACGCCCAGGCCGATGAGGCCCAGTGGCCGCACCTCCAGGACGCGGACCGCACCCGCCTGTACAGGGAGTGGACGGAAGACCCCGAAATCGGCGGCCGCCTCCTCGACTTCGTGGGGCAGCGGGCGAACATCCGCCCGTGGCTCAAGGATTGCCCCATGAAGGAGTACGAGCGGGCGCGGCGAGGGGAGGGCAAGTACGCCAAGTACGTGACACGGCCAGCCGCGACGCTCGAGCAGATGGTCGCGGCGACCCTCGGTCCCGGCTGGAAGGTCGTCCCAGGGACCACCCGGCAGAAGCCGATGCGCGCGAGAATCCGCGAGGTGGGGACTGAGGAGGAGGAGCGGCACTTCGTGGCCGGTACGTCGGCGAACCTCAAGCACCTCGTGTGGCCGGCCATTCTCGACCGGTCCACCGGGGAGACGTGGCCCTGGATGATCTGCGTCGTCGATCCGTTCCGTTCCCCCGTGTCGCCCGAGGAGAAGGACGAGCACCGGCGTGTGGCCGAGTTCCTCGGCGTGCGGGTTGTCTACTTCAACGAGATGTAGGGGGATTCGATGGGGGAGGAGTGGTCGATGGGTGAGTGGCTGGTCAGGGCGTGGGAGGCCGGGGCCTTCGACGAGCGTGAGCGGGCGGTCGTCGCGGGTCGGGCCGAGGGCCGGACTTTGGACGAGGTCGGGGCTGTGCTCGGGCTGAGCCGCGAGCGCGCGCGCCAGCTCCAGAACGGGGCGCGGAAGCGGCTCGCGGGGATGGCGGACATCATCCAGAGCGGCTGGCGGGAGACGGCCCGCGCCGCGGGCGCGGGCCCGGCCGCCCCGCGAGAGGCCTTCGCCGCCGCGCTTGGGGTCGTCGACCACGTGGCGCTGGAAGAGCTGTTGGCCGCAGCCGGACTGGACGCGCCGCGGACGTGGGCAGGGCCCTTGCGCGGGTGGTGGAGTGTCGATCCCAGGGCGCTGGGCGGCGCTCTGCGTCGACTCGTCGACGCCGCGCCCTTCCGCGGTGACGAGCTCGGCCGGGTGGCTGCCGAAGCCGGACTGCCGGCGGGCCTCCCCCTGACCTGGCTTCTGAAGCACTCCGAGTCGCGGCTGGCCTTGAGCCCCGACGGGCACTGGGTCCGCCGTAAGGCGCGGGGACGCGACGCCGCGTACCTGTGGCTGCTGGAGGCCGGGCGTCCATGCCGACCCGACGAACTGCTCGACCCGATGGCCGCGACGACCGTCGCGGCGGTGCGGGAGGCACTGCGCCGTGACGACCGGTTCCAGCAGATCCGCCCTGAGGGCACCTGGGCCCTGACTGAGTGGACGCACCTGCGCGCTTCCCCGTACGCCACGGCGGTGGAGGCAATGGTCGCGGTGGTCACCGAGTCGGGCCCCCTTTCCCGGGCGCAACTCTTCGCCCGGGTGATGGAACTGCACCCGGTCACCCCGTGGCGCCTGAAGCAGTGCCTGGTCAGCGATCAACTGGGCGAGACTCCTGACGGCCTCGTCGATCTCGTCTCCCGCGGCGCCCGCCCCATCGAGGAGGAGGAACCGCTCCAGCCCGACTCGATGGTCATCGAGGGCGACGTCCTGGGCGTGCGGATCCCTGTCACCCGGGACATCCTGCGCGGCAGCGGCGTCAACGTGCACACCTGGCTGACCTGGCGGCTCGGGCTGCGCCGGGCCCCGATGAGCCGCACATTCGCGACGCTCGGCGACCACTCGCCGCTCGTCGTCCGCCGCAGCACCAGCAGCGCCCAGCTTTCCAGCCTGCGCCGCCACGCGCTCGAACTCGAGGTCGTCGACGGCTGTGTGCTCGCCGTCCTCCTCCGCCTCGAAGACGACACCGCGCGCGTCGGACATGGCTGTGCGTCGGACACTTGCCCGGCGCGGCGGGCACGGGCAGCCGCGCCGCCTGCGGTGAAGGCCTGACGCCGCGTCAGGACAAGGCGACCCAGTCGAGGGCCACTTGCCCAAGAGCCACTCGCCCCGGCCCGCATACTGCAGTCTCTACCGAACCCCTTCACCGGGGACACCCGGGTGCGCCAGAGCCACACGAGCGGGAGCTGAACCGCCCTCGCCCGGGTCCGTGTCGGAGCCCTCTGGGAGCCGGCCTGCTCCCCGAGCACTCGGGAGACCACGCCGCGCCATTCAAAGCCGACACCCTCACCAGCACAAGCGTCTTCGGGGCTGGTCGCGATCTCCCCCGGTCTCATTCGGGACGAAGAGGCCGTGGGTTCAAATCCCTACCCCGGCAGAGGAGCACCAGTTCAGGGACCTACCCACGTAGCGGATCGGGCCCCTGGGCGATGCCCCCGGACCCAGTCCCTCGTCGCCTCCGCGCTCGCCTGCCTCGACCCGCCACCGACACGGCCGACCACCGGACGACTCCGCTGCCCGTGCTCCTCAACCGCGCGATGGGCACACTGACCGGATGGGCGCCGACTGCGATCCGTGGAGGAAGTCGGCCACCCCCACGCCACTTTCACACCAGTCAGGGTGGTGTCTCGCAGGGAACAGCGGGCAGCAGTGGTATTGCCCCTCCTGTTGGCCGACTCGGCGCGGATACCGCCTGACCTGCACGTATTTGGCGGAATGCCCCTGTGATTCCCAAGCTCAGAGCGCGAGTTCGATTCTCGTCGCCCGCTCCACGACAAAGCTCCAGGTCAGCGGCCTGGAGCTTGTTTGTTGTCCAGCCCTCTTCAGGCCCCTCGCATTACTTGCGCACCACTTGAGTCCTCGAAGCCCCCCGGGCGGCACACCGAGGATGCAATCGCTTGCGAGTTCGACAGGGGCCTCAAGTAGTGAGATTGATTTCAAGTGACCTGCGCCACACTCGCATCGGGCGGGCGGCGCAGCCGGGGTTGCGGCCACACACACTAAATCCTTTGTGCTCATTGGGAGTTGAGTGACTAGAGGTGGCTCCTCATCTGTCCCGGAGGCGCCGTCTTCATGGCCGTAGGCCCGTCTCTGGGGGGCCGACACGGTGTGTGTCGGCCCCCCAGAGACGGGTGTCGGAGGGAGTCAGGCGCGGCGCACCACTCGCGCACCACTCGGGGCGCTGTCCGAGCCTGACCGCCCATCGCCGTTCCTGTCCACAGTGAGCACTGTGCATCGTGAAGTTGCTGGTCGCGGGTCTGGTGTGCGCGGGGTTCGGGATGCTCGCGCTGGTCGTGGGCGGATGACTTTGGCGAAGATCGTCGGTCACCGGGCGATTTCGCAGTTCGTCAGGACCAGTAGCGCCCTGACCAGAGCGGTCGCCCACGTGGGGTCGGTGCGGACCTTGCCGAGGACGCGCCAGTTCTTCAGGTGGGCGAACCCGTGCTCGACCGGTGCCCGTACTGCCGCCAATGCCTTGTTGGACAGCTTCTGCCCGCGCGTCAGCGGCCGGTTCCTGGAGGCCTTGTAGCCGGTGATCACCGTCGGGTCGGCGTGGGGATCGCTGTCGTCGAGCCCGATTAATCCCAGGTCGGCGATCGCGCCGAGCCCGGCCGCCCGTAACTTGCTGGTGAGTTTGCGTGACGGCAGGCGGTGACCTCCGAGGTCCGTCCGGGGTGGGCCGCCCGGCCGCTGGTCACAGCGCAGCACCGCCGGCACCAGGCCCGCGATCCTTCCCAGGGGCAGGGCCCGCCACCGCGACCCGATCTTCTTGCAGTGGCCGCGTATCAGATCGGCGAGATAGTTCAAAGTGGCGCTCGACAGTGGCAGGCGGGCGGTGCAGACAAGGCCATCAGGGCCCTCGGTGGTGTGCTGGTTGTTCTTTACACCAACCTCAACTGCCGCCGGGAGCCTGCCGGTTACGCCCGGCCGCGCCCCTTCCTCCTGCGCGGCTACGGGCGGGCGTGAACTTCCCGTCGCCTCGTTTGTGCAGCCAGCCGCGGTCGGCGAGCTTGGTCAACTTCGCCCGCAGCGGCTCCAGCTTGCCGCGCACCGCCACCTGAAGGCCCAGCTCCTCACCGACACTCCTGGCCTGCACCGGCCCGCCGACGGCCCGCACGACCTGCAGGATCTTGCGGTAGTCAGCGGGCAGCGCGGCCTCGTCACCACTCTCGCCGCGGTGCGGGATCAGCAGCACCGCCTGGCCTGCCACCCGGGCCGGCCTCGGGGCGACGGCCGCAGCGTCATCGTCCGCGGCCCGGTTCTGCTCGGCCGGCCGGTGAAGGACCCGCTCGGCGATCACCAGCTCCTCCCGCTCCGCCTGGACCTCCTGCAGCTGTTTGGTCAGCTCCTCGGTCAGTGCGTCCAGTTCGCCCCGGCGGGCCGTGATCTGCTCCAGCTCCCGCATCCCCGCACCCTCCCGCGCTCCCGGCGTACCGGCCCGGTCACGGATCGTAGGAGCGGCACCACGCCAGGCGCAGCAGAACCCGAGAACGGCTCCGACCGACCGGTCAGACGATCTTCACCATGGACACCCGCCACCGACCGGCACGAGCACCTCTCCCAGCCCGCATACCACACCCGTGACCAGCAACTTCACGATGCGCACATCTCAGTCGGCGATGTTGACGCCGAGGGAGAAGTTGTAGTTCCCCACGCCATGGCGTCCCAGGCCCATCATCAGCACGCCGGCTCCCTCCAGCCACTGCGCCATCTTCAGGTCGCCGGTGTCCATCGGGCGGAGTCCGATGCTCTCGATGAACGCTGACGTGCTCGCCTTGGCCTGCGCGTCGTCACCGGCGATGAACACGTCCAGCGGGCGCCCCTGGGCCAGGACATCGCCGAAGACGGTGTTGAACGCCTTGACGACGTGGGCGCTCGCTGGGGCGGCCTTGGCAACCTCCTGCGCGACGGAGGTGCCGTCGGGGGTGACAACCCCAGTGGCACTGGGGTTGAAGGGGTTCGTGATGTCGACGATGACCTTGCCGGCCAGTGCGTCCCCGTACAGGCTGACGAGCGGCACGGCGCTGCCGTGGGGCACGGCGAGGATGACGATGTCTCCGGCCGGGACTGCGCCTACTGTTCCCGCCGTGGCGCCGCGGCCGAGCGCGCCGGCCACGTCCGCGGCCTTGGCCGCGTCACGGCCGATGACCTCGACGGTGTTGGCGCCGTCGAGCGCGCGGGCAGCGAGAACGCGGGCCATCTGCCCCAGACCGATGATGCTGATGTTGCTCATGGTGAGTGCTCCTTCTTTTGTTGCTGCTCTTCACTTGTGTCGCGTTGCCGGGTCAGGACCAGCGCGCTCCACCGTCGACGTGGAGGGTCTCGCCGGTGATGTACGGATTGATCAACAACGCGCAGGCGGCAGCCGAGACGTCGGAGGGATCCCCCACACGGCGCGCCGGCGCGGAGGCTGCGACGTGTCGGAACAGCTCCTGCTTGTCGGGCACCACGGCGTCCCAGTTGCTGGTGTCGATCACGCCGGGCGAGATGGCGTTGACACGCGTGGGCGCCAATTCGACCGCGAGAGCGGACGCAAGTGTGCTCACGCTGCCGTTGGTGGCTGCCATCGCGACGAGTCCCGGCGACGGCCGCCACGCGGCCAGGCCCGAGAAGAACAGCAGCGACCCCTCCTCGGCGATCAACCGGGCGAAGTGCTTGGCCAGCAGGATCGGGCCCACGACCTTGGCATCGAAGGCCGCGAGCAGCGCGCGGCGCTCAAGGGAGGCGACCGGCCCATTGCCTCGCTCCGTGGCGACGCTGACGAGATGATCCAGCCCGCCGGCGGCCCTGACCTGATCCGCGGCCGCCCGGATCGACTCCTCGTTCGAGAGGTCGAGTGCGATGGGCCGGACGGCGTCCCCGACGGCCTTCGCCGCGGCGGCCGTCTTCTCGATGTTCCGGCCCGCGAGCGTGACCCGTGCGCCCTCCTGGAGGAGATCAGTGGCCAGGGCAGCAGCGATGTCAGAGCCGCCTCCCACGATGAGAACGCGTTTGCCCTTCAATGAATACGGCATCGAACGCTCCACGCATGTTCCGCAGGACAGGCGGTGCACCCGTCCTCGTCGGACAGTCCAACAGCCAGGGAGGTACCCGCCCTTCCCGTCCGATCATCGATAAAAGTAAGAGTTGCGATAGATCCTTCTCATGCCAGAACGGTGAGCGGCATCTCCGCCCCCTGGCAACTCACGGTGGCATTTATTGGCGCCATCCTGCCGCCGGGCGCCACCCTCCGCGATGAGTCGATCATGGCCGGTAAGGTACGCTGCATGCCGCCACAGCCAGTGCGCAGGCCCACGACCTCCTCGGATTGACCGGCCTGTCGATCGGACAGGGACTGTCCCTGGCCACCGGGGCCGCGGACCTGGCTCGTCCGGATCTGGACTTCGTCTCCCTCGCCACAGGCATGGGTGTGCCCGCCGCTCGCGCCCGGACCGCGGAGGAACTCGCCCAGCAATTTCGCCGCGCACTGCTTGAGCCCGGTCCCCACCTCATCGAGGCCATGCTGTGACCTCACCACAACCGCTCCGCCGATTCGGATGATTCCTGTTGACCGGAAACAGCTGATCGTCGAGGTTGGTGTCCTGAACCGACAGGGCGTAGTCGCTGCTGACAACCGGCCCTGTCGGGCTGGGAAAGGCAGCAGAGCCGCAGAGCGGACGGCAGGTACCGATCCAGGAAGGGGTCGAGGTAGTCCGGCTTGACTGGGCAATCCGCGGGCGGTGCTGTCCGTTGTCGGGACGTCGGAAGAGGACAGCGCACTTCTCGGCTTGTGCGGTTCGGAACGCCAAGACTTCAGCTGCCGCCCCGCCGGTCCACGTCATCTCCTGTCACGCGGGCCCGACCCGAGCGATGATCGCCTCGGCGTCTTCGTTGGCCAGCAGGGGCACCTGCACTACGCGCCGCCCGACCGCGATGCCTGACGGCGCCCATTGCCGTCGCCCTGCACTGATACTTCAGCGATCACTGAACCTCACACGGCGTTGTCCATGCCGACGAACAGCTTCGCGATGCGCCACTCGCCGTCGGCGTGCCGCAGAGCGAACGTGTAGAAGCCGGTCGCGATCACGTTCACGCTCCCGCCCGCGTTCGACGTCAGCATCAGATAGGCCCACACCACTGCCGTGTCGGTGTCCGCATGGTGGAATACCAGGTTGATCAGGTTGTGCCTTCGTTGATCGGTTCGGGCTTCGGTCGCATCTCGCACGAGGCCGAGAATCGCTGCGTGCCCGACGAAGGGGCCCTGCTCGACCTCACCGGCGATGTTGACCGTCCAGGTGGCGTCTTCCGTCAGGACGCTCGCCAGCGTGACCAGATCTCCGTGATCCAGGGCGAAGGCGTAGCGTCCCAGCGTCTGCTGGATGGCGAGCTGCTCCACCGGGTCAAGATCCACCTCTCCCGCCGATGTTGTGTTCAGATGGCTGCTTCCCCAGCCGGAAGCGGTAGTTGTCGTCATATCAAGTCTCGCTTGTGCTCGGTTGTCGGTAAGAGAGATCGGGCGCGCACATCGGCAGCGGCCACTCGGCGGGCCAGGGAGAGCGGGCGATGGGACATGAGCATCGCGACCGCCTGGGCGCCGACCGCGCCCCACGTTCTCCGCGTCGGCTGTCTCGATGGCCGCCGATGCCGCGAGGACGGGCACGGACGCCCTGGTGAAGCGGCTCGTTCCTAGACGACCGTGAGCACGATCTTGCCGCGGATGTGCCCCCGGGCGGCGCGTTCGTGCGCGGCTCGTGCATCCGGGAGCGTGAACGTGCTGTCGATCGCGACGCGGACCGTGCCCGTGTCGAGCAGGCGTACCAGTTCGGCGAGCTGCGCGCCGTTCGAGCGGACCTGGGCACTCGAGACCGTGACGTCCAGCTTCGCGGTTTCTTCTTCGTCGAAGTCCCCGGGAAGTACGGGGAACTGAGCGCCGCCGCGCTTGAGCGTGCGCAGGAAGCGGTTGCTGTGGGGGCCGCCGACGGTGTCCAGAACGAGGTCGACGTCGTGTACAAGCTCCTCGGGACGGCTCTTGGTGTAGTCGATGAACCGGTCGGCGCCGAGATCCCTCAGGAACGATTCATGCGCGCCGGATGCCACCGCGATGACCCGCGCGCCCTTCCATTTCGCGAGCTGCACTGCGAAGTGCCCCACGCCGCCCGCGGCGCCGTTGATGAGCACCGTCGCGTCGGCGTCGAGTGCCGTCGGGCGATGCCGTGCCTCCTGGAAGGGCGAAGGATGATCGTGACCGACTTCGATCAGGAACTGCCACGCGGTGAGGCCGGCCATGGGTGCCCCGGCGGCGTGCAGGTGATCGATGCCGGTCGGTTTGCGTGCGAGGTCCGACGCGGGGGCGGCGACGTACTCGGCGTATGCGCTGCCGTTGAAGCTGGGAAAGCGCAGGAGGCCGAAGACTTCGTCGCCTACGGCGAGGCCGTGCACGTCCGTGGCGACGGCCTCGACGACGCCCGACACGTCTGTCCCCGGAATCACCGGCAGGCTGACTGTCGATTCCGGCTCTCCGGGCATCGTGGTCAGCCCGCCGCGCAGGTACCAGTCCGGAGGATTGATGCCGATGGCGTGCACGCGGACGAGTACCTCACCCGGCCCCGGCTCAGGAATCGGCACCTCGTCGTAACGCAGAACTTCGGGGCCGCCGTGCTCATGGAGCCGGACCGCCCGCATCGTGTGTGTCGGCATTGTTTTCTCCTGCCCGGACTGCGGGATACGCTTATTCGGATCAGTGACCCACATAAGTGGACCACTGGTGCGAATATATGGATCACTGATCCGGATAGTCAAGGGACAGATGCGGGCCGACGCCAGGAAGAACCGCGACCAGCTGCTCGCAGTAGCGGGCACCGCCATCACCGAGCAAGGCGTCGACGTGTCACTGCGCGACATCGCACGCAGGGCAGACGTCGGGCTCGCCACGCTGCTGCGGCACTTCCCGACCCGCGAGGCGCTGCTCGATGCCCTGCTCCGCACGAGCTTCGACGAGTTGACGGCAAAGGCGGACGAGCTGGAGAGGATGAGCGAACCCGAAGACGCGCTCGTCTCGTGGCTGCGCGACTGCGTCGCCTGGACAACCGAGTACCGGGGCGTGACCGTGTTGATGGCAGCCGCCATCGAGGACAGCGAATCCGCACTCCACGCCTCGTGTGTCACCCTGCGCGCAGCCGGTGCGCGGCTCCTCACACGCGCCCAGGCCGCGGGCGCAGCCCGGACCGACATCGACGGCACCGATCTGTTCGCGCTGGTGGCGGCGCTCGCCTGGCTCGGCGACCAACCCTCGCTCGCGCCACGCGCCGGCCACCTCTTCGAAGTGGTCGCGAGCGCGATCCTGACCAATGCGGAGAGCGGCAATGCCGAGGCAGAACGCCGTCCTGGGGTCCGTAGCTGAATTGGTCGCGCACACGGATCAGCGAACTCGGCCGCGCACTCGGCAAGGCGCGGTTCGACCCGAGTTCACCGTGGCGGCCCCTCACGCTTGTCAGATCGTGGGGTGCTGGTCACGGACCGGGCTGAGCGACTCCAACAGCGAGGCGATGTGCAGGATTGTCGACTCGGAGTGCCAGTTTGCTGCCAGCTGCACACCGATCGGCATGCCGTCGCCGCTGGTGCCGAACCGCATGGACAGCGCCGGGAGTCCGGTCAGGTTGAACGGAATGGTCGCTGTCTGGATGTGGGCGGCTTTCACCGTCTGGCCGTTGATGGTGAACCGGGAGAGTCCGTGTTCGTGGGCAGGGATGGGCAGGACCGGGAGCAGGAGGACGTCGTACTGCTGGAAGTACTCGGTGAATGCGTCCCGGAGACGTTCGACGCCCTGTTCGGCCAGGACGTAGTCGTGGATGGACGTGTCGGGGCTTGCGAGCATGTGCTTCGAGACCTTGGCCATCTGGTCCTCGTGACCGGCGGTGACGTCCCGGAAGGCCGGCTTGACCTCCATGACGTGCTGTCGGTAGAAGAGGTCGAGCGGATTGTCCCCCTCTAGCGCCGGGATGCTCACCGCATCGACCAGAACCCCCGTACTCTGCAGCGCTTCGGCGGCCTTCTGCACGGTGGCGGCGACCTCCGAGTCGATCGGGCCGAGTCCGGAGTCGATCAGCCATCCGACGCGGACGGGCCGGTCCGGCGACGTGCCCAGGCCGGCGTCGAATTCGTGCGGAACGGTGGCGAAACCGTCGGCACCGTCCGGGCCGGACAGCAGCGAATAGGCCAGTGCGAGGTCGCGGATGGTGCGGGCCATCGGGCCGGCGTGCCAGTCACGGCGGGGCGCCCGTGGCCAGACCCCGGTCATCGGGATTCGCCCGTGCGTTGCCTTGAGGGCGACGATGCCGGTGTGAGCAGCCGGCCCGCGCACCGAGATGGCCAGGTCGCTGCCGAGCCCGAGAGGCGACATGCCGGCCGCGATCGCTGCTGATTCGCCGCCGCTGGAACCGCCGGACGTACGGTCGAGGTTCCAGGGGTTGTTCGTCCTGCCTGTCAGGAGGTTGTCGGACTCGGTCGAGTACGAGAACTCCGGGAGGTTGGTCTTCGCGAGGAGGATCGCGCCGGCACGCTTCAGACGGGCCACGCTGGTGGCGTCCGTGTCCGGGATGCGGCCCTCGAAGATCGGGGAACCACGCTGGGTCAGCACCCCGGCGGTGTCGAACGAGTCCTTGGCCGTGAACGGCACGCCGTGCAACGGCCCGACCTCCACGCCGGCCGCCACTGCAGCGTCCGCGGCCTTCGCGGACTCAAGAGCCCCGTCGGCGAGCGTAACGATGGCATTGACCTTCGGATTGGTGGCCTCGATGCGATCGAGGTGCGCCTGCACCACCTCGACGGAAGAGACCTCCCTGTTGCGGATCAACTCAGCGAGTTCGCTCGCGTCGGAGTGGATGAGGTTGGTGGTCACGACGGCCTCCAAGTTTAGACCGGTCTACTAGTAGATGGAGCCCGCCGCCTGGACCGGTGTGTCGCAGGCAGTAGAGGGCTTGTCAGGTGTGGAGGACCTGGCGGGTGACAGTCATGGCACGGTCGAGATGGTGCGCACTGCGATGAATCTTCGCCATCATGCTCGCTCCGAGCCACAGGTCGTAGAGAGCCTCGGCCGCCGTGCGGGGGCTTGCATCCACGGACACGGACCCATCCGCAATACCGTCGGCGATCATCTGCTCCAGGCGGTCGACGATCGCAGTGGTCCCGACTTTCGTCACCACCCTCATCACCTCGGAGAGGTCGGCAACCTCCGCGCCGAGCTTGACGACCAGGCACCCGCCTTGGCAGTCGTCCACAGCCTGCGTGTCGTAAAACCTCTGCCAGTAGCTCATCAGGTGCTCTGCAGAGCTCTTGCCCTTGTCGACAACGATGCCATCCATGGTCGTGAGGTAGTCGTCGAAGTAGCTCTTCATCATCGCCTCGCCGAAGGCGTCCTTGGAGGCGAAGTAGTGGTAAAACGACCCCTTTGGGACACCGGCCGCGGCGAGGACCTCATTGATGCCGACCGCGGCGTAGCCCTTCGCGGCTACGATCCGTCGTGCGGCTTCCAGAAGACTCTGGCGCGTCTCCACCTTGGTGACTGACATGTGTAGACCGTAACACCAGATTAGACCGGTCGTCTAGAATGCGAGACCGGGGGACCGGGGACCGGCAGCCGACAGCGCGTTTTGTCGCACGTGGTGGTCGGTACGCGGACGCCAGGACGGCTACACCCGGTTCTCAGTCGGCGCGGGAAGTCACATCTTCCGTGTGAACAGCTAGAAACACTTGTGGTGAGGAAGCGCAGGGCAGAGCAAAGCACGGCTGGAGGCTGGTAGCCGTTCGCCAGTGGGGCCTCGCTCACGCGGGGCCCCACGACGGGATCAGAGGGTGAGGACGAGCTTGCCCTGGAGGTGACCGCCGTCGAGCAGCCGGTGCGCGTCGGTGACGCGCTCGAACGGGAACGTCTCCTGCACGTGGACCCGGAGCCTGCCCTGTTCGACGAGTTCGACGAGTTCGACGAGTTCGACGAGACCGCGCAGGGCGACCGGATCGGGGTCGACCGCGATGCCGCTGAAGCGCACGCCGGCCGCCTCGTACTTGGCGACGAGTTGCGCGTCGTCCTCGGCGACCGCCGTCACCAGGTGCCCGCCGGGGCGGAGCACGTCGAGCGACCGCTCGACGGTGTCGCCGCCGATCATGTCGAGTACGACGTCGATGTCGCGGACCGCCTCGGTGAAGTCGACCTCCGTGCAGTCGATCACCTCGTCGGCGCCGAACGCCTCGACGAACTTTCGCTTGCTCCCGCCGGCGGTCGTGATCACATGCGCGCCGAGCGCTTTCGCGATCTGGATCGCGACGTGGCCGGCCCCGCCACCACCGCCGTGGACCAGGACGCGGTCGCCCTCGCTCACGCCGGCGAGGTCGACGAGGCCCTGCCACGCCGTCAGCCCGACGACCGGCAGCGCTGCCGCCTCGACGTGCGAGAGCGACGCCGGCTTGCGTACCAGGTGCGACGCCGGCGCCGACACGACCTCGGCGTACGCGCTCGCCGCCCGCGGGAACAGCGGCATCCCGAACACCTCGTCGCCGTCGGCTGCGGCGGCGATGCTCAGGAGGACGGCCGTGGTGTCTCCTCCGGAAGACCGTCCTGTGCGAGCTGATTCCGCACATCGAGAGGCACACTCATGCCGAGACTGCGCAGATCGCCGATGAAACGTGCGACAAGCGGATCCGGTTCCGTGGACGTCACCGCCACCAGTTGTCTGACCCACCGCGGAGAGAACGGTCGCACTGCTCCCGGAAAGCCGTGGCTGACCGCGCTCACGGGACACACGGCGATTCCCAATCCGGCAGCCGCGAGCTGCGGCGCCGTCGCAGTCACCGATGTCCTCATCACCGTCTCCGGGTGGACTCCCGCGCGGGCGAAGGACTGGTCGAGCCAGGCGCTGAGGCCGTTGTCCGGTGTGAAGTGAACGAGCGGCGCACCTTCAAGATCCTCAAGGCGTACCGCCGACTGCTCGGCCAGCAGATGGTCGACGGGTGTCGCCACCACGATCTCCTCCTCTGCGACGGCGGTGATTGTGAAGCGGCCGGCCGAGGGAGCGGTCAGCACTGCTACGTCGACTTCGTCGGAGTCCACGAGGCCGAGTGCCTCGTCCATCGCCGTGGACTCGCGCAGCGTGATCGCGACCTCTGGATAGCGGCGATGCCACTGACGAATGACGGCAGCGAGCAGCGGCACCGTGAGGCTCTGCGCACAGACCAATCGCAGGACACCCCCAGCCGCTTGACCCGCTGCGCGTGCCGACCGCACCGCGGAAGCGGCCGCTTCGATCGCTCGTCTGGCATCCGCGACGGCGGCACGCCCCGCAGAAGTGAGCTTGACCCCCCGAGGCTCGCGGCGAAGCAGGACCGTCCGGGTCTCGCGTTCCAACGAAGCGAGCTGATGAGAGACAGCAGGTTGCGACGAATGCAGCAGCAGCGCGGCCTGCGTGATCGATCCGGAGTCCGCGACGGCGACAAGGCACTCCAGTGCCCGTAGAGAAGCCATCCATGAATTTTATCGCAGACCTTCGAAGCATGACTGTGATTGAGGGAAGCCATCCGGATCCCTGGTTGCTCTGAACCCACGAGACCTTCTCGCCCAGGGCTGGCGAGGGGACTCACACAGAGCGAAGGAGAGATTCATGGCACAGGTGTTCGTTACCGGCGGTTCCGGGTTCATCGGCCAGGTGCTGGTACGTCGGCTCCTCGGCGCGGGGCACTCGGTAGGTGTTCTGGTTCGAAGTGAGGCATCGGCTGCGAAGATCTCGGCGCTGGGCGCGGAGCCCGTGCGGGGCGAGTTGACCGACCCGCTCACGTGGCGGAACGATGTGACGGGCAGTGATGTGGTGTTCCACCTCGCCGCCGAGACGGATGTCGCCGCTGATCGTGAGCGCCATGAGCTGGTGACGGTTCGCGGCACCCAGGCAGCCGTCGATGCGGCCCGCTACGCGCAGGTTCCACGTTTCGTCCACTGCGGGAGCGAAGCCGCGCTGCTCGCCGGCGCCCCGCTCGTCGAGGTCGACGAGACCGCGCCGCTGCGGCCCGACTCGGAGGCCGCTTACAGTGCGGTGAAGGCCGTGGCCGAGAAGATCGTGCTCGACGCGAATACCCCGGGCTTCGCCACGGTATCGATTCGCCCGCGGTTCGTCTGGGGTCCCGACAGCTTCCTCGTCGAGGGCCTGGTCGCGGCGGCGAAGGCGGGACAGTTCGCTTGGATCGACGGAGGCCGGTACACAACCGACGTCACGTTCGTCGAGAACGCCGTCGAGGGACTCGTGCTCGGATGGCAGCGCGGCCGGCCGGGTCAGGCCTACTTCATCACTGACCGGCACCGCGTCACCCTTCGCGAGTTCCTGGAGACCCAGTTCGAGATCTATGGCGTCGACGTCCCGATCCCCGACATGGACGCCGAGACCGCCGCCGACGAGGTCCCCGTTCCCGCGCGATGGTTCCTCGGGCAGCAGTGCACCCTGCGGACGGACAAGGCCGTTGCCGAGCTCGGATACGAGCCCGTTGTCGAGCACGCCGCCGGCCTGGACGCCGTCAGAAACTCGGTGGCACTCAGCCGCGCATGAAGCGCCATCCACCTTCAACCGGGCGCACGTCAACGTTCTGGCCGGCCTGTGTACGGCGAAGCGCACAAGCAGCGAGTGCGGCCGAGCAACTCGTACGTCGATGACGAGGGAGACCGCGACTTCGAAGATGCGGTCGGGCTGCTCGCGGGCATCCAGCCGGCGTCGCGAATACATGACCGCCAGGGAGCGGTCCAACGTTTGGAGATTTCCATGTTTGAAGCAATAAATTGGCCGGAGGCCATGGCTCCCAGCCGCTCCCCCATCCACTTCACCAACGAGCTCGAGGTCGAAGCCTCTCCGGAAACGATCTGGTCCCTGCTCGTGGACCCTCGAACCTGGCCCACCTTCTACCCGGGCGTCGGACATGTCCAGCTGCTTGACGGCCATGACTCACTGCGCCTCGGAACTCGATTCGAAACCAACCTGGCCGGCCAGGACGTCTTCGCGTCCGTACAGGAGTTCCAGCCTGAGACGCGTATCGCCTGGGGTGGTTACCCCAAGGCGTCTGAAGCATCCAGGGCTTACCACGCCTGGATCATCACACCCACGCCAAAGGGGAGCCACCTCTGGACCGAGGAGACGATGCGGGGCCCGCTCTGGATCGAACTGGCGAAGCAGGATCCCGAAGTCTTTTGGCGCACGCACGAGAACCTTCTCACGGCGCTCGCCAAGGTGGCGACCGAGCGTGAAAATCAAGCCGGTTGACTCGCGAGGCGCATTGAAGTGCTCTCACCAAAACACCCTGAAAGGAAAATGGCCGATGTATGACAAGGTAAAATGGCCCGAACGGTATGACCCGAAGTTGTCGGCTCTCTACGCGCTCAATGATATCGACGTGAAGGCGCCGCCTGAAGTGGTATGGAAGCTGCTCGTCGACGCCGAGAACTGGTCGAGTTACTTCCCTCCCGAAGATCGCGTGAAGATCCTGACCGGCGAGTCGGTACTGGCTCTCCGAACCAAGTTCAGCCGAGTGACGGTTGGATTTCCCATGACTCTCGACGTGACGGAGTATGAGCCGTTCACCAGGCTCGCGTGGGAGACGACAGTCGACGGCGACGAAACGGGTTCGAGCGCGTACCACGGCTGGGTCATCACGCCCACGGACAATGGTTGTCACGTATTGACCGAGGAAACACAGCAGGGCCCCTTCTTCGTCGAGGAACTCGGACGTAAGCATCCCGGTGCGCTTTACCGCTATCACCAGGACTGGGTCGAGCGCCTCGCCCGTGCCGCCGAGGCGGAAGTGGCAAAGCCTGCGGCCTGACCCGCACGAATGCATGACCGTCGGCGAGTCCCCCAAAATCCTTACGCCGCCGGCGAAGACCACCCTCGTCAACCACGCACGAGGTCGCTGGCCACAAATCGGCCCAGCGCCCGTGCTATTGCGTGCGACAGGCGTGCAAGAAAGTGCGAGTAAAGATCGGCAACTGGTGCGTTGAGTCGCGTGTCGCTGTAAAGTGATCCTGCTGGTCGGAGCCGGATATGAGGGCGCTGGCCAGCAGGGACGGAAGCTGTCCGTGTGATCTTCCCAAGCTCAGAGCGCGAGTTCGATTCTCGTCGCCCGCTCCACCCCCAACCCCCAGGTCAGCGACCTGGGGGTTGGGGATTGTCCAGACCGGTCCAGGCCGTTGCACCAGGTCCGCACCAGAAGCTTCGACCGTGCCGAGTTCCGATCCGGAACCCCTTCCGGGACGGGAAACTTCTCGCGCTCACTCATGCCGCGTTCCGTCGGCCTCGGATTGGGTCCGGAGGTTGTTCACCAGGAGCGTAGCCGTATGGGAGAAAGGGTAGTTCGGGCATCCCAAGCTCCTTTCGCATGGCGTTCCGAAGTCGCCTGGAGCGCACGGGAATACCGCAACTGAGCGGCACGGAAGACCTCATCATGATGCCCTCGGCCGTCGGCCAGGAGATCGCGGACGGCCCTGCACTTACGGAACGCATGCACCGCCGTTGCGACCACCGCCGTCGGCGCAAGCATGGTGAGCCGGAACCGCGTCTCATACACATTGGCGTCTTCGAACTTGGCCAGGATGGCCCGGCGGCGTTCCTGTGCCGAGTCGTAGTCGTCCTCGGCTGCCATCCTCATCCCTCGAAGGCGCGCGCCATGTGCGTGAGATAGGCGGGGTACACCTGACGCTGGACCTCCCCCACCGTCCGCTGCCGGTTTCTCGCTTCCACCGCCGCCTCTCCACGGCCAGGGACGACCGGGCACCGATGACCATACCCGTGATCGCGAACAGCGGAGCTACCCAGCCCGAGGGACCCCTCCCGTGATCTCCCCTGGCTCCTGACGGACGCGGAGCCACCGCGGCCATGAGATCGACAAGTACTGACGTCGCGCAAGCATGGACCGGGCCATCGGCTCCGCAGTGGACGGGCCACGGCCGATGGAGTGGTGTACCGACGGCCGCCTGACAAGTGACTTGCATTGAAGAAACTTTCTTGTTTGCATGTTTCAAACCAATGGAAGGGGCGATCATGGATGGTTTCGTCGGGCGACGCACCGAGCTGGCAACGCTTGAGGACCTGCTGGCGCCAGTGGTCACCGGAGGTCGTGGCGGGCGGCGAGGTCGCGCCGTGCTCATCCGAGGGCGTCGGCGGGTAGGCAAGTCGCGGCTGGTTGAGGAGTTCCTGGAGCGTTCAGGGTTTCCGCACGTGTTCTTCACAGCCGTCGGGGGCTCGAAGCAGGAAGACTTGGCGGGCTTCGCCGCCGAGGTGGCCGGATCTGAGCTGCCCGACGCCTCCCATGTTGCCGACTTCTCCGTACCGCAGACCTGGGACGCCGCCCTGAACCTCCTGGCGGGGGTGCTGCCCGCTGACACACCTAGCGTCGTCGTTTTCGACGAGATGCCGTACCTCGTACGGGAAGATCCCGCGTTCGAAGGCGCGCTGCAAAAGGCTTTCGACCGGACCCTGTCCAAGTTGCCCGTACTGCTGATCCTCATCGGCTCCGATCTGGCCATGATGGAGCAGCTGAACACCTACGGGCGCCCCTTCTACCAGCGCGGCACCGAAATGGTCGTCCCGCCGCTCAACCCGGCCGAGGTGGCCGCCATGCTCGATCTGCCGCCCGCCGACGCCTTCGACGCCTTCCTGATCACCGGCGGACTTCCGCTGATCCTCGAGGAGTGGCCTCGGGGCGCCGACCTCTGGGGTTACCTGGACCGGGCCTTGCGGCGGCCAACCTCCGCTCTGCTGATCAGCGGTGAGCGCGCCCTGGCGGCGGAGTTCCCCACCGAGGCACAGGCCCGCACGGTCCTCAGCGCCATCGGACACGGAGAGCGCACCTTCACCCTCATCGGCCGCGCGGCCGGCGGCCTCAACCCCGGCTCACTGACCCGCTCACTGGAGCTGCTCACCTCCCGCCGGATCGTCGCTGCCGACACCCCTCTCTCCACCCGCCCGAGCCGGGAGACCCGCTACCGAATCGAAGACCCGTACCTCCGCTTCTGGCTCTCCTTCATCGGTCCGGGTATCCCCACCATCGAGCGGGGCCGCGGGGAGCGGGTCGTCGAAGCGATCCGCAGCAGCTGGCCCTCCTGGAGAGGACGGGCCGTCGAACCCGTTCTCCGGGACGCTCTGTGGCGACTGGCCGACGACCGGCTTCCTCCTGGCACTGATGCTATCGGCGGGTACTGGACCCGGAGCAACGATCCGGAAATCGACATCGTCGGCGCGGACCGCTCGCCCATCGCCAAGAAGGTCACGCTCGTCGGCTCGATCAAGTGGCTGGAGAACAAGCCCTTTGACCAGCGAGACCTCTCCCGTCTGATCGTCCACCGGTCCCAGCTGCCGGGCGCCGACGACGCCACCCCGCTGCTCGCCGTAGCACGCAGCGGATGCACCGCCGGAGGGATCGCCCACCTCACCCCGGACGACCTCCTCGACGCCTGGGCATAACCACGAGGCCGAGCCCGACCGATGCGAGCCCGCGCCCTGGTTTACCGGCGGCGGCAATGCTCCGGACAGCATCGAGGACGGCTTCCGGCGTCGCCGCCAGCCGATCGGCCCGCAGAGCCACGTCGCGGGTAGGGCGACGGATGTCGTAGGCGGCCAGCAGCGCACCTCCCTTGAGGACGAACCGGTCCGCGTACGGGGAGCGCACGAGGCGGTCCAGAAAGCACTCCAGGACATACAGCTGATGCAGCTCCTCGGTGGGCCGGCCGCTGCGCCGGGCCAGGTTCTGCAAGTCCAGGTAGGTGCGGCCGGCCTCGGTGGCTCGCGTGGGACGGGGAGTCACAGCAGGACCTCCAAGGCCTTACGCAAGGGTGCGGATGCCTGGGGAAAGTGCTTGGCCATCGCCATGAACGTCGCCGGACGGCTGCCGCGGCGGCGCAGCCAGGCACGCAGCGCCTCAACGGCAAGATCCGTTGCGCCGGTGATTCCCAAGCTCAGAGCGCGAGTTCGATTCTCGTCGCCCGCTCTGAAAGTGTAAACCTGCAGGTCATAGGCGCTCTTCGTGTCTCGAGGGGCGCCTTCGGCATTCCTCGAGCCAGGCAACTGATGCACCTTTTGCTACATTTCGTGACCCTTCTGCGCCCTGAGCTCAGCCTTTCCATGAGCCTTCAAGTCGCCCGCAAAGGCCCAAGTTCAGGAGCCCTGCACGGAACGGCGCACCAGTTCGCGCGCGAGATAGATACCACAGGCAGGTGCATCTCGAGAGTGCGCGATGTTGACCACCATGCCGACAGCGAACGCCGACCGAGTCAAAAACCGCCGGCTCAAGTTGAGACAGCGGTGTCGGGCTGCGACGCCGGGTTTCGTCCGCGTACGGCATCGCGCCGATCGCCTTCCGCGCCCTGTCTCCCGAGTCGGCGCCGCACTCCCCCGCCGAGACCGGCGGGCTGGCCGCGCTGGCGGCGCTCCTGCCGTGGGGCGAGTGAGGGCGTCGGCCGGTCAGGCGTCGCAGAACGCGGCGGTGAGCGGCGGCAGCGGCGGCGCCGCCCAGGGGGCTGGTCCTGGCCGCTCACCTCCGCCGCCAGGTCGTAGACGGTGGTGCCGACGACGAGCCGGCGGTCGCCGAACGGGGCGGTCAGCGCGTAGCTGTAGTAGCCGGGTCCGGCGCCGGTGGCGCCCCACTGCTCCGCCCCCTCCCGCACCACTGCCGCCGGGGCAGTCCGCAGCTTTCGTCCTGCCCGGGGTGTTGCAGTGCACGGTTGGCGGCCCTCGCCGGCTGCGCGACGCAGGCGACGGGGTCGAACGACCGCGACCGTGCGTGTCGGAGCGATTCGGTGATCGAGGCTGCGGGCCGCAGCATCACGCGCTAGGTGATGGGCCTGCGTAGCCATCCGTTGCGTTCAGCGCATCGTCGGGCGGTGGCGAGGACACCCGCAATGGCAGGCGACGGATCGTTCGCGGGCCACAGCACCGAGAGTTCTGCCACGATCAACGGATCGACCACATCGCGACGAACGATGCCGGTGTTGGCCTTCGCGGCGTGCTCGGCGAACGATTTAGGGGCCAAGCCGACCTCGCGTCCGCTGGAGAGCCTGGCGAGCATGGCGTTTACCGGCGGATCCTCGAACGCGCAAATCTCGGGTGAGAAGCCTGCTTCGTGGCACGCGGCGACGATGCCGTCGTAGTACGCCGGGGCGAGACGCCGAGGGAACAGCTGCAGCGTCTCGTCGCGGAGGACCGTCACCGGGATCGTCGGTGCGGCAGCGAGGCGGTGGCGAGTGCTGAGAAGCGCGGAAACGGGCTCTTCACGGAGAATCTCGTCCCCTACCCCGTCGCGCGGCTGCGGTGAGAGGGCGAGACCGATGTCCAAGTCGCCAGCACAGAGCCGTTCGGGAATCTCGGCGCTGAACAACTCTCGAGGGTCGATCGTGAAGTCGGGGTGGTCTTCCTGGAGAGCATTCAGAAGCACCGTGAGCGTGCCGAAGCTCGTGACCGGCGTATAGCCCAACCGAATCGTCGTCGCGATCCCGGACCCGGCCCGCTGGGTGAACTGCACGGCTTGCTCCAGCGCGGCCAGCGCTATCGGTGCCTCGTGCGCCAGCGTCCGGCCCGCGGCCGTGAGCTGCACCCGACGGCTCGAACGCACAAAGAGCGGGGTTTCGAGGGTCTCCTCAAGCTTGCGAATCTGATGGCTCAGGGACGGCTGGGAGATGTAGAGACGCATGGCTGCGCGGCCGAAGTGGAGTTCCTCGGCTACGGCCATGAAGTAGCGGAGGACGCGGGGGCTGACATCCATAGACGAATCCTATTGCCCGGCGTCCGGACAAGTCTTGGACGCCCGCCGGATGGCCGCCGTAGCGTCGGTTCACGCCACGGGAGACGTCCCAACCTGCCCCGCCGAGTCTGGCCGAGCCTGGCCGGAACCGGTCTCGGTTGACGTGACCGGCCTCCATGGCACATCAGCCCGGCAAGGAGAGAAGCGTGAACATCGCCGTGATCGGACGAGGCAACATCGGCGGCGGGCTCGCCGAGCTGTGGGAACGTGCCGGGCACCAGGTGACGCGGCTGGGGCGCGGAGGCGGCGACGTCGGCGCCTCGGAGGCGGTGCTGCTCTCCGTCCCGGGAACCGCCGTGGAGGTCGCTCTGTCATCCATCGTCGGCCTTGAGGGCAAGACGGTGCTCGACGCCACGAACCTCTATGTCGGTGCCCGGCCTCCGGCCGGGTTCTCCTCCAACGCCGAGTACGTCACGTCGGTGACGGGCGGGCCGACGGCGAAGGCGTTCAACACAACTTCGCCTCTTTCTTCGGCAGATCGCCGATGCCCGTGTACGGCCGAGCAACCTGAGGTCCGGTGACGACGAAGCCCAAGGCCTTGTCAGGCAGCTCAGTCTCGACGCCGGATACGACGCGGTCCGCCTGGGCGACCTGAGCATGGCCGCCGCTCAGCAAGGCCTGGTCGGCCCGTTCTTCGCGATCGCGCAGTCCGGGCTCGGCCAGTTCGTCTACCGGATGGCATCGCCCGAACAACTCTGACTCTCACCATCGACCGTTCAACCCATCACAGAAGGAACCACCGTGACGCGCACCGCAAAGGCCGGACTGGAAGCACTGCTCACCCCCGGGGAGAGCGTCCTGGTGCTCATTGACCACCAGCCCTTCCAGTTCACCAATCTCAACAGCCACGAATCAACCATGATCGTCAACAACGTCGTCGGCCTGGCCAAGGCCGCGAAGGTGTTCGACGTCCCCACGGTGCTGACCACGGTGATAGAAGAACGCGGCGGCTACCTCATCCAGGGCCTCCAGGACGTCTTCCCGGACCAGAAGCCGATCAACCGCACGTTCATCAACACCTGGGAAGACCGTCGCGTCGTCGACGTCGTGGAGAACACGGGGCGCAAGAAGCTGATCATTGCCGGGCTGTGGACGGAGGTCTGCGTCGCCATGCCCGCCCTCCAGGCGCTGGGTGAGGGGTACGACGTCTTCGTCGTCACGGACGCCAGCGGCGGGGTCACTGCCGAGGCGCACGACATGGCGGTGCGTCGCATGGTGCAGGCCGGCGTGGTACCCATCACCTGGCTGGCCGTGGCCAGCGAATGGCAGCGCGACTGGGCTCGCGAGTCGACGGCCGCCGCGCTCGCGCCGGTTCTCTTCGACCACGGTGGCGCTAGCGGGATCGCGCTCACCTGGGAGCTGCAGCTGCTGGCCACACCCACCACCGAGGGTGCTGGCGTGTAGCGCTGACGGCTGCTGAGCCGGAGGCGGTCTGGCGCTCACGGCCGTGAGCGCCAGACCGTCTCCCAGTGTTTCAACGAGCGGTCGGCGACCGCACACCACGAAGACAAGCGCCGCAGAAGCATCGTAAGGATGGTCATGTCCGCAACCGTCACAGGCACAGACGCGCCAGACGAGGGCAGCACGGGAAACGGCGCAGCTCACTCGGAGCGCGCGTTGCGGTACCCGGCAGCCACCGACCAGCACGAGGCGATCACGATCGGAGTGAGCATGTCTCTGACCGGCCCGCTCGGCCTCAACGGGCGTTCGGCCCTCCTCGCGCAGAAGATCTGGACCGACGACATCAACGGCCGCGGTGGACTGCTCGGGCGTCCCGTCCAGCTCGTCGTCTACGACGATCGAACCGATGGCACGCTGGTCCCCGGCATCTACCGGCGGTTGATGGACGTCGACGAGGTCGACCTTGTGCTCGGCGGCTACGGCACGAACACACTCGCTCCGGCGATGCCGCTCATCGCCGAACGCAACCAATATTTCGTGGGACTGATGGGACTCGGCGTCAACACCGAGCGGCAATACCCGAACTACTTCGCGATGATACCCACCGGACCAAACCCCAGCTCTACGCTGACAGAGGGTTTCTTCGAGCTCGCCGCCCGGCAGGTGCCGCGTCCCCGCACCGTGGCCTTCATCTCAGCGGACGCGGAATTCGCCCACAACCCCATCATCGGTGCCGCGGAGAACGCCAAGAAGCACGGATTCGCCGTCGTCGACGAGAGAACCTATCCGCTGTCGACCAGCGCGTTCACGCCGATCATCGACTCCGTGGCCAGCAAGGACCCTGACCTGCTGCTCCTGTGCTCCTACCTCGATGACTCGATCGGCCTGGTACGGGCGCTGCGTGGCAGTGACTGGGCGCCGAAGATGGTCGGCGGGGCCATGATCGGCCCTCAGAACACAGCGGTGGGGACGGAGCTCGGCCCGTTGCTCAACGGTTTCGTGAACTACGAGTACTGGGCGCCGGTATGCCTAAAATGATGTTCCCGGGCGTTCAGGAAGTGCTGAACGCCTATCAGGAACGGGCCGGTGAAGGCCGGTGTCGACCTCCTGGGGCACTACATGGTTCCACTCGCCTACGCCCAGATGCAGGTGGTCGCCAAGGCCGTCGACGCAACGGGCGGTGTCGACGACGCGAGTCTCTCGGCGTACGCACGGGAGGTGACCTTCCCGACCGTCATGGGCGATGTCAGGTTTGGAGCCAAGGGCGAGTGGTCGGAGCCCCGTGTCCTGCAGGTCCAGTTCCAGGGAATCTCCGGCCATGAGGTCGGTCAATTCCAGAACGGATCGCGGCAGATCGTCATGTCCCCACCGGAATCGTCCTCCGGAGAGCTTATCTTCCCCTACGCGGAAGCTTTCGCCGCCGAGTGACGGAGGCCAACCGCAACCTTTCCAAAACGGATCGCCGGATACGGCGGCGACCCGTTTTCGAATCGCTCAGGACAGGACGTTGTCCAGGTACTCGGGAACGCCCTGGGGTACCGGCCTCCTCTGAGCGCGAACTTCAGGGCGGGGCGCTGAAGTTGCCGTAAGTGGGTGTGGCCACGCTTGCAAATTAGACACATCGATTCATCAACTGGACTGGGTTTGGCGTGAAGCAAGGCCCATGCGGAAAGCACATGGAGAACACGTGACAGTGGAAGTGAGTGACGTTCCCGAGGCTAAGCGGTACGAGGCTCGGGTCGATGGAGAGTCCAAGGTCGCGGGCGTCGCGGATTACATCCGTACGACGGAACTCGTCGCCTTCGTGCATACCGAGGTCTCACCGGAGCACGAGGGCAGGGGGGTTGGGGCGGCATTGGCGCGCACCGCCCTCGACGAGGCGCGCGCCGCGAACCTGCGGGTGCTGGCCACCTGCCCGTTCTTCGCGGGGTGGATCGCCCGGCACCCCGAGTACATGGACCTGCTGTATCAGTCCCGCAGCAGAGTCAGCGACTGAACACCGAATATGGCAGCGACGGAGGCTGGTATGAGCAGCGGAACCGAGAAGAAGGCGTACGAGGGCAAGTCGATCACCGTGACCTTCGAGGCCAGGCGCTGCCTGCACGCCGCCGAATGCGTCCACGGTTTGCCTGAGGTCTTCGACCCGGGTGAGCGCCCGTGGATCCGGCCGGACGGCGCCGAGGCCGAGCGCCTGGCCGAGGTGGTGCGGCGCTGTCCCTCGGGTGCGCTGCAGTACGAACTCGTGGACGGAGGGTCGGAGCCCTCGGACCGGCCCACGCAGATCACGCACAACTCCGCCGGGCAGTTGATCGCGCGCGGCGAGTTGAGCATGGACACGGCGGCAGGCCCGCGCGCGGAGACCAGGGTCGTTCTGTGTGGTTGCGGGCAGAGCCGCCTTCAGCCGTACTGCGACCATACGGGGCCATGCGGTCAGGCAGCGTCGGGCTGACCCGCCCCTCTCACACGTAAGTGGCCCAGAAGAACCAGGAGTCGAGCAGATGTCCCTCGCCGTGCAGTTCTCCGAGTACGGCACCCCTGACGTGCAGCGTGTCGTCGATGTTCCGCCGCCCACCGCGGGCCCTGGACAGGTGGCGTGAAGAAGGACGCAGACATCGCGCTCAGCCGCAGTGAGCTGAATTGGCTGATTCTCCGTCCATCACTACTTATCGACGGTCCAGGAGCCGGCGCCGTGTCCCTCGGTCCAGCGGAGTTCCGCGGCCAGATCACCCGCGACGACGTTGCCAGCACCCTCGCCGAACTGCTCCACGAGCCCCGTATCGGTCGGCAGATCCTCGAACTCAACACAGGTTCAACACCGATCGAAGAGGCGGTCCGAGCGAATGTTCGCTAACCAGGGAGTGTCTTGCCGATCATGGTCGAGCCAGATGAGTGTGCTGGCGAGATGCGCATGAGCTGATGCTGCTGGACCGCGATCTGAAGATGGTGGTCTGGAGGCCCCACCGCTTAACGTGCGTCACGATGTCGGTCAGCGAAGGCTCGAAAGCGGATTCGCGCCGTCGACGCCAGTCTAAGAGTAGGCATAGAACATAGAGGATCTGATCCTCCGTGCCCGCCCACAGCGACTCAGAAAGGACATGAAATGGGGTACATGACCGTAGGGAATGAAAACAGCACGCCGGTCGAGCTCTACTACGAGGATCAGGGCGCGGGTCAGCCTGTCGTCCTCATCCACGGATATCCACTGAACGGTCACAGCTGGGAGCGCCAGACGCGAAATCTCCTCGCGGCCGGATACCGTGTCATCACCTACGACCGTCGGGGCTTCGGCAAGTCGTCAAAGGTGAACTCCGGATATGACTACGACACCTTCGCCGCAGACCTGAACGCCGTGCTGGAGACGCTCGACCTTCGCGACGTCGTCCTGGTGGGCTTCTCGATGGGTACGGGCGAGGTCGCCCGCTACGTCTCACAATTCGGATATGAAAGGGTCGCCAAGCTGGCGTTCCTGGCCTCGCTGGAGCCTTTCCTCGTCGCCCGTGACGACAACCCCGAGGGTGTGCCGCAGGAGGTCTTCGACGGAATCGAGGCGGCGGCGAAAGGTGATCGGTACGCCTGGTACACGCAGTTCTTCTCGAATTTCTACAATCTTGAGGAGAACCTTGGCAGTCGGATCAGCCAGGAGGCCGTCACCGCGAGCTGGAACGTGGCGACGTCGAGTGCCCCCGTGGCGGCCTACGCGGTCGTTTCCGCTTGGATCGAAGACTTCCGCACCGACGTCGAAGCGGTCCGCGACAGTGGCAAGCCAGCTCTGATCTTGCACGGCACGGCCGACAAGATCCTACCCATCGACGCTACCGCCCGCCGCTTTCGGCGGGACTTGCCCGAGGCGCAGTATGTGGAGATTGAGGGCGCCCCACACGGGTTGCTCTGGACGCACGCAGACGAGGTTAATTCAGCCCTGCGCTCCTTCCTCGACTAGATCCGCGACGAGACCGAAAGGCATTCGTCATCGGCTGTTGATTACTGAGGTGCGGTTCCTTACTCGCGGCGCACCACGGAGCAGTCTTGGCGGCGTGAAGACCCCATAGGGCACTGGCCGGTGGCCTCTTATTGTTACCAGGGCTTCATACGAGAACGGCTACCCCCGCTTCCAATGAGAGCGGGGGTAGCCGGGCAACGAATGGTGACAGGTGTGCGCTGCCCACCGGCCTTCCCGAGTCGACGAGCCCCACCGCCTTGCCGAGCATCTCGTTCTCCGCCGATAGCGTCGCCGGTTCGAACTGACGCATGGCTTTCGACACCTGCCGCGTCAGGCGCGGGAGCAGAGCGTCCGACTGTTCGGCGAGCAAGTCGCCCGCGCGTAACTGAACTTCCAGCTGGGAGCCAACCGGCAGGGAACTTGCGCAGATCACTCAGGGCGGCGAACCCGCCCGCGCCTCATGACCTCGCACCACCACACACGGACACAACGAAAGCTCTGAGGAAGTTAAATGATGGATGTTTCGCAGATCGAGTTCGGTATCGACAGCTTCGGGGACCGGCCCCGTGACGACCGCGGGGAGATCGTCTCGCACGCGCAGGCGATCCGCGCGGCTGTGACCGAGGCGGTGCTGGCCGATCAGGTCGGCATCAACGTGGTCGCGTTGGGCGAGCACCACCGGCCGGAGTTCGCGATCTCGAGCCCTGAGACGGTGCTGGCCGGCATCGCGACCGCCACGAAGCGCATCCGGCTCGCCTCGGGGGTGACGGTTCTGTCTTCGGACGACCCGGTGCGAGTGTTCCAACGCTTTGCCACCGTCGACGCGCTCTCCAGCGGCCGCGCCGAGGTGATCCTCGGACGGGGTTCGTTCACCGAGTCGTTCCCGCTGTTCGGGTACGACCTGAAAGACTACGAGGTGCTGTTCGAAGAGAAGATCGATCTGTTCCACCGACTCCTGGACGAGACGCCGGTTACCTGGGAGGGCACCACGCGTGCCGCCCTACATGATGCGGACGTGTACCCGAAGACCGAGTCGGGACGTCTCGATACCTGGGTAGGGGTTGGCGGGTCACCACAGTCCGTGATCCGCACCGCCCACTACGGGTTTCGGCTCATGCTCGCCATCATCGGCGGCGCCCCCGGCCGGTTCGCTCCCTATGTTGACCTGTACCGGCGGGCGAGCGAGCAGCTCGGCACCACCGCACAGCCGATCGGGATGCACTCGCCGGGGTTTGTCGCCGCCACCGACGCCGAGGCGAAAGAACTGTTCTACCCCGGGTTCAAGGAGACTCGCGACCGGATCGGGGCGCTGCGCGGCTGGCCGCCGATCCGCCGGGAAGAGTTCGACGCCGAGGTGGATCACGGATCTCTCTATGTCGGCTCGGTCGAGACGGTCGCGAACAAGATCGCCCAGGCGATCCGAGCGCTCGATGCAGGCCGGTTCGACATGATCTACTCGGCCGCCGGCACCGTCTCCGCCACCGCCCGGCTACGTTCAGTCGAGCTGTATGGCACCCAGGTCATCCCCCGGGTCCGCGAGCTGCTGGCCGAACAGCCCACCACCACGGCGGGGGCGACACGATGACCACGCCCGTCACCACCATCGGCATCCTGGGGGCCGGGAAGGTCGGCACCGTCTTGGCGCGCCTCGCGGTCGCAGCCGGCTACCGGGTCCTGATCTCCGGATCCGGAGACCCGGCGAAGATCGCGCTGACCACCGAGATCCTCACCCCCGGCGCGACCGCCGTGTGGCCGTCCAAGGCCTCGGACGCCGCCGACGTGGTGATCCTCGCCCTCCCGCTCAGCAAACACCGCAACCTCCCGATCGCGGAGCTGGTGGGGAAGCTGGTCGTCGACGCGATGAACCACTGGTGGGAAATCGATGGTCCCCGCGAAACGATCGTCCCGCCCGATACCTCCTCGAGCGAGGTCGTGCAACAGTTTCTGACGGGCGCGCGAGTCGTGAAAGCCCTCAACCACATGGGTTACCACGACCTCGAAGACGGGGCCCGCCCAGCCGGAACCCCCGGGCGCAAGGCGATCGCGATCGCCGGCGACTCACCCGGGGATCTCGCCGTCGTGTCGGAGCTGATCGAGAGGCTCGGATTCGACTCACTCACCATCGGCGACCTCGCAGCGGGCGTCCGGCTCGAGCCCGGCACGCCTGCCTTCGGCGCCAACGTGGGCGTCGACCAGCTTCGCACTCTTACCAGCATCCCTGCTCCGGCCACACTCATGGAGCGCCCATGAACCGACAGTCGGCACCTCGGCCGGACGCTGAACCCTCTCTGGTCTCCTACCGCTTCCCACACGACGACTCGTGTCTCGTGATCCTGTTCACATCAGTTCGAGTTGTTATTGACGAGTTTCTTCACGTTGGTCGCGACGAGTCGGACCTTCGCGAGAACCTCGTCGGCAGTCGCGGTCCAGGTAAACGGTTTCGCTGTCGTGTTCCAGGAGTTGATGTAGTCGCGGATCTACGCAGCTCAGCCCCAAGGAAGCCATTCCTTCCGGGGCCGAAACCCCGGGCCTCCTGGCTAGATAGCAGCGGCATAGAACCTGGAACGCTTCAGATGCCACCCACCGTGTGGTGCCTGCTCAGATCTGGTTCGCGCCTCCGTCAACGTAGAAGTTCGCGCCGACGACGTAGCTGCTCTGTTCCGAGGCCAGGAAGGCCACGACTGCGGCGGCCTCCTCAGGCTGACCCATGCGGCCCCTGGCCACGGTCGCGGCGACATTCTCCTTGACGGCCCGAGCGGTCTCCTCGTCGCCGAAAGCGGCGGTGCCCCCGGGAGTCTCGATCCATGCCGGCGAGACCACGTTGACCCGGATGCCATGGTCCTTGAGCTCGTTGGACCACGTCCGCGCGAAGGACCGGACGGCCGCCTTCGACGCCGCGTATGCGCCGAACGCCTCTACTCCACGGTCGCCGGCAGTCGAACCGACCAGGACGATCGAGGCTTCGTCGTTGAGCAGCGGCAACGCCTTCTGCACGGTGAACAGCGTGCCTCGGACGTTGACCGCGAAGGTCTGGTCGAAGTGCTCCTCGGTGGTCTGCTCCAGCGTCACGAACGCGCCGACCGCCGCGTTCGCCACAAGCACGTCCAAACCCTTGCCCCGCGCCCGGACCGCAGCATAGAGCCGGTCCAGGTCCTCCGGCTTCGAGATGTCGCCGACGACCGCGGTGGCCCGGTCTGCTCCGATCGTCTTGACGGCGGCCTCCAGTTCGGCCTCGCGCCGGCCGGTGACGAATACGTACGCGCCCTCGTCCGCCAGCCGTACGGCGGTGGCCAGACCGATCCCGCTGCTGCCCCCGGTGACCACCGACGTCTTGCCATCCAGCTGTCCCATGTGGGTGTCTCCATCACTCTCTCGATGCCGATCCGTTCAACATCGATACTGCGGGAGATCGGGGATACTATCCATGATGCAGAGTCCGGTATTCTTTACGTATCGTCCAGGAGGTGTCGTCGGTGCTCGGATTTCGGGATCCAGTGGCTGACGCGATCGGCCTGCTCCGGCCCCGCACGGTGATCGGGCCCAGCCTCCGGGCCGCGGCAGAGTGGGCGTTGCGCTTCGACACGTTCTTGCACGTGCGGATCGGGGGCCTCGTGCGCGGCACGTGCTGGTTGATCCTCGAGGGGCACGAGCCGGTGCTCCTGCAGGAGGGTGACACCTTCATGCTGGGCAACCCGCCACCTTACGTGCTGGCCAGCACGCTCGACGCAAGCCCGCGCCCTGCGGAGCCGGTGTGGGCGGGCGCCGAAGACGGGTTCGTGCGGATCGGCCCGGAGTCCGAGGAGGACCTCTACCTCTGCATCGGGCACATCGCGTTCGACGACAGGAACGCGGCCCTCCTGACCGATCTTCTGCCGCCGCTCGTGATCGTCCGCGTGGCCGATCCTCATGGCAGGCGGCTCGCGCAGCTGATCGATCTCCTGGCCACCGAGGTCGGGGTCGCCGCCGCCGGCGGCCCGCTGGTGCAGAACCACCTCGCACAGGTCCTGCTCGTGCACATGCTGCGCGCTCACGCCGGTCAAACAGACCGGCCCACCGGCTGGCTGGGCGCCCTGAGCGAGGACGGCATAGGTGCTGCCCTGCGCGCCGTGCACGCGGACGTGGCGCACTCCTGGAGTCTCAAGGAGCTCGCCGAGATCAGCCACATGTCGCGTTCCGCGTTCGCCCAGGCCTTCAAGAGGCACGTCGGGGTCCCGCCGTTGGAGTACCTGATCCAATGGCGCATGAGCCTCGCGCGCGATGCCCTCGCCCGCGACACTCTGTCGATCCCCGAGCTCGCACGGGCCACGGGCTACCTGTCCGAGAGCGCGTTCAGCACCGCGTTCCGCCGTGTGGTCGGCTCATCGCCCGCACAGTTCCGGAACCAGGCACGGCAGCCACCGCGCTCGGCCGCGAACGGAAGCTGAAGGAGGCGTCCTGTGCTCAGCTGCGCCGCTCACGCTGGCGACGAAGACACCAGCGCACCGCCCGCCGACACCACTACCAGCGACGCGGACACGCGTCATAAACGCGATGTAGTTACTAGAACGCAGCGCCCTGGCCGAGGTTGAGATAGTACGCGCCCTCAGGCGCGCCGACCCTGCGGCCCTGCCGCGCGTACCGGAGTTCCTCGTGCCCCTCGCAGCGGTGGGCCACAGACGGAGTGTCGGCGTCGGCCGAACTCGGCGTCGCGGTTCGCTGCCGTAGGCCGACGGGCCGGCGCTGCCCTTCACTCCTCACGCAGTGACGGATCCGATTCTCTTGGTTACCCGCCGTCGCGCTTGAGTTCCCGTTATCGTCAGACACGCTGGCTGGCAGCCGACAACGAAGAGAGAAGGGGCACCCGCATGACGACCGCATCGGACTCCTCGGCCGGACGTTCCCCGGATCCCCCAGCCTGCCGGCACCCCTGAGGATCTGCGTGCCGCACTCGCGTTGCTCGCTCCCCAAACGCTGCCCACGTTCGACGCCGAACGCGCCGTCGCCCTCCAGCAGGCTCGCGAGCAGGTGAGCGCCGCGCCCATGCGCCGCTTTGTCGGTCAGTGGGCGCTGTATGTCGCGATCGAGCGCCACCCGAATCGGACCGCACACCTGCGAGCACTGGAAACGCGCGCCTCCGAGGCCGACGAACTCGCAGAGGCCCGCGTCACCGCGGCCGAAATCGGTGACATCATCGACACCGCAGTGGCCGAAGCCGGCATCCAGCGCGGCCAGAGCGCACTGTGAGCGACAAGGAACAGTGGCGGTGGGAGTACGACCCCGACGGCGAGCACGTTGCCTCCGGACTTCCCCCACACGTAGTCACCGAAGTCGAGCGACTGGCCGACGAACTGGTAGCCCTCGCTGAAGTCGGCATCGACGTCACTGACATCGGCGCCGGCCCAAGCCACGGCGGGCCCGGCGGACTTCGCCGCATCCCTCTCCTCACGGACGGCTGGTTCTTCGCCCTCCCCGCACCCGTCCTTCCGCGTCGCCCCGCTCTGCGTGGAGAGGGTGTGCCCGGTATGCCGCAGGTCGTAGAACCGGAAATCCTCAGGCAGTCCCGCCCCGCCCTGAATCGCCTGTGATACCAGGCGGTCGTTGGCGATGTCGGCGAAGGTCCGGGCGGTGTACGGATGCCGGCCCGGTGCGGACATCGCCGTGAGCGCTGCGGACGTCATGGCCGGGGCTTGTGCGCGAACACCCACCGATTCCCCTCCAGCGCGTCGTTCGGCTCGGGGAGGGGGCCGCGTCCGTGCTGGTGGGTGAAGTCGAAGGGGGTGTGTACCCGGGTGGACCAGCCCTTGGCCGTCAGGTCGCCGACGGAGTCGGGTCGTGGTCCCTTGTCGAAGAGGTGGAGCAGGTCGATGCCGATCTGTGCTCGCGTCGCCGTGTAGATCGCGCTGTCGCGGTACGCCAGCAGGTCCTTCTCCAGCTTGGCCTCGAAGGCCAGTGCGCTACCCGCGGTGGTCAGCCGGTCCACCGAGTCGATGAGCCGCGTCTCGGCGGGGCTCGGCAGGTAGAAGAGCAGTCCCTCGGCCAGCCAGACGCTCGGTGCGGCTGGGTCGAAGCCGGCGGCGGTCAGCGCGGTGACCCAGTCGGCGCACAGGTCGGCCGGTACGGGGACGCACTTCACCTGCGGGGTGGCCGACAGGTCCGTGAGCACCTGGTGCTTGAACGCCAGCACGCCCGCCCTGTCGATCTCGAAGACCACGCAGTCGGACGGCCAGTCCAGCCGGAAGGCGCGGGTATCCAACCCGGCACCCAGCAGGACCACTTGGCGAGCGCTCGTGTGGACCGACCGGAGGAGGAAGTCGTCGAGGACCCTGGTCCGCAGGCCGAAATAGCGGGCGAACCGCCCCCACAGCGCGTTGTCGTCGCCGTCCGGGACCTGCTGGATGCGCACCGGCCAGTCCGCGCACGCCGGGGCGGCGCGCACGAAGTGTTCCGCGTAGACGTCCTGGGCCAGGCTGTCGTGGCGGTGGGTCTCGATCGCCCGTGCCGCAGCGACCAGGAGGGCGGTCAGACCCACGCCTCCCTCCACGCCGTCCACGTCCGTGTGCTGCGGCGCCATGCCGACCATCTTTCCTCCATTGGCGGGAGTGGGGGCTACGAGGTGCCTGCTTGTCGGATGCGGTGAGTCGGCGGTGTCGCGTGCCTCGCTCATCGGCTTCCTCTCTCCGGGAGCAGGACGGGTTTGACCACGCGGCCCGCGTCACAGTCGCGTTCGGCCTCGTTGATGTCGGCCAGCGGGTAGGTGCGGATCAGCTGGTCGAAGGGGAAGCGTCCGGTCTGCCACAGCCTGGTCAGCAGGGGTATCAACAGTCCAGGTACGGCGTCCCCCTCGCTTATGTGGCGGATGCTGCGGCCTCGGTCCAGCGTGCCCGGTTCGAGCGGCAGCGCGGTGTGGAGCCGTGCCACCAGGCCGAGGCTGCCGGTGGGGCGCAGTGCCCGGAGCGCGTCGTTGATGAGCGGCGGCGAAGCCGTGGTGTCCAGCGCGTACTGCGCGCCGCCGTCGGTCAGCCGCCGGATCCGCTCGGGCAGTCCGGCCGTTCCGGCGGGCAGCGGGATCGCGCCGAACCGTTCGGCCAGGACCAACCGTTGAGGATGCCGGTCGACGGCCACGGTCAGCGCGCCGGCGGCGGTGGCCGCCATCACCGCGGCCAAGCCCACCGCTCCCGCGCCGAAGACCGCGAGGGTGTCGCCAGGGCCAACGCCGAAGGCGTTCAGCACGGCTCCGGCGCCGGTGAGGAAGCCGCAGCCGAGCGGCCCGAGCAGTTCGACGGGCAGTGCGGGGTCCACTCGGACGGCGTTGCGGGCCGGGACGAGCGCGTACTCGGCGAACGAGGACTGGCCGAACCACCGGGGGGCCAGCGCTTCCCCGGTCACGTCGGTGAGCCGCGGCACGTCCTCCTGGCGTCCTCCGAAGAGGTTGAGGGAGGCGAAGGAGTCGCAGTAGGCAGGTGCCGCGCCACGGCAGTTCCGGCAGTGTCCGCAGGAGTCGAAGCTCAGCACGACGTGGTCACCGACGCCGATCGCGGTGTCCGGGCCGCCGCCCGTCCGCACCACGACCCCGGCCCCCTCGTGGCCGAGCACCGCCGGCAGCGGGCTGCGGCCGGCCGATCGCCGGACCGCGAGATCGGTCCGGCACATCCCGCAGCCCGCGATCTCGACCAGGATCTCGCCCATGGCGGGTTCCGTGCGCAGGGTCACCTCCTCCACCGCGAACGGGTCCTCGTACGAGCGCAGTACGGCCGCCTGAAACCTCATCGTCATGGCTCCTGCGGGCGGTGGACGACGAACGGCCGGAGGTTGCCATACAGACCCCACGGTCCGCCCGCGACGCCGACACCGCTGGTTTTGACGCCTGCGAAGGGCTGGGCGAGGGACAGCTCGGCATGGTGGTTGATCCAGGCCGTGCCGCATTCGAGCCGGTCGGCCACCGCCTCGGCCCGGTCCAGATCGGTGCCCCATACGGAGCCGCCCAGTCCGAAGCCGGTGCCGTTGGCCGCGTCGACGGCTTCGTCGAGGCTCCGGTACGGCAGCACCGGCAGGACCGGTCCGAACTGTTCCTCGGTCACCACTGGGCTGCCGGGCGGGACATCGGTGAGGATCGTGGGAGCGAAGAAGTAGCCCGGCCCGTCCAGCCGGTGGCCGCCGGCCGCCGCCCGGGCGCCGTCCGCCAGGGCCTGCTTCGCGATCCGCTCGACTCGGGTCAGCTGGGGGGCGTTGTTGACCGGGCCCAGCTGGGTCTCCGGGTCGAGGCCGGCCCCGACGACGACGGTCTTCGCGCGCTGGGCGAGGGCCTCGACAACCTCGGCGTGGAGCCGGGCCGGGGCGTAGACGCGTTTGACCGCCATGCAGACCTGCCCGCAGTTGCGGAACGCGGCCCAGAACAGCCGGTCCGCGATCCGGTCCACCTCGACGTCGTCCAGCAGGACGGCGGCGTCGTTGCCGCCCAGCTCCAGGGTGACCCGGGCGAGCGAGGCCGCCGCCGCTTCGGCGACGGCCCGCCCGGTGGGCGCCGAGCCGGTGAAGGTGACGTGGCGAATACCCGGGTGGGAGGCAAGGCGGGCGCCGAGGGGTCCGCTGCCGGTGACGACGGTCAGTACGTCCTCGGGCAGGGCGGTGGCGAGGAGGGAGCAGAGCAGTCGGGTGGCGAGGGGGGTGAGCGGGGACGGTTTGAGGACCACGGTGTTGCCCGCCGCGAGCGCGGGCGCGAACTTCGCCGCCGCGAGCTGGAGGGGAAAGTTCCACGGCACGATCGCGGCGACGGGTCCGAGGGATCGCCAGCGGATCTCGCTGTGTACGGGCCGACCGTCGGTGATCCGCCGAGTTCTGGGGGCGAGGTCCGCGAAGTAGCGCAGGCGGGCCACCGTACGGGCGATCTCCGCGTAGGACTCGGCCAGGGGCTTGCCCTGTTCCCGGGTGAGCAACCGGGCGAGGTCGTCGCCGGCCGTCTCCACGGCGTCGGCCGCCACGCGCAACGCGGTGGTGCGGGCGGCGGGGTCGGCGCGCCAGCGGTGCCAGGCCCGATGGGCCCGGCCGACCACGGCGTCCAACTCGTCCGGCTGCTGGTCGGGGGCCTCGTCGAAGGTCTCCCCGGTGGCCGGGTCGATGACGGCGAAACGTGCGGCCCGGCGTCCGGCGACGCGGTCGGGCTCAGAGGTCGGCATGCCGGTGGTCCGTTCAGGCCGGGACGCCGGCCGCGTGCTCCCGGGCCTGCCGGTCCATCTCCGCCCGGAAGGCGGCCACCAGATGCGGCTGGATCCTTCCGGCATTGCGGTCGCCACCCTCGCAGACCGCTCCGCGCACACCCACGATGTCCGTGCCGATGCGGGTCAGCGGACCGAGGTCAGTCTGTGTGACACTGCCCGCGAGAGCGGCGAGCAGACCGGACGCGTGGGCCAGCCGGACGAACTCGGCACAGACGTCCGGCCCAACGTGGTCGAACAGCCGCGTCCCGTCCTTGATGGCGGTGTCCAGCATGGCCGCGTCGGCGCCGGAGCGGGCGGCGATGTCGGGCACGGCAAGCGGGTTGACGCAGCCGATCCGGTGGGCGTCGGCGTAGCCCGAAGCGACGACGAGCGCTTCGGGGCGGTGATCCTTCACCGCCCGGACGACCGCGCGCATGACCTCGATGCCCTGCTCGGGCGTCGTGCATCCGTAGAGGCCGACCTTGATGTACGTGGCGCCGGAGACGACCGCGCCGAGCGCGGCCTGAGCCACCGTGCCGGGCTTGTACGGGACGTCTCCCACGGTGGCGGACACCGGTTTGTCCGCCGGGACCGCGTCGCGGATCTCTCTGATGACCCAGGGGAAGTTGGCGCCGAGCGAGCCCTCGTCGGGCTTCTTGACGTCAACGATGTCAAGGTGCTCCGCCGCCTTCGCACAGTCGAGGGCCTCCTCGACGCTGTCCGGGGAGATGAGAAGCAACACCATGGGCTCCTTCCGCCGCAAGTCCGCCTGGCCGAGGGACAGGGGTGCGGATCACCTGGTTCATGTGCGGTGTGCTCATCTTTTCTGCCGCCTGTGGGCACCGGTAGAGCGTGCGGTGTTCCCACGGGGCGCTCGTGGCCACGCGCAGTGCGCCGCGCGCACCGGCGTGAACCGGCGCGGGCCCTGGGGCGGTTGGGCCGAGGGCGGCACTCATCTGTGAGTGCCGGATGCCCTCGCGCCTGACGAACTGTGGGAACGTGTCGCCCCGTTACTTTTTCCCCGGCCTCCCCGGCCTCCCCGGCGCCATCGCCGCCACGTCCCGCTCGCGCTCCACCGAGTGGCGTACTCAGCGCAGTTGACCGCTCCGGCATCCGTCGGCGGCAAGCCCACACTCTGGCCAGCGAGAGCGGCCCTCGGTCCCCTTTACGGACGTCCGGCACCGTTACAAACCCCTTCAGCGCCGGGCCTTCCGCAGGTCAGGAAACCCCGCCTCGGCCCCGACGAACCTTGGGAAAGCGGGTTGGCGAGCACGACGCCCCTGAGCGGATGCACCAGCAATCCCCCTGGGAGTACCCGCGCCCCCTTCTTCCACCTGCCCGCGAGGGGATCCTGACGTCAATCAGTAGCCTCCTGACGAGGCCCCGTGCCCCGTGCCCTCCGCGTGCCTCAACAGGCGGCGAATCACGGTCCACACGGGTCCCCACGGACCCTTTTCACTACCGGCCGCGTGCCAGATTCGTGCCCGGACCACGACCGCCGGGGAGATCCGCACGAAGGTCGGACTCGTCCGGGCCGGACGGTCGTCGGTCTCACACGCTGTTCACGCGGTCGACGGTCGCCTCCCGCGCGGCCATCGGGTGCTCACTTCGCACCCATGAGTGCGAGAACCTTGTTGATGGCCTCGACGACCGGTACGCCGAGCGCACCGATGGTCGCGGCGATGCCCGCCACGGCGAGCAGGGCGCGGTGCCGCTCCTGCGGTTGGACATCCGCCTCGGCACGGAGTGCCGGCAGTGAGTCGTCGAGAGCTTCGGCGCTGACCGGCGGCACCTGGGCACGCAGTTCCTGGACCAGGGTGAGGAGCTCGCGGAGGGCCTCTTGGACGGCCAAGGGCGGCTCTTGGGCCGGAGTGACTCGCTTGTCGATGCCGATGTTGCCCGAGCCGCCGTGCAGGGTGACATGGTCGCCGCTGCCGAGGTAGTAGTGCTGGTCCCCGCTCATCAGCTCGCCATCCCTACATTGCCGGTGCCGCCGTACATGTTGACGCTGTCTCCGAAGTAGTAGTGCTTGGGGCTGATCGTGATGGTGTTCACCCGCACTGCGAAGTCCGCCTCCGGGTTCTCGATCGCGTCGGCGATCTGGCGGGCCAGCTGCCGCAGTTGGTCCGGCCGCTGGCTGGTCACCACGGCGGTGGAGGGGCCGGAGGTCTCGACGGCCAGGACGAAGTGCGCGGGCGCGCCGAGCACCTGCAGCATCACCACGAGGGAGTAGATCAGCGCCGCGACCGCGATGATCACGACGAGGGCGGAGAGTCCGCCGGAGCCATTGCTGTCGCTGCTTCCGAAGCTGCCGCCGGACTCGTCGATCACGGCGGCGAGCAGACTCAGGAATGTCGTCACCGCCCCGATGATCAGCAGCCGCTTCAGGAAGAGCAGAACGGCGTCCTTACGCCGGGGGCGGATGGTGAGCGTGTACACCCGGGCGAGGTTGTGCAGCGGGTAGTAGGCGTCTCCGATCCAGAGCAGCCGTTTACTGACCCGCAGGTCGACTCCGATGATCGGCTGTGTCGAGGCCGCTGATGCCACATCGGGGTACGGATCGGCGGTGGGCGGTGGACCGGCCGGTGGCTGCGGCGGGGCGACGGGTGGTGGCGGCGGGGCGGCGGGTGGCGGCGGGCTCTCGGCTGCCGATATGGCGTCGGAAGGCGTCTTCCATGCCTGTCCCGCCGAGTCTGCTGATGTCACGCGACCCCCTTTGGTCAACCTCGCCGAGTGAAGTCCATTCACCTGGTTGAGCCTCGCTGACGCGAGTGGTTTCACCCATGGAAAGCCTATCGAAGTTGATGCTCCGTCACCCATGAATGGGAGCCGGTGCACCCGGGTCCGCTTCGTTCTCCGTCCGCACCGGTCACCCCTCACACAACGGTCAACAGCGGGCGCTGACGACGACCAGCGGTGGCTCTCCACGGCCCGTTTCCGCTGGGAGGGGCCGGATCGGTCTCTGTGGCAAAAGGTAGTTCCCCAATTCAATAACACCACCTGACTGCCAGGAGGGGTACTACGGTGCGCGGCTCCACCGCGACCCCGCGCGCACCGTCCACGTTGGTGTGTTCATTCACGCATGGACCTCGTCCAGCGTTGTCGAGCGGTTTACAGGCGGACGAGGATGAGGGCGATGTCGTCATCGCCGCCTCCACCGACGCCGAGACGGGCGAGCAGAGTGTCGGCCAGCTGTTCGATGCCGAGATGGGAGTTGCTGGTGAGCGTCTCGGTGAGACGGTGGAGACCGACATCGATGTCTTCGCCGCGACGTTCGACGAGCCCGTCGGTGTAGAGGGCGAGTACATCCCCGGAGGAGTAGCGCAGGGTGGCCTCTGGGAGGGCAAGGTGGGTGGGGCGGGTTCCCAGCGGCGGGTCGGTGGCCTGGTCGAGCAGTTCGTGGGTGCCGTCTGCGTGGACCAGGACGGCCGGGAGGTGGCCTGCGCTGCTATAGGTGATGGAGCGCTCGCGGCCGTTGATGACGGCGTTGACGACCGTGGTGGCCAGTGCGCCTTCCACCGAACGTGCGTACAGGCCCAGGACGTCCAGTGCGTCGCCGGCCTTCCTGACCGCGCGGACGGCTGCGGAGAGTGCGCTGCGGAGCATGCCCATGACGGCGGCTGCCCCGATGCCGTGGCCGACGACGTCGCCGACGGCGACCGTGAAAATGTCGTCGGACAGGTTGACGACGTCGTACCAGTCGCCGCAGGCGTTGAGCGATCCGGCGGCGGGCAGGTAGCGCACGGCGATGTTCGGGTGCCGTGCCAGGTCAGGGGAACGGAGCATGGCTTCTTGCAAGGCGACGGCGACCTCACGTTCGCGAGCGTGGGCCTGTCGCAGTTCCTCGTTGAGCCGCTGGAGTTCGCGGGCTCGGGCGAAGAGTTCGGCCTCCACGGCATCGCGTTCGCTGAGTGGTCCCCGTGAGCGGGTGGGCTGGGACAGCAGGAAGGCGGTGACGTCCGCCACCCGGTGGATGATCCAGGCGACCTGCCCCTCCGGGCCCAGCACGGGGGTGTTGATGGGGGACCACCATCGCTCCTCGAACACCCCGGGCCGGTCAGCGACGGGAATGTCGTACTTCTGGACCGCCATCGTGTCCGGCTTTCTCGAACGGAGCACCCGATGCAAGGAAGCGTTCAGGTTCCGCGCACCATTGGTGTTGGGGTCACCTGGATTTTCGGGGAACGCCTCGAAGATGTACTGGCCGATCAGGTCCTCGCGGGTGCGCCCGGTCGCCACGAGATACGCCTGGTTGACATCGATGATCACCAGGTCGGGTCCAAGCACCAGGTAGGGGGTGGGGGTGGCGTAGAACAGCGTCCGGTAATCGATCTGCGGTGTGGTCACGCGCTCTCCTGTCGGTCTCGGCCGGCCCGCACAATCCTTGACACGACACTATGTGGGTGAAATGGCTCCTCTATATCTGATTTCGAGAGGGTGTCGAGAGTGTCGAACAGTTTTCACGCCGCCCTCCTGAATCCTGGCTCAGCAACTGGAGCGGCTGAAGCGGGAAAGCGGCCTGGGGGGCGTCATCCGCGGGCACCCCCGTACGCGGACGACGCGAGAGTCCATGAGCGCCGTCCCGTTCCGGCGCAGGTCCGGGGTCCCGACGCTCGCCTCTACGGCGCCGGTGCCCGTTCTTCTTCCGGTGTCCCGCACGCCGAGCACATAGCTGCCGTCCTTGGCGAGGTCGGCGGCGCGGTGCGGCTCCCGCTGCCCGTCCCCGGAGCGGACGACCTCCCGGCCAGACGCGGGCCAGGACTCGCCCTCCGTCGTGCGCTGGAGGTGCCGAGCCGATCGCTTCGGCCCTCGGGTGGCCACGGGTACCGAGGGGCCGCACCCGGATGGCCCGCCCCGGCTGCGGCGCACCCGGGCGTGAGTCACGATCGACGTGCCACCGCAATCAGGTACCGGGCTTGGGGCAGCCTGGTCGCTCACGAGAGGTGAAATCTGGCATGAGAACGATGCTCATAGCGGAGTTCGACACCGACAAAGCGAACAAGGCCATCAAGGACGAGACCATGGCCCAGGTCATGGGCGGCGCCATGGAGAAGCTCAAGCCAGAAGCCGCCTTCTTCGGAGCCAAGGACGGCGCGCGCACCGGATTCCTGGTCTTCGACCTGAAGGAGCCGGCCGAGATCCCGGACGTCTGCGAACCGCTCTTCCAGGAGCTCGGGGCGAAGATCACCATGTTGCCGGTGATGACGTTCGACGACGTCACGACGGGGCTTCAGCGGCTCGCGCCCGGCTGACCCGCTCACCGGTACCTTCGCCTTGAAGGACGATGTCACACCGACGTGGCGGATCTTCCTTGGCGGAGGCATCGACGGCACGGCAAGGCGGCTCGGGCCGGCTCTGTCGGCGAACTCGGCATCGTCGAGGGAAGAGGTCAAGAACGCGGTCGGCGAGGGCTGTCGCCTCGTGCCGCGTTCTTCTCCTTCTTCTCCTTGATGCGCGCCGCTTCTTTGCGGACCTCGGCCTGGGTGGCGCGTTCCTGCCGCAGCCACTCGGGAAGATCCTTCTTCAACGCGTCGATCTGCTCCGTGGTGAGAGCGTCTGTGACTCCGCCACGCGCGAGACCCGCGATGGAGATGCCCAGCTTCGCCGCGACCACCGGTCGGGGATGGGGGCCATCGCGTCGCAGTTCCAGCAGCCACTCGGGCGGAGCGGCCTGCAGCGCGCGCAACTCGTCGCGCGAGACGACGCCCTCCTGGAACTCGGCGGGGGTGGCCTGGAGGTAGACACCCAGCTTCTTCGCCGCGGTCGCGGGCTTCATCGTCTGGGTGGTGTCGTGCGACGTCATGGCGTCAAGAGTATCGAGCGCGCGCGATACCTCCGACCATGACCGGATAGCCTGGTGTGGTGACAGGCTCGGAAGCACCCCCCTCGTTCCGGCTCGCGTACGTTCCGGGCGTGACGCCGACCAAGTGGGTGCGGATCTGGAACGAGCGGCTGCCCGAAGTCCCCCTGGCCCTTACCCAGGTGTCCGCCGCCGAGGCGTCCGACGTGTTGCGCGGTGGCGGTGCCGATGCGTGCTTCCTGCGGTTGCCGATCGACCGGACGGACCTCAGCGTGATCCCCCTCTACACCGAGACGACGGTGGTCGTGGTCCCGAAGGACCACGTGGTGGCGGCGGTCGATGAGGTGTCCGCCGAGGATCTCGCCGACGATGTCGTGCTGCATCCCCTCGACGACACCCTCGCATGGGAGCGTCGGCCGGGACGACCCGCGAACGAGCGCCCCGCCACGACGGCGGACGCCGTCGAACTGGTGGCGGCAGGAGTGGGACTGCTCGTCGTTCCGCAGTCACTCGCCCGCCTGCACCACCGCAAGGACCTCACGTATCGGCCGGTCTCGGACGTCCCCGAGTCGCGCGTCGCGCTGTCGTGGCCGGAGGACGAAACCACCGACTTGGTGGAGCAGTTCATCGGGATCGTCCGCGGGCGTACGGTCAACAGCTCACGGGGGCGCCCGACCCCACCCCAGCCGAAGGGCAAACGCTCCGGTGCCGGTGCTGGTGCCGGCGACGCACGGCGGACACCCGCGGCCGGCAAGTCGGCCGGCAAATCGACCGGCAAGAGCCCACGGAGCGGTTCCGGCGGCTCAAAAAGCGGCAGGCGCGGCAAGCCTCGCCGCCGGTCGTAGCCCCGGCGTCCCGCATCCGTGGCCCGCGCGCGGCGTTCACCCGGCGCGCTCTGTCACATCGGTGCTCGGGCGTGCCGACCGCGAAGCGCTCGGCACGGTAGCTCCGGCGCGCCCAGCCGTCCGCTGGGTCGAAGAGGCACTGATGGCGTCCACGCGCGCGGCGCCGGACACGGCAAGAGCGCACGCGGACAGCCGGACGAGAGGACTTCTCCGCGGGTCACCGCCTGTGCCGGTTTCTTCTGCGCGGTGATGCCCAAGCTCGGGGAGCGTGTTCGCGTCTCGCCGGCCGAGGGCCGAGGGCCGAGGGCCGAGGACTGAGGGCCGAGGACTGAGGACTGAGGACTGAGGGCCGAGGCCGAGCCGGCGTTGGAAGCCGAGGATGGCGCGGAGGGAGTCCTCCACGCTTCGGCGTTCGTCCGGGCCAGGAGGCCGCGCCGTCGGCGTCGTCGTGACGTCGCCACCGTGTGCGGGTCCGTGCGATGCAAAGCGGACTCGTGGACCGACGGGGATGTGCGCGGCCAGGGGACCTGATGTCCCCGCTGATCAGCGCGACCGTGGCCGAGGAGAGCGGTCCGCGACGCGGTGGTCTGTCCGTGCGGACGACACCGGTTGAGGTTCCAGGGGCTGACGGATCGCGCACGTCTGGACGAGGAGATCAAGGACACGGACCGCGACATCGGACCGCTGGGGGCGGGGAAAAGCTCCGGCGTCAGCGCTCGGGGTTGGCCCGGGCGGGGAAGCCGATCAGGCGGCGTAGGAGCCGATGGCGGGTCCGGGCGGGGAGTTGGGCCACCAGATGGCCGATCCTGGCGTCGGGGCCGAGCCGGGTACGGAACGGGGGCCGGCGGCTGTCCACCAGGGCGGCGATGCGCGCGCCCGCCTCCTGGGGGTCGCGCGCGGACTGGCCGATGGCCTCGCGGAAGCGGGCCTCGGTGCTGGCGAAGAGCTCGGAGTAGGGGCTGTCGGGCTGGGTGAAGGTCGGGGCGCTGTCGAAGATGGCGGTGCGGTAGGCGCCGGGCTGGACGAGGGCCGTCTCGATGCCGAAGGGGGCGAGCTCGATGGCGAGGGCCTCGGCCCAGCCCTCAAGGGCCCACTTGGAGGCGGCGTAGGCCGAGAGCGTCGCCTGGGCGTTGAGCGCGATGACGCTGCTGACCAGGATGACCCGGCCGGCCCGGCGGGCGCGCATGGCCGGGAGAACGGCGCGGGTGACGTTGAGGGCACCGTGGAAGTTGGTGTCCAGCACACGCCGGAACTCCGCGTCCGAGGTGTCCTCGAAGAAGCCGGCGGAGGCGGTGCCCGCGTTGTTCACCAAGGCGTCGACGCGGCCGTCGGTGGCCTTCAGCACGGACTCGACGCAGTCCCGCACCGACTCCGGGTCGGTCACGTCCAGGGCGAGGGTCTCGACGCCGGTGTCCAGGGCGGCGGGACGGCGGCCGAGGTCGCGCATCGTCGCGAAGACCCGGTGGCCGCGGCGGTGGGCCGCCATGGCGGTGGCGAGCCCGATTCCTCCGCCACATCCGGTGATCAGTACGGTCTTGGGCTCATGGGGGGGCGATGGCATGGCCTTAGCTTGGCCCTCCGCGCGCGGCATCTCAATGGGCTCCCGTCACGTCCATGGCTGAGGCTGGGGATGCGGCCGGGGCGCGCCGGGGGCCAGGAGGTAGCCGGTGAGGATCGCGGCGGCCGGGGCCGGGGCTGTCAGCAGCCAGGTGACGCCGTTCGAGGCGTCCGTCCAGGACTCCCACAGGTCGGAGAAGTGGCCGGAGACGTGGTCGAAGAACAGTTCGAAGGCGCTCTTCGCGCCGTCCGAGGCTTCGGCGCTGAGCACGGCGGTCGCGAAGGTCTCGCCGAGCAGCATGGCCCCGAGGCCAGCGCGCCGGCGAGCCAGTAGGTCCCCGGCTGACCCGGTGCGAGCTTCGCCGCCGGGAGGCCGATCAGCGCGCCCATCACCGCGGCGAGCCAGGTGAGCTGGGCGATCTCGCCGTCGCCGTCGCCGTCGCCCGACCGGATCGCGTCCTCGACCAGCGCGTCCAGATCGTCAGCCTGATCGGCACCGACGGCGGCTTTCTGGAGCAACCGGTCCGGCTCGACGAGACGATGCGCAAGAGCCAGGTCACCTGACGCGCGGCGGGCCGTCCGATCCCGCACCGTACCGGTACGGCCGGGGCCACAGGCCGTACCGGTACGGTGGAAGGATCGTCGGACGTCGCGAAGTGGGGGCAGGGGTGGCGTTGTTCGGGAACGCGCACAGCATCGATCCGGGTTCGGCGCAGCAGGATTACGCGCGGCTGCTGGGGCAGGGGGAGCAGGTGTACGCCGCGTATCTGCTGATACGCGACACCATCCTCTTCACCGACCGGCGGCTCATCCTCATCGACAAGCAGGGGATCACGGGCAAGAAGGTGGAGTACCACTCCGTCCCCTACCGGAGCATCACGCACTTCGCGGTGGAGACCGCCGGGACCTTCGATCTCGACGCCGAGCTCAAGATCTGGATCTCCGGCACCTCCGCCCCGATCGAGAAGACCTTCACCAAGGGGGTCGACATCTACGAGGTGCAGGCCATCCTGACGCAGTTCGTGGCGAGGTAGCCGCAGGGGGAACGGGGACGTGTCGGTACTTCCTCCCGGTGGGGACATGATTGTTTGCGGTGACGACGCGCTGGCCGCCCGGCTCGCCGGTGAGTTGCACGGGGTATACCGGGAGCGGGTGACACTCGTCGTGCCCGCCGTGCGCGGTCCCGAGGCGGTGCCGGGACGGATCCGGGCCTCCGCGCTGCTGGGGCGGATATCCGCCGCGATGGCCCGGCCCGGTACGGCTGCCGACCCCTGGTCCAGCGGTGAAGTCGTGCTTCCCATCCGGGAGGTGGCGGCGTCGGAGCCCTCCGATGACGTGCTGCGGCAGGCCGGTGCGGAGCGAGCCAGCGCTCTGGCCCTGGTCTACAACGACGACGAGACCAACGTCCGGGGCGCGTTGGCCGCCCGGCGGCTCAATCCCCGGCTGCGGCTGGTGATCCGGCTCTACAACCGGAAGCTGGGGCAGCACCTCGCCGAGCTGCTCGACCAAGCCGCCGCCGTCGGCGGCGCGGTGCTGGACGTCTCCACCACCGTGCTCTCCGACGCCGACACGGCGGCGCCCGCGCTGGCCGCCACCGCCGTCGCCGGGACCAGCAAGGTCGTGCAGGCGGAAGGACTGCTGCTGCGGGCCGTGGAACGTCCGCCGCCCGGCAGCGGGGAGCTCGCCGACCCGGGGCTGTGCACGCTGGCGTTGCTCTCCTCCACGGTCAACGACCCGGCGGGAGCCGATGGTTCGGACCGCAGCGGGTCGCTGGCACCGATCCTGCTGCCGGACGACGAGGCGGTGGCGGCGGCCACCGGGCGGGGCACGCTGGTGCTGCGGACCGTCACCTACGCCGGGCCGCGGTCGGCGCGGCGGCTGGCGGGGCGGGGCGCTCCGCTCGGGCGGTTCTTCTCGCGACGGCTGCGCTGGGCGGTGCTCGGGGTGATCGTCACCGTGCTGGCGCTGGCCGTGGCGGCGTGGTGGACCACGGGCGACGAACCGCTGCACGCCATGTACGTGACGCTGCTCGATCTGTTCTCCATCGGCGATCCGGCCGTCGGCGAGCCCGTCTCCCGGCAGGTGCTCCAACTGTTGTCCGGGCTGGTCGGGTTGGCGCTGCTGCCGATCCTGGTGGCGGGCGCGCTGGAGGCGTTCGGGGCGTTCCGCGGGTCGTCGGCGCTGCGCCGGCCGCCCCGGGGGCTGTCCGGCCATGTCGTGCTGCTCGGCCTCGGCAAGATCGGCACCCGGGTGCTGGACCGGCTGCGCGAGCTCGGCATCCCGGTGGTGTGCGTGGAGGGGGATCCGGAGGCGCGGGGCATTTCGCTGGCCCGGCGGCTGCGCGTGCCGGTGGTGCTGGGGGACGTGACGCAGGAGGGTGTGCTGGAGGCCGCCAAGATCGGCCGGGCGCACTCCCTGCTGGCGGTCACCAGCTCCGACACCACCAACCTGGAGGCCGCGCTGTACGCCCGCACCGTCAAGCCGGACCTGCGGGTGTCGCTGCGGCTGTACGACGACGACTTCGCGACCGCCGTCTACCGCACGCTGCGGGCCGCGCACCCGGCCGCCAGGACCCGCAGCCGCAGCGTGTCCACCCTCGCCGCCCCGGCGTTCGCCGGAGCGATGATGGGGCGTCAGATCCTCGGCGCCATACCGGTGGAACGCAAGGTGCTGCTCTTCGCCCGCCTGGATGTCGCCGGGCACGCGCAGTTCGAGGGCCGGACGGTCGCCGAGGCCGCCCGGCCGGGGGCGTGGCGCGTGATCGCGCTGGACACCGCCGAGCCGGGCGAGGGCGCCACCGGGCTGGTGTGGAACCTGCACCCCGGCTATGTGCTGGGTCCCGACGACCAGGTGGTCATCGCCGCCACCCGGCGTGGCCTGGCCGAGCTCCTTGGCCGGGGGCCGGACCCGTACCGGCCCGGGACGTGATTGTTGATGACCTGCGACGCGATCGTCGTTGAGACACCGGTGGGCGGGGACTAGGTTTTCGTTCGTACGTTTGCACAGCTCGCGGGGGTGTCTGCGATGGTCCGGCCGTCTGACTGGTCCCCGGTGGGGATGGATTCCGATCCGACGCCGGGGAGTCCGGATGAGGTGTGTGAACTGGCGGAGGGGCTTCAGGCGTTCGCCGATGATGTGGGTGAGGCGCTGGGGAAGATCCGGGGGATGGCGTCGGACCGGGCGGTGGCGGACTGGTCGGGTCTGTCGGCGGATGCCTTCCGTTCGGAGTTCGACGGTGTGCCGGAGAATCTCGCGAAGCTCCAGACGTCGTACGACATGGCGGCGGACGCGCTGGCGGCGTACTGGCCCGTGTTGCGGAACGCGCAGGGTATGGCGGACCGGGCGCTGGAGCGTGCGGTCGCCGCGCAGGCGGATCTGAGCGCCGCGCAGGGTCAGTTGTCGGAGGCGGAGGACTGGGTCTCCCGGGCCGGTGACGAGGCGGAGCGGCTGGAGCGGGAGGGCGAACGGGACAACGCCCCGGAGCCGCCGTCGGAGGACGACGTCCGTAACGCGGTCCGTGACCGGCAGGCCGCCGACGCGGCGGCGGGCGCCGCCCGTGACCGGGTCGCCACCGCCGAGAGCGACCTCAGCGCCGCCCGTCAACTGGCCGAGCAGGCGCGGGAGATGCGGGAGGAGGCGGCCCGCCAGTGCGCCTCCGGCATCGACGAGGCGTCGGACGCGGGCATCCAGAACCGGAAGTGGTGGCAGAAGGCGTTCAGGTGGGTCCAGGACAACTGGGACACCATCGTGGACGTCTGCAAGGTCATCGTCGCCGTGCTGGGCGTGGTCGTGATGATCATCGGCGGGCCGCTGGCGTGGGTGGTGCTGGCCGCCGCCCTGGTGGTGCTCGCGGACACACTGGTCAAGTACGCCAGAGGCCAGGCGACGCTGCTCGACGTCGCCTTCGCCGCGCTGGACTGCGTCCCGGGCATGAAGGGCCTCACCACCCTCGGCGGCCTGGCGAGGGGCATGCGGTCCCTGGCCACCACCGGGATGCGCGGACTCGCCCAGGGGGCCAGGGGGCTGGGCCGCCAGATCCGCCAGCGGGGCGTGCAGATGGTCCGGCGGAACGCCTGCGGCGACCCGGTGGACATGGCGACCGGCGAGCTGATCATGCCCGCCACCGACCTCCAACTCCCCGGCGTACTGCCCCTGATCCTCGAACGGCACCACATCTCGACCTACCGCCACGGCCGGTCGTTCGGCCGGTCCTGGGCCTCCACCCTCGACCAGCGCCTCGACCTGGACGAGGCCGGCGTGCGGTTCTACACGGCGGACGGCATGGTGCTGGAGTACCCCGTCCCGTCGCGCGACGCCGATGCGCCGGTCATGCCGGTCGAGGGCCCGCGCTGGGGCCTGGCCTGGGACGGCGAGCCGAGGTCACCGCTGACGGTCCATCAGCGGGAGGAGGGCCGCACCCTCCACTTCGCCCCGGTGGCCGGGCGGCGCGCGACCGAGCTACCGCTGACCGCCGTCACCGACCGCAACGGCAACCGGATCGACTTCCTCTACGCGGACGACGGCGACCTCACCGAGCTCGTCCACTCGGGCGGCTACCGCGTCCGGACCGCCGTCCACGGCAACCGCGTCACGTCCCTGCGGCTGTCCAGCGACCCGGCCGAGCGGCTCCTCATCGCGTACGGGTACGACGACGCCGGGAACCTCGCCGAGGTCTACAACTCCTCAGGGATGCCCCTGCGGTTGGAGTACGACGAACAGGCGCGGCTCACGCGGTGGGAGGACCGCAACGGCACCTGGTACCGGTACGAGTACGACGAGGCGGGCCGCTGCGTCTTCTCCACCGGCACCGAACGGGCGCTGGAGTACCGCTACACCTACGACGCCGAGAACCACCGCTCCATCGCGACCAACTCCCTCGGGCACGCCACCGTCTACCGGTTCAACGACAGCTTCCAGCTCCTCGCCGAGACCGATCCGCTGGGCCACACGACCCACCACGCGCACGACCGTTACGACCGCGCCCTCACCGTGACGGACCCGCTGGGCCGGAGCACCCGGTACGAACACGACGACCACGGCCGGGTCACGGCGGTGACCCGCCCCGACGGGCGCCGACTCCGCGCCGAATACAACGAGTTGGGGCTGATCTCGGAGATCACCCAGGCCGACGGCTCGGTCTGGTCCTACGCCTACGACGCCGCCGGGAACCGCACCGCGGTCCTCGACCCGGCCGGGAACCGCACCCGTTACGTCTACGACGCGCACGGCGGCCTCGGCACGGCCACCGACGCGGCCGGGAACGTCACCCGGGTCCGCTGCGACGCGGCGGGTCTGCCCGTCGCGTTCACCAACGCCCGGGGCGAGACCACCGAGTACCGTCGCGACTCCCTCGGCCGCACGGTCCGCGTCATCGACCCTCTGGGCGGCGTCCGCACCGCCGAGTACACCCTGGAGGGCCGGACCCGATCCCAGACCGACCCGCTCGGCGGGACGCGGACGTGGAGTTACGACCCCGAGGGCAACTGCCTGACGCACACCGACGCCAACGGCGGCACGACCCGCTACGAGTACGGGCCGTTCGACCTGCCCGTCTCGCAGACCGGCCCGGACGGGGTCCGGTACGCGCTCATCCGTGACACCGAGTTGCACATCACCCAGGTCATGCATCCCGACGGCCACACCTGGGACTACACCTACGACGCGGCCGGCCGCCTGATATCCGAGACCGACTTCGACGGCCACACCCTCACCTACCGCCTGGACGCCGCCGGGCAGTTGATCGGGCGCACCAACGCCGTGGGCCAGACGGTCACGTACACGCGCGACGCCCTCGGCCTGCCCGTCCGGAAGGACGCCGACGGCCACCTCACCACCCTGGCCTACGACCCCCTCGGCCGGCTGCTGACCGCGACCGGCCCGGAGACCGAACTGACCGTCCGGCGCGACGCGACCGGCCGCCTGACGTCCGAGACGGTCAACGGCCGTACCACCACGTACGGTTACGACGTTCTGGGCCGACCGGTCAGCCGCACCACACCCTCGGGCCACACCAGCGGGTGGTCGTACGACGAGGCGGGCCGACTCGCCTCGCTGCTGACCGCCGACCGCACCCTGGCGTTCGACCACGACGCCGCCGGTCGCGAGACCCGGCGCGTGTTCTCCTCCGGCTTCGCCCTGGCCAACGACTGGGACGCGGCCGGCCGGCTGACGTCGCGGACACTCACCGACACCGCCGGCCGCACCCTCCAGCGCCAGGACTACGCCTACCGGGCCGACCACTTCCTCACCGAAGCCGGCGACACCCGCTTCGACCTGGACGCCTCGGGCCGCGTGCTCGGCCGGACCGATGTCCCCGGCGGGTGGCGCGAGACCTACGCCTACGACGCGCAGGGCAACCAGATCTCCGCCGACTGGACGGACCCCACCGGCACCACCGGCACCACCGACGCGGCCGGCGAACGGGCCTACGCGGGCACCCTCCTCACCCGGGCGGGCCGCGTCCGCTACGAGTACGACCGCGCCGGCCGCCTGGTCCTGCGGCAGAAGACCCGGCTGTCCAAGAAGCCCGAGACCTGGCGCTACGAATGGGACGCCGAGGACCGGCTCACCGCCCTCACCACCCCCGACGGGACCCGATGGCGGTACCTCTACGACCCGTTCGGCCGCCGCGTCGCCAAGCGGCGTCTGGCGGCGGACGGTTCCGTCGCGGAGGAGACCACGTTCACCTGGTCCGGCACCACCCTGGTCGAACAGTCCGGCTCCGGCACCACGCTCACCTGGGACTACGACGGCCACCGGCCCCTCACCCAGGTCGAACAGAGCGAGGTCGACCGCCGCTTCTACGCCATCGTCACCGACCTCGTGGGCACCCCGACCCATCTGGTGGACGAAGAGGGCGCCACCGCATGGGAGTCACGCACCACGCTCTACGGGGTCATCGCGCCCGGTTCCGGCGGCGGCGGGCCCACCACTCCCCTGCGCTTCCCCGGTCAGTACCACGACCCCGAATCCGGCCTGCACTACAACTACCAGCGCTACTACGACCCCGAGACCGCCCGCTACCTCACGCTCGACCCCCTCGGTCTCCTCCCCGCGCCCAACGCCCGCACGTACGTCACCCATCCGCTCCACGACATCGACCCGCTCGGCCTCGCCGCGCACACGGTGGTTCTCTACCATGGCGCGCAGGACTTCCGGGGCTCGGTGTTCCAGCTCGGCGCCCCCTCGGGCGTCGCGGTGCGCGGCGCCACTCCGGAGGCGGGGGTGTACCTGACCAACGACCTGACCAGGGCCATCCAGCAGTACGCCGGTCCGGGCGGCAGGGTCGTGCGCGTCGAGGTGCCCGCGGACTTCGCCGACCGCATCCGGCAGATGGGCGGCCCGCCGGGCAACAGGCAGGAAGAGTGGTTCGTCAACAACGCGGACGATCTCGCGGTCATCAACGACAACATCGTCGGGATCCGGGATTCGATGGACGCCTTCATGGCCTGGATGAACCGCTGACCGGAAGGATGGAAGGGATGGAAGTGACGGAACCGAACGTCTCCGTGCCGGAGTCCTCGCTCGCCCGCGAGATCTTCGGCCCGCTGGGCGGCATCGTGGCACTCGGCGCGGCGGGCGCGTCGACGCCGGTCGGGGCCTTCGCCCCGGCCCACCGGGCGGAGCTGGACGGACTCCTGGCGACCATCCGGGACATCGGCGCGTTCTCGGCGGAAACGATGGCCATCGCCGACGAGTTGGGCTGGCACCGGGACCACGACGCGACCCCGTTCCTGGTGATGTGGTCGGGCTTCATCGAGCCGTATCCGTTCGACGCCGGCGATCCGGCCGTGATCCGGCGCATGGTGGGCATGGGCGCCGATCTCCAGCTGACCCACTTCCTGCACGCCCTGGTCGCCGCCGCCCTCGTCCGGCGGCCGGACCCCGGCCGGGCGGCCGGGCTGATCGCCGACGCGCTGCGGACGGCCTGCGCGCTGCTGGGCGGGGCCGAGCCCGGGATCGCGTTCCGCATGTGGCGCGTCACCTTCCTGCCCGCGATCCTGCGCCCGGACTCGGAGGTGCCGGGGGGCGCGCGGACGCTGTGGCGCGCCTATGCGCACGCCCTGGAGGCGCTGCTCACGGCCGGGTGAGGGACGCTCTGCCGTCGGCAGATTAGCGGCGGGCCGATAAACGGGATGCGGCGCCGCGGCCGGGCCAAGACTCGGAAGGGAGCGGCGAGGGTCGCCGCTCACCGGAAGAGGGAGGCCCGATGACGTCATTCAGCACCGGCCCAGCTCACGTCACGCGGCTGCGCGCCGAGGTGGGGGACACACCTCCGACGCGGTTCGACGACCACCTCGCCACGGAGCTGCTCAGGCAGCGGATCGTGTTCCTCGGGACACAGGTGGACGAGGTGTCCGCGAACCGCGTCTGCGCGCAGATGCTTCTGCTGTCGGCGGAGGATCCGCGCACCGACATCAGCCTCTGCGTCAACAGCCCGGGCGGCTCCGTCACGGCCGGGCTGGCGATCTACGACACGATGCGGGTGATCCCGAACGACGTCTCGACGCTCACCATGGGATTCGCCGCCAGCATGGGGCAGTTCCTGCTGACCGTGGGGGCGAAGGGGAAGCGGTACGCGCTGCCGAACGCGCGGATCATGATGCACCAGCCGTCGGCCGGCATCGGCGGGACGACCGCCGACATCGCGATCCAGGCCGAGAACCTGGCGTACATGAAGAAGTCCATCGAGCGGATCACCGCCGAACACACCGGCCAGAGCGTGGAGACGATCTCGCGCGACGGGGACCGCGACCGGTGGTTCACGGCCGAGGAGGCGAAGGAGTACGGGATGGTCGATCACGTCCTCCAGTCGCTGGCCGACGTCCGCCCGGGTGGCTCGCAGCGACGGATGGGGTTCTGACATGGGCCAATACACGATCCCGACCGTTCTGGAACGCACCCCGCAGGGGGAACGGGCCTACGACGTCTACAGCCGGCTGCTGTCCGAGCGGGTCATCTTCCTCGGCACCGAGATCGACGACGGCGTGGCGAACGTCGTCATCGCGCAACTGATCCACCTGGAGGCGTCGAACCCGGACCGCGAGATCGCGATCTACATCAACTCACCGGGCGGCTCGTTCACCTCACTCATGGCGATCTACGACACGATGTCCTACGTCGCCTCGCCGATCTCGACCATCTGCGTCGGTCAGGCGGCCTCGACGGCGGCGGTGCTGCTCGCCGGGGGCGATCCCGGACGACGGGTCGTCCTGGAGCACGCCCGGGTGCTGCTGGGGCAGCCGGCGAGCGCCGGTCACCGGGGCACCGTCTCCGATCTCAGCCTCCAGGCCAAGGAGATGCTCCGGATCCGCGCCCAGGTCGAGGAGGTCCTCTCCCGGCACACGCACCATGATGTCGCCACCCTCCGCGCGGACATGGACCGCGACAAGGTGTTCACCGCGTCGGAGGCGGTGGCGTACGGGCTCGCCGACCACGTACTCAGCCGGCGCGCCATGGCCTCCTGAGGGCCCGGGGGCCTCAGGAGGCGAGGCGCAGCATCAGCGATGCCTCGGGAGTGGTCCGGGTCCTGGCCGGCCTCGTCCGCGCGGGGCCGGCCAACTCGCCCTGCGCCAGGGAGAGCAGGTCGGTCAGGCGGAGACCGAGGGCACGGGCGGCGGCGGCGAGGACTTCCGAGGAAGCCTCCTTACGGCCACGTTCCAGCTCGGAGAGATAGGGCATCGAGATGCGGGCGGCGTCGGCCACATCCTTGAGGGTGCGCTCCTGGGCGAGGCGCTCGCGGCGCAGAACGTCACCGACGAGGTGCCGCCACAGGGGCTCTTTGGGCGCCGCCGCCTTGGCGGGGCGGCGCAGCGGGATGACGCGGGCCTGGTCCGGTGCGTGGTTGCTCACCTGTTCAGCGTAGGAGGAGCACGCGCCGCCGCCACGGAAGCGGCGGTCCGCCCTGGGCGAAAATCTCCCGCCGCGACGACGGGCGGCGGCCTCGTGGCAGTCGATCCGCGGGAGCGTGGTGCCAGCCATCAGTGTGTGGTCGGCCAACAACGCGACGTCGGCCAACAGCGCGGCGTCGGCGGGCTCGCCGAGCCGGGCGGGTCCACCACTGTCCCCGCGTCGGAGCGGCTGACACCGCCGAGCGCGGTCATCGCCTCGACGAGCAGCGGGAGTTCGGCGGCGCGGCCGGTGAGGTGTTCGGAGCCGAGCGGGTGCCGTGGTTCTTGACGGTGACGCAGGCGTTCGCGGTGCGCGGGGTGTCGGCGGCCCGGTCGGTGGTCGCGGACGTCGTCCCGGGGCTGCCGTGGTCGGCGGGGCCGAGGGCCGCACGCGGCGACTACCCTTCCTCCACAGCGGCCGCGCCGGGAGGGCGGTCGCCCGCGCTCGATCGGAAGGATGTCACCCATGCCCACCCCGGACCGGATCGTGATACGTGGCGGGATCGCCGCCGTACCGCTGCTCCTCGCCGCGGCCCTGCTGACGGGCTGCTCGGACGACGGCGACTGCGACGACCGGGCGGGGACCTCGACCGCCGCCGCCGACGACATCGCCCTGATGGCCGCGCCGGAGCGCGTCAGCGGCGGCTCCGGCGGCCGGAGCGGGGGAAGTGGGGGAAGTGGGGGAAGTGGCTCCACATCGCACGGGGGCGGGAGTCACGACAACTGCGACGACTGACCGTGTGATGTTGCCGCCGTGTGAAGTTTCCTGGCGCGGCGGCCTCTTGTAGGAGCCGGACGCATGGGGCACCCTTGCGCTGGCAATGCATGGAGCACGGCTACGCGCGTAAACCACGTGTTGTCATGCACACGCCTGCGCCCACCCCCACGACGAGGAGGACCCCTCGATGGCAGGAGCACGTCAGTTCAGGCGAAGACTCGCAAGTGCCAGTGCGGCGACCGCCGCGGCCCTCGCGATCGGCCTGCTCTCCGCACTCCCCTCCGGCGCCGCGCAGCAGCCGGAGGGCCGCATCCAGAACGCGGGCGCGGCCGGCGCGATAGCCGGCAGCTACATCGTCACCCTTGACGAGAGCGACCTCCGCGCCGGGACCAGCGCCGGCCGGGCCCTCGCCGAGGAGTACGGCGCCGACATCACCGAGACGTACACGGAGGCGCTCAACGGCTACGCCGTCGAGCTGTCGGAGCAGCGGGCGAGGCGGCTCGCCGCGGACCCGGCGGTCGAATCCGTCGTCCAGAACCGGACGTTCACGATCGACACCACGCAGCCCAGCCCGCCCTCCTGGGGTCTGGACCGCATCGACCAGCGGGCGCTGCCGCTCAACGGGAGCTACACCTACCCGGATTCGGCCGGTCAGGGCGTCACGGCGTACATCATCGACACCGGAGTCCGCATCTCCCACAGCGACTTCGGCGGCCGGGCCAGCAACGGCTTCGACGCGATCGACAACGACAGCGTCGCCCAGGACGGCAACGGCCACGGCACGCACGTCGCGGCCACGGTGGCGGGCACCTCGTACGGCGTGGCCAAGCGGGCCAACATCGTCGCCGTCCGGGTGCTGAACAACTCCGGCTCCGGCACCACCGCTCAGGTCATCGCGGGCATCGACTGGGTGACGCGCAACGCCGTGAAGCCGGCCGTCGCCAACATGAGCCTCGGCGGCGGCATCGACAGCGCGCTGGACACGGCGGTGCGCAACTCCATCGCCTCCGGCATCACCTACGCCGTGGCGGCGGGCAACAACAACGCCAACGCCTCCAACTCCTCCCCGGCGCGCGTCAGCGAGGCCATCACGGTCGGGTCGACCACGAACACCGACGCTCGTTCCAGCTTCTCCAACTACGGGACGATCCTGGACATCTTCGCGCCGGGCTCATCCATCACGTCGGCGTGGAACACCAGCGACACCGCGACGAACACGATCTCCGGCACCTCCATGGCGACGCCCCACGTCGCCGGGGCCGCCGCGCTGTACCTCGCGGACAACCCCACCGCCACCCCGGCCGGGGTGAGCACGGCGCTGGTGAACAATGCCACGACCGGCGTCGTCACCAGCCCCGGGACCGGCTCGCCCAACCGGCTGCTGTACGTCGGCACGGGCACCACGCCGCCGCCCGGCCCGTCGTTCGACAACGCCACCGACTACACGATCAGCGACAACACCACGGTGGACTCGCCGATCACGGTCACCGGCGTGTCCGGCAACGCCCCGGCCACGCTGGGCGTTCCGGTCGACATCAAGCACACCTACATCGGTGACCTGCGCATCCAGCTCATCGCGCCCGACGGCACCGCCTACCTGCTGAAGGACTACGGGGTCGGCGGCAGCGCGGACAACGTGCTCCAGACCTACACGGTCAACGCGTCGAGCGAGGTGGCGAACGGGACCTGGAAGCTGCGGGTCAGCGACAACGCCGCGCTGGACACCGGGAAGATCGACTCCTGGGGCCTGCGGTTCTGACAGGTTGACCGGTCGCACCCGCTCAACCGGTCGGCCCAACGCCGGGGTTCCGGGCCCGCGGCCCGGAACCCCGGCGCGGACCATCCCTCCGCACAAGGAAGCAGAAGGGTTCCCCCACCATGAAGCTCCGTTCTGTTCTCACCTCACTCGCCCTCGCCGGGGCCGCGCTCTTCGCGGTGCCCGGGGCCGGGGTGGCGACCGCCTCCGCCGCGGACGTCACGCCGTACGTCACGAAGATCAGCCACTCGCAGGCCACGGCCATGTTCCGTGAGGTGGGCATCACCTGGTCGTCCTCCGGCGGTTGTTCCGACCGCTACAACTCCACGTGTACGTCGTTCGAGCAGCTCAACCTGGCGTCGGCGCAGGGCGCGCAGACCCTGAAGCGGGCCAGCGGCTGCGGCCTGAACATCACCGGCGGCACCGAGGTCGGGCACGCCAGCGGCACCTACAGCCACTGGAACGGCTACAAGCTCGACTACTCGCTGGGCACGTGCATCAACTCGTACGTCACGAACAACTTCACCTACATCGGCCTGCGGGGCGACGGCGCTCCGCAGTACCGGTCGGGGTCGGGCAACATCTACGCGCGTGAGAGCAACCACTGGGACGTTCTCTACTACAACTGCGGCGGCTGCTGAGCCGGGTCATCACCGTCCGGCCGCCGAGGCTCTCCCCGGCGGCCGGAGCGGCGCCCGAGTCCGGGCGGGTGCGGGTGCCCGCGACGGCGCGCCCGTCGTCCGAGGTGATCGACGCCTCGACACCACCCACGACGGGGACCACCCGGTGGCCGCGCCGGGCGCCTGGCAGCGCGGGCAGCCGGCCGCCTGGCACACTGCCCCTCGCTCTGGGCGGCGGTGCGCACCGGCACCGCGTAGCCTCGACCGGAAAGGGACAACCGGGAGGAAACGCCCATGGGTACGCGCTCGCGTGCGCGCTCACGCGCCGACGGACTGCTGCGCGGCGCCGCCGCCGGGGCGGCGGGGACCGCCGCGCTCCACATCGTGACCTGTCTCGACATGGCCGCACGGGGCCGGGCGGCCAGCCGGACGCCCGAGGAGACGGTGGAGAAGCTGTCGGCGGCGACCCACGTCCCCGTGCCGGGCGCGGGCGAGACCCGCGCCCACCGCGTCGCCGCGCTCGGGGCGCTGTCCGGGCTCGTGGTCGGGGTGGGGGTCGGCGCGGCGCTGGGGGCCGTCCGCGCCACCGGACCCGTGCGGACCGCTCTGGCCGCCGGACTCGGCGCCATGGCCGGCGGCAACGGCCCGATGGCGGCGCTCGGCGTGACGGACCTCCGGACGTGGAGCCGCGCGGACTGGCTCAGCGACGCCGTCCCGCACGCCGCCTACGGCGCGGTGACGGCGGGCGTGCTGCACGGGCTGCGGCGCGGCCAGTCGGCCTAGCGGGGCTGTCGTCCCGGCGCGCGCGGGCGCAGGGTGGGGAGCGAGGACCCGCACCACCACCACCACGGCCCGGTCGGCAGGAGCACAGCAGCAGAGGAGGGGGAGTCCGCCATGGAGCCGATCGACCTTCCGCCGCCCGTCGTCCGCCCCGCCCGGCCCGGGGACCGCCGACGAGCTGCGCGACCTGCTCCCGCGGGCGCCGCGCCCGGACACGGTCGGCCACCGCCTCACGCACAGCGGCCCCGACCGGCGTGACCATGTCCTCGTCGACGACCGGATGCGCGCCCTGCTGGGCGAGAGGGTCGGGAGCGGAGCCGGGCGAGTCCGGCCGCCGGGCGGGACGCCGTCCACGTCGCCCCGCCCGGCGCCGGGGTGCCGGGCGTCCTGGTGCCCACCGGGGAGACCCGTCAGGTCACCGCCGAGACCCGCGCCGTGGCCGCGCGGACCGGATGAGCAGGCGCCGGCGACCGCCTCGGGCCGGCCTGGGGGAAAGGCAGCCGGCCCGAGACGGCGAGCGGGGGATCAGGCGCCGACGCTCTGGGCGAACTTGAAGGCGTTGTACGGGTCGTACCGGCGCTTCACCGCGACCAGGCCGTTGTAGTTCTCGGCGTAGTACGAACGCTGCCAGTTGGGGAGCGCCGGGTCGATGAAGTTCTGGTACGTCTCGCCGTTGGAGTACGGGTCGGCCGTGGTGAAGCCCCGGTCCACCCAGGCGTGCGCGACGGTACGCGCCTCGTCGGTGACGGTGCCCTGGCGGATCGTGGACAGGTAGTTCAGCGTGAACAGGCTGTCCCGGTGCACGTACGCGGTGGCGGTGCGGCTCAGGTCGCGCACGGCGCCGCCGGTGGGCAGCACCTGGAGCTGGTGGGTCTGGCCGGCCAGACGGTCGGCGTCGAAGACGGCCACGGCCTGCTCCCAGGCGGTGCGCGACGGGGCTTGGCCGAAGAAGCGGCTGCGCTCCAGGCCGAGGAGCGGTCGCGGAAGCTGGCCCTCGGGGGTCGCGCCGACGCGGTGGCACTGGGACACCGTGCGGGTGGCGCAGCCGTAGACGCCCATCATCAGGTTCACGTAGGGCAGGACATTCGCCGACTGGGACGCGGCGGGGCCGGTCAGCGCCAGCAGGCGGGCGACCTCGGACTCCAGTTCGGCGCTGGTGCCGGTGGAGACGAGCTGGATCACGGGGACCGGCACGCCGCCGGGGGCCGCGTCGGGGAGGGTGATGATGCCGCCGCCGCCGATGGTGCGCGGGGCGTCGACCAGCCACTGCGCGTACCCGTGAAGCATGTCGACCGCGCGGTCCCACGGGAAGGAGAGGGTCGTCGTGGCGACCGTGGTGAGCTGGTCGGGCGTGACCGTGTAGGAGGTGACGATGCCGAAGTTGCCGCCACCGCCGCCGCGCAGCGCCCAGAAAAGGTCGCTGTTCTCCTGTCCGGAGGCGGTCACGACCCGGCCGCTGGCCAGGACGACCTGGGCGGAGGTGATGTTGTCGCAGGCCATTCCGAACGACGGGGTGAGGAAGCCGATGCCGCCGCCCTGGATGAAACCGCCGGCCGCGACCGTGGGGCAGGCGCCGCCGACCACGGCGAGGCCGCTGGGGGCGAGCGCGTTGAGGATGTCGACGTTCTGCGTGCCGGCGCCGACGCGCACACTGCCGCTGCCGAGCGTGATGCCGTTGAGCCGGGAGACGTCAATGACGAGGCCCTGGGACGTGGAGTACCCGCCGCCGCTGTGGCCGCCGCTGCGGGCGGCGAACACCAGACAGTTGTCCTGGGCGAATTTGAGGGACACCGCGACATCGTTCGCGGTCTCGCAGAAGACGACGCCCTGGGGGCTGATCTTGTCGTATTCGACGGTGTCGAGCTGCTTCGCCGTGGCATAGCCCGCGTCGGAGGGGAGGATCAGGTCGCCGGTCAGGCGTCGGCGGAGCTGATCCCAGGGTATGGACGTGGTGGATCGGCCGCCTCCGGCGACCACCGGACCGGCTTGCAGGACCGAGTAAGCGGTCGCGGCGGACCCGGCACCCAGAAGTGTTCTTCGACTGATCATGCGAGCACGATGCCCCAGCACCCGGGGGAATTCCTTAGCAGTGAGTCGCCAGTCTCTTTGCTGAGTGTCCTCCGCCCGCCGGGGGCCTTCCGCGACCGGCCGCGGGGGACGACGATCAGGGCGAAATAACCTAACGTGCAGCCAGCGTTTACCATGTGGTCACTTACCCGTACCCTGACGCGCTGGTCACCTGTCTACCGTCGCGTTTGACCTGTTCACAGCCCCTGGAAACCCGGTGCCCAAACTCTCTGTCATCGTCGCCTGCCACAACGTGCAGGACTTCGCGCCCACCACGCTGCGCAGCCTCGCCCGTAACGCCGGGCCGGAGACCGAGTTCATCCTCGTCGATGACCGCTCCACGGACGCCACAGGGGAAATCCTGGGCCGGGCGGAGGGGGAGCTGCCGCGGGCCAGAGTCATCAGACACGATCAGAACCTGGGCATCTCGCACGCGCGCAACACCGGCATCGAGGCCGCCAAGGGCGAGTACCTCACGTTCCTCGACGGTGACGACTGGTACGCGCCGGGCTATCTGGACCAGCTCGTCGCCGTGATCGACGAGCTCGGCTGCGACTTCCTGCGCACCGACCACGTGCAGTCCCACGGCAAGCGCCGCACCATCGCCCGCGCCCCCGCCCCGCGCCGGGGCGAGGTGATCAGCCCGCGCGACGCGATAGCGCCCGCCGACCGCAAGACGATGGTCGACTATCCCTTTGTCTGGGCCGGGATCTACCACCGCAGGCTGTTCGAGGACGGCATGCGCTTCGAGACGCACCTGCGGACCGCCGAGGACCGGGTGTTCTCCTGGCAGCTCCACCTGCGGGCCAAGACGTTCGCCACCGTGGGCCTGCTGGGCGTGTTCTACCGGCGCGGGGTGACCACCTCGCTGACGCAGATTCGCGACGAGCGCCAGCTCGACTTCATCCCCGCCCACGACGTGATCCTGCGGGATGTCTCGGCGGACCACGAGGCGGACCGCTTCCTTCCCAAGATCATCAGGACCTACTGCGCGATGATCGCCTTCCACGCCGCCAACGCCGGCGGCTACGAGTCGGAGGCCGCCCGGCGGCTGAAGCAGGAGTCGGCGGCGGCGATGCGGCGCTTCCCGCCCGAGCTCCTGGAGCGGACACTGGTGGCCATGGGGGAAGACCGCGAGAGAGTGCTCAGGCGGCTGCTCGGCCGAGGACGGAGGGCGGCCTGAGCCATGGCTGACACCACGCGCACCACCCAGATCTTCGAAGCCTCGACCCTGTACGGCGCGGCCACGCTCGCCGCGGCGCTGGACGCCGGCCAGTTCGGGCCGCGCGGCGACGCGCGCCGCGTGCTGCTCATCAGCAACAACGCGGCCGTTCCCGAAACGGCCGCCGACCTGCGCGAGATGGCCGGCTGGCGCCGCATCGCCGCCCGCTTCGACACCGTCATCGACTGGAACGAGACGATCAGCCCGCACCACCCCGGCGACTGGGGTCCGGCCGACCGCGACGCGCCGATATGGGAGCGGACGCTGCGCCGTTTCTGGGGCCTCGGGGACGGCCGCGTCGAGCTGGTCGTGGAGTCCGTGCACGCCAAGCCGGCCGCCGCGCTGGCCACGATCTTCGCCGACGCCGACGTGCACGTGTACGCGGACGGGCTGATGAGCTACGGCCCGACGCGCGACCGGCTGCCGCAGGACACCGCGATCCGCGTGCAGCGGCTGCTCCACCTCGACCTGGTGCCGGGGCTGCGCCCGCTGCTGCTGGCCGAGCACTCGGTGCCGTCCGAGGTCGTGCCCGACGACGCCTTCCGCGCCGTGCTGGACGAGATCAGCGCCGAGGACCGCGCCAGCGACCAGGAGGTGCCCGCGCCGGTAGCCGTGATCCTCGGCCAGTACCTGGCGGCGCTGGAGATCCTCACCCCGCGCGAGGAGGAGGCGCTGCACGAGCGGATGCTGCGCGGCGCCGCCGCCGCCGGATTCCGCGCGGTGGTGTTCAAGCCCCATCCGACCGCCCCCGCGCACTACTCGAAGGTGCTGGAGAAGGCGGCGGCCGACCTCGGTGTGCGGCTGACCGTGCTGGACACGCCGATGCTGGCGGAGACCGTCTTCGAGCGGTACCGGCCGGGGCTGGTGGTCGGGTGCTTCTCCACCGCGATGTTCACCGCGTCCGCGTACTACGGGGTGCCGATCGCCCGGGTCGGGACCGGACTCCTGCTGGAGCGGATCGCGCCGTATCAGAACAGCAACCGCGTCCCGCTCACCATCGTCGACGCCCTGGTGCCCGATCTGGAGCGGCGGAAGGCCGGGGAGATCGTCACCGAGCGGGCGGACGCGGCCGACGCCGTGGGGCCGCTGGTCCGGACCGTCGGGTACTGCATGCAGGGCAAGCTGAACCCGGGGCTGCGCGACGAGGCCGAGGCGTGGCTGGACGCCCACCTGAACGAGGAGACCTGGCGGTACTTCAAGCGGGCCAGGCTGACCGCGCTGGCCCTGCCGGGCGGCTTCGCCTCGGGCATCACGCGGCAGCTCCCCGGCTCGGGCGCGGCCCTGCGGATCGCGCGCCGGGTGCGGAAGGCGACCCTGCGCGACGCCAAGACCAAGCGGTAGCCGACGCACGAGAACGCGGGAGAACGCACGAGAACGCGGGAGAGAGGGGGCGGTGGGCCAGTGCCCGCCGCCCCCTCTCTCCCGTGTCTCTCAGCCCAGGCCGTTCACCCCAGGCCGCACCGATCAACCGAGGCTGCTCGGATGAACCGAGGCTGCCTCGGATCAACCCAAGAAGCGCCGCAGGCCGAGGCGGCCCCACAGCAGGCTGGCCCCGTAGGACAGCACGCAGGTCATCAGCACCATGGCGATCAGCAGCAGGCTCCCGTCGACCGGGCCGACGTCCTCGGTGACGATCCGCATCACGATCTCCTCAACGAGGAAGACGTGCACCATGTACGCCCCCATCGCCGCGGCGGCCAGCTTGCCGAGGTTCGGGCGCCACCGCTCCGGGACGCGGATCCGGCTGACCCCCAGCAGCAGAGCGCCCGTCATGACGGCGGTGAACGGGTGCGCGTTCGCGATCGGGTAGTGGATCTGTGTGTCGTACCACAGGACGCCCACCGCGCTCAGCAGGAACAGCGGCACCATCAGCTTGCGGTAGCGCGGCGACAGCCCGCCGGGCAGGGAGAACAGCAGCGCGCCGGCCGCCGCGTAGACCACCGAGTATGTCCCGAAGCTCCAGGTGACGGGCGGCGGCTGCCAGCCGGTGACCTCGCCGATCGTCGGGAGCGCCTGCGGCAGGCCCGCGATCGCCACCAGGGCGATGCCCAGGCTCCAGGGACGCTGGCCGACCCGGATGAGCGTGATGAAGGCGAGCGCCATGATGATCGGGATGTACGCGTACAGGAACCAGAGGTGGTACGCGGGCTGCACCGTGCCGAAGAGCGCGTCCACGGAGAGGTCGGTCATCGGCTTGTCGTTGCGGTCCCGCAGCCAGGTCCAGACGAGGTAGGCGCCGGTCCAGACGAACAGCGGCACTCCGTTGCGCCTGATCCGCTGCCACATCCGCGAGCTGTTCCTCGGCGGCGCGCCCATCAGCACGGCCCAGCCCGCCATGGCGAAGAACATCGGCACCGCGAACTGGTTGATCGCGTCGCCGATGTGCCCGATCCAGTACGCCGAGCGTCCGTTGGACTCCTCGCGGTCCACGGCCGTGAGGAAGGTAGCGGAGACGTGGCCCAGGATGACGGCGCAGGAGGCGACCAGTCGCATCACGTCGATGTCGTACCGGTGCTCGTTCTCCGGGGTGGAGCGCGGCGCGGGAATCGGGGCGGGGACGCTCTGGTCCGGTAGCGGCGACGGTGCCGGTGCCGTCGCGTCGGGCGCGGGCGCGGGCGCGGGCGCGGATGCGGGTTCGGCGGATGCGGGTTCGGTCTTGGGGAGCATGATTCCGATCGCTGGTTCGGTGGTGTGGTGCCGTCCGTCACGGCAGGGCTGATGCCACAGGCGCCGGACCTGGCTCCGGAATCCGCTGCCCGTGAACTATTAGCCGCTCGGTGAAAACGGCCCGCCGCCGGAAGGCGTCCACACAGTGAACTCCGGGCGGCCCAGCGGTGCCCACGGGGCCTCATCCAGGTGCCTCTCGCACAGTACCCGGACCGGGAGCGGTGCGGGAGGGCCGTCGGACGTGGTGAACAATCGAGCGGGAGCGACCGGTGGCCGCCCCGGTGCGACCACGGAGGGAGTGGGATGTGAGCGCGTTCATGGCCCTGCCGCGCCGGGCCCTGCGGCGGCGCGGGGTCCGGATCGCCCTGATCGTCGCGGCCGTGGTGACCGGGCTCACCGTGGCGGCCGAGGTGGCGGCCCGCGCGGTGGTGCACGGACGCATCTCCGAGGCGGCCGGCCGGAGCCTGGACGGCGAGGTCGAGGTGAAGACCGGCGACGGACTCGCGCTGGGCTCCCTCGCCGGGCGGCACCTGGACTGGATCGAGATGCGCGGCGACCACGCCAGGATCGGCCGGGTGACCGACGCCTCGGTCCGGGTCCGGCTGAACGACGTGCGCCTGGACGGGCTCGGCTCAGGCAGCGGCGGCACGGTGGCCGCCACCCACGCCGAGGTCCTGGTGCCCACCGAGTCGCTGCCCGCGCTGGCCGGCCGGGCGGACAGCGGCGGTGGCGGTGGCGGTGGCGGTGGCGGGCTGACGGTCGGCGCCGCCCGCGCGGACCCGGCCTCCGGCACCGTGGTGCTGGACATCGGCGGCGGGCTGGGCCAGGTGGCCGTGAAGCCCGCGTTGCGGGAGGGCCGCGTCGCGTTCGAGGTGACGGAGGCGTCGTTCCTGGGGATGGCGGTGCCGGGCGACCTGGTCGAGCGGGTGGCGGAGACGCTGTCCGACCCCACCGAGCACGAGGAGTACCCGCTGGCGCTGGAGGCGACCTCCGTCGAGGTCACCGAGGACGGCGTCGAGGTGCTGCTCGACGGCGGACCGGCCGCGCTGGAGACGGACGGCGGGTGAGGCCGCGCCGCGGACCCCGGTCCGCGGGGTGACCATGGACCGATGCTGCCGGCGGCTGTCGCGCCACGTCGTGCGCACCGGGAGGACAAGACGCCCGCCGACGCCGACTCGGTCAACGAGGTCCGCGCGCTGCCGCGCTGACGGTTTGGTCGCCTCTCCGTGGCCGCATTGTTATGGCAGAGGGCGCAACAAACAAGGTGGTTCGCGCATCTTCACCTATGAGGTCCTATGAGGTCCTATGAGGCCCAGTAACTCCAGGGGGAACCGTGATGCGCGCCGCACTCTTTCGAAAGTCCGTCCTCTCCGCCGCCGCGGCGCTCGCCACAAGTGCCTTGCTGCTGACCGGTTGTTCCGCCGAGGGGCAGGAGGCGTCCGATCAGCCGTCGAGCGAGGAGTCCACGCAGGAGGAGTCGCCCGGCCCGGATGACTCCGAGGGCGGCGAGGACGAGGAGACCGAGGAGCCGGCCGAGGAGGTCGTTCTCGGCTTCGGCGACGAGTCGGACCAGGTGCGCGAGCTCCAGGCCCGGCTGGAGCAGCTCGGCCACTTCGTGGCCCAGCCCACCGGTTTCTACGGGGATGTGACGCTCGGCGCCGTCTCGGAGTACCAGCGGGAGGCGGGGCTCGAAGTCTCGGGCACGGTCTACGAGTCGACGTGGGCGGCGCTCACGGACGAGACCGAGACGCCCACCGAGGAGGAGCTGCACCCGCCGCAGCAGGTGCTGGGCTACGGGGACAACTCGGAGCAGGTGCGCGAGCTCCAGGCGCGGCTGAAGCAGCTCGGCCACTTCGACGAGAACCCCACGGGGTACTACGGGGACGTCACCACCGCCGCCGTCCGGGCATACCAGGAGTCGGCCGGGATCGAGGCCACCGGCACGGTCTTCGAGCCGACGTGGGCGGCGCTCACGGACGAGACCGAGACGCCCACCGAGGAGGAGATGTTCCCGCCGGTGGAGATCCCGGACGTGGAGCCCGCCCAGGACCTGGACGAGCGCTGCATGACCGGCCGGGTGCTCTGCGTCTCCAAGACTTCCAGCACGCTGTCGTGGGTGATCGACGGCGAGGTGCGGATGACGGTGGACGTGCGGTTCGGCGCCGCGGAGACGCCCACCCGCGAGGGCGAGTTCGAGGTGTACTGGAAGTCGCGCAACCACCACTCGACGCTGTACGACTCGCCGATGCCGTACGCGATGTTCTTCGACGGCGGCCAGGCCGTGCACTACTCGCAGGACTTCGCGGCCAACGGGTACAACGGCGCGTCCCACGGCTGTGTGAACGTGCGGGACGAGGCCGCCATCGCCCAGCTCTTCGACGCGGTGCACGAGGGCGACAAGGTCGTCGTCTACTGGTGATCGGGTGGGCCGGGTGACCAGGCCACCCGGCCGGGGGGCGAACACGCGAGCGACAATGCCCCCATGCGCTACATCATCATCGGAGCAGGGGCGGTCGGCGGAGCGATAGGCGGGCGGCTGCACGAGAGCGGACACGACGTCGTTCTCGTGGCCCGCGGCGCGCACGGGCGGGCGCTGCGGGAGAGCGGGCTGCGGCTCAACACCCCCGGCCGGTCACTGACCTTGCCGATCCCGGTGGCGGAGGGTCCGGACGAGGTCCACCTCCGCCGCGACGACGTGCTGGTGCTCGCCGTCAAGTCGCAGGACAGCGTGGCCGCCCTGGACGTCTGGGCGGCCCGCCCGGTGGCGCGAGGCGGCACGGCCGGCGAGTCGCTGCCCGTGCTGACCGCGCAGAACGGCGTGGTCAACGAGACGCTCGCGCTGCGGCGGTTCCGCCGGGTGTACGGCGTCTGCGTGTGGCTGCCCGCGCAGTTCCTGGAGCCGGGTCAGGTCACCGCGTCCGCCGCGCCGTTGACCGGGATGCTGCACCTCGGCCGCTTCCCCGGCGGTGTGGACGACACGGCCCGCCGGGTCGCCCTCGATCTGGAGAGGTCCCGTTTCCTGGCGCCCGTGGTGCCGGACGTGATGCGGTGGAAGTACGCCAAGCTGCTGGCGAACCTGGGCAACGCCATCGAGGCGCTCTGCGGCCCGATCCGGCAGCCGCCGCTGACCGATCTGCTGGCGCGGGCCCGCGCGGAGGGCGTCGCCGTGCTCGCGGCGGCCGGGATCGCGCACGCCTCGGAGGCCGAGCAGGCCGAGGCGCGCGGCGACCGGCTGGAGCCACGGCCGGTGGGGGGCGCCGAGCGGGGTGGCGGCTCCTCGTGGCAGAGCCTGCGCCGGGGCACGGGCTCGATCGAGGCCGACTACCTCAACGGCGAGATCGTGCTGCTCGGCCGGACCCACGGGGTGGCGACGCCGGTCAACGAGCTGCTCCAGCGGCAGGCCGACGACTTCGCCCGCCGCGGCCGCCCGCCCGGCTCACTGCCGGTCGCGGAGCTGGCCGAGGCACTGGCGCGCTGACCGATCAGTCTCCCCGTCCCACCTTGTCGGAACGGGCCGAGCCGGGATGCGCGGGGTGGGCTGCCCCCCAGGGATCCCGGGTGTGGCTTTCCGTCGGCCGCGCGGTCAGGTGCCGCGCGAGCGGGCCGACCGGCTGCTGGCCGTGACGCTGGCCGTGACGCTGGACGGACCGCGTCGCGCCTGACCGCTCAGCCGGGCGCCAGCCCGCGCAGCCGCTCGATCTGGAGGTTCGCCAGCTCGATGCTGCGCCGCATGTACTCGACGACGACGGCCAGCTCCTCGTCGGAGTTGTCCTCGAACCGGGCCTCGAACGCCTCGCCCAGATAGTCCCAGAGCGACTCAAGCCGCCGCTCCGCCTCCGGGACCAGGCTGACCAGCGTCCGCCGCCGGTCGTGCTCGTCGCGCCGCCGGGTCAGATAGCCGGCGCGCTCCAGCCGGTCGAGGAGACGGCTCGCGGCGCTGCTGGTGACGCCGGTCACTTCGGCGACCCGGCGCGTGGTGAACGGCCCGGGCTCCATCGAGATCAGCCGCAGGCACTGCACATCGGTGGGATGCAGGCCCAGATGGTCGGCCACGGCCTGGTTGAACAGCGCGTACGACGCGAGATGGCGAGGCCCGAACCTCCGGATCTCCGCCAGCCGGTCCGCTCGGGACATGACCAGTGCCCTCCCCGCTCCCCCACCCCACTGAGTGGGGCGGCCCTGCTCCCATGTTCACCGTGCGGCGGGCGTCTTGTCCACGCCGCCCCGCCCTCCCCCGCCGCCCCCAGGCCGTCCCACACCGCCCCCACGGGTCGCGGAGTCACGGCAGCGGGCAGACTGGAGGCATGTGCCGCAGCATCAAGACACTCCGCCCGCCCGCGACGACCGACGTGTCCGACGAGGACATCCGCGCGGCGGCCCTCCAGTACGTGCGCAAGGTGAGCGGCTTCAGGGCGCCGGCGGCGCACAACCGCGCGGTGTTCGAGGAGGCGGTGGCGGCGGTGACGGCCGCCACCCAGCACCTGCTGGACCACCTGGAGGTCAGGGGCGCCGGTCAGACCCGGTCGAACGGCTCGGCGTAGCGGAAGATCCCGCGCGCCGCCGGATCGTGGGCGGTCAGCGGGCGCACCTGGAAGTACGGGCCCCAGGCGGGGTCGGGCGCCTCGATGCCGTACCCGGCGGCGGCCCCGAAGCCGAACCTGCCGTAGTACGCCGGGCTGCCGAGCAGCGCGACGAACGGCTCCCCCAGCGCGTCCGCCGCCCCGAGGACGGCGTGCACCAGCGCGAGCCCCACCCCGCGCCGCTGGTGTCCGGGCCGCACGCTGAGCGGTCCCAGCCCCACGGCCGCCCGCTCCCCGACGTGGCCGCGCGTGCAGACCACGTGCCCGACGACATCCTCCCCCGCGACGGCGACGAGCGACAGCGCGGGCAGCCACCCCTCGCACTCACGCAACTCGTCCAGCAGCACCGCCTCGACCGGCACCGCCCCGTCCGCCTTGCCGAAGGCGGCGGCGGTGACGTCACGGACAGCGGCATGATCCCCGGGAACCTCACGTCTGATGATCACCGCCCCAGTCTCCGCGCGGCCCCCTCCGAGAACAACGAGATTCCCCCGGGTCAGCGGAGTGTCGCGAGCTCCTTCGCCAGGTCGTCCAGGCCCGGCGAGCCCAGTGACAGGGCCGCCATGTGCCAGGACTTCAGGTCGAACGCCCCGCCCGCCGCCGCGCGGGCCGCCTCGCGCCCCGGCGAGGGCCTCCTGCCCGTCCGGCGAGAAGTCCGGCAGCGCGTCGACGCCCGGCCGGATGCCCAGCCGGGTCCCCACCAGCGGATCGAGGTCGGCCAGGGTACCGACATAGGCGTCCGCGACAACGCGCGGGGCGGAAGGGCGCGTTGTGTCATCCTCGTACAGCATCCAGACCCACGGAAGATCAGAAGGCACAGGTGTTCGAGGACCTCATCGGCCGGGAGCACGCCGCAGGGATGCTACGTACCGAGATCACCCGGGCCGCGGCCAGTCACGGCGGCCTGGTGCTGGTCGCGGGGGAGCCCGGCATCGGCAAGACCGCGCTCGTCACGGGCGCGGCCGAAGAGGCGAGGGCGCTGGGGGCCCTGGTGCTCAGCGGCTCCTGCTGGGACTCGGAGAACGCCCCCGGGTACTGGCCGTGGGTGCAGGTCGTCCGCGCACTGCGCCGCTCGGCCCGCGCCGCGGAGTGGGCGACGGTCCGGGAGGCGGTGGCCGACGAGCTGGGCCCGCTGCTCGGGGAGAGCGGCCCGCAGGGCGAGGCCGGCGGCTTCGAGCTGTCCGACGCGGTGACGACGGCCCTGGTCACGGCGTCCCAGCAGCGGCCGGTGGTCGTGGTGCTGGACGACCTGCACTGGGCCGACACCGCGTCCCTGCGGCTGCTCCACTTCGTCGCCCAGCACACGTGGTTCGAACGGCTGCTGCTCGTCGGCACCTACCGTGACGCCGAGGTCGAGCCGGCCGACCACCCGCTGCGTCCGCTGATGACTCCGCTGGTGGCGCGGGCCACCACGCTGGCGCTGGCCGGTCTCTCGGCGGACGAGGTCGGCGCGCTGATGACCCGCACCGTCGGCCGCGTGCCGGAGCCGGGCCTGGTCGCCGAGGTGCATCGGCGCACCGGCGGGAACCCGTTCTTCGTGGAACAGACCGCCCGCCTCTGGCACAGCGGCGGCGCGGTCACCACCATCCCGCCGGGCGTGGGCGACGCGGTCCGGCGGCGGCTCGGCCTGCTGCCGGAACGGGTGGTGTGGCTGCTGACCCGCGCGGCCGTGCTCGGCCGCGAGTTCCACCGGCGGGTGCTGAGCGCCGCCGCCGGGGCACCGGCCGCCGAGGTGGACGGGCTACTCGGGCACGCGGTGGCCGCCCGCCTGGTCACGCAGCGCGGCGGCGGCCGGTTCGCCTTCGCGCACGACCTGGTGCGCGAGACGCTCTACAACGCGCTGGGCGAGGACGAGCTGCGCCGTCGGCACGCCGCCGTGGTCCGGGCCCTGGACGACTCCCCGGCGCTCGCGGACCGGGTCCCGCCGGCCGACCTGGCCCGCCACGCCCACCTGGCCGGGGCCGAGGTCGATCCGGTCCGCGCCCTGGAGGTGCTGCGGGCCGCCGTGGACGACGCGATCGGGCGGATGGCGTTCGAGGAGGCGATCGGCCATCACCGCCGTGCCTACGAGCTGGCCGCCGCCGTCGATCCCCGCCGACGGATCCTGATCGGCCTGGAGTTCGCCCACGAGCTGTGGCACGCGCGGGCCCGGGAGGAGGGCACCCGGATCTTCCTGGAGGCCGTGGCCGAGGCTCGCGCGCTGGACGACGCCGAGCTGCTGGCCCGGGTGGCGCTCTCGTTGTTCCGTGCCGAGGGCGCCCGCCACCAGGGCGGCCTGAGCACGCTCAAGACCGAGCTGCTCCGCGAGGCCCACCACCGGCTGGGCGGCCGTACCGATCCGGCTCAGGCCGCCCTGCCGCCCGACGACCCGGCCGCCGTGGAACGCCTCGCCCGCGAACTCACCGTCCGAACCGCTGTGCTGGCCCGGCGCGGCCAGGACGACGACGCGCTCGCGTTCAGTCTCTGGGCCCGCCACGATGTGATCTGGGGACTCGGCACGGCCGCCGAACGCGAGGCGCTCACCGGCGAGATGATCTCGCTGGCCCGACGCAGGGGCGACCACGAGCTGGAGCACTTCGCCGCGTCGCTGCGCTGGGTCGCGCTGCTCGAACAGGGCGACCCGCGTTACATCGATCAGCTCGGCGAGTTCGTCGCCATGGTGGACCGGCTGGGGCTGCCGCGCTACCGCCTCTCCTCCGCCATCGACCAGGGCATCATCGCCGTCCTCCAGGGCCGCTTCGCGGACGCCGAGGCGCACCGGGAGAGCGTGCGCGCGATGGGCGTCGACCACGAACACGCCCAGGAGTACGAGCAGTACGACCACCACCTCTACTGGACCTGGCTCCAGGCCCAGGGCCGGTTCGCCGAGCTGGACGAGCTGCACCGGTCGCTGACCAGGCGGGACTACCCCTTCCCGGAGCTGATCGAAGGGATCACGGCGGCCCAGAAGGGCGACACCGAGACTGTGCTGCGGATGCTGGAGGCCGCCGAGAGCGAGCGGTACCCGCCCTCCATCGAGGCGCTGTGGCTGCGGTTCCAGGCGCAGGCCGCGGCGGCGTCCCGCGATCCGGTGCTGTGCGAACGGGCCAGGACCGCGCTCGCGCCGTTCACCGATCAGTGGGCCGTATCGCTGTTCGGCTTCGACATCAGCGGCCCGATGGTGCTCTGGTCGGCGGTGGTCGAGGCCGCCGAGGAGCGCTGGGACGCGGCCGTCGCCGGCTTCACCGCCGCCGCCCGCGCCGCCGACCGGCTGCGGGCGCGCACCTGGTCGGTCGAGGCGCGCTCACTCCTCGCGCCCGCGCTGCTCGCCCGGGCGGCGCCCGGCGACGCGGACGCCGCTCGGGCCCTGCTGAACGAAGTCGCCCGGGAGGCGGCCGAGCTGGGCATGCGCCACATCGCGCGCCGCGTCGCCCGCGCCCTCCCCTCGGCCGCCAGTCCCCCCGCCCCGGCCCCCGGCGCGTCCGCCACGCGCCCCGGGCGCGTGGCGGACGAGTTCCGCTTCGACGGCACTGTCTGGACCCTGGGCTACGCCGGGCGCACCGTCCACATGCCCGACGCCAAGGGCCTGCGCGACCTGCACACCCTGATCGGCCACCCCGGCACGGACATCCCCGCCGTGCGGCTGCTGAGCCCCGAGGGAGTCCAGCGGCTCGGCGGCGACCCGGTGCTGGACGACGAGGCCAAGGCTCGGTACCGCAAGCACCTGGAGCTGCTCGACACGGAGATCGACCGGGCCGCGGAGGCCGGCGACGAGGGCCGCGCCGCCGAGCTCGACCGCGAACGGGCCGCGCTGCTGGACGAGCTGCGCGCCGCCGCCGGACTGGGCGGCCGTGTCCGCCGCCTCGGCGACGAGGCGGAACGCGCCCGCAAGACCGTCACCGCCCGCATCCGGGACACCCTCCGCCGCCTCGACCAGCGGCACCCCGAGCTGGCCGCCCACCTGCGGGCCACCGTCACCACCGGAGCGATGTGCGCCTATCGCCCCGGCCGAGCGGACGAGGCTCACTTCCGGTTGTAGAGGCGCATGGTCAGCGAGCCGAACACGGCCATCAGCACCGCGCTCGCCACCAGCACCCAGCCGATCTCGCCCACGTCCGTGCTGCCGTCCATCATGCCGCGCGCCGCCGCCACCAGGTGCGTGACCGGGTTGACGTCCACGAACGCCTCCAGCCAGCCCGGCATGGTCGCCGGCTCGACCAGGATGTTGCTCAGGAAGGTCAGCGGGAAGAGCACCATCATGCTGACGCCCATCACCGACTTCTCCGAGCGCAGCAGCAGTCCGAACATCGTCCATATCCACGAGAACGCGAACGAGAACACCACAAGCAGCGCGATGGCCCCGGCCACACCCACGGCGCCGCCGTCCGGTCGGTACCCCATGATCAGGCCGACGGCCAGGATCACCAGGGACGCCATGGTGTAGCGGAAGGCGTCGCCCATCAGATAGCCGACCATCGCGGCCGGCCGCCACACCGGCAGGGTGCGGAAGCGGTCGAAGACGCCCTTCGTGATGTCGTTGTTGACCGCGACCCCCGTGTACATCGTGGTCATGACCACGCTCATCACCATGATGCCCGGCAGCAGATACTGCAGATACTCGCCGGTGGAGCCGGCGAGCGCGCCCCCGAACAGATAGGTGAACATCAGCGTCATCATGATCGGGAAGACGGTGACGTCGAAAAGCTGCTCCGGCACGTGCTTGATCTTCAGCATCGCGCGCCAGCCGAAGGTGATCGAGGCGGACAGCGCGCTGGGCCGCGCCGGGCGCCGCCCGGGGGACAGCACGGCCTGGATGGTCTCGGCGGCCGGGATGTAGTGGTCGTCGCCGGCTTCCTCGGCGGCGACCGTCGTGTCCTTCGTCGCGGTGGTCATGCCATGGCCTCCTTCTTCAGCTCTCGCCGCGCGTCGCGCTGCGCGTCCTTCTTCTCGGTCAGGGCCAGGAACACCTCGTCCAGGCTGGGCTGCCCGACCGAGAAGTCGTCGACGGTGATACCGGCCCTGGCCAGCTCGGCGAGGGCCCGCGAGGCCAGCTCGGCCGGGCCCGCCGTGCCGCCGTCCGGCATGATCCGCGCGGTCAGCGCCACCGGATCGGCCTCCAGCTGCACGGGCGCCTCCAGCACCCCGGCGAGCAGCCGCTGGGCGTCCGGGCGCCGCCGCCCGTCCCGCAGCCGCACACGCATCGAGCCCGAGCCGACCGACGACTTCAGCTCGCCCGGGGTGCCCTCCGCTATCACCCGGCCGTGGTCGATGACGGCTATCCGCCCGGCCAGCTGGTCGGCCTCGTCCAGATACTGCGTCGTCAGCAGCACGGTGGTGCCCTGCGCGACCACGGCCCGCACGATGTCCCACACCTGGCTGCGACTGCGCGGATCGAGCCCGGTCGTCGGCTCGTCCAGGAAGAGCAGATCCGGGGTGTTGAGGATGCTGGCCGCGATGTCGAGGCGCCGCCGCATGCCTCCCGAATACGCCTTGACCTGCCGCCCGGCCGCCTCGGACAGCCCGAAGGCGTCGAGGAGCTGTGCCGCCCGCTCCCTGGCCGCCACCTTGCGGTGACCGAGCAGGCGTCCGAGCAGCACCAGATTCTCCGTGCCGGTCAGGTCCTCGTCCACCGAGGCGTACTGCCCGGTCAGGCTCACCCTGCCGCGCACGGCGTCCGCCTGGCGCACGACGTCGAGCCCGAACACGCGCGCCTCGCCACCGTCCGGGCGGAGCAGGGTGGCGAGCATCTTGACCGTGGTGGTCTTGCCCGCGCCGTTCGGCCCGAGCACCCCGTAGACCGTGCCGGCGGGCACCGTCAGGTCGACGCCGTCCACCGCCCGCTTCTCACCGAATGCCTTGACGAGCCCGGTGGTCTCAATCGCCGGTTCGCCGCTGCGCCCACTCATCTCTTCTCCTCCCGGATCCACTCCCCCGGTAGACCTCGGGGGCCGCCGGAACTCATCGTCCCGCCGGTCCTGTGTGTCACCCCTTTGGGCGCGAGACGAGGACCAGCGGTCGCGAGATCGGATCTAGCGGGCGCACCGGCCGACGCCAGACATGGCCGGGCACGTCTGGACGCGGCTACTCGTGCGGTGGCGTGCAGCGGGGAAACGCCTGGCAGGCGTAGCCACGGCCCTTGCAGTGCCAGCAGTCGTGCGGCGCGGCCACGCCCTGGGCACGCCCGGAGCCCGGGACGTAGAACGTCTCGCGGAACTCGACGCGCTGCCCCGTGCACGCCTGGCACTGGCGGTGCGGACCCGCGCACTCGTCCTCAGGTCGGCCCATAGGAGCACCTATACCCCGCCCGGTGGTCCCGGCATGCGGTCCCGGCATGCGGTCAACGGACGGGGTCAACGGACGGCGGTCAACGGTCCGCGGTCAACGGACGGTTGGCGGCGGTCAGTCGGCGGTGACCACCCGGATCTTCGACTGGCCGTGCGGCAGCTTCTCCCAGTCGTGCATGAACGTGGCGCGCAGCCCGTGGCGTTCGGCCAGCGCGACGAGCGTTTCCGTGCGGTAGTAGAAGTCCTCCCGCAGCACGTGGTGTTCGCGGCCCTCGGTGCGGTCGAAGGTGAAGTCGAAGAAGCCGCCGGGCGCCAGCACGCGGCCGACGTGGGCCAGGCACTGGTCGATCACCTCGATCGGGGAGTGCGAGAAGACGCTGTGCGCGTGCACGACGTCGAAGTGGCCGCTGGGCAGGAAGTCGAGCGTGAGATCGCCCGTGATGGTCAGGTACGGCAGCTTGGGCTGGAGGTCGAACGCCACCAGCGTCTTCTTGGCGCTGATCAGGATGTCGGGGGAGATGTCGATGCCGTAGTACCCGCCCGGGTCGAGATAGTCGATGAACCGCCAGCCCGCGCGGAGGTTGCCGCAGCCGATGTCGAGCATGCGGTGACCAGGCTCCAGGCCGTGTCCCTTGAGGTAGTCGAACTGCATCTGCCCCAGCGCCAGCCAGCGTTCGTGGCTGCGGCTGCCCACCGCCGCCGCCGGGTCCACGCCGACGTCCGAGGCCATCACCGCCCGGTAGTACGCCACGTGGTCACGGTGCTTCAGGCGCAGCCAGGTGTCGCGGCCCAGGCGCCGCAGGTAGGGCTTGACGCGGGCCGGATTGCGGGCGGCGTAACGGATCTTGTGGGCGATGGTGGCCCGGTTCACGGACAGTTTGCGGCGATCACTGTGCATGACGGCCAGCTTGGTCCACCCGGGGCACGGCTCTCCACCGGACGCGCGGCCACGGGCCGGTGATCGGCGGGGTGGGCGTGTTGACGCACTGGGGTATCGTGCGGGCTCCCCGTGGTCGCGAACAGTCAACGGCTCCGCACGCTGCGGTGACCGGCCGTGACGGCCGAGGAACCACTCGCGGGTCGGTTCTCGTTACCGGGGTACCAACCGGGGGACAGACAGACACGAGCGAGAAGCTGGAGCAACTGCATGGCGATGTGGGACCGGATCAAGGACTCGGCCAAGGGTTTGCAGTCGCGTGGGGGCGGTCATCCGCCCGGGTCGCGTTCGCACGGCGCGGGCGGCGGGACGAAGGCGCAGCTCGTCAGCACCCTCAAGACGCAGCTCACGGCGGTGAAGGCGGAGCTGAAGAGCGGTGCGTTCCGGGACGCCAGCATGGCGATGTGCGCCCTGGTCGCCGCCGCCGACGGCACGATCGACGCCGCCGAGCGGCAGCGCGTGGAGTCGTTGATCATGAGCAACGACGTCCTCCAGAATTTCCCGCCGGACTCGCTGCGCCAGCGCTTCAACAAGCACGCGGACCAGCTCGCGTCGAACTTCCAGTCCGGCCGGGCCGAGGTCATGCAGGAGATCGCCAAGGTGCGGAAGAAGCCGATGGAGGCCAGGGCGGTGGTCCAGATGGGCGTCGTCATCGCCGCCGCCGACGGCTATTTCGCGCAGGCCGAGCAGCATGTCATCCGCGAGGTGTGCACGGTGCTCGGGGTCTCCCCGACCGAGTTCGATCTCTGAGATCGCCACCCGAATCGCCGTCACCGAGGCGGACTTGACTGGGGTTGACTCGCCTTGACGAGACCCTTGCCCCACCCCGCGTCCCGCTTTGCTTTCCTTTGCCGGGTGTTTGACCCGCGCCGGGGATCGTGTGCTCATGCGCACCTTTATCCGTGCCCGCACGGCGACGGCCGCGGCCGTGAGCGGGCTTCTGATCACCTCGGTGACGACGAACGTCCAAGCCCTCACCCCCGACGGACACCATGGCCACGGGCCGACCAAGCAGGAGATCCGCGCCCTGTTCGGCGAGTGGAACGAGGCGCTGGCGACCGGCGACCCCGAGCGGGTCGCCGACCGCTACGCCCCGGAGGCCGTGCTGGAGCCGACCCTCTCCAACCTGATCCGCCACGATCACGCCGGAATCGTGGACTACTTCGAGCACTTCCTCCTCCAGCACCCGTCCGGCGAGATCAACGAGTCCTATGTGGAGTTGCTCGGCCAGGACGGGGCGGTCGACTCGGGCGGCTACACGTTCCACCTGACCGACCCGGAGACCGGCGTGCCGTATGACGTCGTCGCCCGCTACACGTTCGTCTACGAGCGCGACAAGCACACCGGGGAGTGGCTGATCGTCGACCACCACTCCTCGGCCATGCCGGAGGGCTGACCGGGACCGGCGGACCGACCGGGAGCCGGCCTGGCTACGTGGCCTGGCGGGCCAGCCTGGCTACGTAGCCTGGCGGGCCGAGTCCCGGACGCTGATGTGGAGCTCCCGCAGGCGGCTTTCGTCCACCCTGCCGGGGGCTCCCATCAGCAAGTCCTGCGCGTTGCCGTTGAGCGGGAAGGCGATCGTCTCGCGGATGTTCGGCTCGTCGGCCAGCAGCATCACGATGCGATCGACGCCCGGGGCGATCCCGCCGTGCGGCGGGGCGCCGAAGCGGAACGCTCGCAGCATGCCGCCGAATTCGCGCTCCACGTCCTCCCGGCTGTACCCGGCGATCTCGAACGCCTTGTACATGACCTCGGGTTCGTGGTTCCTGATGGCACCGGAGGACAGCTCGACGCCGTTGCACACGATGTCGTACTGCCAGGCGAGCACGTCCAGCGGGTCCTTGCCCTCCAGTGCGGCGAGGCCGCCCTGCGGCATGGAGAACGGGTTGTGGGAGAACTCGACGGCGCCCGTGTCGTCGTTCCGCTCGAACATCGGGAAGTCCACGATCCAGCAGAAGCGGAAGACGTTGTCCTCGAAGTGCCCGGCGCGGCGGGCGGCTTCCACCCGGACCGCGCCCATGACCCGGGAGACCTCGTCGAATTCGCCGGCCCCGAAGAACACGGCGGTGCCGGGCCCCGCGCCCAGCGTGCCGAGCAGCGCGGCGACGTCGCCCTCGGTGAGGAACTTGGCGATCGGGCCGGTCAGCGTGCCGTCCTCGCCGACCCGCACCCAGGCCAGGCCCTTGGCACCCTGCTCGATGGCGAACTCCCCGAGCTGGTCGAAGAACCGCCGCGGCTGCCCGGCCGTGTCCGGCACCGCCAGCGCCCGCACGTGCTTGCCGGCGAACGCCTTGAAGCCGGAGTCGGCGAAGATGCCGGAGACGTCGGCCAGCTCCAGCTTGGCCCGCAGATCCGGCTTGTCCGACCCGTACTTGAGCATCGCCTCGCGGAACGGGATGCGCGGGAACGGCGAGGTGACGTGCCGTCCGCCGCCGAACTCCTCGAACAGCTCGGTCATCACCTTCTCGATGACCTGAAAGACGTCCTCCTGCTCGACGAAGCTCATCTCCATGTCGAGCTGGTAGAACTCGCCGGGCGAACGGTCGGCCCGGGCGTCCTCGTCGCGGAAGCAGGGCGCGATCTGGAAGTACCGGTCGAAGCCGGCGATCATCAGCAACTGCTTGAACTGCTGCGGCGCTTGGGGCAGCGCGTAGAACTCGCCGGGGTGCAGCCGCGACGGCACCAGGAAGTCGCGCGCGCCCTCGGGGGAGGTGGCGGACAGGATCGGGGTGGCCAGCTCCAGGAAGCCCTGATCGGTCATCTTCCGGCGGATGGCGCCGATGACGGCCGAGCGCAGCATGATGTTGCGGTGCATCCGCTCGCGGCGCAGGTCGAGGAAGCGGTATTCGAGGCGGCGTTCCTCGTTGACACCGTCCTCGGCGTTGATGGTGAACGGGAGCGGGTCGGCCGCGCCCAGCACCTCGACCTCGGCGACCTCGACCTCGATCTCGCCGGTGGCCAGCTCGGCGTTGATGTTCTCCTCGCCCCGGCCGACGACCCGGCCGTCCACGCGGATGACGGTCTCCTTGGAGAGCGATCCGAGCCGCTCGTCGACCGCCTCGCCGCCGGGCGTCTCGGGATGGACGACGAGCTGCACGACGCCGTGGTGGTCACGGAGATCGATGAAGAGGATGCCGCCCAGATTCCGTCGGTTGTGCAGCCATCCCGAGAGCCGGACATCCTTGCCGATGTCCGCGGGGCGCAGCTCGCCGCAGGTGTGGGACCGGTACCGATGCATCGTACTTCCAAGTCGTCGACACGGTTTCGTGGTGGTCGAGCCTCAGACTACCGCCCTGACCCAGCCCTGCTCATCGCGCGCGGAAACATGGACATACAGTGAGAAAACATGCGCACCGAGGATGTCCTGACCGGCTCCGGGGTCGGGGTGTGGGAAGGGGACGACGTTCGCGGCGTGGCCACGACGGACGCCGCTCCCGCCGAGCCGCTCGGCCTGTCGAGCCGGGCGAGCCGGGCGGGGCCGCCGCTGACGCAGTCGCTCGCCGACGCCCGGGGCTGGTCCCCCAGGGCGCCGGCAAGACGATCTGGTTCGAGCTGCGGGAGGAGCCGCCTCCCGCGGCGGGCCAGACCACACGACCTGGGGAACGGGACATGCGTCGGGCATCAGGCATCGGGTCAGGCGTCGGAGGTCCGGGCGGCCGGGATCCGGCCGAGGCGCCCGGCCTGGAAGTCGTCGAACGCCTGGGCCAGCTCGACGTGGGTGTTCATGACGAACGGGCCGTAGTGCGCCATCGGCTCACGGATCGGGAGGCCGCCGAGCAGCAGGATCTCCAGCTCCGGGGTCCGCGCGTCCTGGGTCGTGTCGGCACGGACCGTGAGCGTGTCCCCCGGGCCGAAGACGACGGTCTGGCCGAGCTCGACCGGGCGCCGGTCGGAGCCGACGCCGCCCCGGCCGGCCAGTACGTAGCCCAGCGCGTTGAAGTCCGGGCGCCAAGGCAGCGTGATCTCCGCGCCCGGCGCGACCGTCGCGTGGATCAGGGTGATCGGCGTGTAGGTGACGCCGGGCCCCTGGTGGCCGTCGAGCTCGCCCGCGATCACCCGCAGCAGGGCGCCGCCGTCCTCGGTGGAGAGCAGACGGACGTTGCTCCCGCCGATGTCCTGGTAGCGGGGGGTGGTCATCTTGTCCTTCGCCGGGAGGTTCACCCAGAGCTGCACGCCGTGGAAGAGGCCGCCCGAGACGACGAGCGACTCCGGCGGCGCCTCGATGTGCAGCAGCCCGGAGCCGGCGGTCATCCACTGGGTGTCGCCGTCGTTGATGACGCCGCCGCCGCCGACGGAGTCCTGGTGCACGAAGGTGCCGTCGAGGAGATAGGTGACGGTCTCGAAGCCCCGGTGCGGATGCCACGGCGTGCCCTTGGGCTCGCCGGGCGCGTACTCCACCTCACCCATCTGGTCCATCATGATGAACGGGTCGAGGTGCCGGTAGTCGAGCCCCGCGAAGGCGCGGCGGACCGGGAAGCCCTCGCCCTCGAACCCGGACGGCGCGGTGACCACCGCGCGCACGGGCCGGGGGACGGCGGTGGGGGCGGGCGTGGTGACGCGGGGAAGGGTGAGCGGGTTCTCGACGGTGATCGCGGGCATCGGGGGCCTCCTCGTCGGCTGCGCACAGGATAGTTGAATCGTAAACGGCAGTCGAGACGGCGTTTGTTCCCCGGCTCCTCGGCGACGCCCCGGGGCAGTCCGCCCGTTCCGCCCGTTCCGCGCGGCGACGGTCGGCGACGGTCGGCGGCTAGCCGTACATCCGGCGCATCGTGTAGTCGACCATCTCCTCCACGGCCTTGGCGTCCATCACGATCCGGTGGTCGCCCTCCATGTCCAGCGCGAATCCGTACCCCGACGGCAGCAGGTCCAGGACCTCGCCGCCGGTGACCGTGAAGTACCGCGACTCCTTGCCCGCGTACCTGCGCAGCTCCTTCAGCGAGGTGAAGAGCGGGATCACCGGCTGCTGGGTGTTGTGCAGGGCCAGAAAGCCGGGGCTGTCGCCACGCGGGCAGTAGATCTTGGCGCCCAGGAAGATGTCGTGGAATTCCTCGCTCGCCATCGCGCCCGAGGTGTACGCCCGGAGCGCGTCGGTGAACGAGGGGGGCGCGGGGGGCGCGGCAGGAGCCGCCGACTGCTGCTGTTGCTGGTGCTCGGGATAGAGCTGCTGACCGCCGTATCCGGCTGCGGCGGGCTGCTGGGCCCCGTAGGGCTGCTGGCCGGGATAGCCCGACTGGTCATAGCCGTACATGTGAGCAAGCGTACTGATCGCGGGCCCACAGATGTCTCACAACGGCTTGCTTCTTATTACCGGTGGGTAGCATCATGGGAGTCACTTCACTTCCCGGAACCTGCTACGGAGTCGTCGCCATGGGGCACTACAAGTCGAATCTCCGCGACATCGAGTTCAACCTGTTCGAGGTCCTTGGCCGCGACGCGGTATACGGAACGGGTCCCTTCACCGAGACGGACGCCGACACCGCCAAGACCATGCTGGCCGAGCTGGCCCGCCTGGCGGAGAACGAGCTGTCCGCCTCCTACGCGGAGGCCGACCGCAACCCGCCCGTCTTCGACCCGGAGACCAACACCGCGCCGCTGCCCGAGGCGTTCAAGAAGAGCTACCGCGCCTACATGGACGCCGAGTGGTGGCGCCTGGGCATCGGCGAGGAGCTCGGCGGCCTGACCGCCCCCCGCTCGCTGCTGTGGGCCATGGGCGAGCAGGTGCTCGGCTCCAACCCCGCGATCCACATGTACGCCTGCGGTCCGGCCTTCGGCCGCGTCCTCTACGACGAGGCGACCGAGGAGCAGCAGAAGATCGCGCACCTCATGGTGGACAAGGGCTGGGGCGCCACCATGGTCCTCACCGAGCCGGACGCGGGCTCCGACGTCGGCGCGGGCCGCACCAAGGCGATCCGCCAGGAGGACGGCACCTGGCACATCCAGGGTGTCAAGCGCTTCATCACCTCCGGCGAGCAGGACCTCACCGAGAACATCATCCACTTCGTGCTCGCCCGCCCCGAGGGCCACGGCCCGGGCACCAAGGGCCTGTCGCTGTTCATCGTCCCCAAGTACGACTTCGACTGGGAGACCGGTGAGCTGGGCGAGCGCAACGGCGCCTACGCCACCAACGTCGAGCACAAGATGGGCCTGAAGGCGTCCAACACCTGTGAGATGACCTTCGGCGCGAACCACCCCGCCAGGGGCTGGCTGCTCGGCGAGAAGCACGACGGCATCCGCCAGATGTTCAAGATCATCGAGTTCGCGCGGATGATGGTCGGCACGAAGGCCATCGCCACCCTCTCCACCGGCTACCTCAACGCCCTGGAGTACGCGAAGGAGCGGGTGCAGGGCGCCGACCTCACCCAGTTCGCCGACAAGACCGCCCCGCGCGTCACCATCACGCACCACCCCGACGTGCGCCGCTCGCTGATGACGCAGAAGGCGTACGCGGAGGGCATGCGGACCCTGGCGCTCTACACGGCCAGCCTCCAGGACGACATCATCGTCAAGCAGGCCGCAGGCGAGGACATCTCCGCCCTCGACGCGATGAACGACCTGCTGCTGCCGATCGTCAAGGGCTACGGCTCGGAGCGGTCCTACGAGCAGCTCGCCCAGTCCCTCCAGACCCTGGGCGGCTCCGGGTACCTCCAGGAGTACCCGATCGAGCAGTACATCCGGGACGCCAAGATCGACACCCTCTACGAGGGCACCACGGCGATCCAGGGCCAGGACTTCTTCTTCCGGAAGATCGTGCGCAACGAGGGCAAGGCCCTCACCACGCTCTCCGAGGAGATCAAGAAGTTCCTCGCCGAGGCCCCCGGCGGCGAGGAGCTGGCCGGCGCCCGCGACCAGCTCTCCCGCGCCGTCGGCGAGCTGGAGGCCACGGTCGGCGTCCTGCTCACGGACCTGGCCGGCACCGAGAAGGACGTCAAGTCCCTCTACAAGGTGGGCCTGAACACCACGGCCTTCCTGATGTCGGCCGGCGACATCGTCGTCGGGTACCTGCTGCTGCGCGGCGCCTCCGTGGCCGCCGCCAAGCTGGCGGACGCGGCGCCGAAGGACAAGCCGTTCTACGAGGGCAAGCTCGCCGCCGCCCGGCACTTCGCGGCCTCCGTGCTGCCCGAGGTCGCCGTGGCCCGCGTGATCGCCGAGAACACGGACCTGTCCCTCATGGAGCTGGACGAGGCGGCGTTCTAACCCACGCCCCGCCGCCTCCGACGGCCCCCCCGGGTCCCGGTCCCCGCCCATGGGACCGGGACCCGCCCGCGTTCCCAGCGGGAACCCCCGCGGTCGTCCGTTCGTATCCTGAGACCATGACTGCACCCCTCGACCGCTCGCACGCCGATGACCTCATGGGGTTCCTCACGGCCTCCCCATCGCCCTACCACGCGGTGGCCAACGTCGCCGGGCGGCTGGAGAAGGCCGGGTTCCGGCAGGTCGCGGAGGGGGCGGTCTGGGACGGGGTGGCCGGGGGGAAGTTCGTGCTGCGCGGTGGGGCGCTCATCGCGTGGTATGTGCCGGAGAGCGCCACGGCCGCGACGCCGTTCCGGGTCATCGGGGCGCACACCGACTCGCCGAATCTGCGCGTCAAGCCCCTCCCCGACACCGGGCGACTGGGCTGGAAGCAGGTCGCCGTCGAAATCTACGGCGGCACCCTCCTCAACACCTGGCTCGACCGCGACCTCGGGCTCGCCGGGCGGCTCGCGCTGCGGGACGGGTCCAGTGTGCTGGTCAACGTGGACCGGCCGCTGCTGCGCGTGCCGCAGCTCGCCGTCCACCTCGACCGCGCGGTCAACGAGGGGCTGAAGCTGGACCGGCAGCAGCACATGACGCCGATCTGGGGCATCGGCACGCCGCGCGAGGGCGAGCTGATCGACTTCCTCGCCGCCGAGGCCGGGCTGGCCGGGCGCGATGTCGTCGGCTGGGACCTGATGGCGCACAGCGTCGAGCCGCCCGCGTACCTCGGCCGCGACCGGGAGCTGCTGGCCGGCCCCCGGATGGACAACCTGCTGTCCGTGCACGCCGCCACGGCCGCGCTCGCCGCCGTGGCCGGGCAGGACCTGGCGTACATCCCGGTGCTCGCCGCGTTCGACCACGAGGAGAACGGCAGCCAGTCCGACACGGGCGCCCAGGGGCCGCTGCTGGGGACCGTGCTGAAACGATCGGTCAACGCCCGCGGCGGCGGCTACGAGGACCGCGCGCGGGCCCTGGCCGGGTCGTTCTGCCTGTCCTCCGACACCGGCCACGCCGTCCACCCCAACTACGCCGAGCGGCACGACCCCACGCACCGCCCGATGGCGGGCGCCGGCCCCATCCTCAAGGTCAACGTCAACCAGCGCTACGCCACCGACGGCACCGGCCGGGCGGTCTTCGCGACGGCCTGCGAGCGCGCCGGAGTGCCGTACCAGACGTTCGTGTCGAACAACGCCATGCCCTGCGGCACCACCATCGGACCGATCACCGCGGCCCGTCACGGCATCGCCACGGTCGACGTCGGCGTCGCCATTCTCTCCATGCATTCCGCACGGGAACTGTGCGGAGCCGCCGATCCGTTCCTCCTCGCCAACGCCATGACCGCGTTCCTTACCGGCCGTTGAACCGACCGTCATGTCGGCGGCGGCCATCGCGGGTATGACGACGCCCCGTCATCACGCGGCGAAACGCGGCCGTAATCCTGAAGGTCAGGGGCCGGGCGGCACCGCACCGCACGGCGGAACCGTCCGGTCCCGCCACCGCCCCTCTGGTGGCTGGCGGCCGTGCCGGACCCCTAGGATTCGTCTCCAGAAAGCATTCACCGGCCGCGCCCGCGCGGCGTACGGTGTGAACACCCAGCCAGCGACGCACCGCCACGAGGGGTCCCGTGACAGTCCACACGAGCTTGCAACCGTCTATCGACGCATGGACCCAGTCCATCGAGGCGATATCGGAGCTCGTCTCCTCACTCGTGGAGGGCGAGTGGAACCGGCCCACCGAGTGCCCCGGCTGGTCGGTCCGGGACGTCGTCTCCCACGTGATCGGCGGCGAGTGCGAGGCGCTGGGCGACCCGCGGCCGATCCACACCCTCCCGCGCGACCTCTACCACGTCGTCGACGAGACCACCCGCTACCTGGAGGTCCAGGTCGACGTCCGCCGGCACCACACCGGCCCGGAGATGACCAGCGAGCTGGAGTACACGATCATCCGCCGCGCCCGCCAGCTGCGGAACGAGCGCCGCGGACCCGAGGACATCATCTCCTACCCGCTCTACGGCAAGATGCCGCTGGCCGACTTCCTCGAAATGCGGGTCTTCGACGTCTGGGCCCACGAGCAGGACCTCCGCCGCGCGCTGCGCCGCCCCGGCGACCTCGACAGCGCCGCCGCGCTCACCGCCCGCGACGTGCTGCTCCAGCGGCTGCCCAAGGTGGTCGCGGAGAGCGCGGGCGCGCCGAAGAAGTCGGCGGTCGTGTTCGACGTGCACGGGCCGGTCGAGTTCCTGCGCACGGTCCGGGTCGACGAGAACGGCAAGGGCACGGTGGACAGCGCCCCTTCGCTCGGGCCGGTCGTCACGTTCACGACGGACTGGGAGACGTTCGTGCGGCTGGCCGGCGGGCGCGTGCGGCCGAAGAAGATCGCCGACAAGGTGAAGATCGAGGGTGACACGGACCTCGCCGAGCGCATCCTGACCGGTTTCCCGGTCGCGCACTGAGGCCGCGCCTCATTGCTCCAGGGGCTCGTAGCCCGTCGAGACGGTCAGCACGATCGGGCCGTCCTCGTCCGGGTTGTACGGGCCGTAGGCCCGGGGCGACTGGTCCACGACCATGCCCTCGCCCTTGAGGACCTCGTCCTTGTACAACAGCTCCTCCTCGTAGCTCCAGCCGGCGTCGCGTATGCACTCCTTCACGCTGTCGATGTGGACGTCGTAGAAGTCGGGCATCATCACCGCGCCCGGGTGGTTGTTCTGGTCGCCGTAGTCCATGGCACCCACGCACTGCGAGGAGTCGATCGTCCGCGTCGGGTCGCCCTCCTTGTAGCGGCGTTCGTCGTCGCCCCCGCCGTTCTCCTCCTCCGGCTCGGTCGACCGGCCGGTCTCCGTGCCGCCGTCCGCCTGCGGCGAGCCGTCGCCGTCTCCGTTGCTGAGCACCACGACTATCGTCACCGCCGCCACCACGGCGATCGCGACCACGGCCGCCAGCATCACCATCAACGTGCTGTTCCGCTCACCACCGCCACCGCCACCGCCACCGCCACCGCCACCGCCGCCGCTCCCGCCGTGCGAAGCGCCCTGGCCGGGCGTCAGGTCGTACGGGGGCACCGCCGTCGGCCGCCCCGGCGGGAAGCCATAGCCGCCGGCCGGCGGGGTGGGCGCGTACGGCGAGGCGACCGGGGCACCGAACTCGGGGAACACCGACTGCGCCACGCCCGCGCCACTGCCGCCCGGCAGCGGCGCGCCCGGCACGATCCGCGGCGCCACCGCGCCCGGCGCCATGGTGTCCGCGAGCCCCAGGCACTGCGCGCGGAACGCCTGGGCGGACGGGAAACGCTCGTTGGGGTTCTTCCGCAGCGCCCGCGCCACCAGCGCGTCGATGGCCGGCGCGACCGCCGCGTTGAACGACGACGCCGCCGGCGGCTCCTCCTGGACGTGCGCGTAGGCCAAGGCGAGCGCCGACTCCGCGTCGAACGGCAGCCGCCCGGTGAGCAGCTCGAAGAGCATCACGCCCACCGAGTACAGATCGGACCGCGCGTCCACGCCCCGGCCCAGCGCCTGCTCCGGCGAGAGGTACTGCGGCGTGCCGACGACCATCCCGGTCTGCGTCATCGCGGTCACCCCGGACTGGGTCGCCCGCGCGATACCGAAGTCCATCACCTTGACCACACCGCGCCGGGTGATCATGACGTTGCCCGGCTTGATGTCCCGGTGAACCAGACCCGCCTCGTGGCTGATCTCCAGTGCCGCCAGCACGTCGCAGGTCACGCGCAGCGCCTTGTCGGCGGGCATCGCGCCGTACCGGGCGACGTCTTCCTCCAGATCCGTGCGCAGCGGCTTGCCCTCGACGTACTCCATGACGATGTACGGCACCGGGCCCTCGTCCACCCGGTCCTCGCCCGTGTCGAAGACGGAGACGATGTTGGTGTGCGCGAGCTTGGCGACCGACTGCGCCTCCCGCTTGAACCGCTCGCGGAAGGCGTCCTCGCGGCTCATCGCGGAGTGCATGGTCTTGACCGCGACGTGCCGTTCCAGGACAGTGTCCCAGGCCAGGTACACGGCGGCCATGCCGCCCGTGCCGAGCAGGTCGCGCAGCTGATACCGGCCGCCGCCGACCGAGCGGCCCCTGAGGTCGGCAGGCGGCTGCGCGTGGTCACTCATCCGGATTTCCCCCTAGGCGGCGGCCCGGTCCGCGTCCGGGGCCGGGCGCTCTCGTTCGTTGTCCTCGCCCTGTCCTTGCCGCGCATCATACGGACCGGTGCCCGGGGCCCGACCGGCCGGAGCGTCCCGGCACGTCAAGCCCGCCGTCCCTTCCGCGACCGCGGCCGGCGCCCAACTTGTCAGCGGCGCCTCGGAGCGGGTTTGATTGCCGAGGGACCCAGCGACTACGGCGAGGATTGATGGCACAGGAGCAAGGCGCCACGGGCTCAGGCGACGAAGAGCCCGGGGCGACCGGCAGCGAAGTGCCCGAGCCGCCGACGGTATGGGGTGGCGACAGCCTTGTGGGGGACGGTCGTTACCGGCTGACGCACCGCTTGGGCCGGGGCGGGATGGCGGAGGTCTTCGCCGCCGAGGACGTGCGGCTCGGCCGCACGGTCGCCGTGAAGCTGCTGCGGTCCGACCTGGCGGAGGACCCGGTCTCCAAGGCCCGTTTCACGCGCGAGGCGCAGTCGGTCGCGGGGCTCAACCACCACGCGGTCGTCGCCGTGTACGACTCCGGCGAGCAGACGATGAACGGCCGCATGGTGCCGTACATCGTGATGGAGCTGGTCAACGGCAAGACGATCAGGGAGCTGTTGATCGACGCCGAGGCGCCGCCCGCCGAGCAGGCGCTGATCATCGTCTCCGGCGTGCTGGAGGCCCTGGCCTACAGCCACCAGCACGGCATCGTGCACCGCGACATCAAGCCGGCCAACGTCATCATCACCGAGACCGGCACCGTGAAGGTGATGGACTTCGGCATCGCCCGCGCCCTGCACGGCGCCGCGCAGACGATGACGCAGACCGGCATGGTCATGGGCACGCCGCAGTACCTCTCCCCGGAGCAGGCGCTGGGCAAGGTCATCGACACCCGCTCCGACCTGTACGCGGTCGGATGTCTGCTGTACGAGCTGCTGACGCTGCGCCCGCCGTTCATCGGTGAGACGCCGCTCGCGGTCGTGTACCAGCATGTGCAGGACACGCCCCGGCCGCCGTCCGAGGTGGCGCCGGAGGTGCCGCCGGAGCTGGACGGCCTGGTGATGCGCGCGCTCGCCAAGGACCCGGACGACCGCTTCCAGTCCGCCGAGGAGATGCGCGGGCTGGTGCAGTACGCGCTGCGGATGCTCGCCGAGCACGGCGGCCACACCCACGGCCTGTGGAACACCGGCGCCGTCGTGGGCGTCGCCGGCACTCCGCCGATGGGGACGGCGACCACGGCGATGGCGCGTTCCGAGACGCCGACCGGGCAGTACGCGGCGCCGATGCTGCTCGGCGACCCCAACGGCGGCGCGGGCGGTCGCGACGACCACGGCGACGGGAACGGCCGGCGCGGCCGGCTGATCCTGGTGGCGCTGCTCGCGCTGATCGCCATCGGCGGCGGCGTGCTCGTCGCGGCCAACATCGGCGGCGAGGACGGTCCGGGCGGCTCTCCCACGCAGTCGGACACCACGGCGCCGGACAACGAGACGCAGACCGAGGGCCAGGAGACCGATCCGGAGACGCCGAGCGCGCCGGAGGACACTCCGCAGCCGACGGAAGACTGGACCGAGCCCGAGACCCAGACCCCGACCGAGCCGGAGACCACGCCGCCGACCGAGCCCGAGACGACTCCGCCGACGGACCCCGAGACGACGCCCCCGGCGGACGAGGGCGGTACGGATGAGGGTGGTACCGACGAGGGCGGCACCGACGTCGGCACGGACGACGGGGGTACCGATGTCGGCACGGACGACGGCGGCACCGACGTCGGCACGGACGACGGCGGCACGGACATCGGCACCGACGACGGCGGCACCGACATCGGCACCGACGGCGATCCCAACACCACCGGTGCCGTCGGCTGACCCGGCGCCCGGGCCCTGCGCACGCACCCTCACCGATCTGCTGCGCCGCTACGGCGCCGGAGAGCCCGTCGCCTGCGAGCCGCTCGCCGAGGGGCTGCTCAACCGGGGGTACCGGCTGGCCACCACCCGTGGCTTGTTCTTCCTCAAGCACCACCTGAGCGGTGACCCGCACGCCGTGATACCCCTGGCCGGGCGACACCGCGCCACGGCGGCACTGGCCGAGCTGGGGCTGCCCGTCGCCCCGCCGCTGGCCGACCGGGACGGGCACACCGTCGTCGTGCACCGCAGCCGCTGCTACGCCCTGCATCCGTGGGTCGAGGGCCGGCACCGCGACGGCGGGCAGCTGAGCCGGACGCAGAGCCGTCGCCTGGGCACTCTGCTCGGGCGCGTGCACCGGGCGCTGGAGAAGGTCATAGTGCGCTGGTCGCCGCGGCGGTTACCGGAGCTGGAGCCGGCGGCCCGGCCCGCCGATACGCAGGCACTGATAGATCAGCTTCTCGTCCGGGTCCGCAGCCGCCCGCGCCGGACGGGCTTCGACGCGCTGGCCGAGCACCGGCTGCTGGAGCGCCGCACGCTGCTGAGCGCTCACACCCACCTGCGGCCGGGCCGCGCCGAGGTGCCCGCCGAGGGGTGGGTGCACGGGGACTTCCACCCGCTGAACCTGCTGTACCGGACGGAGGGGCCGGTGGAGCCGGTGGCCATCGTGGACTGGGACCGACTGGCGGTGCGGCCCCGGGCGGAGGAGGCCGTACGGGCCGCCGTGATCTTCTTCCTCCGCCCGGACGGCAGCCTGGAGCTGCCGAAGGTGCGCGCCTACGCCCGCGCGTACCGTTCGGCGACGGGCGCCTCGCCGGTGGAGCTGGCGGCGGCCGTCCACCGGGTGTGGTGGGAGCGGCTGAACGACTTCTGGATGCTGCGGTGGCACTACGAGCGGCAGGACGGCCGCGTCGACCACCAGTTTCCGGCCGCCGCCGCGCTGGTCGGCTGGTGGACGCGGCACGCGCCCGCGGTGCGCGACAGCTTCTGCGACTAGCGCGGGCCGGCCCGGGAGCGGCCCGGGAGCGGCCCGGGAGCGGGGCGCTCAGGGACGGGTCGTTCAGCTACGGGTCGCTCAGGGACGAGTCGTTCAGCTACGGATCGCTCAGCTACGGGTCGCGTCCCGGACGGAGGCGAAGCGGGGGATGAGCCGCAGATAGGCCGACTCCGGCTGCCGCTCGTGCGCCGGGGGCGCGGGGAAGGCGGCGCGCTCCGACGCGTCGGGGTCGGCCAGTGTCGCGGTGCCGATGAGCTGGGCGCCCCAGGGCGGGCCGTCGCCGCCGTGGTTGTTCGCCTCGTACGCGACGACGGAGCCGTCCAGGACCCGGGCGCCGGCCTGGCCGGTGGGCACGCGCAGCAGCACCCGGTCGCCGGTCACCAGATGGCAGGCGGGCACGATGCGCGGCAGCGCGCGCCAGGTCACGGCGGCGTGGCCGTGCGGGACGCGCGGCAGCAGCCGCAGCGCGTGGGTGAGCTGGGTGAGCTGGTCGTCGGGGGTGGGGTGTCCTGGCATGTCCTCCACCCTGCCCGTCCGGGGCGCCGGGCGGACGGGGGCGAGGGTCCCGGATGCCAGGGCCGATGGTCCCGTTTCCGCGCGGCCGGACGCCGGGCCCGGCGCGGCCGGCGGCTCAGCGCCGCTTCTCGGCCTGGAGCCGGGCCACGTACGCGGCGGCCTGCGAGCGGCGTTCCATATCCAGCTTGGCCAGCAGGCTGGACACGTAGTTCTTGATCGTCTTCTCGGCGAGGTGCAGCTCCTCGCCGATCGCCCGGTTGGTCAGCCCGTCGCCGATCAGGTCGAGGATGCGGCGTTCCTGGTCGGTGAGCCGGGACAGCCGGTCGTCGCCCTCGCCGGGGTCGCCGCGCAGGCGGGCCAGCACGCGCTGGGTCGCGTCGGGGTCGAGCAGCGACTTGCCGGCGGCGACGTCGCGGACGGCCGAGAGCAGCTCGTCGCCCCGGATCGCCTTGAGGACATAGCCGGAGGCCCCGGCCATGATCGCGTCGAACAGGGCCTCGTCGTCCGCGTAGGAGGTGAGCATCAGGCACTTGATCGAGTCGTCGCGGGAGCGGACCTCGCGGCAGACCTCGACGCCGCTGCCGTCGGGCAGCCGGACGTCGAGCACGGCCACGTCCGGCCGGACGGCCGGGATACGGGACAGAGCGTCGGCCGCGGTACCGGCCTCGCCGACCACCTCGATGTCGGGCTCCATCGCGAGCATCTCGTGCACGCCGCGGCGGACCACTTCGTGATCATCGAGGAGGAATACGGTGATTTCTCCGTTCTCGCCCACCCGGCCAGTCTCACACAGGAGCGGGGACCGCGCGCCTTCCGGCCACTCCCGGCCCCTTCCCGCGACCCGCCCGGCCGCGTTAACGTGCAAGGGTCCCACGGTCCTGCGAGGCTTGGACCAGTGCCGTTCCGCAACCACGGTGAACTACTTGGATTTCCAGGTAAATCCGCAGGTCAGGGGCGCTTTGTCGGGTTGAGATCCGACTGGATACCGTGCTCTTATGGGGCGATCGAACGGGACACGAACGGGACACCACACCGCTCGGTTCCGTCCGCGCCGCACCCCACCCCGTGCGCCGTACGGGACCGGATGGGCCCGCACTGGCCGCCCGGAGACCCCGGGGACCGGACCGACGGAGGAGCACGAGTGACCGTGGAACGCACCGCGCCGCGCGGCAAGCCGCGCCGGGCCGCGACGAAGAAGACGACCACCGCCGCCGCGAGAAGGCGGCCCCCGCGCCCGGAGATGGTGCAGCTCCTGACCCCCGAGGGCGAGCGCGTCGAGCACCCGGACTACGCGCTGGAGACCACCCCCGAGCAACTGCGCGGTCTGTACCGCGACATGGTGCTCACCCGCCGCTTCGACGCCGAGGCCACCGCGTTGCAGCGCCAGGGCGAGCTGGGCCTGTGGCCGTCGCTGCTGGGCCAGGAGGCGGCGCAGATCGGCTCGGGCCGCGCGTTGCGCGACGACGACTACGTGTTCCCGACCTACCGCGAGCACGGCGTGGCCTGGTGCCGCGGCGTCGATCCGACGCTGCTGCTCGGGATGTTCCGCGGCGTCAACCACGGCGGTTGGGACCCCACCACCAACAACTTCCACCTCTACACCATCGTCATCGGGTCCCAGGCACTGCACGCCACCGGCTACGCGATGGGCGTCGCCAAGGACGGCGCCGACGTGGCGGTCGTGGCGTACTTCGGGGACGGCGCCTCCAGCCAGGGCGACGTGGCGGAGGCGTTCACGTTCGCCGCCGTCTACAACGCGCCCGTCGTCTTCTTCTGCCAGAACAACCAGTGGGCCATCTCCGAGCCCACCGAGCGGCAGACCCGCGTCCCGCTCTACCAACGGGCGGCCGGCTACGGCTTCCCCGGCGTCCGCGTCGACGGCAACGACGTGCTGGCCGTCCTCGCCGTCACCCGCGCCGCCGCCGAGCACGTACGCACCGGCCAGGGGCCGATGCTGGTGGAGGCGTTCACCTACCGGATGGGCGCGCACACCACGTCCGACGACCCGACCCGCTACCGCCGCAAGGAGGAGCTGGAGGTCTGGGAGGGCAAGGACCCCATCCTGCGGCTGCGCCGCTGCCTGGAGCGGGAGAGCGCGGCCGACGAGGCGTTCTTCGCGGACCTGGAGCGGGAGAGCGACGTGATGGCCCGGCGGGTCCGCGAGGCCATCAGGACCATGCCGGATCCGGACGGCATGGCGATGTTCGAGCACACCTACGCCGACGGCCACGCGCTGGTGGACGAGGAGCGCGCCCAGTACGCCGCGTATGTCGCGTCGTTCGCGGACCACGAGCACGGGCACGAGGGGGTCTGACCGACATGACTGCCGAGAAGATGGCGATGGCCAAGGCGCTCAACTCCTCGCTCCGCAAGGCGCTGGAGAGCGACCCCAAGGTCCTGGTGATGGGCGAGGACGTCGGCAAGCTGGGCGGCGTCTTCCGGATCACGGACGGCCTGCAGAAGGACTTCGGCGAGGAGCGGGTCATCGACACACCGCTGGCCGAGTCCGGGATCATCGGGACGGCGATCGGGCTGGCGCTGCGCGGGTACCGGCCGATCGCGGAGATCCAGTTCGACGGCTTCGTCTTCCCCGGGTACGACCAGATCGTCACGCAGCTCGCGAAGATGCACGCCAGATCGCTGGGGAAGGTCAAGCTGCCGGTCGTGGTCCGCATCCCGTTCGGCGGCGGCATCGGCGCGGTGGAGCACCACAGCGAGTCGCCGGAGGCGCTGTTCGCGCACGTGGCGGGGCTGAAGATCGTGGCGCCCGGCAATCCGTCGGACGCCTACTGGATGCTCCAGCAGGCCATCGAGTGCGACGACCCGGTGATCTTCTTCGAGCCCAAGGCCCGTTACTGGGACAAGGGCGAGGTCGACGCGGCGGGCATCCCCGGGCCGCTGCACGCCGCGAAGGTGGTCAGGCCGGGCACGGATCTGACGCTGGTGGCGTACGGTCCGACCGTGAAGACCGCGCTGGCGGCGGCGGTCGCGGCCGAGGAGGACGGGGTGTCGCTGGAGGTGATCGATCTGCGGTCGGTCTCCCCGATCGACTTCGACACGCTCCAGCGGTCGGTGGAGAAGACCGGCAGGCTGGTCGTCGCCCACGAGGCGCCGGTCTTCTTCGGAGCGGGCGCGGAGGTGGCGGCCCGGATCACGGAGCGCTGTTTCTACCATCTTCAGGCCCCGGTCCTGCGGGTCGGCGGCTTCCACGCGCCGTATCCGCCGGCCCGGCTGGAGGAGGAGTACCTCCCCGGGCTGGACAGGGTGCTGGACAGCGTCGACCGCGCCTTGGCGTACTGAGGAAAGGCTGAGGAGAGTCGTGACGATGGCCGCTGAGGCACAGCGCTACCGCGAGTTCAGAATGCCGGACGTGGGTGAGGGGCTCACCGAGGCCGAAATCCTGAAGTGGCTCGTCCAGCCCGGCGACACGGTGACCGACGGGCAGGTGGTGGTGGAGGTCGAGACCGCCAAGGCCGCCGTCGAGCTGCCGATCCCGTACGACGGCGAGGTCCGTGAGCTCCTCTTCGAGGAGGGCACCACGGTGGATGTCGGCACGCCGATCATCAGAGTCGACACGGACCCCACCGGGGAGGCCGGTAAGGCCGGGGAAGCCGCGGCGACCGGTGAGAACGGGGAGGCCCCCGCGGCCCGCCAGCCGGTGCTGGTCGGCTACGGAGTCTCCGCCGCCCCGACGAAGCGCCGCCCGCGCAGGCAGCAGGCCCCGGCGGCCGTCGGCGCGGAGCCCGGTCCGGCGGCGGGCCCGCCGGAGCCGCCGGCGGCCGTGCCGGCGCCGCCCGCCGCGCCGGAGGACGTCCCCGACGGCGGGCGGCCGTTGGCCAAGCCTCCGGTGCGGAAGCTGGCCAAGGACCTGGGGATCGATCTGGCCTCGGTCACGCCCACCGGGGCGAACGGGGTCGTCACCCGGGAGGACGTGCACGCCGCCGCCGAGCGCCCGGCGCCGGCTCAGGCCCCGGTGCCCGCTCCCGCGCCCGCCGTCGAGGCGGCCGACCCCCGGGAGCGGCGGGTGCCGATCAAGGGGGTGCGCAAGGCGACCGCGCAGGCCATGGTCGGCAGCGCGTTCACCGCGCCGCACGTCACCGAGTTCGTGACGGTCGACGTCACCCGCACGCTCAAGCTCGTGGAGCGGCTGAAGCGGGACCCGGACCTGGCCGGGCTCCGCGTCAACCCGCTGCTGCTCGTCGCCAGGGCGCTGCTGGTCGCGATCCGCCGCAACCCGGAGATCAACGCCTCCTGGGACGAGGAGCGCCAGGAGATCGTCTACAAGGAGTACGTGAACCTCGGCATCGCGGCAGCCACCCCCCGGGGCCTGGTCGTGCCGAACGTCAAGGACGCCGGGAGCAAGACCCTGCCCGAGCTGTCCAGGGCGCTGTCCGAGCTGGTCGCCACGGCCAGGGAGGGCCGGACATCCCCGGCCGCCATGCGGGACGGCACGGTGACGATCACCAACATCGGCGTCTTCGGCATCGACACCGGCACCCCGATCCTCAACCCCGGGGAGTCCGCGATCCTGGCGTTCGGCGCGATCAAGCAGCAACCGTGGGTGCACAAGGGCGAGATCAGGCCGCGGCACGTCACCACCCTGGCGCTCTCGTTCGACCACCGGCTGGTGGACGGCGAGCTGGGCTCCAAGGTGCTGCGCGACACCGCCGCCGTGCTGGAGCGTCCGCGGCGGCTCATCACGTGGAGCTGAGGCGTACTTGGCCAAGGCGTACGGGGGGCTGAGGCGCACCGGGAGCTGAGGCGCGGCGGGGACGACGGCGGAAGGCGGCACCCGGGCGCCGAGCGCTCCGGGTGCCGCCTTCGGTGGGTGCCGCTTCCCGTATGAAAAGTGAACAAAAAAAGGGGGTGTCGGTTACAGATAGGGGCCGGAACGGGCGCCGCCGCGCGCCTCGCCCTGCTCGCCGCCCTCCTCGCCCATCGCGCCCGGCGGCAGCGCGCGCCGCATCTGTTCGAGCTGCGCCCGGGCCGCCATCTGCTGGGCGAAGAGCGCCGTCTGGATACCGTGGAACAGACCTTCGAGCCAGCCGACGAGCTGCGCCTGGGCGATCCGCAGCTCGGCCTCGGTGGGCACGCTGTCGTGGGTGAACGGCAGCGAGAGCCGGCCCAGCTCCGCCACCAGCTCCGGCGCGAGCCCCTCCTCCAGCTCCTTGACCGAGCTGGCGTGGATCTCCCGCAGCCGGGCCCGGCTGGCCTCGTCCAGCGGCGCGGCCTTGACCTCCTCCAGGAGCTGCTTGATCATGCTGCCGATCCGCATGACTTTCGCCGGCTGTTCCACCATCTCGGTCAACGGAGTCTCCGACTGTTCCTCGTCGCCCTCGCCACCGCCCCGGGCCATGGCGCTGCTGAGCGCCATCCCGTCCGGCCCCACGACCAGGATCTGCGAGTTCTCGTGCGGTGGTTCGTTCCTCGGCTGAGTCATACCCCCATCATGCAACGGCCATCACCCCGCCCGCCGCGCGAGGTGGATCCGGGAGCGGGTCAGCAGCGCCGCGAGCGCGCACGCGATCAGCGGCACGACCACGATGAGCTGCGCGAACGTCGCCCACGGCAGCGCGATGAACAGGTCCGGTCGGACGCCCGAAGCCCACCCCTCGTTCCAGCCTCGCTCCCACATGGCCACGTCCGCACGGTGCTGGGCCAGCCGGAGGCCGATTGACGGGATCAGCCCGGAGACCGCGCCGAGCAGCACGCCCATCGCGGCGATCAACCCGCACTGAAGTCCGGAGAGGGTACGACGGACTCGGGGTGACGCGCCCACGGACGCCAGGGTGGCGAGGTCGGCCTCGGAGTCGGCCTGGGCGAGACCGGTGGCGATCCCGGCGGCGCCGAGCGTGATGACGAGCGCGGCGAGGGCGAGGATCAGCAGGGTGGCCCCGGTGTCGCCGTGGTAACCGGTCTCGATGTAGGTCCACGGCGCGACGCCGAGAGCGCCCAGCGCGCCGTCGAACGCCTGACGCTCGGCGCCGGTGGGCATCCGGGTGGTCGAGTAGAAGGTGTTCGTCTCGCCCGTGAGCAGCCCGGCGGCCTCGGCGGCGGCGGGCGAGATCAGCGCGGGCATTCCGTAGCCGTCGCCGTCCACCCGGTGGGCGGGGAACGTGGCCGACCGGTCGGGCGGCGTCGCCGGGGTCCCGTCCTCCGCCCACTCGGGGGAGGTGTCCCAGAGGTTCAGCGTGACCTCGCCCGCCCGGGACACGTACCGGTCACCGAAGACGACGGCCTCCCCCCGGTCCAGCGCCTCACCGGCCCGGCGGACCTGGTCGTCGTCGGCCCCCAGGACCGTGAGCAGCTCAGGTCCGGCGACCCAGAACGTGAGCTCCCCGTATCCCAGGCTCCCCTCATCGACGCAGCGCGGGTCGCCGTTGAGCTCGCGGCGCTCCTCGACCGGCAGGAGGTCCGCGTCGGGCGCCCACAGCGGGCAGATCCGCTCCGGGGGAACCACCAGCTCCAGGTACCCGCAGTCCTCCTCGCCGGCGGACCGGGCGCCCGGGTAGCACGCCGCGTTCCCGGTGTGGACCTGGGAGACGTCGACGCGCCGGGCGACGGGCAGCTCCCGTTCGGCCGCCGCGCGGGCCTCGTCCAGCTGGTCGCGCTGCTCGGTGTCGGAGGCGCCGATGGTCACCACGCCGTCAGGAAGGGCCGCCTCGTACTGGGCGCGGTCCTGGGCCTCGTCGCTGGTGATGACGGTGGACACCGCGATCGTCCCGGCGACGGCGGCCAGCACGGCGGCGACGGCGGGCGCGGTGCGGCCCCGGTTGCGGGCGGCGTCGCGCAGCGCCAGGCGGCCGGAGAGCGGCAGCCGGCGGCCCAGCCGGCCGACGGCGCCGACCAGCACGGGGGTGAGGGCGACCAGGCCCAGTTCGGCCGTGACCGCGCCGATGGCGACCACGACCGTGCCGTCGAAGGCCAGGCCGCCGACGATGGCGAGGGAGGCGCCCAGCACCAGGGCGGTGAGGCCGATGGTGGGCAGCACCCGGCTCGCGCGGCGCGTTCCGCGGCGGCCGGTCAGCGATTCGAGCACGCTGCTCCGGGCCGCGTTGATCGCCGGGATGACGGCGGCGAGCAGCCCGACGAGGACGGCGAGGGCGCCGATCCCGGCCAGCTCGGCGACGCGGAAGTCCCAGGGGCCGAACCGCTGGTGGCTCTGGTTCTCGATCAGCGGGTGCGCGGCCAAGGCGAGGGCGATGCCGCCCGCGATGCCGATGACGGCGGCGGCGAGGCCGAGGACGAGGCCGCTGGAGAGCATGATGGCGCGCAGGTGGCGACGGTCGCCGCCGTTGGCCCCGACCAGGCCCAGCTGGCGGCGCGAACGCCGGGCGCCGACCGCGAAGGCGGGGCCGGCCAGCAGGCAGATCTCCAGGATCACCAGGGAGACGACGGTGACGACTCCGGCGACGAGGGTGGTGTCGGCCCCGGTCGCCACGTTGCCGATGTCGATGCCGTCCGCGAACATCGGGACCTCCGAGTCCGGCGGTGGGTCGAGGATCACCGAGCGGGAGTCGACCTTCAGGCCCACCTCGTTGGCCGCGAGGACCGTGTCCCAGGTGACGCCACCGTCCGGCACGACGGCCAGGAACGTGGGGGCCACCTGCGCACGCGGGTCCAGCCGGGGCAGGACGGCGCCGGGCAGCGCGACGAGCTGGGCGCGGTCGAGATGGTCCGGCAGCTCGTAGGCGCCGGTGACGCGGAACGTGGCGTCGTCGTCCTGGAACCGCACCTCGGAGCCCACGCGCAGGCCGCTCTCGTCGAGGAAAGCCTGCGTCGCGGCGACCTCGTCCGCGCGCTCGGGGTACCGGCCACGCAGCAGGGTCAGCATGCCCTCGGTGGCCGGATCGGCCGCGTCCAGCTCCCTGACGTCGGTCCGCAACAGCCCGGACTCGGTGTGGACGGTGCCCAGGAGCTCATGGTCGGACAGCAGCCGGGTGCCGGGCGGCAGCAGCCCGGTGAGCTGCTCCTCGACCTCGGCCGGCGGCCGGTCGACCGGGTCGCCCCAGTCCTCCTCGCCGGTCGACTGCGTCATGTCGCCGACCGGCGCCTGCAGGATGGGCGCGCCTGAGCTGTAGACCGAGAACCGCGCGTCCGCCTCGCCCAGCTCGCGCGTCAGCTCCTCGGCGGGCGACAGCTCGCCGGAGCGGAAGGCCAGGTCGGCGGCGGTCACCCCGAGGATGGGCAGCGCGATCATCGCCACGACCAGGGCGCTGCGGCCCTTGGCGCGCAGGGCGTCGCGCCGCGCTATGCGCAGCGCGAGCCGCCAGGAGTGGAGCCTGCTCATCGGGCTCCTCCGCCGGTCAGCAGCGATTCGGCCGAGCCGGCGACGGTCTGGTCCACGATGGTGCCGTCGCGCAGGAAGACCACCCGGTCCGCCCAGGCGGCGTACCGGGACTCGTGGGTGACCAACACGACGGCGGCGCCCTCGTCGCAGCGCCTGCGGAGGAGGGCGAGGACGGCCTCGCCGGTCTCGGAGTCCAGGGCGCCGGTGGGTTCGTCGGCGAGGACCAGGCGGCGGTCGCCGACCAAGGCGCGGGCGATGGCGACGCGCTGCTGCTGGCCGCCGGACATCTCGTCGGGGAAACGGTCGGCCAGCTCGGGCAGGCCGATCTCGGCGAGCGCGGCCAGCGCCTCGCGGCGGGCGACGCGGGCGGAGACGCCGTCCAGCTCACGCGGGAGCGCGACGTTCTCGGCGGCCGTCAGGGCCGGGATGAGGTTGTAGTCCTGGAAGACGTAGCCGATGCTGGTGCGCCTGACCTTGGCCAGCGCGGCACGGCTGAGGCCGCCCAGGTCGTGGCCCTCGACCAGGACCTGGCCCTCGGTGGCGGTGTCCAGACCCCCGGCCAGGGTCAGCAGCGTGGACTTGCCCGACCCGGACGGGCCCATCACGGCGACGAACTCCCCCGCGTGGACGGCCAGATCGACGCTCTTCAGAGCGTGCACGGCGGCGACGCCGCTGCCGTGGACGCGGGTGAGCGTGGCCAGGCGCAGCACGGGTGCGGTGGTGGTCATGACGAGGTCCCCCCTCGGGCCTTCGGTCGGTCGGCCGGCTCGGCGGGACCGGCCGGGTCGTGCGCGGGCGGCGTCACCGGGCGCGGCCGGGCGGCGGCGAGGCGCAGCAGGCGGGACTCGCAGTGGTCCAGCCAGCGGCTCTCGGCCTCGGCGTAGAAGATGAGCTGTTCCAGCACGAGCAGCCAGGCGATGTCGCCGCCGCTGCCGGGCCCGGCGGCCAGCGCGCGGGCCTTGAGACGGGTGTAGTCCTGCATGGCGGCGAGCGTGTGGCGGCGCTGGGCCTGGATGATCGCGGTGATGTCGACGCCGGGCGTGCCGACGGCCATCGCCAGCTTGATGGCGAGCTCATCGCGCGAGGGCTGCGTGCGGTCGACGGGCTGGGTGAACCACTCGCCCAGCTCCTGCCGGCCGGCGGTGGTGATGGAGTAGAGCTGCTGCTTGGCGTCACCACCCCCCTCGGGAACGATCAGGCCATCGCGCTCCAGACGGCCGAGGGTGGTGTAGACCTGACCGATGTTCAGCGGCCAGGTGGACCCCGTGCGGGATTCGAACTCGGCACGAAGCTGCGAGCCGTAGCGCGGGCCCTGTTCCAGGAGGGCCAGCAGCCCGTATCTGATGGACATACCGAGTATGTATACCGAGTATGCACCCGCCGGGCAAGGCGGAGCTGGGAAAAGGCGCCGAAGCGAGGGCCCCGGCGGAGCCGAGTGCGGGCCGAGTGCCGGACGCCGGCCGGAGCCGGGCGCCGGGACCGACCAGGAGGAACGAGCCCCAGCCGGGCAGCGGAGCGCGCCACGCGCCCCGGCGCAGGCCCCGTGCCGACGCGGACCACCGACCCGGCGCAGGCCCCGTGCGGGACGGTGGCCATGCCTCAGGCCCCCTGCCAGGCGTCAGGCCGGGTGTCGGGCGCGGACCGCCGACCCGGCGCAGGTCGCGCGCGGGGCGGGCCGGGCCGGGGGGCGGTGGGGGGAGGGCGGGCGGTCAGGGTTGGCGCAGGCGGAGGCCGAGCGCTCCTATGCCGAGGCCGAGGCAGGCCAGACCGGTGCCGAGGGGGAGGACGGGGAGGACCTCACCGCCCTGGGGGCGGGCCGCGAAGCGGGCCGTGTCCAGCTCGGGTTCGGGCTCGGCGACCGCCACGGGCGACGGCGGGGGAGAGGGCCGATGGCCGGGGGTGGCGAGGGCGGCCGACGGCAACAGGACCGCCAGGACGGATGCCGCCATGACCACCGCGATTCCCGCCCACAACCTCACAGGTCCCGACCCTTCACGCCATTCTGCATTCTGCCCAGTCCGATGATGTGTCCAGCGTCACATACCCGAACAGATCCGGCATCTTCAGCGCGTCAGGATGATCTTCCCCACGTGGTCGCCCGCCTCCATCACCCGGTGCGCCTCGCCCGCCTCGGACAGCGGCAGCACGCGGTCCACAACGGGCCGCAGCCGTCCGTCCGCCAGCATCGGCCAGACGTGCTCCCGCACTTCGGCCACGATCGCCGCCTTCTCGGCCGGCGGCCTGGCCCGCAGCGAGGTGGCGGTGACGGACGCCCGCTTGGCCAGCAGCGCGCCGAGGTTGAGCTCGGCCTTCACCCCGCCCTGGAGACCGATGACGACCAGCCGCCCGCCGGCCGCCAGCGTGCGCACGTTCCGCTCCAGGTACCTGGCGCCGACGATGTCGAGGATGACGTCGGCGCCGCCGGGCAACTCGGCGGCGAAGTCCTGCTCCCGGTAGTTGATCAGGATGTCGGCGCCCAGCTCGCGGCAGCGCGCCAGCTTCGCCGCGCTCCCCGCCGTGACCGCCACCCGTGCCCCGACCGCCTTGCCGAGTTGCACGGCCACGGTGCCGATGCCGCTGCCGCCGCCGTGCGCGAGCAGCGTCTCACCGGCGCGCAGGCCGGCCGTCATGAAGACGTTCGACCACACCGTGCAGATGACTTCGGGCAGCGCGCCCGCGGTCACCAGGTCGACGCCCGCCGGCACGGGCAGCACCTGCCCGGCCGGCACCGCGACGCGCTCGGCGTACCCGCCGCCGGCCAGCAGCGCGCACACCTCGTCGCCCGCGCGCCACCCGGTGACGCCGGGGCCGACCACCGCGACCGTGCCCGAACACTCCAGCCCGGGGTAGGGCGGGGCGCCGGGCGGCGGGTCGTAGAAGCCCTGCCGCTGGAGGACGTCGGCCCGGTTCACACCACAGGCCGCGATATCGATGAGCACCTCGCCCGGCCCGGGGACCGGGTCGGGGACCTCCGCCCACACCAGTGCCTCGGGGCCGCCCGCTTCCGGAATCGTGATCGCGCGCATGGGCACAGACGCTACCGCCCACCGTGCCGGGTGGCGGCTCGGAGGCGGCTCGGAGGCGGATCAGAGACGGATCAGAGGTAGATCTGCCGGTGGCAGTCCGTGCAGAACGTCTTGCCCTCCCGCTTCTCCAGATCCCGGTGCTCGCACAGCCGCCGCAGCCGCAGGTCCGCGCGGCGCTGCTCCTCGCGCACGGTGTGCACCAGCTCGGCGACGCACTGGCCGCAGCCGTACATCTCGCCGTCCAGGTACGGAGTGCGGATCGGGCCGATCCACAGCACGCTGACGTCCTCCCGGCGGCAGTACAGCCAGCACCGGCCGGTCTTCCACTCGTTTCCGCTGTCGCTCCCCTCGGGCACGGGCCAGTCGCTCGCGCCGGAGAACTCGACACCTCGCAGGGCCACATGCACCATCACGCCGCCGTCACCTCCCTCAGGTGAAAGCTCGTACAGGAAACCGGTTCAGGCGGTTCAGTGGATGCCATATGACTCTCCGTCGGCCGTGGGTACTTACCTTGCGTACTCCAACCATCACCCTCCGAGGTGCCCGAAACACAGGGTTTTGGGGTTTCCCACGGATCTGGAAAGTCAGGGAAGCGAACAGGTGAACGTCTTCAGCGGTAGTGAATCGAGCGACGGCTATGCCTATTTCGGCTGCGAGGTCAAAGAGGCCCGGTTGCACGCGAAGCTGACCCAGAAGGAGCTGGCCGACGAAACGCACTACCAGCCGCCCTACATCAGCAAGGTGGAGAACGGCCTGCTGCTCGGCAGTGCGCAATTCGCCGCCGCGTGCGACCGCGTGTTCAACACCTCCGGCTTTTTCGCGCGCATGCGCGAACGCATCAACCGGAGGGAACACCCGTCCTGGTTCGAGCCGTATGTCCACCTGGAGGCGGAGGCGGAGAGCATCCTCGACTACAGCGCGAACCTCGTGCTGGGTGTGCTGCAAACCGAGGACTATGCCTATGCCATTTACCGCACGTCGCATCCCACCGCCTCGGAGGAGTGGGTCAAACGCAAGGTCGAGGCGCGGCTGCGGCGGCACGAGATCCTCGACCGGGAGAACCCCCCACTCCTCTGGGTGATCCTCGACGAGAGCTGCCTGCGTCGTCATATCGGGGGGCGCGACGTGATGCGCGCCCAACTCGGCCATCTGCTGGGCGAGGCCGAGTCCCCGCACATCACTTTCCAAGTACTGCCGTTCGCCACCGGGGCACCACCGGCCGCGGAAAGTTTCACGCTGATGACGTTCGCCGAGGAACCGACCCTGCTGTGGGAGGAATCGTGGACCGGCGGCCATGTGATCGACTCGGCCGCTCAGGTGCAAGCAGCCGCCGCGATCTACGATCGATTGCGGGCGGACGCTCTGTCGCCTGACGATTCGCTGGCATTCATCAAAAAGGTGATGTTGGAGGAGTACTCCTGATGAAAAGCACGTTCGACCTCTCCGGCGCGGAGTGGACGAAGTCCACACACAGCAGCGGCAACGGCGGGCAATGCGTCGAGTGCGCGCGGAACCTCGCCGCCGCGACCGGGGCGGTCCCGGTGCGGGACTCGAAGGACCCCAGGGGTCCGGTTCTCGCCTTCACCACGAACGGCTGGACCAGCTTCCTGTCTGCCGTCGCGTCCGGGGACCTGCACGCCCATTGACCCCGGCGGCACGCCGAAGCCCCGCTGTCCGAACCAGGACAGCGGGGCTTCTCACGCGCGGAGCCGGTGTGTCAGGAGGAGAAGAACAGACCGGAGAAGCCGCCCTTGCGGTGGTGCGGGCGGTGGTGCCCGCCGTGGTGCGGGGCTCCCCACGCCGGGCCCGGCTGCTGGTAGTGCTGCTGCACAGGCGGCGGGGGCGGGGCCGCGTGCTGGGTGTGCGGGGCGTAGTTGGATTCGAGCTGGGTGATGTGCTCCAGCTCGCCGTAGTCGAGAAAGATCCCCCGGCAGTTGCTGCACTGCTCGATCTGAATCCCGCTCCGGCTGTAGGTGTGCATGGCCGCGCCACACTTGGGACACTGCATCATCGGCTCCATGGTCGACTCGCTGGCTTGTTCACCCTACGGCAGCGCGGCTATCCGGACACAGGAGTCGACCAGAGCCTCGCCGACCTCCTCCAGGGTCGCGCCGTCGGTGCTCGCCCGGACCAGGGCCCGCGCGGCGAGCTGGGCGGTGAGCGCGCGGGCCGGAACGTCCAGCCCGGGCCAGGGATCCTCGCCCGCCCTGCCCGCCGCCGCCTGGTAGGAGCCCAGCAGCCGGTCCCACTCGCCGGGCCCGATGAGCGCCGCCGCGAACCAGGCGGCGGGCCGGGCCAGGTCCCACGCCGGGTCGCCGAGGCCGAGGTCGTCCACGTCGATGAGCCGCCACGGACCACCCGGCACCGGGTGACGGACGAGCTGCCCGAAGTGGAAGTCGCCGTGGCACAGCGCCACGCCGACCCCCGACGGGGCGGGGAAGTCGATCCGCGACCAGGCCCGTTCGACCGCCCGCCGGGCCGCGGCGAACCGCCGGCCGTCGACGCCCTCGCGCATTCTGGCCACCGCGTGCGCCGCCCGGACCGGGCCCCGGGCCGCCGGGAGCGGCCCGAGGCCGTCCAGCGCGGCCGGCGGCACGGCGTGCAGCCGGGCCAGCAGCGCGCCCGCCGCCTCCCAGGGGATGGCGCCGCGCCCCACCGGCGCGCCGTAGGGCCACCGGGTGACCGGCCGCCCGTCGGCCGACCGCGCCACGGCCGCGGGCGGCAGCGGCGGCAGCAGGACGCCCGCGACGGCCGGGTGGGCCGCGACCGCCAGCCGCACGGCCAGCGCCGCCGGGTCCGTGTCCGCGGCGTGCGTCTTGGCCACGGTGCCGCCGGTGCGGATCACCGTGCTCTCGGGACGGTCCGCGAGGACTTCCTCGGTCATGTCTGTCGGCCGGCTCAACGGCGCGGAATGCGCCAGGAGCCGGGCCCGCGCTCACGTCGGTCCTTCTCCGCCGCCTTCTCCGCCGCGGCCTTCGCCTCCTCGGGCCGCACCCGGTGGATGACGACCAGCCGGTCGGTCAGCTCCAGCGTCGCGGCGCCCGGGTCGTCGAACGGCAGCAGCCGGTGGCCGCGTATCACCGACACCACCAGGTCGTCGCACTCGCGCGGGGAACGGCCCGCCTCCGCCTTGGTGACCGGCCGCTCGCGCAGGCTCAGGCCCTTGCTGTGCTGGATCAGGTCCTCCATCACCGCGCCCGAACTCGGGCTGATCATCGACAGGCCGAGCAGCCGACCGACGGCGCTGGCGCTGGTGATCACGGAGTCGGCGCCCGACTGCCGCAGCAGCGGCACGTTCTCCTCCTCGCGCACCGAGGCCACTATCCGCACCGACTTGCTCAACTGCCGCACGGTCAGCGCCACCAGCACCGCCGTGTCGTCGCGCTGGGTGGAGATGACGACCTGCCGGGCCCGGTCGGCCCTGGCCCGCAGCAGCACGCTGCTGCGGGTGGCGTCCCCCACGACGCCCGCGTAGCCGTCGGCGTTGGCCTGCTCGACGACCCGGCCGCTGGGGTCCACGACCACGATCTGGTCCTGGCCGAGGCCGCCGCTCATCAGGGTCTCGGCCGCTGATCTGCCCTTCGTGCCGAAGCCGACGATGACGGTGTGATCGCGCACGTTCTTCCTCCAGTGGGCCTGACGCCACTGATCGCGGGTCCGTTCGGTCAGCACTTCCAGGGTGGTGCCGACCAGGATGATCAGGAACAGCACGCGGAGCGGGGTGATCAGGAACGTCGTGATCAGCCGCGCGCCGTCGCTCGCCGGGACGATGTCGCCGTAGCCGGTGGTGGAGAGCGACACGGTCACGTAGTACAGGACGTCCTGGAAGCCGACCTCGCCGTCGTGGTTGTCCTGGTAGCCGCTCCGGTCCGAGTACACCAGGAGGACGGCCAGGGCCATCACCGCCCCCGCCATGCCAAGCCGCCGGATCACCTGCACCAGCGGGCCCGCCACATAGCGCGGCAGAGCGACACCGGGCGACGGGTCGTCCTGCTCGCCGCGGGGCGGCGGGGAGCCCGGGAGCCTCATGCGCGGGGCAGGTCGAGCAGGCGAACCTCGTCGCCCGCCGCCACGCCGCCCGGCGGGACGACCGCGAGGGCGGCGGCGGCGGCGATGCCGCGCAACATGGCCGGGCCCGCGTAGCTCAACGGCCGGGCGCGGCCCGGCTCGGGCGAGTCGACCGGCACCAGCCGGGTGTCCCTCGGGTGACCGCGCACCGCGTCGGTGAGCGCCGCGCGCCGCTCGGCGGGCACCGGCCGGTCGGCGAGCGCGCACAGCAGCGGCGCGGCCAGGGTCAGCAGGCCGGAGACGGCGGCCAGCGGATTGCCCGGGAGGCCCACCAGCGGTCTGCCGCCGGGAAGCTCGGCCAGCAGCATGGGGTGGCCCGGCCGGACCGCGACGCCGCTGACGAGCAGGTGGGCGCCCAGCCGGCGCAGCACCGCGCGGAGGTGGTCCACGGGTCCGGCGGCGGTGGAGCCGGTGGTGACGATCAGGTCGGCGCGGCTGGTGCTCACCGCCTCGTGCAGGGCGTCGGCGTCGTCGCCGAGCCGGCGGGTGACCAGGACGTGGGCGCCGAGCGCGGCGAGCCAGGGGCCGGTCATCGGGCCGAGCGCGTCGCGGATGCGGCCGTCGTGCGGCAGGCCACGGAAGAGCAGCTCGTCACCGAGGATCAGCACCTCCACGCGCGGCCGGGGGCGGACCGGGAGCTGGTCGTAGCCGGCGGCGGCGGCCAGGCCGAGCGCCGCGGGGGTGAGCGGGGTGCGGGCCGGGAGCAGCTCGGTGCCGGTGCGGCACTCCTGGCCGCGCGGGCGGATGTCGGCGCCCGGCTGCGGGTTGGTGCCGCGCAGCCGGCCCTCCTCCACGGTGCCGTGCTCGGAGCGGAGCACGGCGGTGGTGCCGTCGGGGACGCGGGCACCAGTGGCGATCGGCACGGCCTCGCCATCGGTGAGCGGGCGGACGGCCGGGGCGCCGGCCAGCGCGCCGGTGGCGTCGGTCACCCGCCAGGGGCCGGGTCCGGCGACGGCCCAGCCGTCCATGGCGGAGGTGTCGAACGCGGGCAGGTCGGTGAGCGCGGCCAGCGGCGCGGCCAGCGTGTGGCCGAGCGCCAGGTCGATCGGCAGGCGGCGCGGCGGCAGCGGACGGACGCAGCGGTGCGCGGTGGCGCGGGCGCTGTCCCAGGCGGGGCTGACGAGCGCGCAGTCGGCGTCGGCGGCGGCGTTGGCCGTGGCGGTCGTGGGGTGGGCGGCGGGGCCGGTCCCCGGCCCGGCCCGGTCCTCGCCCGCCGGGTCCGCGCCGGGCGGGACGGGCGGCACCGGGCGCGCTCGGGCCCCGTCGTGCGAACCGCTCGGCGGCAACGGGCCGTTGGCCAGCGCGAGGGCGTCGTCGAAGTCGTCGATCACGGCTGCCGCTCCTGGCTCCAGGCCTCGCTGAGCGCCGAGATCTTACGGGCCGCGTCGGCCTGCGTGATGCCGTGCAGGGCCGCCGCGTAGCCGATGAGGAACGTCGTCAGCGGGGCGGCCGGGCGGGCCACGCCGTGCGCGGCGTCGCGGGCGGCGTCGAGCAGCGCGGTGGTGTCCACGTCGGGGTCGATGCCGAGCTCGGCCTTGACCGCGGCGATCCATTCGTCCAGCACGGTCCCATCGTCCCTGATCCGGGCGCGTGCCGTGGCGATGTCCGCCCAGGTGTCGCAGTCGAGACCGCCGGCGAACGGAACGCGCCGCAGCGTGAGGCCGGCCAGCGGCAGTCGCAGGGGCAGCCCGGCGAGCGTTCCGTACTCGGCGCGCACCAGGGCGAGTTCCCGGCGGAGCGGCTCGGCGCGGTAGACGGCGGTGAGCGGCTGGTCGCGCCCCGAGTCGTCCTGGAGCAGCGCGCCGTCGGCCTCCCGGGCGGCGGCCAGCAGCGCGCGGAGCGTGCCGGGGTCGAGGAACGGCAGGTCGGCGGCGAGCACGGTGACCAGGGGCCGGGTGGTGTGCCGCAGTCCGGCGTCGAGAGCCGCCAGCGGCCCGCCGCCCGGCGGGTCCTCGCGCGCCCAGACGACGGACCGCGCGGTGGGGCGGCGCGGGCCGACGACGACGCACCGCTCCGCGCCGGCCCCGGCGCAGGCGGCGAGCACCCGGTCCAGGAGCGTCCGGGCGCCGATCCGGACGCCGGGTTTGTCCGCGCCGCCGAGCCGCCGCGCGGCGCCGCCGGCGAGCACGACGGCCTCGTGCGGGTGCTGTGATCCGGGTACCGCCCGTCGGGGTGCCATACGGGCACGGTACCCGCCGTCACCGGTCCCGTGGCAGGAGCACCGGCCACTCGACCAGATCGGCGACGTGCCGCGGGAAGCCGCCCGCCGTGGCGCCGTCGCGGGCGCGGTGGCCGAAGGTGAGGGAGAGCCGCACGACGTGCCGGGGGGGGGCGGCCGGGCCCTCGTGCGCCCGGGGCTTCTCCGAGGCGCTGCCGGGGGCCGCCCCTTCGCCCTGGTCAGCGGGGACTTCGATGTGCTGCCGCTGGTGCGCACGGCGGACAACAGAAAGCCGCGCGAGCTGGTCCTGACCCGCGTCCGGGCGATGCCGGCGGTGCTGAGCACCCGCACGTCACCGGTGTTCGAGGAACGCGACCTGCCGCCGGACGGGCAGCCCACCGATGAGTTCTCGCGCGGCGCCGGGTCCGAAGGGGACGGGCCGCCGAGCGGCGGACGGGACGCGAGGAGACGAGCGCGATGAGACTGACCCTGACGGAGTTCCTGACGCTGGACGGCGTCGTGCAGGGGCCGGGCATGCCGGAGGAGGACACCAGCGGTGGGTTCACCCGGGGCGGCTGGTCGTTCCCGTACGCCGACGAGGACTTCGGGCGGCTGATGACCGGCTGGTTCGAGGAGGCGGACGCCTTCCTGCTCGGCCGCCGGACCTACGACATCTTCGCCGCGCACTGGCCGAGGGTCACCGATCCGGCGGACCCGATCGCCACCAAGCTGAACGCCCTGCCCAAGTACGTCGCCTCGCGGACGCTGCGGACGGCGGAGTGGCGGAACACCACGATCCTTTCCGACGACGTCCCGGCGCGGGTCGCGGAGCTGAAGAAGCGACCGGGGCGGGAGATCGGCATCAGCGGCAGCGCGGAGCTGGCCCGGTCGCTGCTGGCCGAGGGCCTGATCGACGAGGTACGGCTGCTGTTCCACCCGGTGGTGCTGGGCGGCGGGAAGAAGCTGTTCGCCGAGGGGATCGCGCCGCTCGCGCTGCGGCTGACCCGCGTCGAGACCACCGCGTCCGGGATCGTGCTGCACGTCTACGAGCCGGCCGGCGCCCCGGAGTACGGCTCGTTCCCGGCCCCCGAGTAGCCACGACCGCGACCGCCGCGCGGCACGGCGGCCCGGACGGTCAGTGGTCGACCGGGCAGCCGCCGGTGGACCGCTCCCGGGCGTCCTCGTCCAGGTGGAAGTTGGGGCGCAGCTCGGCCTCGTCGTAGTACCGGTGGAAGACCGGGGTGATGCCGCCCGAGACCGGCGGCACGATCCAGCTCCAGTCGGCGGGCACGATCCGGCCCTGCTCCCGCTCGCGCGCGAGGTGGGTGAGGAAGCGGCGGGACTCGGTGTGGTGGTCGGTGATCTTGACGCCGGCCGCCTCGAAGGAGTGCAGGACGGCGATATTCGTCTCGACCAGCGCGCGGTCCCGCCACAGCGTGGACTCGCTGCTGGTGTCGAGGCCGAGGAGGCGGGCGACGACGGGCAGCAGATCGTAGCGGTCGGGGTCCACGAGGTTGCGCGCGCCGATCTCGGTGCCCATGTACCAGCCGTTGAACGGCGCGAGCGGGTAGTCGACGCCGCCGATGCTCAGCCGCATGTTGGAGATGGCGGGCACCGCGTACCAGCGCAGGCCCAGCCGCGCGAAGCCGGGGAAGTCGGGGTGGCTGAGCGGCACTTCGAGCACCAGCTCGCGCGGGACGTCGTAGAGCTGCGGCTTGTCGCCATGGGTCTGGATGACGAGCGGCAGGATGTCGAACCAGCCGCCGGGCGACTGCCACCCCAGGCGGCGGACGGTCTCGGTGAAGCCGGTCTGCCCCCGGTCGCCGATCGCGGTGCCGTCCTCGGCGCGGTAGCCGGCGTAGCGGACGAGCTGGCTGTTCCACACCAGCGGCGCGGCGCGGTACGGGGTGGCGGGGGCGAAGATCGAGATCATCGGGCGGACCCGGCCGTCGTTGGTGGCCATCCGCAGGTGATCGCAGAGGTTGGCGTGGATGTCGTCGGGGGTGACGGCGTTGCGGCGGTCGATGACCCGCAGGCTCTGCCAGTACAACCGGCCTATGCACCGGCTGGAGTTGCGCCAGGCGACGCGGGCGCCGAAGTCCAGCTCGGCGCGGGTGTGGCGGTAGGTGCCGTAGGTCTCCAGGTGTTCGCGGACCTGACGCAGGCGCATCGACAGCGGCACGGGCTGGTTGGGGTGCTCGGAGTGGAAGAGCCGGATGAACTCCTCGGCCTCCGTCCAGTCCGGCATCCGCCACTGGTCGTGATGCATGAGCTCCCCGGTGTCGCGTGCGTCTGCCGAGCCTGCTGCGTCACCCCCGCCGTGGGCCAGCGTAGTTGATGTGCACCGGCCGAAAACCACTACCGGCGAGTAGGTTTCTCGCCGCCCTGCCGCGAGCCGACCCGCCAGAAGCGCCAGTTGGCGTCCAGCACGTCCGCGTTGCGCTGCTCCCACTCCGTGGCGGCGCGCACCGCGTCCGACGGGCAGGCCCACGTCCGGCCGCCGCCGCTGAGCGGGCGGAGGCTGAGCCGGGGACCCGCCCGCCCGGTGATCCGGCCGATCCTGCCGCTCCTCGTGTCCACCACGCATACGCCGTCAGCCCAGGCCATCACGGCTCCCTCGCGTTCCGTTCCGCGTCGTGCCGGGAACCACTGTGGGGGGTCCACGTGTCAGGGGGTGACGAGTTTCCGCCGCCTTGCGCAACGGAAAACTCCTTCGGGGGACGCGGACCGGGTGAGAAAGGTCCAGGCGTTCGACTCCCCGGCGGTGAGCGAACGCACCGGCGGCGTCGCGGAACTCGGAGACGCGCGGCGCGGGTTCATGGGATACCTGGAGCCAGCCACCGAACGGCCCCCGAGAGACCGAGGACAGCCATCATGAGCCCGATAAGCCTGGAGAAGGTCACCGCCACCGCTCCCGACCTGGTCAACCTCTACAAGTCCGCCGGCGTCAGCCTCGGCAAGCACCGGCTGCTGGGCGTGCGCGCCGCCGTCTACCTGGTCCTCGACCGCTCCGGCTCGATGAAGGACTTCTACCGGGACGGCACCGTGCAGCACCTGGCCGAGCAGGCGCTGGGCCTGGCCGCGCACTTCGACGACGACGGCGTGGTGCCGACCATTTTCTTCTCCACGGATGTCCATACCCGCGCCGACCTGGCGCTGGGCGCCCACCGGGGCCGGATCGCCGAGATCCACGACACCCTGGGCCACATGGGGAAGACCTTCTACGCCAAGGCGATGCGGGCCGTCCTCGACCACTACCTGGCCTCCGGCACCAAGGACCCGGCCTTCGTGATCTTCCAGACGGACGGCGCCCCGAAGGACAAGGGCGCCACCGCCGCCCTGCTCACCGAGGTGTCGACGCTGCCGGTGTTCTGGCAGTTCATCGGCTTCGGCGACGACCCGTTCACGTTCCTGCGCAGGCTGGACGACCTGGCCGGACGTGCCGTGGACAACGCGGGCTTCTTCCCGGCCGGGGCGGACCCGCGCGCCGTCCCGAGCGAGGAGCTGTACGACGCGCTGATGAGCGAGTTCCCCCAGTGGCTGAACGCGGCGCGCGCCGCCGGCGTCCTGTCGTAGGGAACGCGGCACGAGCACCCGGGGAGCCGCCGCCATGCCCGTAGCCGCCAAGGCGCACCTCAGGAGCGCCCGCCCCTCCCGCGACCTGGCGGCGGCCGAACGGTGCTGGGCCGGGGGTTGGGCCTGACCGTGTTCCACCGCCACGACCGGGACGGCTCGCCGGGCGACCACTCGCTCCTCGCCCTCGACGCCGCGACACGATCCGGGCCGTCATCCGCCGGTCGCGGGAACACGGCCCGCCTTCGGCCGCCGAACGGAGGCGCGCGGCCCGCCGCCGGGCGTCAGCCGGCGACCGCCCCGGCCCGCCAGTGGTAGAGCGTCATGGCGACGCTGGTGGCCAGGTTGTAGCTGGAGACTCCGGGGCGCATCGGCAGGGAGATCAGCTCCGCCGCCCGCGCCTTCACCTCGTCGGACAGGCCCGCGCGTTCCGAGCCGAAGGCCAGCACCGCGCCGGGCGCCGGGCGGACCGCGGCGATGTCCCGGCCGGCCGGGTCGAGGGCGTAGAGCGGCCCGGTGGGCGGGGAGGCGAGGTCGGCGCGGCTGACGGGCAGTGCGAAATGCAGTCCGGCGGCGGCGCGCAGGACCGTGGGGTGCCAGGGGTCCGCGGTGCCGGTGGTGATCACGCCCGCTGCCGCCATGCCCGCCGCGAGCCGGATCACGGCGCCGATGTTCCCGAGGTGGCGGGGGTTGTCCAGCAGCACCACGGGAGCCGTGCGCCCGGTGGCGGCCGGCGGGCGGGGGGCGGGGACGGCGAGGGCGGCGACGCCGGTGGGGTGCGGGCGGGGGACCACGCGGCGCAGCCCGTCCACGCCGGTCTCGGTCAGCAGCGCGGCCAGCGGCTCGGTCAGGTCGGGGGCCAGCCGGCGGGCCAGATCGAGCGCGGCGGCCTTGTCGGCCGCCACCGCGAGCGGAATCTCCGCGCCGAAGCGCAGCGCGTGCTTCAGCGCGTGGAAGCCGTCCAGCAACACAGCCCGGGGGGCCAGTTCGCGCCAGCGGCCGTCGGTCACTTCGCCCAGGCCGGGGCGCGCTCCGGCACCTCGGCGGCGGCGTCCGGCGGCGGGGGCGGGGTGCGCCGCAGACGGCGGCGCACCGGCTCGGCGGCCCGCCGGGCGCGGGAGCCGAGCCACAGCAGGAAGGCGGTGGGCAGGAAGACGCTGTCCATCGCGATCATGGCCATCGAGAAGAACGGTAGGCCGAGCAGCACGGCGATCCCGATGTGCTCGCCGATCATCAGCACCAGCAGGCAGTTCTTCGCTTTCCGGTTCAGCAGCGTGAACGGGAACATCACCTGCATGAAGACCGTGGCGTAGGTGAGGATCATGACGATCGGCCCGCTGTTGACGAGGATGTCGGTCAGCTCGGGCCAGACGTTGAAGTAGTCGAGCCGCACCGGGTAGTAGACGGCGGTGCCGTCCTGCCAGCGCGAGCCCTGGATCTTGTACCAGCCGGCCGTGGAGTAGATGACGCAGACCTCGGCCATGATCACGAACAGCGCGGCGTTGTGGATCAGGTTGGCGACGATGTCGGAGACGATGCGCGGCTCGCCGGGGGCGTATCGCCGGACCAGCCACCAGAAGCCGTGCGCGAGCCACATGCCGGTGAAGAACAGGCCCCAGATCCAGCTGTCCAGCTTCCCGCCGAGCAGACTCGCCATCAGCGCGGCGCCCAGCACCACCCACAGCGTGACGCCCACCGGGTCACGGCCCGGCCGCCCCTCCTCGCGCTCGGCACGGCGCGCGTCCAGCGACCAGACCCGGCCGCAGCGGGTGAGGACCAGGTACATCGACATCAGGTGGATGACGTTGTCGCCGCCGTCGCCGAGGAAGACGCTGCGGTTCTGGAGCGAGAGCACGCCGACCATGAACAGCAGGGACATCGCCCGGGTCCGCCACCCCAGCAGCAGGCCGACGCAGGCGAGGATCACCAGGTGGTAGACGAACTCGAACCAGAGCGTCGAGTCGGACCACAGCAGCACGGTGAACGCCTGGTTGCCGCTCACGTGCCGGGTGGCCAGGTCGAAGCCCCAGGGCGCGTCGGGCCCGTACATCTCGTGCCGGTGCTCCCACTCGTGCAGCAGGAACAGCAGCATCGTCGTCGCGAAGCCGATGCGGACGACGGCCGTCTGGTAGGGGCCGAGGACGCGCCGGGTGACGTTGCCGATCCCCCGGCCCAGGGCGGCGTCGAAGCTCTTGCCCAGGCCGCGGAACGGCGACGGCGGGTCGGCCGGGCTCCCGGGGGCGGCGGTGGTGCCGCCGGATCGCTGCGCGGGCACGGTCACGGCTGCTCTCCTTCGTCGTCCTGGGCGAGAGCGCCCCGCGGCAGGTCCTCGGCGGTGACGGCCCACCAGTCGAGCTCTTCGTAGTAGGTGTCGGTGTCGTAGTTCTCGGCGCGCCAGTCCGGCGCCGGGACGCGGGTGGTGGAGGAGCGGAGCTGGAGGCGCTCGACGGCGTCCAGGTCGAGATCGGTCTCCTCGCCGAGCCGCAGCAGCGCGATGCGGTGCACATAGCTCGCGGACAGCTCGCCGCGCTGGCCGACCGGATCGCCGTCCTCGTTGTGCGCGCCGACGTAGAAGTCCCAGGCCCGGCGCATCAGGTTCTGGGCGGTGTGGCTGGGCAGCGGGTTGTGCCTGATGCCCTCGACGTCGATGGCGCCCAGGTCGAGCCAGTCGGTGATCTCGGTCCCGCCGTCCGCGCCGCGTACCTCGGCCCGGACCTCAAGGCCCTCCTGCCGCTGGAGGGGGTTGGGCGCGAACAGCTTCCAGTTCTGCTCGAACTCCGGATAGATGTAGCCGCGCACGGTGTCCCGGTAGTCCTCGCTGAGGGTGTTCGACGGGGCCACGAAGAGGAAGACCATGGCCAGGTGCCAGACCGTGTAGACGGCCACCGCGCCGACCGCCACCGCGACGGTCAGCCGGGCGGGCAGGGACAGCGCGCCGAGGCTGACGGACTCCGTCGGCACTTCCGGCCCGGCCGCGGGGTGGGCGTCGTGTTCGGCGTCGTGCTCCGGTGCCGTGTCGGATGGCAGCATGCTCGGCTCGTTCCACGGGACTACTAGGACCGCTCTGGGTTGACCCGTGCACCGTACCTGCCGCCGGGCCGCCTTGGCAGGTCAAGGTCCCGGATCGCGCCCGGCCGGGGACGCATCCCCGGCGGGGGCGCCCCGGCGGCCGAACAGCCGCCTAGGGTGGGGACATGAGTCGCGCGACCGAGACCTCCATCTTCACCGAGATGACCGAGCTGGCCCACCGCACCGGCGCGGTGAACCTCGGCCAGGGCGTGCCCGAGCTCGACTCTCCCCCCGCCCTGCTGGCCGACGTGTCCGCCGCCGTGCTGGCCGGGCGGAACCAGTACCCGCCCGCCTTCGGCTTCCCCGCCCTGCGCGCGGCCGTGGCCGCGCACCAGCGTGAGCACTACGGACTGGACTACGCGCCGGACGGCGAGGTGCTGGTGACGACGGGCGCCACCGAGGCGCTGGCCTCGGCGTTCCTGGCACTGACCGGGCCCGGCGACGACATCGTCACCTTCGACCCCTGCTACGACGCCTATCCGGCGGGCGCCCGGCTCAGCGGCGCCCGGCTGGTGACCGTGCCGCTGGCCGCCGACGGCGACGGCTTCGCCCTCGACGCGGACGCGCTGCGCGCCGCCGTCACCGGCGCGCGCCGCCCCCGGCTGCTGGTGCTCAACTCGCCGCACAACCCGACCGGCAAGCTCTTCACACCCGAGGAGCTGGCGACGGTCGCGGACGTCTGCCGCGCGCACGATCTGACGGTGGTCACCGACGAGGTGTACGAGCACCTGGTCTACGACGGCGGCCGGCATGTGCCGATCGCGACGCTGCCCGGGATGCGGGAGCGGACGCTCGTGATCTCGTCGGCCGGGAAGACGTTCAACGTCACCGGCTGGAAGGTCGGCTGGATCTGCGGCCCGGCGCGGCTGGTGGCGGCGGTCGCCTCCGTCAAGCAGTGGCTCACCTACGCCTCCGGCACCCCGTACCAGGAGGGCATCGCGCGGGCGCTCGGCTCGGTGCGGGAGTGGTCGGCCGGGCTGCGCGCGACGCTCACCGCCAACCGGGACCTGCTCGGCGCGGGCCTGGCCGAGGCGGGGTTGCGCCCCTACCGGGCCGACGCGGGGTATTTCCTCCAGGCGGACATCAGGCCCTGGGGGTTCACGGACGGGCTGCGGTTCTGCCGCGAGCTGCCGGAACGGGCCGGGGTGGTCGCGATCCCGACCTCGGCGTTCCAGCAGGGGGCGGACGCCGCGCCGTGGCTGGTCCGCTTCTCGTTCTGCAAGCGCCCGGAGTCGATCCGCGCCGCGGTGGAACGGCTCGCCGCCGTCCCGGCCGGAACCGGGGGACCGGCGGGGATCACAGGACGAACGGCTCCCCCGCCTCGCTGACCAGCGCCCGGCCCGAGTCCTCCCAGGCGTGCAGGCCGCCGTGCACGTTGGCCACGTCGATGCCGTGCTGCGCCAGATAGGCGGTGACCTGCGCGGACCGGCCGCCGACCTTGCACACCACGTACAGCCGCTCGTCCCCGGCGTGCTCGGTGATCTCGCCGACCCGCTCCACGACCTGCCCGATCGGGATGTGCAGCGCGCCCTCGACATGTCCCGCGGCCCATTCGTCGGGCTCCCGGACGTCGAGCAGCGGGGCGCCCTCGGGCACGGCGTCGGCCGTCACGGTCGGAAGTGCGAAGCTCATGTCCCGACCCTATCGGGCCAGCAGCGCGGTCAGTTCGGCCTCCTTGGCCGCCACCCGCTGCCGCAGCTCCTCGGCGATCTCGGCGAGCATCCGGTCCGGGTCGTCCCCGGCCATCCGCAGCATGGAGCCGATCGCGCTGTCCTCCAGCGCGGCGGCGGCGTCGGCCAGCAGCTCCTTGCGCTCGGCCAGCCACTCCAGGCGCGCGTACAGCTCATCGGCCAGGTCGCGTTCCGGACCGTGGCCGGGGCCCGGGCCGCCGCGCTCCCACTCGGCGGCCAGGTCGCGCAGGGCGTCCTCGTCGCCGCGCGCGTACGCCTGGTTGACGCGGGTGAGGAAGGCGTCGCGGCGGTCGCGTTCGGTGGCGTCCGACACCAGGTCGGGGTGGCACTGGCGGACCAGCTCGCGGTACAGGCGGCGGGCCTCCTCGCCGGGGCGGACCCGGGGCGGCTCCCGCACGGACTGCTCGGTGAGCATGGCGTACGCCTCGGGGCCGAAGCCGTCGGAGCCGAGCCAGCCCTGGAACAGCTCGGAGACCTGCGGCATGGGCGCGGCGGCGGCGCGCGCCTCGTGGGCGCGGCGCTGGTCCTCGGGGTCGCCGGTCCTGGCCGCGACGGCCTCCGCGATCCGCGCGTCCAGCTCCTCCAGGTGCGCGTAGAGGGGGCCGAGGCGCCGCTCGTGCAGCCGGGAGAAGTTCTCCACCTCGATCCGGAAGGTCTCCACCGCGATCTCGAACTCGATCAGCGCGGTCTCCGCGGCGTGCACCGCGCGCTCCAGCCGCCGCGTCGCCTCGTCGGCTCCCGCCCGCGTTCCCGCCTCGCTGTTGTCCGTCACCCGCCCAGCCTAGGGCCTGTCCGGTGATCCCCGGCGGGTGTCAGGGACGGAACTCCCCCGGGCAGCCCTTGGCCTCTTCCGGCAGGTGGGACTCGGCCCAGCGGGTCAGCTCGGCCAGGGCCGGGCGGAGCCCGAGCCCGGCGTCGGTCAGCCGATAGCTGACGCGCAGCGGGGGGCCTTCCTGCACGTGGCGGGTGACCAGCCCGGCGTGGACCAGCTCGCTGAGCCGGTCGGACAGCATGCGCTCGCTGATGCCGGGGACGGCGCGCTTGAGCTCCGCGAAGTGGCCGGGGCCGCTCATCAGGGCGGCGATGACGACGCCGGTCCAGCGCTTGCCGAGCAGCAGGAAGACGCGCTGGAGCGCGGACTCGGGCTCGGTGCAGAGCGCGATGTCGGCGGGCTTCCCGGTCCGGGGGCCGTGCTCGCCGCCTGTCGCGGCGTCGGCTTCCAGCATGATTCCAGCCTACTCGAAGGGAGCAAGTGCAGAAAAGTAAGCCCCTGTGATATTAATAGCTGCGTACGGCCTTGCAGTACCTAATCTACCCGGAGGACATCATGGCCACGCTCCTGCACCTCGACTCCTCCCTCAACGGCGACACCTCCGTCTCCCGCGAGGTGACGCGCAGCTTCCGCGAGGCGTGGGAGGAGCAGCACCCGGAGGGCACCGTCGTCTACCGCGACCTCGCCGCCGACCCGCTGCCCCACCTGACCGCCGGCGCCTTCTACGCCTCCCTCACCCCGGCCGCCGAGCGGACGCCCGAGCAGCGCTCGGACTTCGCGCTGCGCGACGCGCTGACCCGGGAGCTGGAAGAGGCCGACGCGGTCCTGATCGGTGCCCCGATGTACAACTTCGCCATCCCCTCCACGCTCAAGGCGTGGCTGGACCACGTGATCGTCCTCGGCCGTACCGCCTACACCGAGCAGTCGGCGCTGCTGGGCAAGCCGGTCACCCTCATCGCCAGCCGCGGCGGCTCCTACGCGCCCGGCACCCCGCAGGAGGGCAACGACTTCGCCGAGCCGCACCTGCGGTACGTCTTCGGCACCGTGCTCGGCATGGACCTGCACTTCATCGTTCCCGAGCTGACCCTCGCCCGGACGACCCCGGCCATGGCGGACCTCATCGACGCGGCCGACGCCTCGCGCGCCAAGGCCCACGACGACGCCAGGGCCAAGGCCAAGACGCTGGCGGCGCGGCTCGCGGCCTGACCGCCGACACCTGAAACCGCCAACGCCTGAAACGGCCGCCGGCCTACCGGGCGGCCCCCGCCGGACGGACCGGCCGGTCCGTGCCCTGGCCCGGCATGCGCGGGGCGGCGGCCGGCCGCTGTCCTGTCACGTCCCGCAGGCTCCGCGTCAGCCGCCCGGCGGTGAACGAGACCCCGTGCACGAACCGCATCGCGGGCCCGAACGACGGCGCGCTCAGCAGCCCGGCGAAGAACAGCCCGGCCCGCGACGACTCGAACCCGCCGCTCAACGCCGGCGCCCGCGTCCCGCGCACGGTCCGCAGGCCGTCGCGCAGCGTCCGGTCCAGCAGGTCGAGCCGCCGCAGATCGGGCACGAAGCCGGTGGCGGCGATCACGTGCCCGGTCTCGATCACCTCGGGACGGCCCCCGGCCGACGCCACCGTCAGCCGCACCCCCGCCCCGGACGGCTCGGCGCGCAGCAGCCGCAGACCGAGCCGCACCGGAACGACGCCCTCGAACCGTTCGCGCAGCCACCAGGCGCCGGCCGGGCCGAGCGCGGTGGCCACGATGTGCGCGCGGACCGCCTCCGGCAGGCGGCGCACCGCCCACGGCAGCTCGGACCACACCCACGTCGTCCAGCCGGTGCCCAGCCCGCTGTGCGGAGCGCGCAGGCCCGCGAGCCCGCCACGCCGCAGCGGCGCGGGCGGGGTGTCCCAGCGCAGGCCGCCGGCGCGGGCCACGACCGTGGGCCTGGCCCCGGCCTCGGCCAGCAGCGCGGCGGTCTCCAGGGCCGCCTGCCCGGCGCCCACCACCGTCACATCCGCGCCCCGGAACCGACCGAGGTCGCGGTGGTCACTGCTGTGCGAGACCAGCTCGGCGGGCAGCCCGCGCAGCGCGCCCGGCAGGTGGACGAACGGCATCACGCCGACCGCCAGCGCCACGTTCCGGGCGGCGAGCCGCTCGCCGTCCACCGCCTTGACCTCGAAGCCGTCGGCGTGCGGGGCCACGGCGATGATCTCCCGCTCCTCGACGGGCGGCGTCAGACGCTCGGCGAACCACAGCCCGTACCGCGCGAAGGCGTCGACGGGCAGCGGGACGCCGTGCTCCGGGCGCACGTCGTGCGCCGCGCAGTAGGCGGCGAGGGTGCGCTCCCGGGTCGGCTCGGACAGATCGGTGGCCCAGGGCTCGGACTTCAGGAACATCCCGGCGGGCATGTGGTCCCGCCAGGACGCCATCGGTCGGCCGAAGACGCGGGTGTCCAGCCCGGCCGCCGCCGCGTGCGCGGCGATCGACAGTCCATAGGGCCCGGCGCCCACCACTACGAGGTCATGCATGTCGCCTCACCGCTCACTTTCCTGTCGCTTCTCTCGGTGTCTGTGTTCTCGGTGTCTCCGTCAAGGCCGCTGTCTCCCGCCGAGGGACCGCGGGAGCGCGGCCAGTGCACCGTGGCGGAACGGATGGCGGTCGAGCCGGAGCAGCAGGGCGGGCACCTCGGTATCGAGCGGCGACATGCCACCGATCTTTCACGGCGGTTCCCGGCCCGGTGAGCGACGCCTCGATCGGCCTACCGGAAAGCGTTCACCCGGCGCATTGAAGGGATCGTGTGCTTAATACGGCAACGGCGAGGCCGGGCGAACCGGATGGTAAGCCACGAACGGGTGAAGTTGCCTCTGTTTGCTGTCATTTGGAGCGATCTTCTGTTTACCGTCCGGTGCATGGATGAACAGCGCGAAGCTCTCGGCAGCCGGGCTCCCCGCGAGGGCGCCATCGACATCGACGACTTCGTCTACGCGGCCACCGGTGCCCGCGTCCGACGGCTGACGATGCCGGACGGCGACCACTGGTTCCCGGCGGTCGACGTGGCCACCGAGCTTGGTTACGCGAACACCCGACAGGCCCTCGCGACGCACGTGTCGCGCGAGCACAGCACCCGTCTCGAAGATCTCGCGCGAAGCGTCCGCGGGAGTGACGCTTTGCGTGAGATCGCAGGTCACGGGCTCAAGAAGTCGATGCGGATGGTGAATCTGCGCGGTCTCGTCGCCCTCGTCGGCGGCTGCGCCAAACCCACCGCGCAGCCGTTCAAACGGTGGATGGTCGACGTCATCGTGACCGTCCAGCGCGACGGCTCGTACGTGCTCGACAAGGCCGAGGTCCAGCCCGCCTCGCCGCGGGCGTCCGCCGCCTACGCCATGCCGAAGGAGGTCGCCGACGCCATCGTCCGGCTGGAGCGGCACACCGCCGACAGCGACGAGAAGCTCGCCGCCACCCAGGAGGACGCCCACCGCGCGCGGTGGGAGACCGTCAACGTGCTGCGGACCGTCGGCGAGGCGCAGGAGCGGTCGGTGATGGCGATGCGCGATGTGATGGTGGACTTCGCGCGCTCGATGTCCCGGCTGGCGGACTCGGTGGAGGACCTGGTCGACAAGCTGCCACCGCGCCCCGACGCGCCGCCCGCCACGCCCGACACGCCGCGGGCGCCGCGCGTGCCATGCCAGCGCGGGCCCCGGCTCAGCGCCGAGCAGCTCCTGACGGCCTGGCGGACCCGGCTGACCATCACCGATGACGTGTGGGCCGTCGCCGTCGTCCTCGCGCCGACGCTGGCCGAACGCGGCGAGGTCCGGCTCGGCGTCGCCACGATCGCCGCGCGGACCGGCCTCACCGCCGCGCGGGTGCACGACGGTCTGCGGTTTCTGCTGAAACGCCAGTGCATCCGGCAGATCGGCACCGTGCACAACACGCCGGTGTACGGCCTGCATCATGCCTAGGCGATGATCCCGGCGTCGCGGGCGGCCGTCAGCCACGAGGGGAACTCGCTCAGCAGCCGGTCGTACAGCTCCTCGTCCGGGACCTCGCCGATGTCGTCCACGGCGAAGAAGCCCGCGTTGTCCACGCGCCGCCCCTTCATCCGGTCGATGCGGCGGAGCGCGCCGTAGTCGGCGTCGCCCAGCCCGATGAACTGCCAGAACAGCGGCTCCCCGGACGCCGCGACGAGCTGCTTCTTGATCTCCTTGTCCCGGTGGACACCGCCGTCGGAGAAGAAGAGGACCAGGGTCGGCACGGGCTCCGGGTTGGCCGTGACGAACTCGCGGATCTGCTTGATCACCTTCGGCTCATCGTTGCCGAACCCGATCCGGTCGACCTGGATCTCGCCGAGCATCTCGTCGTCGCCGCTGTCGTGCAGGCTCAGGTGCGCCGGGAGCCAGTCGGCGAGGTCATCGGTCCTGAGGTCGGGGAGCCGGGCGGCCTCGGAGGCGAAGACCCACGCCTGCATCTCGCCGTCGTCGTCCAGGGCGGCGGCGACGGCGGCCATCCGCTCCACGACGTCGGTGACCGTGCCGTTCCCGTACAGCCAGTACATCGAGCCGGAGGCGTCGAGAGCCAGCACAACCCGTGCCCGGACTCCGGCGGCGCCGCGTTTGCCGAGGCTGATGACGACCTTCTCCTTACGGAGCGACAGCCGCTTGGCCATGTCGACGGGCAGCCGCTCCTGGGGGGCGGGCTCGGATGCCGGCTCCGGTCCGTCCTCTCGGTCGACTTGGTCGACTTGGTCGACTTGGTCGACTTGGTCGTCGTCCACGCTGATGCCGAAGTCGGTCGCCAGCCCCGCCAGCCCCGAGTCGTAACCCTGCCCGACCGCACGGAACTTCCACCCACCACCCCGCCGGTACAACTCACCACTCACAAAAGCTGTCTCACTCGTCGCCGCCATATCGAAGACAGCCAGGTCGACACCGGTTCCGGCGTCCGAGAGCGTCAGCCGCAACCCACTCAACTGCCCGAACGTCCCACCGTCCGCCGAAGCCGCCAGCACCACCCGCTCGATCCCCGGCTCCACGACCGGGAGATCGACCTCGACCACATCCGCCCCGGCCCGCTTTCCCCCATGCCGCACCGCACCCGACGCGTGCTTGGGCTGGTTGTAGAAAACAAAATCACCATCCCCCCGCACCCGACCGTCACCGCCGAGCAGCAACGCCGAAGCGTCCACATCGGGCGCCCCCACACCACCCGACCACGACAACACCGCGCGCACCGACACCGCACCGACCGGAACGTTCGCACCTTTGCTGAGGGTTATGGCAGTCATGCGGCCCAGTCTGCCCGAACGGGCGGCGCGGAGCCCGAAGCCGTCGCGGAAGGATCCGACGATGCCGAGGGCGGGCCACGCGATGTCGGCGGCGCGGGTGACCAGTTCGCGCGGGCGGTCCGGCCGACGCGGCGCCTCCGGGGCGTCCGGCGGCCGACCGGTCACGGTGCCACAAGCCCGGCGGCTTCCTCCCGTTCGGCGTCGGGGAGTTCGCGGCTGCTGAGGAGCAGCCGCAGCGGCTCGGCGAGTTCGGCGGTGGCCGGCCCCTGGCCCCGGTGGCCGGCCGGGGCGCCCACCCCGGCCGGCCACCGTACGCCGATCGCGCGTCAGTCCGCCATGGGCAGGTAGACCCGCCCCCCGGTCTCCGCGAACTCCCGGGACTTGGCGAGCATCCCCGCCTCGACCTCCGCGTCGCTCAACGCCTCGGCCCCCTCGGGCGCGAAGCGCTCGGCGATGCCCCGGCTGATCTTCATCGAGCAGAATTTCGGCCCGCACATCGAGCAGAAGTGGGCCGTCTTGGCCGGCTCGGCCGGGAGGGTCTCGTCGTGGAACGCGCGGGCCGTGTCGGGGTCCAGGGCGAGGTTGAACTGATCCTCCCAGCGGAACTCGAAGCGCGCGTCGGACAGCGCGTCGTCCCAGACCTGGGCGCCGGGGTGCCCCTTGGCCAGATCGGCGGCGTGGGCGGCGATCTTGTACGTGATCACGCCCGTCTTCACGTCGTCCCGGTCCGGCAGGCCCAGGTGCTCCTTCGGCGTGACGTAGCAGAGCATCGCCGTGCCCCACCAGCCGATCATCGCCGCGCCGATACCCGAGGTGATGTGGTCGTAGCCGGGGGCGACATCCGTCGTCAGCGGGCCGAGAGTGTAGAACGGCGCCTCCTCGCACAGCTCCTGCTGGAGGTCGATGTTCTCCTTGATCTTGTGCATCGGGACGTGCCCGGGGCCCTCGATCATCGTCTGCACGTCGTGGGCCTTGGCGACGCGGGTCAGCTCGGCCAGCGTGCGCAGCTCGGAGAACTGCGCCTCGTCGTTGGCGTCCGCGATGGAGCCGGGGCGCAGGCCGTCGCCGAGCGAGAAGGTGATGTCGTAGGCGCGCAGAATCTCGCAGAGCTCCTCGAAGTGCGTGTAGAGGAAGCTCTCCTGGTGGTGCGCCAGACACCAGGCGGCCATGATCGAGCCGCCGCGCGAGACGATGCCCGTCTTGCGGCGGGCGGTCAGCGGGATGTAGCGCAGCAGCACGCCCGCGTGGACGGTCATGTAGTCGACACCCTGCTCGGCCTGCGCGACGACGGTGTCCCGGTACAGCTCCCAGGTCAGGTCCTCGGCCCGGCCGCCGGCCTTCTCCAGGGCCTCGTAGAGGGGGACGGTGCCCACGGGGACCGGCGAGTTGCGCAGCACCCACTCGCGGGTGGTGTGGATGTCGCGGCCGGTGGAGAGATCCATGACCGTGTCGGCGCCCCAGCGGGTGGCCCAGGTCATCTTGTCGACCTCCTCCTCGACGGAGGAGGTGACCGCTGAGTTGCCGATGTTGGCGTTGACCTTCACCAGGAAGTTCTTGCCGATGATCATCGGCTCGCTCTCCGGGTGGTTGACATTGACCGGCAGCACGGCCCGGCCGGCCGCGATCTCGTCGCGGACGAACTCCGGGGAGCGGTTCTCCCGGATCGCGACGAACTCCATCTCCGGGGTGATCTCCCCGCGCCGGGCGTACGCCAGCTGCGTGACGGCGGGCGTCCCGTCGGCGCGGCGCTCGGCGATCCAGGCGTGCCGCAGCGGCGGCAGGCCCTCGCGGACGTCAGTGATGCGGGCCGGGTCAGTGTACGGCCCGGAGGTGTCGTACAGCGTGACGGCGTTGCCGTCGGTGAGGTGCACCCGCCGCACCGGGACCCGCAGATCCGGTCGGCTTCCGGTGATATATCCCTTGTGCGAACCGATGACGGGCGTGCGTGCGTCATCCTGCGTGGTCATCAGATCTACTCCCTACGCCGGCATTACCCGGTAACAGGTTCGGCGGTCGGCGCAGCCCCAGCGCCCTCTCAGCCCCGTGCTCGGAGCTCCCGCGATGTGCGAATCGCGACCCCACGCTAACGGCACACCGGACCGGCTGAACAGGGGGCCGGACCGTTTAGGCGATGATCGGAACGTGACGGCACCCGAGGACTTTCCCCCCCACGCCCACGGGCACACGCACCAGCACGGCCCCGCCGCACCCGTCTCGGCCCATCTGCGGCGGGTGATAGCGGCGGTGCTGATCCCGTTCGCCGCCGTGATGGTGGCCGGGCTGGTGGTGCTGTGGCCCGGCGGCGCCCCCGAGCAGGACGAGCACACCGGCGTCGGCTTCGACCAGCAGCACGAACGGGCCCGCGTGACCGAGGTGGCCGAGGTGTCCTGCGAGGACATCGGCGTGCAGGTGCCCCGGGGCGTGGACGGGACCTGCGAGCAGGCGACGGTGGAGGTGACGTCCGGGCCGGACGCCGGGCGGACGTTCGAGGAGATCGTGCCGCCCGACGCGACCCAGCGGTACAGCGAGGGGCAAAAGGTGATCGTCGCCTATGCCCCGGACGCGCCCGAGGAGCTGCAGTACAGCGTCACGGACGTGGACCGGAAGGCGCCGATGCTGCTGCTCGCCGGGGTCTTCGCCCTCGCGGTGGTCGCGGTGGGGCGGCTGCGCGGGCTGCTGGCGCTGATCGGTCTCGTGGTGAGCTTCGCGGTGCTGACGCTGTTCATCCTGCCCGCCATCCTGCACGGCTCGAACCCACTGCTGGTGGCGGTGATCGGCGGCAGCGTGATCATGCTGGTGACGCTGTATCTGTGCCACGGGGTCAACGCCCGCACCTCGGTCGCCGTGCTCGGCACGCTGATCTCGCTGCTGCTGATCGGGCTGCTGGGCTCGCTGTTCATCGACTGGGCGCACCTGACGGGCAACACCGACGACCAGACCGGGCTGGTGCACAGTCTCTATCCGGACATCGAGATCCAGGGGCTGCTGCTCGCCGGCATCCTGATCGGCTCCCTGGGCGTGCTGGACGATGTGACGGTGACCCAGACCTCCGCCGTGTGGGAGCTGAAGCAGGCTCAGCCGGGGGCGAGCTGGCTGAAGCTCTACCGGGCCGCGATGCGCATCGGCCGCGACCACATCGCCTCGGTGGTCAACACCCTGGTGCTGGCCTACGCGGGCGCGGCCCTGCCGCTGCTTTTGCTGTTCACGATCGCACAGAGCAGCGTGGGGACCGTGACGTTCAGCGAGCTGGTCGCGGAGGAGATCGTCAGGACGCTGGTGGGGTCGGTGGGCCTGGTGGCGTCGGTGCCGGTGACCACCGTGCTCGCGGCGCTCGTGGTGAGCGCCGACCGGCATCCGGCGCAGATCGCCGGGACGGGGACCCCGGCGCCGGGCGGCGGCGCTACCAACCGCCACCGGAGGAGGACGAGGAGGAGGTGATCTTCCGGACCAGGAAGATCAGGCCGGCCACCAGGGCGACGATCAGCAGGAGCCGGAAGAGGACGGCGACGAGCCAGGTCACCACGCCGATCAGCAGGACCCCGAAGACGACCAGCGCGACGGCGGGCAGGGCGACCCACCGCAGCCACCACGGCAGGGTCTTGAAGGCTTCCTTCATCGCCACGGCTCCTGTTCGCGCATCCGTCTCGCCATCGCCTCGATGCTATGCGCGCCGGACCGGCGCCGGGAGGCCGGGCGGCCCCGGTCCTCCCCTGACCGTTCCCTGACCCGGACCCTGAGAACCGGGGCGCCGAAGCCGGCGGGCCGGAAGCCGGGGGCCGGGCGTCAGCCCTCCGGCGGCGAGAAGACGACCATGACCCGCAGGTCTTCGGTGATGTGGTGGAACCTGGCCGGCGTCCCGGCCGGCACATAGACCACGCTGCCGCGCGCCACCGTGGTGGTCTCGCCGCCGACCGTCAGCGACGCCCGCCCGCTGACGACGAAGTTGAGCACGTCCTGCGCCTGCGGGCGCTGCGTGTCGGCCTGCCCCGCGCCCAGCGCGTAGAGCCCTGCCGACAGGTTGCGTTCGCGAAGGAAACGGAGGTAGGCGCCGTCGTACGCGACCCGTTCCGCCTCCAGCGCGTCCAGCCGGAACTCCTTCATCGCGCCCATTCCCCTTGCGCCCCTCGTGCCATCTGAAACGATCTCTCTATGACAAGCATTCTGTTCCGGTTCGTCGCCAACGCCGTGGCGCTGGCCGCCGCCGTCTGGCTGGTGGGAGACATCACCCTCGGCGACGACGACACGAGCACCGGAGGCAGGACGGCGACCCTGCTCGTCGTCGCGCTGATCTTCGGTCTGGTCAATCTGGTCGTCAAGCCCATCGTGAAGGTGCTGTCCCTGCCGCTGCTGGTGCTCTCGCTGGGCCTGTTCACCCTGGTGATCAACGCCCTGATGCTGATGCTGACCAGCGCGCTCGCCGGGGACGCCTTCGAGGTCGACGGCTTCTGGCCGGCCGTGCTGGGCGGGCTGATCATCTCCATCGTGTCGTGGACGGTCAACATGGTGCTGGACAGTGATTGAGCCGGGCCCCTTCCGGTATCTCCCCGGTCTCCCCGGTCTCCCCGGTCTCCCTGGTCCTCCGGGTCCGTTTCGTCCGCACCGCCGACAGCCGCCGTTCCCCGAGGGCCGAGGCCGTCCTGCGGACGCCATCGCGGCGAAACGGCGGCCGGGGATGGCGTGCCGGGGCGGGGACGGGGCAGGGGACAGGGCGGTATGAGTGACCCGGAGCGACGGACGACGAGGGATGGCCGATGACCGGCGACGGAACACGTGCCGTGCGGGCCGGGCTGCCCGCCGCCGAGGCGTATCAGCCCCCGATGCCGGGGCCGGTGTTCGCCGCCCACTTCCACCTGCCGGGCGACCCGGCCGACGCCACCTATGGCTACGGCCGCGAGGGCAACCCGACGTGGACCGGCCTGGAGCGGGCCGTCGCCGAGTTGGAGTCCCCCGGCGAGGAGGCGCACGCCGTCGTCTTCCCCTCCGGCATGGCCGCCATCGCCGCCGTCCTGATGGGACTGCTGCGCCCCGGGGACACGGCCGTGCTGCCGTCCGACGGCTATCAGCTCCTGCCGCGGCTGCGCGAGCGGCTGGAGACGACCGGTGTCCGTGTCCGCACCGCCCCCACCGGCGGCGACGCCCAGCTCACGGCCCTCGACGGTGACGATGACGGCCGACTGCGGCTGCTGTGGCTGGAGACCCCGTCCAACCCCGGGCTCGACGTGTGCGACATCCGCCGCCTCGCCGACGCCGCGCACGCGCGCGGCGCGCTCGTCGCCGTCGACAACACGCTGGCCACGCCGCTCGGGCAGCGCCCGCTCGACCTGGGCGCCGACCTGTCCGTGGCCAGCGGCACCAAGGCGTTCAGCGGCTACGGCGACGTGTTGCTCGGCTATGTCGCCTGCCGCGATCCGGAGCGGGCCGGAGAGATCCGGCGCTGGCGCACCACCACCGGCGCCATCCTCGGCCCGATGGAGGCGTGGCTCGCCCACCGCGGGCTGGGCACGCTCCACCTGCGCGTGGAGCGGCAGCAGACCAACGCGCTGGCCGTCGCCGCCGCGCTGCGCGAGCGGCCCGAGGTGACGAGCGTGCGCTACCCCGGGCTGACCGACGACCCCGCGCACCCCGTGGCGGTGCGCCAGATGCGGCGGTTCGGCTGCGTGGTCTCGTTCGTGCTGCCGGACCCCGAGCACGCCGAGCGGTTCCTCGCGGCGCTGCGGCTGGTGGACGACGCGACGAGCTTCGGCGGGGTGCGCTCGACGGCGGAACGGCGCGGGCGGTGGGGCGGCGACGCGGTGCCGACGGGGTTCATCCGGTTCTCCGCGGGCGTGGAGGACCCGGAGGATCTTGTCGCGGACGTGTGCCGGGCGCTTGAGGTGGCGGGGGCGGAGGTTTCACCCGGGGCCAACCGGGCCACATGACTTGCATGACCCCAGCACAACCCGTGGTCAAGCGCACCGCTCGCGCCATCCTGCTCGACGAGTCCGACCGTCTCATCGTCATCAAGCGCACCAAGCCCGACCGCCCGCCGTACTGGATCACGCCGGGCGGCGGGGTCGAGCCGACGGACGCCACCGTGCTGGACGCCCTCCACCGAGAGGTGTTCGAGGAGCTGGGCGCGAAGATCACCGACGCGGTCCCGGCCTTCGTGGACACCGTCCCGTGCACCGCGGACGACGGCGACGGCCTGCCGCCCGGCCTGAAGGTGCAGCACTTCTTCGCCTGCCGGCTCGCCTCCATGGACCCCTCGCTGCGGCACGGGCCCGAGGTGGAGGCGCCCTGCGGCACGTACGAGATCGTGCGGCTGCCGTTCACGCCCGAGGGGCTGGCCTCCGTCGACATCGTCCCGCGGTCCCTCAGCCGCTATCTGACCCGGAACATCCCCGGCATCCGCGCGCTGCTCGCCCGCGACTTCACCTGAGCGGCGCGGGGCCGCCGGCCCCTCAACCGAACCAGCCGCCCGAGGACTCGCCGGTCCCCGCGCCCCGGCGCCGCGCCAGCTCCAGCGCGCGCCGCGCCTCCTCGCGCCACGCCGCGGCGCCCGGCGGCGGGGGCGGCGGGGGGGCGGGCCGCTCGGGGCCGGCGGTCAGGGCGGCGGGCACCGGCCGGCCGTTGAGCTCGCGCGTGCGGCGGACCTGGGCCTCGCGGGCGGCGCCGAAGAAGTCCCCGCCCTTGCGCTTGTAGTCGTCGGTACCCCAGTCGCGGGCGGTGCGCCGGGCGGCCTTGACCAGCTGCGGGATGTGCTTGGCGCAGTGGACGTACGCCTCCTCGACGTCGATCCGCACCCAGAGCTCGGCGGCCCGGCCCGGCACGGTGTCCCTGGGCAGCTCGGGGTGGTGGGCGCGTAGTTCGGCGTCGGGCACCACGCTGGCGCGGCCGTTGATGTGCAGGCCGATCCTGGCCCGGTCGAAGTCCATCAGGAGCAGGCCGGCGTGCGGGTTCTCCGTGATGTTGCCCAGCGAGGCGTGCACGCCGTTGCCCCGGTACTCGGGGTAGGCGATGGCGCGCGGGTCCAGCACGTGCAGGAAGCCGGGCGGGCCGGCGCGGAAGCTGTTGTCGCACTCGCCGTGCCGGTCGGCGGTCGCCAGGAAGAACATCTCCTGGCGGGCGACGAAGTCCCGCATGCGCTCATTGAGATGGTCGAGGACCTGCTCGTCGTAGAAGCGGTCGGCGCGCGCCTCGGTGCCCAGCCGCCGCTGCAGGGCGTGCTCCCCGTCGCTGCCCGGCCGGCCGGTGATGTCGGGCCCCACCGTGCCGACGTCCGTGCCTGTGTCTGTGCCTGTGTCCGTGCCGATTCCCGAACTACCCGTACTTGACATGCCGTTGATTCGCTTCGCGCTTTCCGTGTGTGGACTCGCCGGCCTCCCCGGCGGTGTCAGCCGTCCGCCGCGTCCGGCGTCCCCATGAAATCGTGCCGTATCCGGTCCGGCGGAATCCCCGCGGACACCAGGGCGTCCACGCTCTTGCGGATCATCTGCGGCGGACCGGACAGATAGCCGTCGAACTCCCGCCACGGGCCGAACTTCCGCACCGCCTCCGGGAGCCGCCCGGCGAAGCCGCGCGTGGCGTACTCGGCGACGACCGGGCGCACCGCGAGCCAGGGGTAGCGGCGTTCCAGGCCGAGGAGGTGGTCCAGGTCGTACAGCTCGGCGTCGCGGTTGGCGCCGAAGAACACCTCGACCGGGCGGCGCCCGCCGTGCTCGGCGACCTCCTCGACCAGCGCCCTGATCGGCGCGATGCCGGTGCTGCCGCCGACGCACAGCAGCCCGCGCCCCGAGGAGTGGTCCAGGGTCATCGATCCGCCCGGCGGGCCGAGCCGGAGCACGTCGCCGAGCCGGGCGCGGTGCACCAGCGCCCGCGAGACCCAGCCGGCCGGCACGGCCTTGACGTGGAACAACAGCAGCCCGTCCGAGCGCGGACAGGAGGCGAACGAGAAGCTCCGCCACTCGCGCGGCCACCACGGGGTCTCGACGCTGGCGTACTGCCCGGCCCGGTACGGATACGGCTGGTCGGGGCGGACGGTGACCACGGCGACGTCGCTGGTGCGCCGTTCGTGACCGACGATCTCGGCCAGCCACCAAGGCGGGGAGCGCAACTCGTCCTCGGCCGCCGCGTCGATCATGATCTGGGAGATCGCCGTGTAGGCGCGGACCCAGGCCGCCTCGGCGTCGGGACCCCAGGTGCGCGGGGCGTAGCGTTCGAGCGCGGCCATCAGGCACTCGCCGACGGCCGGGTAGTGCTCGGACCGGGTGCCGTATTTCCGGTGACCGCGACCGAGGTTGAAGAGATAGTCCGTCAACGTGACGGTGTCGTCGATGTGTTCGGCGGCGGTGAGCAGCGCGCGGAAGAGGCGATCGCGCTGCGCGCTCATCGCGATGGGGAACATCTCGCGCACGCCCGGGTTCCGCACGAAGAGCAGTGCGTAGAAGTACGAAGTGACGTCATCCGCGAGCGGTTCGATCTCGGCGAGTGTGCGCCGAATCACCATCGCGTCAGGCGACGGCGCCTCTTTTGCATTCCCATTGCCGTTTCCGGCCATGGTGGCTCCGTCGCCGGCCGATATCGCGGTCATGCTCCTGCCTCGCCTCGATCAGCTCCCGGTCGCACAGCGTGTCAGCATGCTCACCCCCGGGCGGGTGGTGAACCGGAAACCCGGCCATCGAGCTCCTCGCAACCCATAAAATGAACGCCTTCACGCCACCCGGGCGCGGAATCGACCATACCGTTATACGGCTGAGACACAAGCCCCCTCCAGGAGTGTGAGGTTCGCGTGTTTCCGGGTGTTCTTAGACTGCGGTGCATATGAATATCACCATGCGGCAGGCGTTTCCCGCGGACGTCCCGGAGATCGTCGCGATGCTCGCCGACGACATGCTCGGCGCGCGGCGCGAGAACCCCGCCGATCTCGCCCCGTATCTGGCGGCGTTCGAGCGCATCGACGCCGACCCGAATCAGCTTCTGCTCGTCGGCGAGCGGGACGGCCGCGTGGTGGGAAGTTTGCAGCTCAGCATTCTGCACGGGCTCTCCCGGCGCGGCTCCTCACGCGCGCTGATCGAGGCGGTGCGGGTTGCCTCGGCCGAGCGCGGCGCGGGGCTGGGCGGTGAGCTGATCCGGCGGGCGGTGGAGGAGGCGCGGCGGCGCGGCTGCGTCCTGGTACAGCTCACCTCCGACGCGGCCAGGACCGACGCGCACCGCTTCTACGAGCGGCTGGGCTTCAAGGCGACGCACGTCGGTTTCAAGCTGGCTCTGTGACAGGACTCACGCCCGCCGGCCCCCGGATCGGCGCCGCCGACACGGGCCCGGGCGGGTCGTAGGGCTCGCGGGGAAAAGCAGTCGCCGCGGGGGGCGGGGTCGGCCACGCTGGAGGCCGTGACGTCCACGCCCGTCGCCCGCGGGGAGATCCGGCGGATCGCCACCGCGAGCGACGGCCCGGCCGAGATCCTGGTCCGCAGGGCAGGCGGCGGCCGGGTCACCGTCGCGAACACCGGCGAGGTCAGGGCCGTTCCCTGGACGGAGTGACGGCCATCGGCTCCACCCCGGCCCTGGCCCTGGCCCCGGAGGCGACGACCGCGCCGCTCCGCCGGGACGCGCCGCGCCGTTCCATCCGCGCCGCGACCACAGCGAGCACCAGGGCGCTCGCCGCCATCGCCGCGCCGACCAGGTTCGGGAGGGTCTCGCCGCCGCCCGCGGCGAGCACCAGCCCGCCGAACCAGGCGGCGATGGCGTTGCCCAGGTTGAACGCCCCGATGTTCACGGCCGACGCCAGCGTCGGCGCCTGAGCCGCGTTGTCCAGGATCCGCTTCTGCAGCGGCGGCACGGCCGCGAAGCCGAAGGCGCCGATCAGCGGCAGCGTCACCGCCGCCGCGACCTTGTCGTGCGCGGTGAAGGTGAACGCCGCCAGCGCCAGCGCCAGCGCGCCCAGCGACGCGTACAGCATCGGCATCAGCGCGCGGTCCGCGTACCGGCCGCCGACCAGGTTCCCGGCGACCAGCCCGACGCCGAAGAGGACCAGCAGCCAGGTGACGCTGCTCTCCGCGTAGCCGGCGGCGTCGGTCATCATCGGCGCGATGTAGGTGATCGCGGCGAAGACGCCGCCGAAGCCGAGAACGGTCATCGCCATGGCGAGCAGCACCTGCGCGTTGCGGAACGCCGCCAGTTCGCCCCGCAGTCCGCCGCCGGACGCCCGCTCGGCGGGTGAGGGGTCCCCGGCGCCGTCGGGCACGAGCGCGGCGACGCCGATCAGCGCCACGACGCCGACGACCGTGATCGCGGCGAAGGTCAGCCGCCAGCTCACCTGCTGGCCCAGCAGGGTGCCGGCGGGCACGCCGACCACGTTGGCCACGGTCAGCCCGGTGAACATCAGGGCGATGGCCCCGGCCCGCCGCTCCGGCGCGACCAGGGTGGCGGCCACCACCGAGCCGATGCCGAAGAAGGCGCCGTGCGCGAGCGAGGCGATCACCCGCCCGGTCAGCAGGACGCCGAAGGCGGGGGCGACGGCGGAGACCGCGTTCCCCGCGATGAACAGGACCATCATCAGCATCAGCATCCGCTTGCGGGACACCTTGGCACCGGCGATGGCCAGGACCGGTGCGCCGATCATGACGCCGAGCGCGTAGCCGGAGGCGGTGAAGCCGGCGGTGGGGACGGACACGCCGAACTCGTCGGAGATCTCCGGCAGCAGGCCCGTGACGACGAATTCCGTGGTGCCGATCCCGAAGGCTCCGATGGCCAGGGCCAAGAGCGCGAGTGGCATGAGCCGACCCTCCCAGGTCTGTGCAGACAAGCATTACCGGCCTAGACAATAATTGCAGACGCCCTATACATGCAAGCGCGGACTATTTCGCCGATGAGCTAGGCTGAAGAGGCGCCGACGAGGGCGACGAGGAATGACAGGGAGAGGCGATGACACGTCCGGATCCGGGCCTCGCCCAGGGCTGGTGTGCCCTGTCCGCGCTGCACGACCGCATCGAGGCGCACATCGAGCGCGCGCTCCAGACAGGCCACGGGCTCAGCGTCCGCGAGTTCTCCGTGTTGAACGTCCTCAGTCAGCAGCACGACGGCGACGGCGGCCACTTCCGGATGAACCAGCTGGCCGACGCGGTCGTCCTCAGCCAGAGCGCCACCACCCGCCTGGTCAACCGCCTGGAGGACCGCGGCCTGCTCACGCGCTACCTGTGCGCCACCGACCGGCGCGGCATCTACGCGGATGTCACCGAGGCCGGCCGCCGGCTTCTCGAAGAGGCCCGTCCGACGAACGACACGGCCCTGCGCGAAGCCCTCGACCAGGCCGAACGGCGCGCGGCCCTCGCCCCGCTGGTGGCGGCGGTCCGCACGTCGCAGTTCGACCCGGCCGGCTAGTCCCGGCCAGTCCCGCTCGCGGGGAGCGGCGGCGCGCGACGCGCCGCCGCCCGCCGACGTCCGATTCATTCAAGGCCCCCCGCCCGCGCGGCACCTGGGCTGCGGGGCATGACACCTCGACTCGATCTCATCGGCATCGTCACCGACGACCTCGCCGCCTCGGGTTCGAGTCGCGCGAGGCCCCCCTCGCCCCGCCCGACCCCGGGACAAGAGGCGGGTGATGTCGCGCCGGGCCCCGGGGCGCGGGCCGGCCGCTGCCGGCCCGCGCCCGCGCGCCGCCACCGACCGCCGGCGCGACCGCGGGTTCCGGTCGCCCCGATCACCAAGATCCTCATGGCCTCCGGCCTCGCACACGCCCCACCTCGGCCACCCCGCGCCCGATCGCCACCCATGCCCGATTTGCGGGTATATGGGGGGCGGGTTAGAACAGAGGCACCAGCGAGGGGGACCGCCGCACCCAGGGACAGACCATGCCCGACAGCGAGTTCCAGGCACTCCCCGGCGGCCCGCCCGCCCCCCTCACGCCCGTCGTCACCTTCCAGCTCTCCGTCGATGGTCTCCCGGGCCACCTGTGGCTGAAGCTCGAATCGCACAACGCCCACGGCTCCGTCAAGGACCGCACCGCCCGGGCGCTGTGGCGGGACGTCGCCGAACGGATAGATCCCGACGCCGGGATCATCGAATCCACCTCGGGCAACCTCGGCGTCGCCCTGGCCGCCCTCGCCGCCTCCCACGGCGTCCCGTTCACCGCCGTCATGGACCCCCGCAGCCCCGCCTCCCTCGTCGCCGCCATCCGCGCGCTGCGCGGACACGTCATCACCGTCGACCGGCCCGACGGCGCCGGTGGCTACCTCCTCAGCCGCCTCGCCCACATCCGCGAACGGCTCGCCGCGCAGCCCCGTCTCGTCTGGCCCAACCAGTACGCCAACCCGGCCAACCCCCGCGCCCACACCCAGGGCACCGCCCCCGAGCTGCGGGCCCAGACCCACGGCCGCCCCGCCCGCGTCCTCGTCGCCGTCTCCACCGGCGGCACCCTCGCGGGCTTCCGCGACTACCTCACCGCCGCCCGCCCCGACTGGGAGCTGATCGGCGTCGACATCACCGGCTCCGCCGCCCTCGGCGGTCCTCCCGGCCCCCGCGTCCTGTCCGGTATCGGCGCCAGCCGGCCGTCCGCGTTCCTCCCGGGCGGCTACCGCCAGGCCGTGCACGTCAGCCCGCGGGACGCGGTCGGCGCCTGCCTGTGGCTCGCCGACACCACCGGCATCACCGTCGGCGCCAGCTCCGGCGCGCTGATCGCCGCCGCCCTGCGCATGTTCCGCGCCGGCCCCGGCCGCACCGACATCGCCTGCCTGTGTCCCGACGGCGGCGACCACTACCGGGAGACCGTCTACTCCCCGCGCTGGCGGCGGCTCAACGGCATCACCCCCACCGACATCGCCCGCGGTATCCACGTCGTCGGCGCCGGCCGACCCCCCGTACCCACCCCCACCGGCACCGGAGGGGCTCCATGAAGCCGGGCGACGCGCCACGCCCCGCCGCACGCGACTGGTACGGCCGGGCGGGCGTCCGCACCGGCCCGCGCCGCCGCCTCGGCGACGAACTCGACGCCGGCCGCCTCTACTTCCCCCCCGACCTGGTGCCTTACCACGACCACCCCCTGGTCCGGGCCCTGCCCGCGCCACGCCGCGCCGAACTCCTCGCCCGCCACCTCTTCCACTACCTCTCGTTCACCGCCCACTTCGAGACCCGCGTCGTCAACCGCGCCACCGAACGCATCGCCGGCGGACGCAGCGGCGTCGACACCGGCACCGACGTGCGCCTCGACGCCTACCGCATCTACTGCGACGAGGGCTACCACTCCCTCTACAGCCTCGACGTCATCGACCAGATCTCCACCGCCACCGGCATCACCCCCCTGCCCTACGCCTTCGACCCGTTCCTCCGCCGTCTCGACGCCACCGGCGCCCAGGCCCTTCCCGACAGCCCCGTCCTCGCCCAGCTCCTCCAGGTCGTCGTCTTCGAGACCCTCATCACCGGCATCCTCAACGACGTCCCCAAGGACCCCCGCGTCCTGACCGTGGTCCGCGACATCGTCCGCGACCACGCCAAGGACGAGGGCTGGCACCACGCCTTCTTCTCCCGCTTCTTCCGCGACCTGTGGGCCCAGCAACCCCCCGCCCGCCGCGCCCGGATCGCCCGCTGCGCCCCCGCCCTGATCCGCTCCAGCCTGCACCCCGACCCGCGCCCCGTGCGCGACTCCCTCACCGCCGCCGGGCTGACCCCGGCCGCCGCCGAGGACGTCCTGCGCGACGCCTACGCCCCCGACCGCGTCAACGCCTCCATCCGCGTGACCGCCCGGCACACCGTCCGCCTCTTCGAGGAGGCCGGCGCCCTCGACGTCCCCGGTGGCCGCGACGCCTTCCACGCCGCGGAGCTCCTCGGATGACCGCGCCGCCCGGCCTGCTCTGCCTCGACCGCGACGCCATCCGCGCCTGCGCCGCCGAGGTCGACCTGTGCGCCGTCGTCGAACACGTCCTGCGCCGACACGCCGAGGGCCGCGTCACCCTCCCCGCCGAGAGTTACCTGCCCTGGACCAACAGCGAGGGCGCCGCCTGCCGCTGCCTCGCCATGCCCGGCGCGGTCGAGAACGACGACGGACCGGCCACGTTCGGCCTCAAGCTGATCAACGCCGCCACCAGCAACCCCGCCCACGGCCACGAACGCGCCACCGGCGTCGCCTTCCTCTTCGACCCGGAGACCGCCCGCCCCCGCCTCCTCGCCGAAGCCGGCTGGCTCAGCGCCGCCCGCACCGCCGCCTACACCATGGTCAGCCTCACCCACCTCGGCCCCCGCCACTGGGACGCCATGACCCTCGTCGGCTGCGGCGCCCTCGCCCGCGCCCACATCGAGTTCGCCGCCCGCGCCTTCCCCCGCGCCACCCACCTCCACCTCCACGACCTCGCCCGCCCCCGCGCCGAGGCCCTCGCGGACTGGACCCACCGGCACCACCCCCGGCTCACCCCCCACGTCCACGACGACCCGCGCGACGCCGTCCGGGCCGCCACCGTCCTCGTCCTCACGACCACCAGCGACCGGGGCTACCTGCCCGCCGCCTGGCCGCTGCCCGGCACGTTCATCGCCCACGTCTCCCTGGACGACCTGCTGCCCGAGGTGTTCCACACCGCGCAGGGCCTGTTCGTCGACGACGTCGGGCTCGTCACCGACAACCCCCGCCGCGTCCTCGGCGGCCTGATCCGCGACGGCGAGATCACCCCCGACGGCACCCTCGGCCAGGTCCTCACCGGCCGCGTCCCCGCGATCCGGCCCACCACCGGCCATGTCGTCAGCAACCCCTTCGGGATGGCCATCCTCGACGTCGGCCTCCTCGACGCCCTCCACCACATCGCGCGCGCCAAGGGCCACGGGCACGAGATCGGCCTGCTGTGACACCCCCGCCGCGCGGCCCCACGAACGCGCGGCGACATGACCGCGCGGCCACACGACCACGCAGCCGCACGATCACCAGCCACACGAGGGCACAACCGCACGACCGCGCCGGCCACACGACCGTGCGGCCACATCCCAGGCAGCGCCATCTCCCCCGCAGCACCATCTCCTCAGAAGGGAAGCCCCATGGACGACACCCCCGCCACCGGCCTGTTCTCCCTCGCCGAGCTGCGCCCGGACACCCTCACCGGCCTCGTCCGCCGCTCCGCCGCGCTCCACCGCGACCCCCGCGCCCACGACCGCCCCCTCGACGGCCGGGCGGCGGGCGTCCTGTTCACCCGGACCTCCACCCGCACCCGCACCGCGTTCACCGTCGGCGCCCTCCGGCTGGGCGCCACCCCCGTCACCTACGGCCCCGACGACCTCCAGCTCAACACCGGGGAGACCCTCACCGACACCGGCCGCGTCCTCGGCGCCATGCTCGACCTCCTCGTCGCCCGCACCGCCGGACCCCTCGCCGACCTCCGCGCCCTCGCCCGCGCCGGCCGGCTCCCCGTCGTCAACGCCATGGCCGCCGAGGAACACCCCACCCAGGCCCTCGCCGACCTCGCCACCCTCACCACCGCCTTCGGCGACGACCTCACCGGCATCCGCCTGCTCTACGTGGGCGAGGGCAACAACACGGCCGTCGCCCTCGCCCACGCCCTCGCCGCCGTCCCCGGCGCCCACGCCACCTTCGCGAGCCCCGCCGGCTACGGCCTCCCCGAGACCGAGCTCAAGACCGCCACCCGCCGCGCCGGCACCACCGGCGCCGTCATCGAACAGATCCACGACCTCGGCCTCGCCCCCGGCCACATCGACGTGCTCTACACCAGCCGCTGGCAGACCACCGGCACCCGTAAGGCCGACCCCGACTGGCGCGAGAGCTTCCGCCCCTACCACGTCGACCGGCGTCTCCTCTCCCGCTGGCCCGGCGCCGCCTTCATGCACGACCTCCCCGCCCACCGCGGCGACGAGGTCGCCGGCGACGTCCTCGACGGCCCCGAGTCCCTCGCCTGGACCCAGGCCGCCATGAAGCTCCCCAGCGCCATGGCCGTCCTCGAATGGGCCGCCCCCACCCCTCACTGAAGCGAGGCCCCATGCTCAACCCCGCCCGCGTCCGCAGCTATCAGCACCTCACCGCAGGCGACCTCGTCCCTCCCACCTCACCCCGCGTCTTCTTCGAGCCCGCCGACACGGAGACCGGTGTCTGGGTCGCCCGCGATCTCATCACCGACGGCTGCTCCGTCCTCGATCTCGGCGCGGGCAGCGGCGCCGCGGCCGCCGCCATGGCCCGCGCCGGCGCCGCCCGCGTGCACGGCATCGACTCGGGCCGGGAGACCGTCGCCTGGGCCGCCGAGCACTACGCCTCCCCGGGCGGCGACCCCCGCGTCACCATCGCCCACGCCGACTTCGCCCGCCTCACCACCGAGGAACTGCTCGCCACCGCCCCCGCCCCGCTGCCCCGGCCCCTCGTGGTCACCAGCAACCCGCCCTACGTCCCGCTCGCCGAACGGGCCGACGCCCGGCGCCCCTCCATCAGCGGCGGACCGGACGGCCTCAAATGGGCCCCCGCGATCATCGGCCACGCCCGCGCGCTCGACAGCGACCTCGGCCTCACCATCGCCAGCTACTCCACCCCCCGCCGCGCCGTCCACCTCCTGCGCGACGCCGGATACCGCGTCCGCGGCATCACCCTCTGCCCCCTCCCCCTCGGCGAGTTCACCCTCCGCCATCTGGAGCGGATCCTCGCCCTCGAACAGAGCGGCGAAGCCGTCCTGTGGCGCCGCCCGGACGACCTCACCCCCGCCTACTTCATCCTGGGCCTCGCCTGCCGCCGCGCGCACCGCCATCCCGACGTGCCCGACCCGACCGGCGACGACCTCATGCGCCTCCTGCGCACCGCCGCCCGCTCCCGCACCACCCGCCTCGAAACCCTCGACGCGCCCCGCCAGATCACCCACCACGTCCCGCTACGGGTCCTCGACCTCCCCGCCGCCACCGTCCGCACCCACTGGTGACCCCGTCAACAGGTCCACCAACGCCCCCGCGCCCCCCGCCGCCAGGGCCCGCCGCTGCCGCCCCGCCCCCGTCCCCTCCCGCAACAGCCGCCGCACCGACCCGGTCACCCGCTCCAGATCCCCCGCCGCCGCCAGCGCCGGACCCACGTACGCCAGCAGCGTCCCCACCACCTCCGCCACCGGCCGCACCCGGCCCCCGACCGGATCCAGCACCTCCCCGTCCAGCCCCCACCGCGCCGCGCCCCACCCCACCGCCAGCAGCAGCTCCTGCGGTACGCCGGGCACCGGCACTCCCGCCGCGCCCTCGCGTAGCGCCGTCACCACCAGCGCCCGGGCCAGCCCCGCGAACATCACCGCCTCGTCCACCCGCAACTGCACGTCCACCGCCCGCACCTCCAGCGTCGGATACCGATCCGACAGCCGCGCCTGCCAGTAGAGCTGATTGCGCCCCCGCACCACTCCCGACGCGAGCAGCGCCGCCACCCGCCGCTCGTAGTCCTCCGCCCCGGCGAAGACCGGCGGCGGACCGCTCACCGGCCACCGGCCGAACACCAGCGTCCGCCAGCTCGCGAACCCGGTCTCCCGCCCGTCCGCCAACGGGGAGTTCGCCCCCATCGCCACCAGGACCGGAAGCCACGGCCGCACCCGGTTCAGCGCGTCCACCCCCGCCTTCCGTCCGGGTACCGCGACATGCACATGCATCCCGTTGATCGCGTGCTCGTGAATCAGCCGGGGGGTATCCGCCGCCAGCGCCCGGTACCGCGGCTCGTCCGTCACCGGCACCGGATCCGGTCCCGCGAACGGCACCGCCCCGGTCATCGCCACCCGGCACCCCGCCGCCACCGCCGCCGCGCCCGCCACCCGCCGCAGCCGCGCCAGATGCGTCCCCACCGCCGCCAGATCCGCGCAGACCGGAGTCGCCACCTCCACCTGCGACCGCAGCAGCTCCGCCCCCACCTCACCCCCCGCCAGCGCCCGCACCCGCGCCGACCGCGCCACCGGAACTCCGCGCGCCGGATCCAGCAGCAGGTACTCCTCCTCGACCCCGAGCGTGATCATGCACCGCATCATGACGCATACCGGGCGGTATCACCGCGGATCACGCCTTGACCTCGGGTGTGCGCTCCACCTCCTACCGTCGGCCCCATGACCACCGCACAACGGAAGCTCGGCACCGGATTCGGACCCACGGCACCGCCGACGACGTCCTCACCGGCATCGCCCTCTCCGGCACCTCCGCCCTCGTCACCGGCGGCTCGCGCGTGGTGGCGGTCGCCTCGGCCGGCCACTTCCTGTCCGGCATCCGCTTCGTCGAGTACGAGAATCCACCCGGCGTCAGCACCGACCGGCGCGTTCGCGGCGTCCTCGACAGCGACCGCGCCGCCTGGTACAACCACGTCAACCTGCCGCCCATGACCGCGGCGGCCACTGCCTTCCCCGGGAAATCCCCGACCAGTGGGTCGACGACCTGCGACGCACCTGCCGCGGCCGTCGGCAGCTCGCTCAGAAGCCGCCTTCCATGTTCACGAACCGCGAGTAGTGCCCCTGGAACGCCACGGTGATCGTCGCCGTCGGGCCGTTCCTGTGCTTCGCCACGATCAGATCCGCCTCGCCCGCCCGGGGGGACTCCTTCTCGTAGGCGTCCTCCCGGTGCAGCAGGATCACCATGTCCGCGTCCTGCTCGATCGAGCCCGACTCGCGCAGGTCCGACACCATCGGCCGCTTGTCCGTCCGCTGCTCCGGGCCACGGTTGAGCTGCGACAGCGCCACCACCGGCACCTCCAGCTCCTTCGCCAGCAGCTTCAGGTTCCGCGACATCTCCGAGACCTCCTGCTGCCGGCTCTCCGCCCGCCGGCTCCCGCCCGACTGCATGAGCTGGAGATAGTCGATGATCACCAACTGGAGAGCGTTCCGCTGCTTCAGACGGCGGCACTTCGCCCGGATCTCCATCATCGACAGGTTCGGCGAGTCGTCGATGTACAACGGCGCCTCGTTCACCTCGGCCATCTGCCGGGCCAGCCGGTTCCAGTCCTCGTCCGTCATGCTGCCCGACCGCATGTGGTGCAGCGCCACCCGCGCCTCGGCCGACAACAGCCGCATCGCGATCTCGTTCCGCCCCATCTCCAGCGAGAAGATGACGCTCGGCAGCTTGTGCTTGATCGAGCACGTCCGCGCGAAGTCCAGCGCCAGCGTCGACTTGCCCATCGCCGGACGCGCCGCGATCACGATCATCTGCCCCGGGTGCAGCCCGTTCGTCAGCGAGTCCAGGTCCGTGAAACCGGTCGGCACCCCCGTCATCTCACCGCTGCGATTGCTGATCGCCTCGATCTCGTCGAGCGTGCCCTCCATGATCTCGCCCAGCGGCAGATAGTCCTCCGAGGTCCGCTGCTCGGTGACCGCGTAGACCTCCGCCTGCGCCGAGTTGACGATGTCGTCCACATCGCCGTCCGCCGCATACCCCATCTGGGTGATGCGGGTGCCCGCCTGCACCAGGCGCCGCAGCACCGCCCGGTCGTGCACGATCTCCGCGTAGTACTCCGCGTTGGCCGCCGTCGGCACCGTGTGGACCAGCGAATGCACATAGCCGGCGCCGCCCACCTTGGCCAGCTCGCCGCGCTTGGTCAGCTCCGCCGAGATGGTGATCGGATCGGCCGGCTCGCCCTTCGCGTACAGGTCGAGGATCGCGCTGTAGATCGTCTCGTGCGCCGGCTTGTAGAAGTCCTGGCCACGCAGCACCTCCACCACGTCGGCGATGGCGTCCTTGGAGAGCAGCATGCCGCCCAGCACCGACTGCTCGGCCGCCAGGTCCTGCGGCGGCACCCGCTCGAACGCCGCCCGCGCCTCGTCGCCGCCGTCCCCACCATTCCCGGCGCCCCGCGCCTCGAAGCTCTGGCGCGGCCGGGACACGGACAGGTGCTGCTCCGCCTCACCGTCCCACGAGGGCCCAGCGTGCTCGTCGAGCTCCGTCACCGACCCCACCTCCTCCCGGCCAGAACCACCGCGTCGCTTCTCTTTCCTACGGCACAGCTCTGACATTTCCGCGTCGAGCGGGGACCTACGGTACGGCCCGTGGAGGGGAGCACCAACCAAGTTATCCACAGGCTATGTGGATTTCAGATCGGTCCCTGTGGATGACTCGGTGATTCCTGTGGACGAACCGGGGGACGAGGCTGTGGAGAACTTTCGCCCACTCTCCGCATACCGACCCTGACCTGCGGTTTCTTCATCCACCGCCTGTGTGCGGGAAAAACTTCGCCCCTTGTGCCGAGATCGTGGCGGCCAGGGCCGACCATCACACCGCAGCACACGTCAAGTAAGGGGTAAGAGACCCTTGCATCCATTACCTGTGGATGTTTGGATCGGACCATGTCCCCAGCGTCACCGAGCATGCGCCGCCACGACCGAGAGATACTCACGCTCGCCCTGCCCGCCTTCGGATCGCTCGTCGCCGAGCCGCTCTTCCTGATGGCCGACAGCGCCATGGTCGGCCACCTCGGCACCCCCCAGCTCGCCGGTCTCGGCGTCGCCGCCGCCCTGCTCACCACCACCGTCAACGTCTTCGTCTTCCTCGCCTACGCGACCACCGCCGCCGTGGCCCGCAGCGTCGGCGCCCGCGACCTGTCCGCCGCCATCCGCCAGGGACTGGACGGCATCTGGCTCGCCGTCATCCTCGGCCTGGTCCTGGTCGCCGTCGTGCTGCCGACCGCGCCCGCCCTCGTCGACGCCTTCGGCGCCTCCGCCACCGCCGCCCCGCACGCCGTCATCTATCTGCGGGTCAGCGCGCTCGGCATCCCACCGATGCTGATGGTCCTCGCCGCGACCGGCGTGCTGCGCGGGCTCCAGGACACCCGCACCCCGCTCTACGTCGCCGTCGGCGGCTTCACCGCGAACATCGCCCTCAACGCCCTCTTCCTCTACGGCTTCGACTGGGGCATCGCCGGCTCCGCCTGGGGCACCGTGCTCGCCCAACTCGCCATGGCCGCCGTCTACCTCCGGGTCGTCGTCCGAGGCGCCCGCGCGCACGGCGCCTCGCTGCGCCCCAGCGCGGCCGGCATCCTCGCCGGCGCCAGGGCCGGAGTGCCGCTGCTGATCCGCACCCTCTCGCTGCGCGGAGTGCTGCTCATCGCCACCGCCGTGGCCGCCCGGCTGGGCGACACCGACATCGCGGCCCACCAGATCGGGCTGACCGTCTGGATCCTGCTCGCCTTCGCGCTGGACGCCATCGCCATCGCGGGCCAGGCGATCATCGGCCGCTATCTCGGCGCGGGCGACGCGGCCGGCGCGCGGGCCGCCTGCCGCCGCATGGTGTGGTGGGGGACGGTCTCCGGCGCGGGACTCGCGGTGCTGGTGGCGGCGTCCAGCCCGCTGATCCTGCTGCTGTTCACCGGCGATCCCGAGGTGCGGAGCCGACTGCTGCCCATCCTGCTGGTGATCGCCGTCACCGAGCCGATCGCGGGGGTCGTCTTCGTGCTCGACGGGGTGCTGATGGGCGCGGGGGACGGCCCGTACCTGGCCGGGGCCATGCTGCTGACGCTGGCCGTGTTCGCGCCGGTCGCGCTGCTGGTGCCGGTCCTCGGCGGCGGGGTCACCGCGCTGTGGTGGGCGATCGCCGGGCTGTCGATGACGGCGCGGCTGGTGACGCTGACGCTGCGGGCGCGGACGGGCCGCTGGCTGGTGACGGGAGCGGTGCGGGCCTGAGAACCGCCCCCCGGGGACGGTCCCCGAGGACGGACGGGGAAAGGCCGCGCCCCCGCGACGAGGGCACGGCCTTCCGCCGGTGTCACCGCACCGGAGTCACCGCTGCTCCGGTGTCACTTCGCGGCGTCGACCTGGAGGCCGACGTTCGCGACGACCTCGGGGTGCAGCCGGACGGAGATCCGGTGCGTGCCGAGGCTCTTGATCGGCGTGCTGAGCTCGATGCGGCGCTTGTCGACATCGGGGCCGCCCGCGGTCTTGACCGCGGAGGCGATGTCCGCCGGGGTGACGGAGCCGAAGAGACGTCCGCCGGAGCCGGCGCGGACCTTGAGGCGGACGGTGACGCCTTCGAGCTGGGCCTTGACATCGTTGGCCTGCTCGATCGAGGCGATCTCGCGGATCTTGCGACCGCGACGGATCTGCTCGACGTCCTTCTGTCCGCCCTTGGTCCAGCGGATGGCCACACCGCGGGGCAGCAGGTAGTTGCGGGCGTACCCGTCCTTCACCTCGACGACGTCGCCGGCGGTACCGAGGCCGGAGACCTCATGGGTCAGGATGATCTTCATGACGCTTCAGTCACCCTTTCCTTAGCGAGCGGTGGAGGTGTAGGGCAGCAGCGCCATCTCACGGCTGTTCTTGACGGCAGTGGCGACATCGCGCTGGTGCTGGGTGCAGTTGCCGGTGACCCGGCGGGCACGGATCTTGCCGCGGTCGGAGATGAACTTCCGCAGCAGGTTCGTGTCCTTGTAGTCGACGTAGGAGATCTTCTCCTTGCAGAACACGCAAACCTTCTTCTTCGGCTTGCGCGCGGGCGGCTTCGCCATGGTGTCTCTCCGGTGGAATCAAAAGAAGTGTGGGTGCGGGGGTCGAGCGAGCCCGTCAGAAGGGCGGCTCGTCCGAGTAGCCACCGCCACCGCCACCGCCACCACCGCCGCCCCAGCCGCTTCCGCCACCCTGGCCACCGGCCGGGGCTCCGGTCGCCCAGGGGTCGCCGGCGGGGGCGCCCTGCTGGCCGCCTCCACCGCCCTGGCCGCCGCCGGGACCGCCCCAGCCGCCTCCGCCGCCGGGACCGCCCTGTCCGCCGCGAGCGGCGGAGCGGGTGACCTTGGCGGTGGCGCTGCGCAGGCTGGCGCCGACCTCGTCGACCTCCAGCTCGAAGACCGTGCGCTTCACACCGTCCCGGTCCTCATAGGTCCGCTGCTTCAGGCGGCCCTGGACGATGACGCGGGTGCCCTTGGTCAGGGACTCCGCGACGTTCTCCGCGGCCTGCCGCCAGACCGAGCAGGTGAGGAACAGGCTTTCGCCGTCCCGCCACTCGCTGGTCTGCCGGTCGAGGACGCGGGGTGTGGACGCGACGCGGAACTTCGCGACGGCCGCACCGGATGGGGTGAAGCGCAGCTCGGGATCGTCGACCAGGTTGCCGACGACCGTGATGACGGTCTCGCCTGCCATTGGGGGTACCTCTCGGCGCGGGTTAACTGCTGATGCTGCGATGATTACTTATGGCACTGACAGTGCTACTCGGCGTACCCGGACGCTCGCTGAGCGGCAGGGCCCGTGGGGCCTTGACTCAGTGGGTCGCGGGGCGGAGGACCTTGGTCCGCATGACCGACTCGTTCAGGTTCATCTGCCGGTCGAGCTCCTTGACGACGTCAGGCTCGGCCTGGAGGTCGATCACGGAGTAGATACCCTCGGGCTTCTTGTTGATCTCATAGGCGAGACGGCGACGGCCCCAGGTGTCGACCTTCTCGACCTTTCCGTTGGCCTCGCGGACAACAGAAAGGAAGGTCTCGATCAGCGGGGAGACCGAGCGCTCTTCGAGCTCGGGGTCGAGGATGACCATCACCTCGTAGTGACGCATGCGAAAACCCACCTCCTCTGGACTCAGGCGGCCACGGACGATCCGTGGCAGGAGGGTCGTGATGCGATCCGCTCGGGTGGGAGACGCGCGCGTTCCCCAAGAGGGCGGAAAGTACACCGTACCCGGTTGTCTCTCCGGGTTGAAATCCGGCGAGAAAACGTAGCAATCTGGACACCTGGGGGATACGCGGCGAGGAGGTGTCTCATGACTCATACGGCACACCACGGTCCGATGGCCCGAGTCGGTTCGTGGCTGAACACGGACGGCAGGCCGCATCCGGTCGAGAACGGTTTCGCGGCGGTGACGCTGCTGCTGGGAGCGGTCGCGGTGATCACGTCAATCTTCCCGGGGCTGCATCTGGTGAGCTGCTGGACGGGGCTCGCGGGGATCGCGACGGGCGGCTGGGCGCAGTTGATCTCGGCGACGACGGGGCAGCGTTTCGCGGCCGTGATCGGGCTGGGGGCGGCGGCGGTCGGCTTCTACCTCGGGACGGCCAACGGCGGTCTGTTCGGAGGTCTCGTCGGCTAGCTCCGGGCTGCCGCGCACGGCACCGCGCGTCCCGTGCGGGGGCGGGCGCCGTTAGGCTTCCGGCCAGACCCTGCGATTGCGACTGACGCCGGAGGAGCGCCCCGTATGAGCTTGACCCTGAGGACCATCAGCCGCGAGCAGCATCTGGCGTATGTCCGCTCGCTGCCCTCGGCGAGCCATATGCAGGTGCCGGCGTGGGGGGACGTGAAGGCGGAGTGGCGTTCGGAGTCGCTCGGGTGGTTCGGTCCCAGCGGTGAGATGGTGGGCGCGGGGTTGGTGCTGTACCGGCAGATCCCGCGCCTGAAGCGGTACTTGGCGTATCTGCCCGAGGGGCCGGTGATCAACTGGTACGCGCCCAATCTGGACGAGTGGCTGAAGCCGATGCTGGCGCATCTGAAGCAGCAGGGCGCGTTCTCGGTGAAGATGGGACCGCCGGTGGTGATCCGGCGGTGGAACGCGGCGGCGGTGAAGGCCGGTATCCAGAACCCGGATGTGAAGCGACTGCGGGATGTCGAGGCGACGTTCATCGAGCCGCGGGCTTTCGAGGTCGCGGACCGGCTGCGGCGGATGGGCTGGCAGCAGGGCGAGGACGGCGGCGCGGGCTTCGGGGACGTGCAGCCGCGGTATGTGTTCCAGATCCCGCTGCGGGACCGCTCGCTGGAGGACGTGCACAAGGGCTTCAACCAGTTGTGGCGGCGGAATATCAAGAAGGCCGAGAAGGCCGGCGTCGAGGTCGTGCGGGGTGGCCACGACGATCTGGAGACGTGGCAGCGGCTGTACGAGGTGACGGCGGAGCGGGACCGGTTCCGGCCGCGTCCGCTGGGGTATTTCCAGCGGATGTGGCGGGCGATGAACGCCGAGGACCCGGACCGCATGCGGCTGTATCTGGCGATGCACGAGGGTGAGGCGGTGGCCGCCGCGACGATGCTGGTCGTCGGGGGGCACGTCTGGTATTCGTACGGGGCTTCCGCGAATCACAAGCGCGAGGTCCGGCCGTCGAACGCGATGCAGTGGCGGATGCTCCAGGACGCCTACGCGATGCAGGCACACGTGTACGACCTACGGGGGATCGGTGACTCGCTCGAGGACACCGACCATCTCTTCGGACTTATCCAGTTCAAGGTGGGGACGGGCGGTGAGGCGGCGGAGTATCTCGGCGAGTGGGACTTCCCGCTCAATAAGCTTCTCCACAAGGCCCTCGACATCTATATGTCGAGGCGCTGACTCCTTCCCTCGCAGAGGTAGCTGAAAGAAAGGTCTCACCGGCCATGGCGCTCACCCTTTATGTCGACATCGACCGCTGGCGGGCGCACCAGCGGTCGGTGGTGGCTGATTTCCCCGATCTGGTGCCCGTGTGCAAGGGCAATGGTTATGGCTTCGGTCATGACCGGCTGGCGGACGAGACGTCGTCCATGGACCTCGACACGCTGGCCGTGGGCACCACCTATGAGGCTGCGGCGATGAAGGACCGGTTCAGCGGGGACATCCTGGTGCTGACGCCCTACCGGCGGATGGAGGAGCCGGTGCCGCTGCCGGACCGGGTGATCCGGTCGGCGTCGTCGGTGGACGGGGTCTATGGGCTGGTGGGGTCCCGGGTGGTCGTCGAGGTGATGAGCTCGATGCGGCGGCACGGGGTGCTGCCGACGGATCTGGGGAAGCTGCAGTCGGCGCTGGAGGACGTGCGGCTGGAGGGGTTCGCGATCCATCTGCCGCTGGACCGGACGGACGGCACGGACGCGGTCGAGGAGGTCATCGGCTGGATGGACCGGCTGCGGGCCGCGCGGTTGCCCTTGCACACGATGTTCGTGAGTCACCTGACCTCGGAGCAGCTGGCGCGGTTGCGGCAGCAGTTCCCGCAGACGCGGTTCCGGGCGCGGATCGGGACGCGGCTGTGGCTGGGGGACCACCAGGCGACGGAGTACCGGGCGGCGGTGCTGGACGTGACGCCGGTGGGCAAGGGCGACCGGTTCGGGTACCGGCAGCAGAAGGCGCCGGGGACGGGCTGGCTGGCGGTGGTGGCCGGGGGCACGTCGCACGGGGTCGGCCTTGAGGCGCCGAAGGCGCTGCACGGGATGACGTCGCGGGCCAAGGGCATGGCGCGGGCGAGTCTGGCGTCGGTGAACCGGAATCTGTCGCCGTTCGTCTGGGACGGGAAGCAGCGGTGGTTCGCGGAGCCGCCGCACATGCAGGTGTCGATCCTGTTCGTGCCGGACGACGCGAAGGGCCCGAAGGTGGGCGACGAGTTCCGGGTGATCCTGCGCCATACGACGACGTCGGTGGACCGGATCGTCGATCGCTGACAGGGTGGCGCGTGAGAAGGCGGCAGCCCCGGAAACGGACCGGGACTGCCGCCTTCGCGCACGCGGGGGTGCTCAGCTGTCGATCTCGCCCCGGATGAACTTCTCGATGTTGTCGCGGGCGACGTCGTCGAAGACCTGCACGGGCGGGGACTTCATGAAGTACGAGGACGCGGAGAGGATCGGGCCGCCGATGCCGCGGTCCTTGGCGATCTTCGCGGCGCGCAGGGCGTCGATGATGACGCCGGCGGAGTTGGGCGAGTCCCAGACCTCGAGCTTGTACTCCAGGTTGAGGGGAACGTCGCCGAAGGCACGGCCCTCAAGGCGGACATAGGCCCACTTGCGGTCGTCGAGCCAGGCGACGTAGTCGGAGGGGCCGATGTGGACGTTCTTCTCGCCGAGGTCCCGGTCCGGGATCTGGGAGGTGACGGCCTGGGTCTTGGAGATCTTCTTGGACTCCAGGCGCTCGCGCTCCAGCATGTTCTTGAAGTCCATGTTGCCGCCGACGTTGAGCTGCATCGTGCGGTCGAGGATGACGCCGCGGTCCTCGAAGAGCTTCGCCATCACGCGGTGCGTGATGGTGGCGCCCACCTGGGACTTGATGTCGTCACCGATGATCGGCACACCGGCCTCGGTGAACTTGTCGGCCCATTCCTTGGTGCCGGCGATGAAGACGGGCAGCGCGTTGACGAAGGCGACCTTGGCGTCGATGGCGCACTGCGCGTAGAACTTGGCGGCGTCCTCGGAGCCGACCGGCATGTAGCAGACGAGCACGTCGGCGCGGGTGTCCTTGAGGACCTGGACGACGTCGACGGGGTCGGCGTCGGACTCGACGATGGTCTCGCGGTAGTACTTGCCCAGACCGTCGTGGGTCTCCCCGCGCTGCACGGTCACGCCGGAGGGGGGCACGTCGCAGATCTTGATGGTGTTGTTCTCGCTGGCGCCGATGGCCTCGGAGAGGTCGGTGCCGACCTTCTTCGCGTCGACGTCGAAGGCGGCCACGAACTCGATGTCCGAGACGTGATAGTCACCGAACTGGACATGCATCAGACCCGGGACCCGGGTGTCCGGGGCGGCGTCCTTGTAGTACTCGACGCCCTGTACCAGCGATGCGGCGCAGTTACCCACGCCGGCGATGGCTACGCGAACCGAACCCATTCCGGTTGCTCCCTGTGTGTGTTCTCGACATGACCCCGCTTCTTCGCGGGGAGGTTAGGTGGTGGTGTCGTCGGAAGGGTCCGACGGGTCGCGCTCACGGGCGCCGCCGCGGTCGCGTCCTTCCCGCTCGCTCTCGATGAGCTCGTTGAGCCAGCGGACCTCGCGTTCGACGGACTCCATGCCGTGGCGCTGAAGTTCGAGGGTGTAGGCGTCCAGCTTCTCGCGGGTGCGGGCCATGGAGGCGCGCATCTTGGCGAGACGCTCCTCCAGGCGGCTGCGGCGGCCTTCGAGGACGCGCATCCGCACGTCGCGCGAGGTCTGGCCGAAGAAGGCGAAGCGGACGCCGAAGTGCTCATCCTCCCACGCGTCGGGTCCCGTCTGGCCGAGGAGCTCTTCGAAGCGCTCCTTGCCGTCGGCCGTGAGCCGATAGACGATCTTGGCCCTGCGGTTGGACAGAGGCGTGGCGCGGGGGTCGTCCACGGCGCGGCCGGTCTCCTCGGCCAGCCAGCCCTGCTGGACCAGCGCCTTCAGGCACGGGTAGAGCGAGCCGTAGCTGAACGCCCGGAAGACACCGAGCGAGGTGTTGAGCCGCTTGCGCAGCTCGTATCCGTGCATCGGGGACTCGCGGAGGAGACCGAGAACGGCGAACTCCAGGACACCGGAACGTCGGCTCACCTGGGGGGTCACCTCCGTTCTCATGGGTCGTGCCTTGCCTTTCGAGCCTTATTGTTGGTGCGATGCATTGAGCCGATGTATCAGCTCGATACATCGCCACGATAGAGCGAGGCGGCGGACCGGGCAAGTGGGGGCGCGGTGAGGGGGGTCACATCTTCACTTCACGGGATGCGTAATGCCCGTATTGCCCTGATCGCAGGGAAAGTTGGCAGTTTGCGGCTGCGTAGGCTGGGGGCCGTGCAGACCACCACGACCGGGAACCTTGTGGCGCCGAGCGGCGTCCTCGTTCCAGGTGCAGTGCGCCCGGACTCGGGGACGGACCGCACATCGGGGGACTGGATGCCACGAGAAGTACCTGCCGTCTTCAGACACGTGTGTCTGTCCGAGGAGTAGCTGTCCCATGAGCGAGCACCGTCGCAAGCCGCCGCAGGGCCGCGGTCGTCGCGCAGCGGCACCGTCCGGTCGCCGGGCCTCGCCCCCGCCCGTGCCGCCCGCGGGCGGTTCCACGGGCGGTTCGCCGGGCGCGACACCGGACCGGCCGTACGGCAGCCGGGCGGAGGCCAGGCGGGCCGCGCAGCGCGGTGGGGGCCGGCGGCGAGCGGCCAGCGCGGCCGAGGGCGTGACCGGGGGCATGACCGGAGGTGGCCGACGCAGGCGGGCCGAGCCCGCGCGGCGCAAGCGGTTCATCGACTACCCGCGCTCCGGGTACTTCGGGCTGCGGCGGTTCGTGCCGTCGTGGAAGCAGGTGCTGGGCTCGTGTGTCGCCTTCTTCGGGCTGCTGATCGGCCTGATCGGCGTCGCGTACGCCATGACGGACATCCCCACGGCGAACGACATGGCCGTCCAGGAAAGCAACGTCTACTACTGGGAAGACGGTTCCCGGATGGTCGTCGCCGGCGAGAGCAACGTCAACCGGCAGAACCTCGACCTCCAGGACATCCCGCGGGCGATGCAGGACTCCGTGACCTCCGCGGAGAACGCCACCTTCTGGGAGGACCCCGGCATCGACCTGATGGGCATCGGCCGTGCCGTGGTGAACATGGCGCGCGGCGGCGAGACGCAGTCCGGCTCGACGATCACCCAGCAGTTCGTGAAGAACATGTACCTCACGCAGGACCAGACGATAGAGCGCAAGGGGCGTGAGCTGCTGCTGTCGGTGAAGGTCGGCGCGGAGTACTCCAAGGAGGACATCCTTGAGGGGTATCTCAACACCTCCTACTTCGGCCGCGGCGCCTACGGCATCCAGGCCGCCGCCCAGGCGTACTACGGGGTGAACGCGATCGACCTCACCCCCAGCCAGTGCGCGTTCCTGACCTCCCTGCTCAAGGGCCCCGAGCTGTACGACCCGTGGGCGGGCGGCGAGACCCAGGGCGTCAACGAGGAGAACCAGGCGCGCGCCGAGGAGCGGTGGGCCTGGGTGCTGGACCGGCGGGTCGAGGTCGGTGAGGGCCTGAGCGCGGCGGAGCGCCAGCAGATCGCCACCGACGGCTTCCCGGCCCCCAAGGAGCCGACGAAGGCGATGGAGAAGGCCGGGCAGATCGGCTACCTGACCACGCTCGTCGACGACTACCTGATCAATCACGAGATCGTCAGCCGCGAAGACCTCGACGCGGGCGGCTATCAGATCTACACCACCTTCGACGAGGAGATGGTGGACCAGATGGAGGCCGCGGTCGAGCAGGTCCGCGAGGAGAACATCGATCCCGAGGCGCGCGACGAGGACCGGCACGTCCAGTTCGGCGGCGCGACGGTGGTGCCGGGCGACGGGGCGATCCGCGCCATCTACGGCGGTGTCGACTGGACCGAGCACTACGTCAACAACGCGAACAACCCCGGCGCCCAGGTGGGCTCGACCTTCAAGCCGTTCGTGCTGGCGGCGGCGATGCGCGATGGCATACGGGACCCCGAGGGGCCCGTGGACCAGGACGAGGACGAGCGGACCCCGCTCTCGCCGGACAGCGTGTACCGCAGCGAGGACCAGCTCCTCATCCACCACTACAACGGCGATCCCCTCATGGTCGACGACGAGGAGACGGGCGAGCCGGTCGAGTGGCGGCAGAACAACTTCGAGGGTCACTCGCAGGGAGACATCACCCTGCGGGAAGCCATGGAGGTGTCGGCCAACGCCCCGTTCGTCCAGGTCGGCATGGACGTGGGACCGGCGACGGTCAAGGAGGCCGCGATCGACGCCGGGCTGCTGGAGGAGACCCTTGGCAAGGCCGACGACACGGTGCCCACCTTCGCGCTCGGTGTCTCCACCCCGGGCCCGATCCGGATGGCCTCCGCCTACGCGACCTTCGCCGCCAGCGGCGAGCAGGCCGAGCCGTACTCGGTGATCAGCGTGGAGAACAGCCGGCTGGGCTTCAGCTGGGAGCACGAGTCCGAGACCTCCCAGGCGTTCGACTCGGCGGTGGCGGACAACGTGACCGACGTGCTGACCGAGGTCGTGGAGGGTGACGACGGCAGCGCCCAGCCCGCCCAGGCCCTGAACCGGCCGGTGGCCGGCAAGACCGGCACCACGGACGACAACAAGAGCGCGTGGTTCGTCGGCTACACCCGCCAGCTGTCCACCGCCATCGGCATGTGGCGGCTCCCCGACTCCGAGGACGACCTCGTGGGCGACGAGCAGATGGGCTTCATGCCGATGTACGGCACGGCGGACCGCGAGCGGATCAACGGTGGCTCACTGCCGCTCGACATCTGGCTGGCCTTCATGCAGGAGGCCACCGCCGGTGACCCGGTCGAGGAGTTCCCCGAGCCGGGCGAGATCGGTGAGACCCGCTGGGGCGGTGGCGCGGAGAGCCCGCCCCCGGTAACGCAGGAACCCGTGGAGCCGGACGAGACCCAGGAGCCGGAGGAGACCGAGGATCCGGATGACCGCGGACGGCCGACGGATGACCCGACCACTGCCGAGCCCACCACTCCGGAGCCGAGCGACACCTGCGCCCCCTTCGACCCGACCTGCGGAACCGGCGGCACCGATACCGGCACCGACGCGGGCACGGACGAAGGCACCGACACCGGCACGGACGAAGGCACCGACACCGGCACCGATACCGGCACCGACGCGGGCAACGGCAATCAGGGGAGTGACGGCGGCGGGCTGTTCGGCGGTACGGGATAGCCGTGCCCTGACCGTCTGACGGTGGGCCGTGCGGCAGGATGTGGACATGGTGCATCCCCCTCCGCGCGCGGCGGCGCGGCCCACCCTCCAGGACGACACGGCCGCCGCGGGCAGTGAGCTGATCGGCGGACCGGCCGGCCGGCGGGCCGTGTCCGTCGGCGGCTGGTGGAGCCCGGCGCGGGTCGTGGCGCTGGTGATCATCGGGATGTTCGCCCTTGGCATGGCCCAGAAGGCGCCGTGCTACGACAGCGGCTGGTTCCACGGCCCGGCCGACCAGTACACCCACGCCTGCTACTCCGACATCCCGCACCTGTATCAGGGGCGCGGCTTCGCCGACGGGCTCGTGCCGTATGTCGACCACATCCCGGCGGAGCTGTCCGGCGGCATGGAGTATCTGGAATACCCCGTGCTCACCGGCCTGTTCATGGAGGTCGCGGCGTGGCTGACACCGGGCGGCTCCACCGACCCGAGTCCCGGACAGATCTACTGGCTCGTGAACTCCGGGCTGCTGATGATCTGCGCGGTGGTCATCGCGGTCTGCGTGACCCGCATCCATCGCGGCCGCCCCTGGGACGGCCTGCTGGTCGCCCTCGCCCCGGCGCTGGCACTGACCGCGACCATCAACTGGGATCTGCTGGCCGGTGCCCTCACCTGCTGCGCCCTGCTGATGTGGTCGCGCAGCCGCCCCTTCGCCGCCGGAGTCCTGCTCGGCCTGGCCACCGCGGCGAAGCTTTACCCGATGCTGCTGCTGGGACCGCTGCTGGTGCTGTGCTGGCGCGCCGGACGGTGGCGGGAGTTCCGTGCCACGGCCGGGGGCGCCGTCGGCGCCTGGCTGGCGGTCAACCTTCCCGTGCTGATCGCGGCGCGGGAGGGCTGGGCCGAGTTCTACACCTTCAGCGAGGAACGGCCCGTCGACTTCGGCTCCGTGTGGCTGGTCATCAGCCAGCGCACCGACGCCGACCTCAGCGCTGTCAACACCTACGCGGCCGTGCTCGTCCTCCTGGGCTGCGCCGCGATCGCGCTGCTGGCCCTGACCGCGCCCCGTCGGCCACGGGTCGCGCAGCTCGCCTTCCTCGTCGTCGCGCTGTTCATCCTCACCAACAAGGTCTACTCCCCGCAGTACGTCCTGTGGCTGGTCCCGCTGGCCGTCCTCGCCCGGCCCCGCTGGCGCGACTTCCTGGTCTGGCAGAGCTGCGAGGTGCTGTACTTCCTGGGCATCTGGATGTACCTCGCCTTCCTCAACACCGACGACCAGCATGGGCTGTCCACCGGCGGATACCAACTCGCCATCGCGGTGCACCTGTTGGGGACGGCCTACCTGTGCGTCCTGGTCGTCCGCGACGTCCTGCGGCCCGAGTACGACATCGTCCGCCGCGACGGGTCCGACGACCCGGGCGGCGGCGTCCTGGACGGCGCCGCGGACGTTGTGACGCTGCGCCGCCGGCGCCCCGCCCCGGCCGCCCCGGCCGCGTTCGTCGACTGGGGCACCGCCCCACGGCTCCCGGCCGACGCCCGGACCGAGCCCGACGCATGACGTTTCACGTGAAACGTGAGAGACCGGGACAACGCCCCACCGTCGCCACCGATCTGCGCACCCTGCTGCGCTTCCCCGGTTTCCGGCGGCTGCTGACCGTCCGGCTGCTCTCCCAGTTCGCCGACGGGGTCTTCCAGGTGGGCCTCGCCGCCTATGTGGTCTTCTCCCCCGAGCAGCAGACCAGCGCGGCCGACATCGCTGCCGCGATGGCCGTGCTGCTCTTGCCGTACTCGCTGCTCGGTCCCTTCGCCGGGGTCCTGCTGGACCGGTGGCGACGGCGCCAGGTGCTGTTCCACGGGAATCTGCTGCGGAGCGTGCTGGCGGCCGGGACCTGCGCGCTGGTGCTGTCGGGCGTGCCCGACTGGCTCTTCTACCTCTCCGCGCTGTCAGTCACCGCGGTCAACCGCTTCATCCTGTCCGGCCTCTCCGCCGGACTCCCCCACGTCGTGGACACCGAACGGCTGGTTGTCGCCAACTCGCTCTCGCCCACAGCCGGGACCCTGGCCTCCACGATCGGCGGCGGGACGGCGTTCGCGGTACAGATACTGGCCCACAGCGAGGGTGTCGAGAACGCGCTGGCCCTCCTGCTCGCGGCCGGCGTCTACGGCGTGGCGGGCCTGGCGGCGCTGCGCATGGCGCCCGATTTGCTCGGACCGGACGAGGGCACGGCCCCGGCAAGCCTCCCCGCGGCGCTCGCGGACACCACGCGGGGGCTGGTGGCCGGACTCCGGCACCTCTCCGCGCGACCGACGGCGGCCTGGGCGCTGGGCGGGCTGGGTGTGATGCGTTTCTGCTACGGAGCGCTGCTGGTGACCGTGCTCATGCTCTGCCGCTACGCCTGGTCGGACGACAGGAACGGCGGCCTGGCCTGGCTGGGCGCGGCGATCGGCGCCTCGGGAGCCGGATTCTTCGTCGCCGCGCTGATCACCCCTTGGGCGGTGACCCGGCTGGGACGGCGGGGCTGGTTCGCCCTGTGCGCCGTGCTGGCGGCGGTGCTGGTACCGGCCCTGGGGCTGCCGTTCCGGCCGGTGCCGGTGATCCTCGCCGCGTTCGTGCTCGGGCTGGTCTCGCAGGGCACCAAGATCGTGACCGACACGGTGGTGCAGGCGGCCGTGGCGGACGCCTTCCGGGGCCGGGTGTTCGCGCTCTACGACATGATCTTCAACACCACGTTCGTCGGCGCGGCCGGCCTCGCCTCCCTGATGCTGCCCCCGGACGGCCGTTCCGCCGCGCTCCTGCTGACGGTCTCCGCGCTCTACGCGGCCACCGCCGCCACCACGGCCTTCCCTCGCCACCACGGCCCGTTCTCCCACGCCGCGCCCCCCGCACCCCCGGACACCCACTCCACCTCCCCGTCTGTTTCACGTACCGCCACACCCCGGGGGACGACCCCCGAACCCCCGCAAACATCCCCGCCTGTTTCACGTACCGCCACACCCCGGGGGACGACCCCCGAACCCCCGCAAACATCCCCGCCTGTTTCACGTGAAACGGACGAGGAGGAGACCGAGTGACGGTGGTCCCGCCGGGTCACTCGCCGGACTGGGCGGCCCACCACTCCTTCAGGGCGGCGATGGCATCCTCCCGGCCCATCGGGCCGTTCTCCAGGCGCAGTTCCAGAAGATGCCGGTATGCCTCGCCGACCTCTGGGCCGGGGCCGATGCCCAGGATCTCCATGATCTCGTTGCCGTTGAGGTCCGGCCGGATCGCGTCGAGCTCCTCCTGCTCCTTGAGCTGCTCGATCCGCTGCTCCAACCCGTCGTACGCCTGGGAGAGCGCGAGGGCCTTCCGCCTGTTCCTGGTCGTGCAGTCCGAGCGGGTCAGCTTGTGCAGCCGGTCCAGCAGGGGACCGGCGTCGCGGACGTAGCGGCGCACGGCGGAGTCGGTCCACTCGCCCGTGCCGTAACCGTGGAACCGCAGATGCAGCTCGACCAGCCGCGCCACATCCTTGATCATCTCGTTGGGGTACTTGAGCTTGGTCATGCGCTGCTTGACCATCTTGGCGCCCACCACCTCGTGGTGGTGGAAGGAGACCCGGCCATCATTCTCGAAGCGCCGGGTCCGGGGCTTTCCGATGTCGTGCAGCAGGGCCGCCAGCCGCAGTACCAGGTCCCGCTCGCCAGTCTCCAGGGCGATCGCCTGCTCCAGCACCGTCAGGCTGTGCTCGTAGACGTCCTTGTGTCGGTGGTGCTCGTCGCGCTCCAGACGCAGCGCGGGCACCTCCGGCAGCACGTGCTCGGCGAGCCCGGAGTCCACGAGCAGCGTGATGCCCTTGCGCGGGTGGTCGCCGAGGAGGAGCTTGTTCAGCTCGTCCCGGAGCCGCTCGGCGGAAACGATGTCGATCCGGTCGGCCATGTCCGTCATGGCGTCCCGCACGGGCTCCGCGACCGTGAAGTCGAGCTGCGCGGCGAAGCGCGCCGCGCGGAGCATGCGCAGCGGGTCGTCCGAGAAGGACTCCTCGGGGGTACCGGGGGTGCGCAGGACGCGCTCGGCAAGATCGGCGAGCCCGCGGTGCGGATCGATGAAATCCTTCTGCGGCAGGGCGACGGCCATGGCGTTGACCGTGAAGTCCCGGCGGAGCAGGTCCTCCTCCAGGGAGTCGCCGTAGACGACCTCGGGCTTGCGCGAGGTCCGGTCATAGGCTTCGGACCGGTAGGTGGTGATCTCCAGCAGGAAGTCTTTCGGGCCACCGTCGGCCGCACCGGCCGGCGCGGTCTTGCGGCAGCCGACCGTGCCGAAGGCGATTCCGACCTCCCAGACGGCGTCCGCCCAGGGCCGCACGATGCGCAGGACATCCTCGGGCCGGGCGTCGGTGGTGAAGTCCAGGTCGTTGCCCAGCCGCCCCAGCAGCGCGTCGCGCACCGAGCCGCCGACCAGGGCCAGGGAGAACCCGGCCTGCTGGAATCGGGAGGCGAGGTCGTCAGCGAGGGGGGAGACCCGCAGCAGCTCACTCACGGCCCGCCGCTGCACCTGCCCGAGACCGGCGGCCGTCTGGCGGGGCGGTGTGTCTTTCCTGTCGTTCGGCACAACAGCACAGCGTACGTGGCGGTGCGCGGCCCGGGTGCCCCCTGGTGCCCCCGTCCGGGACACCTCGGCAAGCCGATCATCGTTACCATGAGGGCGGGTTGTGGACTCCAGGGAACGGGGCTGGCGCGTGGCGGTGTCGGGGATGCGGGTGCGCGGCGCTCGGCGGCTGGCCTCACTACTGGCCGCGGTGATCGCCCTCCCACTGCTGACCGGGCTGGCACCCCTTCCGTCGGCGAGTGCCGGCGCGCCCGGCGAGGAGCTCGGCACCGGCCACCGACGGGCGACCATCTCCATCACCGATCTCGGCCCCGCCGTGCCCGGCGAGGACGACACCCTCACCATCCGGGGCACGATCACCAACGAGGGTGACTCCCCGATCATCGACAGCTCGGTCGCCGCCCGGCAGGGAGTGCCGCTGTCGAGCCGCTCCGCGATCGACCAGGCGATGGCGCGGACCGGCTTCGACTACGACACCGACGGTCTGATAGTGCGAGGCCATGGTCAGGACATCGGCACCATCCAGCCCGGGATGTCCGCCACGTTCTCCCTCCGCGTCCCGGTCTCCGAGCTGGCCCTGGGCGAGCCCGGCGTCTATCAGCTCGGCGTCGGGCTGACCGGGCAGACCGAGGCCGAGCGCTGGGGGGACCAGGTCCTGGGCCTGGGCCGGACCCTGCTGCCCTGGCAGCCGGACCCGGGCGCACAGTCCCCGCAGACCCGGCTCACCGTGCTGTGGCCGCTGGTCTCCACCACCCACCTCACCTCCAGGACGGACGCGGACGAGGAGCAGACCCCGGCCTTCCGTAACGATGACCTGCTCCGCGAGATCTCCCCCGGCGGCCGGCTGTACCAGCTCGTCTCGCTCGGCGCGGACCTGCCGGTCACCTGGGTGATCGACCCCGACCTGCTGGCCTCCGTGGACGCCATGCGGGAGGAGCACCTGGTCGAGACGGACACCGGCCTGGTCCCGGGCACAGGTCAGGAGGAAGCCCTCGCCTGGCTGTTGATGCTGGAGGAGGCGGTGCGCCAGGACGAGGTCATCGCTCTGCCCTTCGGCGACCCCGATGTCGCGTCGCTGGCCCACCAGGGCATGGACGTGCACGGCGCCCTGTCCCAGTTCGCCACCGCCACCGAGACGTCGGCCCAGACGGTGGAAACCGTGCTGGTGGACACCGAGCCCAGCACCGATTTCGCCTGGCCGGTGGATGGGGCCATCGACCCGTCCATCGTGTCGGTGGCCACCTCGGCGGGCGCCACGCACGTCATCACCCGCAGCGACAGCCTCCGTCCCGGCGACGCCCTGTCCTACACCCCGACCGCCGCCCGCCCCATCGGCGGCGGCACCACGGCGATCGTCTCGGACGCCCGGCTCTCCACCCTCTTCGAGGGCGACCTGACCCGCACGGGGGCCGCCGCGCTGGCGCAGCAGCAGCTCCTGGCCCAGACGCTGGCGATCACCCTCGAAGCGCCCGCCAACGAGCGCAGTGTCGTGCTGGCTCCCCAGCGGATGCCCACGGCCGATCAGGCGCAGGCCATGGCCGCCGCCATCCGCGGCGTCCGGGACGAGGGCGACTGGGTCGCCTTCGCCGACCTGTCCGAGGCGGCGGACGCCACGCCCGACCCCGCGGCGAACAACCGGGTGCCGTCCGCCGAGGAGTACCCGGCGGAGCTGCGCGAGCAGGAGCTGTCCACCAGCACCTTCCAGTCGATGCGCGAGACCCAGCGCACCCTGGCGGACTTCCTGGTGATTCTCACCGACCCGGACCGGGTGAACGACCCCTTCGGCAACGCCATCAGGCGGGAGATGTCCACTTCCTGGCGGAGCGGCGAAGAGGAGGTCGAGGAGTACGGCGACTCCGTGCAGGAGGGCCTGGTGGCCCTCACCGAGCGGGTCCAGCTCATCCCGAAGTCCGACATCACACTGTCCGGACGCAGCGCCACCATCCCGGTCACCGTCCAGAACAACCTGGTGCAGGACGTGCACAACCTGGAGCTGCGGCTGGTCTCCCTGCGGCAGCTCGGCCTGGAGGTCAGCGGGGCGCAGGACGTGCGGGTCAACGGCGGCCACAGCCAGTCGTTCAAATTCACCGCCACCGCGCGCGCCAACGGCGTCATGCAGCTCTCGGCCCGCCTCTACACCACCGAGGACAAGGCGTACGGCGAGGAGATCACCTTCGAGGCCGACGTCACGTCGATCACCTCCGAGGTCATGATGGTCATCGCGGGCGGCATCCTGCTGATGGTCCTCGCGGGCATCCGGATGTACAGCCAGCGCAAGCGCGCGGCCCGCAAGTCCGCGGCGGACGCCACGGGCACGGACATCGGCTCGGACACCGGCGCGGACACGGACGGGTCCGGGGATGAGAGCCGCACCGACACCGGTGCGGACGTCAGCGGCGCCCCGCCCGGGAGTGAGAGGCTGGACCCCAACGAGTGAGCCGCCAGCCGGAGGGTCACCGCCGGCCCGGAAATTCGAGGTGGGGTAGCGATGCAAGCGCCGTATGACCGTGAACGCGGCCAGGCGCCGGGGGGTGGAGACCCGTCCGGCTGGCCGGAGGACCAGCGGGACCACCCCGAGCAGCCGCCCGCCTACGATCCCGCGGCCTACCCCCCGCCCGTCCAGGACCCGCGCGCCTACGGCCCCCCCGCCTACCAGCCGGAGCCGTACCCGCAGCAGGGCTACGACCCGTCGGTCCACCAGCACCAGCACCCCGCCTACGACCCGTACCTCGCGGACAGCGACCAGCATGATCCCTACGCGACCCACGACCCGCTGGCCCAGGCCCCCCTGGCTCAGGGTCCGGTCGGCGAGGCGCCGTATGACCCGTCCGCGCAGCCGCCACCGCCACCCGGCGGCGCCCCTGATCCGGCCGCGCCGTACCAGCAGCAGCCGCCCTCCCCCTACGCCCCCGACCCGCGGCGCTGGGCTCCCACGCCCGCCCCCGAGCCCGACGGCGTCTCCCGCCGGCTGCCGCACGGGGACGACCCGACGGCGACCCCGTACACCGGCATCGACGGGCTGATGCGAGGCGCGGGGGAGGGCGATCCAGGACGGCAGGGAAGCCGCCCCGATACCGACGACGCGTTCGCGCACCTCTTCCGCGACCAGCAGCCGGGGCCGGTCACCCCTGGTGCGCCGCCCGGCGCGGCGGGCGGCATGCCGCCCGGCCCACCCCCGGCCGCCCCCGGGCGGCCAACGCCACGGCAGCGCTCCGAGCCGACCCCCGCCCCGCCGCCCGCCGCGAAACGGACCGGCCGGGTCAGCGGGCTGCTGCGCTCCAGCGCCATCATGGCCGCCGGCACCCTGGTCTCCCGCGTCACCGGTTTCTTCCGGCAGCTCGTCCTCGTCGCCGCGCTCGGGGCGGCGGTCCTCGGCGACACCTACACCGTCGCCTGGTCCCTGCCGGCCATGATCTACATCCTCACCATCGGCGGTGGACTGAACTCGGTCTTCGTCCCCCAGCTCGTCCGGGCGATGAAGCGGGACAGTGACGGCGGCGACGCCTACGCCAACCGCCTCCTGACTCTGGTCATGGTCGCGCTCGCCGGTCTCGTCATCGCCGCCGTGCTCGCCGCCCCGCTGCTGATCCGCATGATGTCCGCCACCATCGCGGACGACCCGGCCGCCAACGAGGTCGCGGTCACCTTCGCCCGCTACTTCCTGCCGACCATCTTCTTCATGGGCGTCCATGTGGTGCTCGGCCAGATCCTCAACGCCCGCGACCGCTTCGGCCCGATGATGTGGACCCCGGTCCTCAACAACATCGTGGTGATCTTCACCCTCGGGATGTTCCTGTGGGTCTACGGCACCCAGCGCACCTCGGGCATGAGCGTCACCACCATCACCCCCGAGGGAGTCCGCCTCCTCGGCGTGGGCACCCTCCTCGGCCTGGTCGTCCAGGCGCTGGCGATGATCCCCTACCTGCGCGCCGCCGGATTCCGCGTCCGGCTCCGCTTCGACTGGCGCGGTCACGGCCTGGGCAAGGCCGCCACCATGGCCAAGTGGACGGTCCTGTTCGTCCTCGCCAACCAGGTCGGGCTCGTGGTCGTCACCCAAATCGCCACCTGGGCCGGTGAGAGCGCCCAGCGCGACGGTCACCCCGGCACCGGCTTCATCGCCTACAACAGCGCGCTGCTGATCTGGCAGATGCCGCAGGCCATCATCACGGTCTCGGTCATGGCCGCGCTGCTCCCCCGGCTCTCCCGCTCGGCGGCGGACGGCGACACCACCGCCGTGCGCGACGACCTCTCCCAGGGCCTGCGCACCTCCGCCGTGGCGATCGTCCCCACCGGCTTCGCCTTCCTCGCCCTGGGCGTGCCGATGTGCACCCTGCTCTTCGGCTCGGCCGGCGAGGAGAGCGCCCGTTCGTTCGGCTACATCCTGATGGCGTTCGGCCTGGGCCTGATCCCGTTCTCCGCCCAGTACGTCGTGCTGCGCGCCTTCTACGCCTACGAGGACACCCGCACGCCCTTCTACAACACGGTGATCGTCTCCGCCGCCTGGATCGTCCTCTCCGGGCTCAGCTTCGTCGCCCTGCCGGACCGCTGGGTGGTCGCCGGTATCGCCTTCGGCTACGGCCTCGCCTACACGCTGGGCGTCATGATCGCCTGGCGCCGCCTGCGCGACCGGATGCGGGCCGACCTGGACGGCGCCCGGGTGCTGCGCACCTACATCCGGCTGGCCGGGGCCAGCATCCCGGCCGCGCTGCTCGGCGGCGTGGCGGGATTCGCCATCCTCGGCGCGGCCGGCGAGGGCATCCTCGGCTCCCTGGCGGCCCTGACCGTCGGAGGCGTCATCCTGCTGGGCGTCTTCTTCGTCGCCGCGCGCCGCATGCGCGTGGAGGAGCTCAACGCTCTGGTGGGCATGGTCCGCGCCCGTCTGGGACGCTGAACATCTCCCTGTGCGCCGTAATCACCGCACAGGGCCCGCGCACGCAACCCCGGCGCCACGCGCCGTACAACCTGCGGTCGTACTCACATGTCGTGCAGGGTGACGGACTACCGGCACAATGAATCTGGCAGGGTCACATCCGGCAGCCAAGATCGGGGAGGCGGGAACGACGGTGGCGGAACGGAGCACGGCGACGAGCTCACCGCAGCGTCCAGCGAGCGCCCAGCACGCCATGGACCCTGAGGACACCCAGGCTGCCGGCCCCTCGGCCGACGGGCCGACGGACGAGGACACCGAGCACACCGAGCACACCGAAGGCATCCAGGGCACCGGGAATACCGACGGTACCGGCGCCGCCGAGGGTCCCCCGGAAGCCTCTCTGCCGCCCGAGCCGCACAGCGGTTACCGACTCGCCAAGCGCTACCGGCTTGAGGAGTGCATCACCCGACTGGACGGCTTCAGCGGTTGGCGTGCCGTCGACGAGAAGTTGCGCCGAGCCGTCGGCGTCCATGTGCTGCCCGTCGGTCACGAGCGCTCCGACGCCGTTCTCAGCGCAGCCCGCTCCGCCGCCCTGGTCGGCGATCTGCGCTTTGTGCAGGTTCTCGACGCCGCCGAGGAGCACGGCCTCGTCCATGTCATCCACGAGTGGCTGCCGGACGCCGTTCCGCTCAGCACGGTCCTGCACACCGGTCCCCTCGACCCCTTCGAGGTCTACGCGCTCGCCAGCCAGGTGTCCCAGGCGATGGCCGCCGCCCACCGCAAAGACCTCGCGCACCTGAGGCTGACCCCGGCCACCGTGCTGCGCACCGGCCCCGGCCAGTTCCGCATCCGCGGCCTCGCCGTCGACGCCGCGCTCCGCGGGATCACCTCGCGCGAGCCGCGCCGCGCCGACACCGAGGCCATCGGTGCCCTGCTGTACGCCGCCCTGACGCAGCGCTGGCCCTACGGCGACGGCGCGTACGGTCTGAGAGGCGTGGCGGGCCTCGGAAAGGGCTCCCGCGACCCGCTGGCCACCCCGGAACAGGTCCGGGCGGGCGTCCACCGCGGGCTCTCCGAGCTCGCCATGCGCGCCCTGGACAACAACGGCGCCACCGCGGCCAGCCACGAGCTGCCCTTCACCACCCCGGAAGAGCTCAGCCAGACCCTCGCGACCCTCCCCCGCATCCCGCCGCCGGATCCCACCCCGACCGACCTGGTGGGCTACCAACACACCACCTATCAGCGCGGCACCCTGACCGCTCACCGCGCCTCCGCTGTCCCCCCCGCCGGGGCGGTCGGCACGGCGGCTGTGATGCCCGCCCTGCCCGGCCGTACCGGGGCCGCCCTCAAGTGGGGCGTCTCCGCGCTCCTCATCGCCGCACTGGGCCTCGGAAGCTGGCAGCTCGCGGACGCCCTTCTGAAGGGCGATGCCCCGGCCGAGGCGTCCTCGCCGGCGGCCCCGCCCGCCGCCGGCGAGGACGACCCGCCCGTCCCGGAGCTGGTGACCATCGAGGACGTCACCGAGTTCGACCCCTATGCGAGCGGCAGCGGGGGCCAGAACCCGGAGGACACCCCGCACACCATCGACGGCGACCCCGCGTCCTATTGGCAGACGAGCAACTACTACGGCCCGTCGTTCGGCAACCTCAAGCCCGGTCTCGGCCTCGTCCTGGACCTGGGCGAATCCCGGCGGGTCTCCTCCATCACCGTCGACGCCATCGGTGAGACCACGGTCGAATTCCGCGCGGCCCCCGGAGCCGACAGCGTGCCCGCCACCATCGACGGCTTCACGTCCCTCGCCGAGGACACCGGAGACTCGCTGACCCTCAGCGCGGAGACCCCGGTCGAGACACGGTTCGTTCTCGTCTGGCTGACCGAGCTGCCCCAGGGCAGCGATGGCAACTACCGTGGCCGCATCACGAACATCGCCGTCGCCGAATAGCCCGGAGCCGGGCTGTCCGCGGCGGGAGCCGGTAGAACAGGCCCGGCAGATCAGGAAGGGGGAAGGGTCCGCCATGGGCAGACGCCTGCCTCGCGAGCCTGCCGTGGACCGTGACAAGGAGCTCCTGGACCGGCACGTCGCGGGCGATCCCGACGCCTTCACCGAGCTCGTCCGTCTTCACCGCGACCGGCTGTGGGCCGTCGCGCTCCGGACGCTGGGGGACCGGGAGGAGGCGGCCGACGCCCTTCAGGACGCATTCGTCTCGGCCTACCGAGCGGCTCACACCTTCCGCGGCCAGTCCGCCGTCACCACCTGGCTCCACCGCATCACGGTCAACGCCTGCCTGGACCGGGCCCGCAAGGCCCAGAGCCGGCGAACCTCGCCCATGCCGGAGCCGGAGCGGCTGGAAGCCCTGCTGGAGCCCCAGGAATCCGCCGAGGTCCCTGCCGAACGCCAGGACCTGCGGCGCGAATTGCACGCCGCCCTCGCGCAGCTCCCGGCCGAACAGCGCGCCGCTCTGGTCCTCGTGGACATGCAGGGCTATCCCGTCGCCGAGGCCGCCCGTATCCTCGGGACCCCGGTCGGCACGGTGAAGAGCCGCTGCGCCCGCGCCAGAGCGCGACTCCTGCCCCTGCTGCGCCATCTGCATCCCCGGGCCGCGGAGGACCAGCCGGCAAGGAACCAGGCGCCGAGCCCGTCCGTCCCACCACCGAGGGACCCGGGAGAAACCGAGACCGTGCGGGGAGGAGGGGCGCCGTCATGACCAACACCCACCCCGAGCCCGCCGAGATCGCGGCGCTCGACGAAGACCTGCTGCCTCCCGCCGACGCGGCCCGGCTACACACCCACCTCACCGAGTGCGCCCCCTGCGCGGATATCCGGGCCGACCTCGCGGCTCTCCGCCACGAACTCGCTGTCCTCCCCGACCCGGGCCCGCTCCCCGACGACATCGCCACCCGCATCGATGCGGCCCTGAACGCCGCTGCCGGGTCTGTTTCACGTGAAACAGAGGGGCCGCGTGAAACAGAGGGGCCGCGTGAAACAGAGGGACCGCGTGAAACGGAGGGAGCACGCGCGAGGGCGGCAGCGCGCGAACCCAGCGGAGGGTGGCGTGGCAGGAGGCCGCGGTTCGCGCTGGCGGCGGTCGGTGCCCTTGTCGGGCTGGGACTCGGGGTCACCGCTCTGCAGTCGATGGACATCGGCGGGGGAGCGGACTCCGACACCGTGGCGGACGAGGTTGCCGAGGGTCCCGTGGAGCGGGACACCGGCGTGCTGGAGGCAGAGGTGCGGGCGCTGCTCGAGCAGACCGAGAGCGGCGAGGCGCTCACCACCGAATCGGCCGATGCCGGGTCGATCCCCGACAGCGACCACGTGCCGGAGGCAACCGAGTTCGCCGTTCCCGACGTGCCGGCCTGTGTACGGACGGCGATCGGCCGCCCGGAGTTGCCGCTCGCCGCCGAGGAGGAGGACTACGAGGGCGTTGACGCCTATCTCGTGCTGTTGCCGCACGCGGCCGACCCCGGACAGGTGGACGCCTATCTGGTCGACGCCGCGTGTGTCAGCGCCGCGTCGGCGGCCTCCGCGGAGATCCTCGTCCAGGAGAGCTATCCCCGCGATTGACCGCAGCGCGGCGGCGGGAGCACGGGAATGTCTGGGACCCTAGGATCCGTTAATGGACTACGGACCCCCCCGGGGGTCCTGGGTCCGAGATCCCGAGACAAGGAAGAATCCCGTGAGCGACGTCCGCAACGTGATCATCATCGGCTCCGGACCTGCGGGCTACACCGCCGCTCTCTACACGGCTCGTGCTTCGCTCAGCCCGCTCGTCTTCGAAGGCTCGGTCACCGCGGGCGGCGCCCTCATGAACACCACCGAGGTCGAGAACTTTCCCGGCTTCAAGGACGGGATCATGGGGCCCGATCTGATGGAGAACATGCGGGCCCAGGCCGAGCGCTTCGGTGCGGAGCTGGTCGCGGACGACATCGTGTCGGTCGACTTCAGCGGCGAGATCAAGCTCGTGACCGACAGCGAGGGCACGGTGCACCGGGCCAAGGCCGTCATCGTGACGACCGGCTCCCAGCACCGCAAGTTGGGGCTGCCGAACGAGGACGAGCTCTCCGGCCGCGGCGTGTCCTACTGCGCGACCTGCGACGGCTTCTTCTTCCGCGAGCAGGACATCGCGGTGATCGGTGGCGGCGACACCGCCATGGAGGAGGCCACCTTCCTCAGCCGCTTCGCCCGGACCGTCAGCATCGTCCACCGACGGGACGCCCTGCGGGCCTCGGCTGCCATGCAGGAGCGTGCCTTCGCCGACCCGAAGATCAAATTCGTCTGGGAGAGCGAGGTGGCCGAGATCCATGGCACCGACGGCAAGCTCTCGGGGCTGACGCTGAGGAACACCGGGACCGGCGAGACGTCCGCCCTCCCGGTGACGGGACTCTTCGTCGCCATCGGACACGACCCCCGCGTCGATCTCTTCAAGGGACAGCTTGACCTGGACGCCGAGGGGTACCTGAGCGTGCACGCCCCCACCACGCGCACCAACATCCCCGGTGTCTTCGCCGCCGGAGATGTCGTTGACCACACGTACCGTCAGGCGATCACCGCGGCCGGCACCGGGTGCTCCGCCGCGCTGGACGCCGAGCGGTATCTCGCCGCCCTGGCCGACGCCGAGTCGATCACGTCAGACGTCCAGGTCTGACGGCCAGGCTCTGCCGCACATCACCCCGAAAGACAAGGAGAAGCACCATGGCTGGTGCCACCGTGACCGCCACTGACGCCGACTTCGAGGAGAAGGTCCTCCAGAGCGACAAGCCGGTGCTGGTCGACTTCTGGGCGGAGTGGTGCGGTCCCTGCCGCCAGGTCGCCCCGGCCCTGGAAGCGATCGCCGCCGAGCACGCCGAGAAGCTCACCGTCGTCAAGCTGAACATCGACGAGAACCCGGTGACCGCCGCCAAGTACGGCATCCTCTCCATCCCGACCATGAACGTCTACCAGGGCGGCGATGTGGTCAAGACGATCGTCGGTGCCAAGCCGAAGGCCGCCATTGAGCGGGATCTGACCGACTTCATCAGCTAGTACCCCGGGACACGACAGGGAGAGCCCGTGGCGTTTCACGTGAAACGCCACGGGCTCTCTGTCATTCCAGGACCGCTGCCGTGTCAGGACCGCTGCCGTGTCAGGACCGCCCGAGAGCCGGGATCGGCTTGGGACCGCCGAGCAGCCGGTCGAGCGCCAGCTCCATGTCCGTGCGCCAGGAGACGGCCCGGCGCAGTTCGAGCCGCAGCCGGGGGAACGCGGGATGCGGGCGGGTGATTTCGAAGCCCACCGCCAGCAGATGCTCGGCGGGCAGCACACACATCGGCTCCCGCGACCGGGCATCGCCGAACGCCTCGATCGCCCGCACCCCGCGCCCCAGCAGATCCTTTGCCATGGCCTGCGTCATGGTCCGCCCCAGGCCCTGCCGCCGGAATCCGGGGGCGATCCAGCCCGTGATCAGCTGCACCGCGTCGGCCGACACCGGGCTGGTGGGGAAGGCGCCGGAGCGAGGCACATACGCGGGGGGCGCGTAGAGAACGAATCCCACGGGACGGCCGTCCACATAGAGCACCCTGCCGCAGCTTCCCCACTCGGACAGGAGCGAGGAGACCCAGGACTCCTTCTCCACGTCGGCGTGGCCGTCCCGCTCCGCCCTCGCCCCGGTGACCGGGTCCAACTCCCAGAAGACGCAGGCGCGGCAGGGAGACGGCAGGTCGGAGAGGTTGTCCAGGGTGAGCGGAACAAGCTGACGCCCCATGGATGCCATCGTATCCATGGGGCGTCCACCGCGACCGGACACCGGTCTCAGCCGTTCTCCTCGGCCCCGTCGGACTCCTGCTCAAGCCGGTGCTGGTCGAGCACCGGGCCCTCGCCGGGGGCCAACTGACCGAGGATTCGTTCCAGATCCTCTATCGAGGCGAACTCGACGATGATCTTGCCCTTCTTCTGCCCCAGGTCGACCTTGACCCGGGTCTCGAACCGGTCGGATAGCCGGCCGGCGAGGCTGTCCAGGGCCGGCGCGATCCGGCGGCCCGCCCGTGGTCCCCGGCCGCGCGCGCCATTCTGCTTTGCGACCGAGCCCTGCAGCGTGACGATCTCCTCGACCGCCCGCACCGACAGCCCCTCGGCCACGATCCGGGTGGCCAGCCGGTCCTGCTCCGCCGGGTCGTCGACCGACAGCAGAGCCCGAGCGTGCCCCGCCGACAGGACCCCGGCGGCCACGCGGCGTTGCACGGCAGGGGACAACCGCAGCAGCCGGAGGGTGTTGGACACCTGGGGCCGCGAGCGGCCGATGCGCTCGGCCAGCTCGTCGTGGGTGCACTTGAAGTCCCGCAGCAACTGGTCGTAGGCGGCGGCCTCCTCCAGCGGATTCAGCTGGGCTCGGTGCAGGTTCTCCAGGAGCGCGTCCAGGAGCATCTTGTCGTCGTCGGTGGCCCGGATGATCGCCGGAATGGCATCCAGTCCCGCCTCCCGGCAGGCCCGCCACCGCCGCTCGCCCATGATGAGCTCGTAGCGGTCCTTACTCAACTGCCGCACCACGACCGGCTGGAGAAGGCCGACTTCCTTGATGGACGTCACCAGCTCCGCCAGCGCGTCCTCGTCGAAGACCTCACGCGGCTGGCGCGGGTTGGGCGTGATCGAGTCCAGGGGCAGCTCCGCGAAGTGCGCCCCGGCGACCTCCCCGCTCGCTCCGGCACCCGTGGACGGGGCGAACGGCGTTTCACGTGAAACGCCGTTCTGCCCGTCGCTCTCGGCCGAGGGTGCCGTGGGGATCAGAACCGCCCGGTCGGGCGCCAGCACCGGGACCGCCGCAGGCGAGACGGCACCCGGGTCGATCGCCGAGACCGCGTGCTCGTCCGGACCCGTCGGTGCGGGCGGAATCAGCGCACCGAGCCCGCGGCCGAGTCCTCTCCGTCGTTCGGTCACGACGCCCCCTTCATCGGGCTGTGCTGTCCCCGCTGCGTCCGGGGCTGGCCGCCACCCGCTCCGCGCACCGCGATCTCCCGCGCCGCCTCCAGATAGGAGAGCGATCCGCTGGATCCCGGGTCGTAGGTGAGGACCGTCTGTCCATAGCTCGGCGCCTCCGAGATCCGCACCGAGCGCGGGATGTTGGTCCGGAGAACCTCCTCACCGAAATGGCTCCGGACCTCGTCCGCCACCTGCGAGGCAAGCCGGGTCCTCCCGTCGTACATCGTCAGCAGGATGGTCGAGACATGGAGCCGGGGGTTGAGGTGGCCCCGCACCAGCTCCACGTTCCGCAGGAGCTGGCCCAGGCCCTCCAGCGCGTAGTACTCGCACTGGATCGGAATGACCACCTCGGCGCCGGCCACCATGGCGTTCACGGTGAGCAGCCCGAGGGACGGGGGGCAGTCGATGAAGACGTAGTCCAGCGGCTGTTCGTAGGAGCTGATGGCCCGCAGCAGCCGGCTCTCGCGGGCCACCACAGACACCAGCTCGATCTCGGCACCGGCCAGGTCGATGGTCGCGGGGGCACAGAAAAGCCCCTCGATATCGCGGACCGGCTGGACCACCTCGGCGAGGGGCTTACTCTCCACGAGCACGTCGTAGATGGAGGGCACATCGGCGTGGTGGTCGATTCCCAGCGCCGTCGAGGCATTGCCCTGCGGATCCAGGTCGATCACCAGCACCCGGGCTCCGTGCAGGGCCAGGGAGGCCGCCAGATTGACCGTGGTGGTGGTCTTGCCGACGCCGCCCTTCTGGTTGGCGACGATCATGATCCGGGTCTGTTCCGGTCTCGGGAGGCTTCCCCCCGCCCGGTACATGGCCTCGACCGCCTGCTGGGCCGCCCGACCCGGTGATGCGCCCGGGGGTGGCGGCGCGACCGGGGCGATATCGACCGCGCCCCCGGGAGCGTCCGTCGGCTCGGACCGAGGGCCGGGGACCGGATCGGCCGTCGACCCGGCGATATTGGCGTCGGACCGCAATGGTTCACTCTCCTCGACACGTGCAGCCTTCGTGGGGTCAAAGACTGCCATGCCCTGGGGGTCGTGAACCAGCGAAGACCAGGTACTTGTGGATGACGGACCGCCTGTGGATACCGGCGACCCACTTGCGGATGTACTTCGGGAGGGTCGGCGGTCGCGCGGCTCGGCGGCAGCGCGCCCACGGCTGATGATTCCCTGGAGCAGCGAGCGGCGTTTCACGTGAAACACGATGCCCATGCGTCCGGGGCGCGGCGCGAACGACACTCCGCATCAGAGATATATTCGGCTCTATTGCCCTCGCATCGGGCGAATCGAGCCGCGCACCGCGCCGAATGTCAGTGGGAACGGCGAGCGTCGCGTCGGGCGGCCCTGGCCCGCTTGGTGGCGAACCGCACCCCGCCGGGGCTCTCCCCGACCTCCACCCGCACCACGGTGGACGGCGGATCCACTAGCCCGGCCCCCACCTGGAGCACCGCGCTGCGCACGACGCCGAGCTTGGCCAGCGCGCCTCGCGCGTTCTTCAGCTCGTCGGTGGCGGTGTCGCCCTTGATCGCCAGCATCTCGCCATAGGGCCGCAGCAGCGGCACCCCCCAGCCGGCGAGCCGGTCCAGCGGGGCGACCGCCCGCGCGGTCACCACGTGGACCGGGGTGAAGGTGCTCAGCACCTCCTCGGCCCGGCCGCGCACCACGGTCACCTGGTCCAGGCCCAGGAGCTCCACGACCTCCTGGAGGAAATTAGTGCGGCGCAGCAGCGGCTCCAGCAGTGTGATGCGCAGATCCGGCCGGACCAGGGCCAGGGGGATGCCGGGCAGCCCGGCTCCCGAGCCCACGTCGCACACCGTCACCTGCTCGGGCACGGCCTCCGAGAGCACCGCGCAGTTCAGCAGGTGGCGCTCCCACAGGCGCGGCACCTCCCGGGGGCCGATGAGACCGCGCCGCACCCCGATGTCCGCGAGGAGCTCGGCATACCGGACGGCGTCGGGCAGCCGGTTCCCGAAGATCTCGTGAGCCGACGGGGGCGGCTCGGGCAGCCCGGCCTCGGCCGGGCCCGCCGACGACGCGCTCACGGCAGGACGACGACGCAGCGCTGCGGCTCCTCGCCCTCCGACTCGCTGCGCAGGCCCGCGGCGGCCACGGCGTCATGCACGACCTTGCGCTCGAACGGGGTCATCGGCTGCAGCTTCAGCGGCTCTCCCGACTCCTTCACCCGCTGAGCGGTCTCCGCTCCCAGGGCGGTGAGCCGCTCCCGCATGCGGGCCCGGTGTCCGGCGATGTCGAGCATCAGCCGGCTGCGCTCCCCCGTCTCCCGGTGCACGGCCAGGCGGGTCAGCTCCTGGAGGGCTTCCAGGACCTCCCCGTCCCGGCCGACCAGCTTCTGGAGGTCGCGGGCCGAGCCGTCGGCGACGATCGACACCGCCGCCCGGTCGCCCTCCACGTCCATGTCGATGTCGCCATCGAGGTCCGCGATATCGAGAAGCCCCTCAAGGTAGTCGGCCGCGATCTCACCCTCCTGCTCCAGGCGGGTCAGGACATCGGTGTCCTCGGCGGCGGCGGTTGAGGTCGTGTCCGTCACGGGTGGGACTCCTTCTCCGGGCTTTCTACTTCTTGCTTTTCGCTGACGGCTTGCCGGGCTTGCCCGGCGGGGTCTTCTTGCTCTGCTGCTGTTTCTTGGCCGGCTGGGCCTGCGCCGCCGGGCCGGACTGGCGCTGCGACTTCGACTGCCGCTTCGGCTGCGTACGGACGGCACGGGCGGCCTCGGCGGCTTTCTCGTCCTCCACCGCGGCCGGCTCCTCCTTGAGCTTGCCCTTCTTCCGCAGCCGCTCCTGACGCTCCTGGAAGGCGAGGCTGCCCGGAGTGGGGTTGCGGTTGATCACGAAGAGCTGCTGGCCCATCGACCACACGTTGGTGGTCAGCCAGTAGATCAGCACGCCGACCGGGAAGTTGATGCCGAAGACGGCGAACATCAGCGGGAAGACGTACATCAGCATCTTCTGCTGGTTCATGAACGGCGTCTTGACCGTGAGGTCGACGTTCTTCGTCATGAGCTGACGCTGGGTGTAGAACTGCGAGGCCGACATCAGCACGATCATGATGATCGTGACCGTCCGGACCTCGGTCAGCGTGGCCCCCAGGCTCGCGACCTTCTCCGCGCCGTCCATGAACCGGGTCGCGATCGGCGCCCCGAAGATCGTCGCCTGCCGGGCACTGACGACCTGCTCCTGCGTGAGCACGCCGACCTTGTCGTTACCCGCGATGTGGCTCAGGACCTGGAAGAGGGCGATGAAGAACGGCGACTGCGCGAGGATCGGAAGGCAGCTCGAGAGCGGGTTGGTGCCCGTCTCCCGATACAGCTTCATCATCTCCTCGGACTGACGCTGCCGGTCATTCTTGTACCGCTCCTGGATCTTCTTCATCCGTGGCTGGAGCGCCTGCATGTTCCGCGTCGCCTTGATCTGCTTGACGAAGAGCGGAATCAGCGCGATCCGGACCACGATCACCAGGGAGACGATCGACAGACCCCACGCCCAGCCGCTGTCCTCGTCGAAGACGAGGCTGTAGAGGCGATGGAACTGGACGATGATCTGGGTGACTACCCAGTAGAGGGGACTGAGGATCGAGTTGATCGTGTCCACGGGTCAGGCTCCTTGGGCATTGTCGGGGGCACCCCCGGGCGAGGCGTGGGACAGGGTCCGGGGCAGCACACGGTCGCGCAGCCGCCGGTGCCATACCGGGCGCTTCCGTGGCGGGACATGATCGACTCCTCCACGGGACCAGGGGTTGCAGCGGAGGATGCGCCAGACGGTGAGCGCAGCCCCCCTGACGGCACCGTGCCGGTGGATGGCGGTGTACCCGTAATGAGAGCACGACGGGTAATAACGGCAGACCGGCCCCAGCAGCGGACTGATCGTCCACTGATACAGCTTGATCAGCAGCAGCAGTGGGTACTTCATGTCCGTACCCCTCCCAGCAGCCGCTCCAGCGCGGCGTCGAGCTCCCGGGCGAGCTGAGCGTAGGCGGCGTCGCCCGCACCCGGCAGGGCCCGCACGACCACCAGGCTACCGGCGGGCAGCCGGGCCACTCGGTCCCGCATCAGGTGCCGCAGGCGCCGCTGCACGCGATTGCGGACGACCGCGTTGCCCACGGCTTTGCTCACGACGAAACCCGCACGCGGCGGAGAGACAGGCTCTTCTACCGGGTGCGGGTCCGTACCACCGCTCAGATGGACGACGAGGTGCGGGCGTCCGGCCCTGCGCCCTCGGCGCATCGCGGTCGCGAAGTCCTCGCGCCGCCTCAGCCGGTTCTCGGAGGGCAGCACCGCATGGACCTGGTCAGCCGCGACTCAGGCCGACAGGCGGGCGCGGCCCTTGCTACGACGGGTGGCGATGATGGCGCGGCCGGCCCGCGTCCGCATCCGCAGCCGGAAGCCATGGGTCTTGGCCCGGCGCCGGTTGTTCGGCTGGAAAGTGCGCTTGCTCATCTCGGAGGCTCCAGAGATCTTCGGTGCCCGTCACCCAAGGTGCCCGGACAAGGTGTGGACCGCCGACGGCTGCCACCGTGCGCCCACGAGGAGCCCGCAGCGCCCGAAGGCAGGCGGCAGCAGCCGTCGAAGACTCGACCTCGCCACGGTACGCGCGAGCCCTCCCATGGGTCAAACTCACGAGACGCCCCTTTGTGCACACCCTGTGGACAATGACTTGATGTGCGTACGTCGCGCTGACTACCGTTGCTGAACTCCGGATCCTTTCCCGAGTCATCCGCCCCCACACACCCGGCGGTCGCCGACGCCGGCACCACCCTCCCCCCTACCCGGGAGGTTCCCCCAGACGAGTGAGAGAGCGTGTTCCGTGGCCGACCTCCCTACAGACCTCGCCGCGGTCTGGCCACGCGCTCTGAGCTCCATGCTCGCGGACGGCCAGCGGCTCGAAGGCAAGGATCACCGCTGGCTGGAGGACTGCCAGCCACTGGCGCTCGTCTCCGGAACGGCGCTGCTCGGCGTCTCGAACGAATACGCGAAGAGCGTGCTGGAGGGCCGGCTCGCCCCGCTGATCAGCGACACGCTCAGCCGTGAGTGCGGCCAGCCCATCCGGCTGGCGATCACCGTCACCGCGCCGCCGCCCGACCCTCAGCCGCAGCTCCCGCACCAGCACCAGCACCGACAGCAGCAGCTCCCCGAGCCCGACCCCTACGGCGGGGACGGCTACCACGGACGCGAGCTCCCCGCCGCGCGCCCGGCGTACCCCGACCACCCGCAGGCCCCGGGGGCCGGCGGGTGGCAGCAGCAGCGCCCCGAGTACCCGTACGGCCGCCAGGAGGCCTACGGGCAGCCGTACGGCGAGCAACGGTACGTGCCGCCGCCCGCCCGGCCCGCCGACAGCGGCCCGCCGGGACCGCCCGGGCACCAGCAGCTGGGCAGGCCCCCGGCGGGCCCGCCCGCTCCCGCCTCGGCGTCCGGCCCGCCCGAGCCGACCGCGCGCCTGAACCCGAAGTACCTCTTCGACACCTTCGTCATCGGCGCGTCCAACCGCTTCGCGCACGCCGCCGCGGTCGCGGTCGCGGAGGCCCCCGCCAAGGCGTACAACCCGCTGTTCATCTACGGGGAGTCCGGGCTCGGCAAGACCCATCTGCTGCACGCGATCGGCCACTACGCCCGCAGCCTCTACCCCGGCACCCGGGTGCGGTACGTGAGCTCCGAGGAGTTCACCAACGAGTTCATCAACTCCATCCGCGACGGCAAGGCCGACGCCTTCCGCAAGCGGTACCGCGACATGGACATCCTCTTGGTCGACGACATCCAGTTCCTCGCGAGCAAGGAGTCGACCCAGGAGGAGTTCTTCCATACGTTCAACACCCTGCACAACGCGAACAAGCAGATCGTGCTCTCCTCCGACCGGCCGCCCAAGCAGCTCATCACGCTGGAGGACCGGCTGCGCAACCGTTTCGAGTGGGGACTCATCACCGACGTCCAGCCGCCGGAGCTGGAGACGCGCATCGCGATCCTCCGCAAGAAGGCGGTCCAGGAGCAGCTCAACGCGCCTCCCGAGGTCCTGGAGTTCATCGCGTCCCGGATCTCGCGGAACATCCGCGAGCTGGAGGGCGCCCTCATCCGGGTCACGGCCTTCGCCAGCCTCAACCGGCAGCCGGTCGACCTCGGCCTGACCGAGATCGTGCTCAAGGACCTGATCCCCGGCGGCGAGGACGCCACGCCCGACATCACCGCGGACGCCATCACCTCGGCCGTCGCCGACTACTTCGGCCTCACCGTCGAGGACCTCGCGGGCTCCTCGCGCAGCCGCATCCTGGTCACCGCCCGGCAGATCGCCATGTATCTGTGCCGGGAGCTCACCGACCTCTCGCTGCCCAAGATCGGCCAGCACTTCGGAGGCCGCGACCACACCACCGTCATGCACGCCGACCGGAAGATCCGCGCGCTGATGGCGGAGCGCCGCTCCATCTACAACCAGGTCACCGAGCTCACCAACCGCATCAAGAACGGCTGACCGGCCCGCCGACGGCCCCTGAAGCACACAGGCGTCCACAGCGCCCCCGAGGACATCCCGGGGGCGCTGTTCGATTACCGCCGGGACACGGCCCGTTCTCCACAGATTTGCCCGGTCGCCGTCGTCCACACCCTGTGGGAACGGGAAGTTATCCAGAATCTTCTCCACAGGCAGCCCGGCGATAAGGGAGAGCCGCAGGTCAAGTGCCTGTGGAAGTGTGGACGACGATGATCCACAGACTGTGGACACGCGGGCTCGCGGTCAGCGCCCCGGAGGCGTTGTCCACCGCCCGCCCACAGGCAACAAGGGGTTGTACACAGCCAATCCACAGAGTTATCCACTGTTCGGCAACGCGACGCGCGCTCTCACCGGGTCGAGTGAAACAGGTCACACCGGGGCGAGCACAAGCCTGTTGAGAACCGGCCCGAATCTGGGGACGAAGCTGTTGACAACCCGGGGGCACCTGGGGACGGCCTGTGCACAACGGAGCGGGATCCACAGGACCCCCTGCGTCGTCCACCGCTGCACCCACAGGGCCTGTGCACAAAAAACGGCGGCTGACCTGGGAGAACAAGGTTTTCCACCGTTTCCACAGGCCCTACTACTACGACTACAGAGATAAGCCGCCAGATCGTTTCGAAGTGGGGGCTGTGCACAACCGGGTCCGGCCTCGGTCTACCCACCAGAAGTCGATTTGACTCACGGAAGCCCCTACTGTCAGTGCCGTGCGTCAGACTGGTGCCCCGTAAGACGCCAGCAGGGCGAGCGGCCAGCGACAGCGGGAGGCGGCTGACAGTGAAGATCCGGGTGGAACGCGATGTGCTCGCGGAGGCGGTGGCATGGGCCGCCCGCAGCCTGCCGGCCCGACCCCCGGTGCCGGTTCTCGCGGGCCTGCTGCTGAAGGCGGAGGAAGGCTCGCTGAGCCTCTCCGGCTTCGACTACGAGGTCTCGGCGCGGGTCTCCGTCGAGGTGGACATCGAGGAGGGCGGCACGGTCCTGGTGTCGGGCCGGCTGCTGGCCGACATCTGCCGCGCCCTGCCGAACCGGCCGGTGGAGATCTCCTCCGACGGCGTGCGGGTGAGCGTGGTCTGCGGCTCCTCGCGGTTCACTCTCCACACCCTGCCGGTAGAGGAATACCCCGCGCTGCCGCAGATGCCGACCGCGACGGGCACGGTCTCGGCCGAGGTGTTCGCCGCCGCCGTCTCCCAGGTGGCCATCGCCGCGGGCCGCGACGACACGCTCCCGGTGCTCACCGGTGTGCGGATCGAGATCGAGGGCGACCTGGTGACCCTGGCCTCCACGGACCGGTACCGGTTCGCGGTGCGGGAGTTCCTGTGGAAGCCCGAGGCGGCCGATGTCTCGGCGGTGGCGCTGGTCCCGGCCAAGACGTTGCTGGACACCGCGAAGTCGCTCAGTGGCGGCGACACGGTGTCGCTGGCGCTTTCGGGCGCGGGCGCGGGTGAGGGCCTGATCGGTTTCGAGGGCGCCGGGCGGCGCACGACGACGCGGCTGCTTGAGGGCGATCTGCCGAAGTACCGGACGCTGTTCCCGACCGAGTTCGCCTCGGTCGCGGTGCTGGAGACCGGGCCGTTCGTCGAGGCGGTCAAGCGTGTGGCGCTGGTCGCCGAGCGGAACACCCCGGTCCGGCTGAGCTTCGAGCAGGGCGTGCTGACGCTGGAGGCCGGGTCGAGCGACGACGCACAGGCTGTGGAAAGGGTGGACGCGCGGCTGGAGGGCGAGGACATCTCGATCGCCTTCAACCCGGCGTTCCTCCTGGAGGGCCTGAGCGCGATCGACTCCCCGGTGGCGCAGCTGTCGTTCACCACCGCCACGAAGCCGGCGCTGCTGAGCGGCCGGCCGGCGATCGACGCCGAGGCGGACGAGGCGTACAAGTATCTGATGATGCCCGTCCGGCTGTCCGGCTGACGACCTCACCGGGCTCCGCGGGTGGGTATGGCGGTGCGGGCGTAGGCTCGGCCTCAGGTCATATCGCAACGAAGGAGTCCCTGATGGAGCTCGGTCTCGTCGGCCTCGGCAAGATGGGCGGGAACATGCGGGAGCGCATCCGCCAGGCCGGCCACACCGTTGTGGGGTACGCGCCGGACACGGCAAGCGCGGACGTCCACAGCCTCAAGGACATGGTGGACGCGCTCGCCGCGCCCCGCGTCGTCTGGCTGATGGTGCCGGCCGGCGCGGCCACGCAGTCGGTGATCGACGATCTGAAGGGCCTGCTGTCGCCCGGTGACGTCGTCGTCGACGGGGGGAACTCGCGCTGGACGGACGACGCCAAGCACGCCGAGGAGCTGGCGGCGGTGGGCATCGGGTTCGTGGACTGCGGGGTCTCCGGCGGCGTGTGGGGTCTGGAGAACGGCTACGCGCTGATGTACGGCGGCGAGGCGGAGCACGTGGCGCGGGTGCGGCCGGTCTTCGACGCGCTGAAGCCGCCGGGCGAGGCGGGCGCGGTGCACGCGGGCAAGGTCGGGGCCGGCCACTTCGCGAAGATGGTCCACAACGGCATCGAGTACGCGATGATGCAGGCTTTCGCCGAGGGGTGGGAGCTGCTGGAGTCGGCCGACGTGGTCACCGACGTCCGGGAGGTGTTCCGCTCCTGGCAGGAGGGCACGGTCATCCGGTCCTGGCTGCTGGACCTGGCGGTCCGGGCACTGGACGAGGACGAGCACCTGGACCGGCTGCGGGGTTACGCGGCGGACTCCGGCGAGGGGCGCTGGACGGTGGAGGCGGCGATCGACAACGCGGTGCCGCTGCCCGCGATCACGGCGTCGCTGTTCGCGCGGTTCGCCTCCCGGCAGGAGGACTCGCCGCAGATGAAGATGGTCGCCGCCCTGCGGAACCAGTTCGGCGGACACGCGGTCGAAAGCTCCAAGTAGCGGCCGGGACGGGGGAGGTTGGCTTTCGGTGCACGTCACGCATCTGTCGCTCGCCGACTTCCGTTCGTATGCCCGGGCCGAGGTGGAGCTCGGTCCGGGCGTCTCGTCGTTCATCGGGCCGAACGGGCACGGCAAGACCAATCTGGTGGAGGCGGTCGGCTATCTGGCGACGCTGGGCAGCCACCGGGTCTCCTCGGACACGCCGCTGGTGCGGATGGGCGCCGACCGCGCGGTGATCCGGGCGGCGGTGGTGGAGGGCGAGCGCCGTCAGCTGGTGGAGATCGAGCTGAATCCGGGCCGGGCCAACCGCGCCCGGCTGAACCGGTCGACGCGGGTGCGGCCCCGCGATCTGCTGGGCGTGGTGCGGACGGTGCTGTTCGCGCCGGAGGATCTGGAGCTGGTGAAGGGCGATCCGGGCGAGCGGCGGCGGTTCCTCGACGAGCTGGCCACGGCGCGGATGCCGCGGCTGGCGGGGGTGCGAGCGGACTACGAGCGGGTGCTGAAGCAGCGCAACTCGCTGTTGAAGTCGGCGGCGATGGCCCGGCGGCACGGCGGCCGGGGGATGGATCTGGCGACGCTGGACGTGTGGGACCAGCATCTGGCGCGCTCGGGCGCGGAGTTGCTGGCGCAGCGGCTGGCGCTGGTCGCGGCGCTGCGTCCGCTGGTGGACAAGGCGTACGAGCGGGTGGCGCCGGGCGGCGGGCCGGTGGGCCTGGAGTACCGGGGCTCGGCGGCGGAGGCGGCCGGGGAGGGCGCGGACGCCGAGTCGGCCTCCGGAGGTGCCGCGTCCGACGCGGTGTCGCGCGAGGAGCTGTACGAGCTGCTGCGGGCGACCCTGACCGCGGTGCGGGCGCGGGAGATCGAGCGCGGGGTGACGCTGGTGGGTCCGCACCGGGACGATCTGGTGCTGCGGCTGGGCCAGCTGCCCGCGAAGGGCTATGCGAGCCACGGAGAGTCGTGGTCGCTGGCGCTCGCGCTGCGGCTGGCCTCCTACGACCTGCTGAAGGAGGAGGGCCCGGAGCCGGTGCTGGTGCTGGATGACGTGTTCGCGGAGCTGGACGCGCGGCGGCGGGAGCGGCTGGCGGAGTCGGTGGCGGGCGGCGAGCAGGTGCTCGTGACGGCGGCGGTGCCGGAGGACGTGCCGCAGGTGCTGACCGGGGCGCGGTTCTCGGTGTCGGGGGGGAGGGTCGAACGGACGTGAGTGCGGCGGCGGGCCCGGCGGGGGGCCCGGTGGAGGGCCCTGGCGAGGGACCTGGGGAGGGAAAGGGCGAGCCCGAGCTGTCGGGGGTGGATCTGGCGCGGGTCGCGCTGCGGGCGGCCAAGGAACAGGCGCGGGCGCGGGGGGCCATGGCGCAGCAGCGGCGGCAGGCGCGGCGGGGTGGCGGGCTGCGGTCGGGGGCCCGGGCGGGCGGGCGTGATCCGCTGCCGCTGGGGGCGGCGGTGGAGCGGCTGTCGGTGGAGCGTGGCTGGGAGATGCCGCTGGCGGTCGGGGGTGTGCTGGGCCGCTGGCCGGAGCTGGTCGGCCCGGAGGTGGCGCAGCACTGCGCGCCGGAGGGGTACGACGAGGAGGCGCGGGTGCTGACCGTGCGCTGTGACTCCACGGCGTGGGCGACGCAGCTGAGGCTGTTGACCCCGCAGTTGCTGCGGCGGTTGAACGCGGATCTGGGCCGGGACACGGTGCGGTTGATCAAGGTGGCGGGCCCGGCATCGCCGGTGCGCGGCGCGGGGCGGCTGCGGGCGCCGGGGAGCCGGGGGCCTGGGGATACGTATGGCTAGTGCGGGCGTGGCGGACGAGGTGGAAGTGATGCCGGTCACTTTCGCAGAGGTTGACAGGCGGAAGCGCTGAGCGCCCCTGTGAGCGGATCAGAAGCCCAGTCCGTATATAGGGAGTCACTGGATGCCAGTTAAGGGCGGCACATGCGGAGCCAGACCCCGGCAAACCGCCGTTGTGCTGTGCGTTACCGGTAGACTGGAGTGACCCGCCCCGTTGCGGACACTGTCGAACGCCACAGCCGCTCCCGTTTGCCGGAGTTGGCTCGTGCTGTGCCAGAAAGGGCGCTTCGTGGCCGATTCCGGCGATGCCAACAAGAACACTCCCAGCCCCGCCGCACCCGCGACCGGTGCCCCGTCGTACGACGCCAGCGCGATCACGGTGCTGGAGGGTCTCGACGCGGTCCGCAAGCGGCCCGGCATGTACATCGGGTCGACCGGTGAGCGCGGCCTCCACCACCTCGTCTACGAGGTGGTGGACAACTCGGTGGACGAGGCGCTGGCGGGTCACGCCGACGCCATCGATGTGACGCTGCTCGCGGACGGCGGTGTCCGGGTGGTGGACAACGGCCGCGGCATCCCGGTCGACATGGTCCCGTCGGAGGGCAAGCCGGCGGTCGAGGTCGTGCTGACGGTGCTGCACGCGGGCGGCAAGTTCGGCGGCGGCGGGTACACGGTCTCCGGCGGTCTGCACGGCGTGGGCGTCTCGGTGGTGAACGCGCTGTCGGCGCGGGTGGCCGTCGAGGTCCGCCGCGACGGGCACCGGTGGACCCAGGACTACAAGCTGGGGGTGCCGACGGCTCCGCTGGCGCGGAACGAGGAGACCGACGAGACCGGCACGACGGTCACGTTCTGGGCGGACGGCGAGATCTTCGAGACGACGGACTACTCGTTCGAGACGCTGTCGCGGCGTTTCCAGGAGATGGCGTTCCTGAACAAGGGGCTGACCATCTCGCTGACGGACGAGCGGGCGGCGGCGAAGCAGACGTCGGGCGCGGACACCGTGGCGGCGGACGAGGACGACAAGCCGCGTTCGGTGTCGTATCACTACGAGGGCGGCATCTCGGACTTCGTGCGCCACCTCAACTCCCGCAAGGGCGAGCCGGTGCACGCCTCGGTGATCGAGATCGAGGGCGAGGACACCGAGCGCAAGATCTCCGTCGAGATCGCGATGCAGTGGAACAGCCAGTACAGCGAGGGCATCTACAGCTTCGCGAACACGATCCACACACATGAGGGCGGCACCCACGAGGAGGGCTTCCGCACCGCGCTGACGTTCCTCGCCAACAAGTACGCTCGCGAGAAGAAGCTGCTGCGCGAGAAGGACGACAACTTCACGGGTGAGGACATCCGCGAGGGTCTGACGGCGATCATCTCGGTGAAGCTGGGCGAGCCGCAGTTCGAGGGCCAGACCAAGACCAAGCTGGGCAACACCGAGGCGAAGGCGTTCGTCCAGAAGATCGTCAACGAGCATTTCGCGGACTGGCTCGACCGGAACCCGACCGAGGCCGCCGACATCATCCGCAAGAGCATCCAGGCGGCCACCGCCCGCGTCGCCGCCCGCAAGGTGCGCGACCTGACCCGCCGCAAGGGCCTGCTGGAGACGGCGTCCCTGCCGGGCAAGCTCAGCGACTGCCAGTCCAACGACGCGACGAAGAGCGAGATCTTCATCGTCGAGGGCGACTCGGCCGGCGGCTCCGCCAAGTCCGGCCGCGACCCGCAGTACCAGGCGATCCTGCCCATCCGCGGCAAGATCCTCAACGTCGAGAAGGCCCGGATCGACAAGGTCCTCCAGAACACCGAGGTCCAGGCCCTGATCTCGGCCTTCGGCACGGGCATCCACGAGGACTTCGACATCTCCCGGCTCCGCTACCACAAGATCATCCTCATGGCCGACGCCGACGTCGACGGCCAGCACATCAACACGCTGCTGCTGACCCTGCTCTTCCGCTTCATGCGCCCGCTGGTCGAGGCCGGGCACGTCTTCCTCTCCCAACCCCCGCTGTACAAGATCAAGTGGGGCCGCGAGGAGTTCGAGTACGCCTACTCGGACCGAGAGCGCGACAGCCTGATCCGGCTCGGCCGCGAGCGCGGCAAGCGGATCAGGGAGGACTCGATCCAGCGCTTCAAGGGCCTGGGCGAGATGAACGCCGAAGAGCTCCGGGTGACCACCATGGACCAGGCGCACCGCGTGCTGCGCCAGGTCACGCTGGACGACGCCGCCGCCGCGGACGACCTGTTCTCGATCCTCATGGGCGAGGACGTCGAGGCCAGGCGGTCGTTCATCCAGCGGAACGCCAAAGACGTCCGGTTCCTGGACATCTAGCACCGTTCCGACACCTGACTCCGGTCACCCCCACAGCGGCTCGAAAGGAATCGGACGCGACTCATGGCCGACGACAACTCCACCACTCCGCCCGGCGGCGGGGAGCCCGAGCTGAACTCCTCGGGCGCTCTGCGCATCGAGCCGGTGACGCTTGAGACGGAGATGCAGCGCTCCTACCTCGATTACGCGATGAGCGTCATCGTCTCGCGCGCGCTGCCGGACGTGCGGGACGGGCTCAAGCCCGTGCACCGGCGCGTGCTGTACGCGATGTACGACGGCGGGTACCGTCCGGAGCGCGGGTACTACAAGTGCGCCCGCGTCGTCGGCGACGTGATGGGGACGTACCACCCGCACGGCGACACCTCGATCTACGACGCCCTGGTCCGGCTGGCGCAGCCGTGGACGATGCGCATGCCGCTGGTCGACTCCAACGGGAACTTCGGCTCGCCCGGCAACGACCCGGCCGCCGCCATGCGGTACACCGAGTGCCGGATGGCGCCGCTGGCCATGGAGATGCTCCGGGACATCGACGAGGAGACCGTCGATTTTCAGGACAACTACGACGGCCGCAACCAGGAGCCGACGGTCCTGCCGGCCCGCTTCCCGAACCTGCTGATCAACGGCTCGGCCGGCATCGCGGTCGGCATGGCCACCAACATCCCGCCGCACAACCTGCGGGAGGTCGCGGCCGGCGCCCTGTGGTTCCTGGAGCACCCGGAGGCGAGCGCCGAGGAGCTGCTGGACGCGCTGATCGAGCGGATCAAGGGCCCGGACTTCCCGACCGGCGCGCTGCTCGTGGGCCGCCGCGGCATCGAGGAGGCGTACCGCACCGGCCGCGGCTCGGTCACGATGCGCGCGGTGGTGGAGGTCGAGGAGATCCAGGGCCGCCAGTGCCTGGTGGTCACGGAGCTGCCGTACCAGGTCAACCCGGACAACCTCGCGCAGAAGATCGCCGAGCTGGTCAAGGACGGCCGGGTCAGCGGCATCGCGGACGTCCGCGACGAGACGTCCTCGCGCACCGGCCAGCGCCTGGTCATCGTGCTGAAGCGGGACGCGGTCGCCAAGGTCGTGCTGAACAACCTGTACAAGCACACCGACCTCCAGACCAACTTCGGCGCGAACATGCTGGCCCTGGTCGACGGCGTGCCGCGCACCCTGTCGCTGGACGCCTTCATCCGGAACTGGGTGGCGCACCAGATCGACGTCGTCGTCCGCCGCACCCGCTACCGGCTGCGGAAGGCCGAGGAGCGCGCGCACATCCTGCGCGGTCTGCTCAAGGCGCTGGACGCGATCGACGAGGTCATCGCGCTGATCCGGCGCAGCGCGACGGTCGACGTGGCGCGCGGCGGTCTGATGGACCTGCTGACGATCGACGAGATCCAGGCCAACGCGATCCTGGAGATGCAGCTGCGTCGCCTGGCCGCGCTGGAGCGGCAGAAGATCGTCGCGGAGCACGACGAGCTGCAGCAGAAGATCGACGAGTACACCGGGATCCTGGCCTCCCCGGTGCGCCAGCGCGGCATCATCGGCGAAGAGCTGACCGCGATCGTCGAGAAGTTCGGCGAGGACCGGCGCACGACGCTGATCCCCTTCGAGGGCGACATGTCCATCGAGGACCTGATCGCCGAGGAGGACATCGTCGTCACGATCACCCGTGGCGGCTACGTCAAGCGCACCAAGGCCGACGACTACCGCGCCCAGAAGCGCGGTGGCAAGGGCGTGCGCGGCACGAAGCTGCGCGAGGACGACATCGTCGACCACTTCTTCGTCTCCACCACGCACCACTGGCTGCTGTTCTTCACCAACAAGGGCCGGGTCTACCGGGCCAAGGCGTACGAGCTGCCGGACGCCGGCCGGGACGCGCGCGGCCAGCACGTGGCGAACCTGCTCGCGTTCCAGCCGGACGAGCGGATCGCGGAGATCCTCGCCATCCGGGACTACGACGCGGTGCCGTACCTGGTGCTGGCCACGAAGTCGGGTCTGGTGAAGAAGACCGCGCTGAAGGACTACGACTCACCCCGCTCGGGCGGCGTGATCGCGATCAACCTGCGAGAGATGGAGGACGGCCGCGACGACGAGCTGATCGGCGCCGAGCTGGTCTCTCCCGACGACGACCTGCTGCTGATCAGCAAGAAGGCGCAGTCGATCCGGTTCACGGCGACCGACGACGCGCTGCGGCCCATGGGCCGGGCCACGTCGGGCGTGAAGGGCATGAGTTTCCGCGAGGGCGACGAGCTCCTGTCGATGAACGTCGTCCGAGCCGGTACCTTCGTGTTTACCGCCACCGATGGCGGCTACGCCAAGCGGACGCCGGTCGACGAGTACCGGATCCAGGGACGCGGCGGCCTGGGCATCAAGGCGGCCAAGATCGTGGAGGACCGGGGCTCTCTGGTGGGCGCGCTGGTGGTCGAGGACACTGATGAGATCCTCGCCATCACGCTCGGCGGCGGGGTGATCCGTACACGGGTCAACGAAGTCAGGGAGACGGGCCGTGACACCATGGGTGTCCAGTTGATCAACTTGGGGAAGCGGGACGCCGTGGTCGGCATCGCCCGCAACGCCGAGGCCGGCCGCGAGGCCGAGGAAGTCGCCGAAGAAGGCGAGGCTCCCGACGGCGAGGCCGGGGCCGCGGAAGGGGCCCTGGCGGCCCCGGTCGATGAGGAGTAAGGCGTGAGCGGAACCAGGGGCGCCCCTCCGGGCGACACGGGGAACGACGGGCAGCCCCTGGCGCCGGTCCCGGCCGTCCCGGGGGCGTTCGCCCCCGGGGCCCGTCCCCAGCAGCGACGACTCGTGGGGGGGCCACGATGAGCAGTGCACGATCCGCGGACTCCTACGCGCAGGGGCAGGGCCCCTCCTCGCGGGACGCCAAGCACTACCACCCCCCGCAGGCGTACCCGGCCCCGCCGGGCGTGGCTCCCTCGGTGGGACAGCAGCAGGCCCAGCAATCCAGGACGGGCGAGCAGCGGCAGCAGCAGGCGGTCCGCCGCCCGCGCACCGGTGCCCGCACGGTGCCGCGCACCCGCAAGGCGCGGCTGCGGGTGGCCAAGGCCGACCCGTGGTCGGTGATGAAAGTCAGCTTCCTGCTGTCGATCGCCCTGGGGATCTGCACGATCATCGCCGTCGCCGTCCTGTGGATGGTGATGGACTCGATGGGCGTCTTCGCGACCATCGGCGAGACCATCACCGAGGCCACGGAGACGGACACGGACAGCGGCTTCGACCTGGAGGGGTTCCTGTCGCTGCCCAGGGTGCTGATGTTCACCACGGTCATCGCGATCATCGACGTCGTGCTGGCCACGGCCCTGGCGACCCTCGGGGCCTTCATGTACAACCTGTCGGCCGGCTTCGTCGGGGGCGTCGAGGTGACGCTGGCGGAGGACGAGTAGGGCTCGTTCGGTGCCCCGCTTACCGATTTTGGTGGCGGGGTGCTGATGCGCTAGCCTTTCCGTGCACGCGGGGCTATAGCTCAGATGGTTAGAGCGCATCCCTGATAAGGATGAGGCCACAGGTTCAAGTCCTGTTAGCCCCACCAGCCAAAACGCCCCTGGTCGGCTCTGACCAGGGGCGTTTGACATCTACGGCTGACATCAGCCGGTCTTTTCCACCCCTTCCAGGAGATCGGCCAGCAGCGCGGCGGCGGCGCGCTGGTCGTCGTCCACAACGTGTGTATAGATGTCCATCGTCATGCTGATCTGGCTATGCCGAAGGATCGCCTGAGCCGCCTTGGGATGCACCTTGAGGAAGGCGAGCAGCGTTCCACAGGTGTGCCGACCGAGGCGGACCGTGACCGGCCGGACGTCGGCCCCGGATACCAGCGTCTCGAACGTCCGCGAGAACCCGCGCGGCTCGATCATGCCGCCGTGGCGCTCGGAGAAGATCAGGTCTTCCCCCGGTTCCTGATGCCAGCGCGGCCCGGCTGCCGCCTTCTCCGTGTCCTGGATGCGCTTGCGCTCCCTGAGCGCGTCGGCGCAGAACTTCGGCAGGGGAAGCGCGGCGACTGACGAGTCAGTCTTGAGCTTCTTCAGCACGAGCTTTCCGCGCTGCCTCTGCACCTGCATGACCGGCGTGAACTGCTCGTTGTCGAAGTCGACGTCCTCCCAGCGGAGCCCCAGCAGCTCACCGCGTCGCAGACCGAGCGTGAGCAGCAGCACCAGGGCCGCATAGAGGCGATGCCGACGGGCGGAAGCGAGGAAGGTGATCGCCTCCTTCGCCGTCCACGGCTTGCGTTCCCGTTTGGTGACCGACGGCATGTCGACCAGCTCGGCAACGTTCCGCGTCAGCAGCTCCTCGCGACGTGCGCGATTGAGCGCGTTCCGCAGGACCCGCAAGCACTCGGCCCGGGTCGGGTCGGGCACGCCATCCTTCTTCATCGTGGCCAGTGCCAAGCGGACCTGCGCGGGCGTGAGCCGCGGCAGCGACTTCTTACCGAGGTGCGGAATCAGATAGAGCCTGACCTTCCCCTCGTATTTCGCGTAGGTGTTGAACTCCCGGTTCGGCTTGACGATGTGCTCCAGCCAGTAGAGAAGGAATTCGCCTACCGTCCATGACCGGGAGGGCACGGGAACGCCGTTCCGCTCCTGCTCCTGAAGCTTCGCGTTCTTCTCGGCAACCTCGTCGTACGTCCGGCCGTACGTGAACTTGCGGACGCGGATTCCGTCCGAGTCGGTGACGTACACGGCACCCTGATAGCGGCCGTCCTTCCGCTTGGTGATGGTGCCTCCACCGTTGGGGCGGCGCGTGGCCATCAGTGGCCCTCCTCGATCTGCTTGGCGATGTACGTGCGCACGGCGTCGGCAGGGATACGGCGGGCGCGGCCGATGGTGAAGCTCACGAGCTGACCAGTCCGCATGAGGTCGTAGATCTTGTTCCGCTTGATGCGGAGAGCCGCCATCGCCTCGGGCACGGTCAGGACTTCGATCGGGTTCGGGGTGGGCTGCATGCTTGATCCCTCCGGGAATCGGCCCTGTCTCTGGGATCCGCTACATCCGCTACATCCGCTACACGGCAGGTCAGGGGCCTGATTCGTGTAGCGGATACGCGGGATGTAGCGGATAGATGCCGCTACGCGGTGCGGGCGGCGGCGTCTGCCGTAGCGGCTTCGGCGGTGATGTAGCGGATGCCGGGAAGCTCTTCCGCTACATCTGCGGTGGCTGTGACCTGCGGTGTAGCGGATGTAGCGGATGTAGCGGACTTCTGAGGGGGTGGGGAGCAGTAGCGGGTCCAGGCGTCGGCGAGGTCTTCCGCGTAGTAGCCCTTCGGTACGCCGGTCGTGGTGCGGATGCTGCGGGGTTTGATGGGGTGGTTGTCGGCGGTGACGTATTCGCTGAGCATTCGGGAGAGGCCACGGGAGGTGAGGGGCCTGCCCGCGATATCGCCCCACGGGGAGTCGTCCAGGGCGTTGAGACATTCGAGGATGACGGCGGTGGGCATCCGGTCGGCTCCGCAGAACACCTGGTCGCGCAGGTCCGTGAGCAGGCGGATGCCCAGGGAGGCTTTGTCGTCCTCCTTGGCAGCGGTGACGAGTTCGACGCACGCGGCGCGGGCCCGCTCGGGCCAGTCCCCGCCGGCGGCGTCGGCGACGGCGAGGAGGGGTTCCCACACGTCGGCGGGCCGGTCAGTGATGCCTTCCGGCATGACGGGCCAGGTACCGGTGATGCTCTCGCGCACGGTGTCGGCCCATGAGGCCAGCCGGTCGCGCAGGGCATGGCCTTCCTTCTCGTTGATCAGCTCGCGGTAGGGCTGAACGTGCTCGTTGGGGGCCCGGCGACGCATCCGGATGATGACCGAGCGGGTCAGGATGGTGTCCGGGAGGGAGCCGAGTCCGGCCATGGCCACGGCACAGTACGAGGGGAAGCCCTGCACGGTCTGGTTGGCTCCATCGCCCACGCACCGGTACATGAGCCTCCCCCGCCTGTGTCCGGCGTTCAGGAAGCCGCGAAGCTGCTCGTTCTCCCCCGCTTTGGGTCCGAATACGGTGTCGATCTCGTCGAAGAGGATCGTGGGACGTTGCCCGTCCACTCCGGAGACAGCGCGGAACAGCGCCGAAGGCGACGCGTCCACGGCGGCCATCCTGTTCGGCACCAGGGTTTCCATGATCTCCAGGGCGCGGGATTTACCCGAGCCCGGCTCGGGGGACAGGAAGGCAATGCGCGGTGTGGAGTCGAAGGCGTCGATCAGGTGCGCGTGCGCGTCCCACAGCACCACCGCCACGTAGGCCGCTTCGCTGGGGAAGGCGTTGAACCGGCGGTGGAACTGCTCGACTTCGCTGAGCAGCGCGGCGCCGTCTTCGGTGGGGGTTTTGCTCTTAGTGGGGGGCGGGGTGAGGGCGCTCATGCCGTATGCCCCTTGCTCGGGTTGTTGGCGATGGACCAGTTCAGCGCCCTGGTGATGACGTCGGCGTAGTAGCGCGGCGACTCGCTGCCGCCCGCCAGCGCCGCCCCACTAAGAGCATCCTCAACCACGCTACGGTTGAGGTCGCCCGTGGCGACCAGCCGCCCGAGTGCTCGCGCTGCCCGCAGGAGCGTGGCGTTTCGGGTGCCTTCCGGCGCCGTGGCGACGTTCGCTTTCTCGTTGCGGAGCGCGGCGGTGGCGTACCGGTTCGCCCCAGTCGTCAGCGCTGCCGGAACGGGCCGTGCCTTCTTGCACCGGGGCATGAGAGCGTCGATGAGCCAGTGCGGCAACGGGACGACCGGAGCGGGGTCGATCACCTCGTAGGCGCCGCCCTGGGCCATGCTGCCAGCGGATACGACGTACCCACCGTGCGCCCGGGTGTCGATGAGCCTGCCGAGCTTCCCGGCGGTGCTCCGCAGATGCACTCCCACCGGGTTGGCGAAGTACAGGTGCTGCCCGCCGCTCGCGGTCCGGATGCGGTGGGTGGTGGGGATGGCCTGTCCGGCGCGCTCGCAGAGCGCCTTGAAGGTCGTCATGCCGTCAGGCATGTCGTTCTGGTTCTTGGGCTTGTCGAGGTCGATGACGAGCAGTCCGGCCGGGCCGGTCGCGATGCCGATGTTGTACGGCCGGGCCGTCCAGGCGGCGCGGATCAGGTCGGGGTCGGTGGTGGCGCGCTGCTCCCACTTCAGGTGACCGGCCGAACAACGGCCCGTTCCGGGGCAGTCGGCTTCGGCGTGTCCGGCGGGCCGCTTGTCGCCGGGTCGCAGGGGGAAGACGGGCCAGCCGCGTTCTGCGGAGGCCATGGCGGCGGCGAGCAGCGCCGCGCGGTTGTCATGGGCCATAGTGGTGGTGTCCGGTTCTCTCGTAGGGCATGGGCAGGGCCCGGGGCGGTGGGCTGCATTGGCGTGGAGCCACCGCCCCGGGTGTAGCTATGTGCGGTTCGGGGCGGTCACCACTCCCCGGACTCCGGGTCGTAGCCCATCTCGATGTCGCCCTCGCGGTCTTCGTACTCGCGCTGGCCGCAGTCCTCGCAGCCGCAGTACGTGTACGAGCCGTCGATGAACTCGGCGTTGCACTGGTCGTTGTCCATGGCTCCTCTTCAGCCTCAGAGGTTGGTGGTGGACTTGCCGAACCACCTGTTGTGGTTGGTCACGTGGTAGGTGTCGCCCCCGGTGTGGCGTGCGGGCATTTTGGCGGCGAGCAGGATGAGGGCGAGGGCCATGAGGGCGCCGGAGCCGATTCCGGCGAAGGCGTTGAGGATCTGTCCGGCGCCGTAGCCGATGCCGGCGGCGCACACGCCCCCTCCGGCGAGGACCTGCGCTCGGGGATCGATCAGCGGTTGGGGGGTCAGGTCTCGGGGGGCGGGGAGCAGGGCGGATTCGGTGCGGGCCTCGTAGACCGGCATCAGGCAGTCGCCGTACCGGGTGTAGCCGACGATCCGCCGCTCGCCGACCGGGATCTCCAGGGGCATCGGCTGGTAGGGGGTGATTTCTGCCGGTTGGGCGGGCCAGCCGTACGGGCTCTGGATGGTGCGGTGCTGGGGGAGGTGGTCGTTCATCGGCCCTCCTTCATCGGGCGGTTGGCATGCCGGGGCGGATGGCCCAGGGCGCGGGTGGGGTGGTGATGCGGTAGATGCCGGTTCGCCAGCGGGTTTCGCGCAGACGGCCCGTATCGGCGAGGTGACTGAGGTGGGCGGCGAGCCATTCCTTGGTCTGGCCGGTGGTATGGGCGAGGTCGAGGAGGTCGGTGGGCCGGATGGTGCGGTGACCGGCGGCGCGCAGCTCGGTCAGGCGGGCGTCGATGAGGAGCGCGGCCTGCTCGGGGGCGCGGGGGCCGGGGATCTGGTCGGCGACGTCGTGCCGGAGGAGCCCGAGGACGCGGTTGGCCTGTTGGCGGTCGATGTTGATGGTGGCGATGTGGGACCAGTCGGCGGGCTGGCGTACGTCGACGCGGACAGCGGTCGCCGCGTCGGTCTGCCCGCCGATGCGGGTCCAGTTGCGTAAGGCGGCGGCGAAGACCCGCGCGGTCGTCATGCGGCTTTTCATAGGCTTTTTCTCCTCTGACAGGCGTGGCGTGTCAGGGGGCGGTGTCAGTGGGGTGTCGGCTCGCGTGCGCGCGCACGCGTTGACTAAGGCCAGAGGCGGTGTCAGCGGCGCTGACAGCGTCGGCTGACACCGCCTGACGGCCCAATCGGCTGTCAGGCGGTGTCAGTGCAGGTCAGCCTCGGTGTCAGGCGGCGGCGGGCTCGGGGTCGAGGAGCCGGTAGACGCCGGGTTCGTCGGTCTCAGCGAGGTGCGCGCCTTCGTCGGCCAGTTCACCGAGCCGCGGGCTGATCCAGGCCCGGGAGCGGTCGAGGCGGTTGCCCCGGCCCCAGTAGGGCTGGAAGTCCTTCGGCCCGACGATGGTCCGTCCCTGCCGCCGGAACTCATCCAGGAGCGCGAGGAGTTCGGCGAACGCCTCTTCGGCGGTCAGCTCCCGCGTTTCCTGACCGCCGGGCGGCTGGCCGAAGGTCCACACCTGGTCGGCGGGGACGGGCGGGATCTCGCGCTCTCCGGTGATGCCGGGGTCCGGGGCGGGAGCGTCGGTGATGCCTGCGGCTTCCATGACGGCCCGCTCGACCTGTCGGTCGAGGAGGGCGTCACGCTCGGCTTCCTCGTCGTCCTCCTCTCGCACAGGGTTCTCCTTGAAGCTGGTCAGCGGTGTATCGGGCTGGTAGCGGGTGCGGTTGGCGTACGCCTCACCGGCGGCTGCGGCGGTGACCGGGTCGGCCGGCGGGCGTGGGGCGATGGCCAGAGCGCCGGTGATGTCGTCGTCCTCGATGCGGTGGGTGCGCAGCGGGGTCGGGTAGCGCTCCTCGTCGACGCCGGGGGCGATGAGGTAGGCGTAGCCGGGGCGGCGGTTCTCCCATGCCTCGGGACGTGCGCCTGCGTCGCGGACGTCGTCCGGCAGGGCCATGTCGGCGGTGGTGGAGCCCTTGACGCCGAAGATGAACGCGCCACCGAGCTGTTCGCGCACGTCGGTGGGCATGCTGGTCGAGCTGGGCCGCTGGAGACTGATGATGACGGAGATCCCGGCGGAGCGGGCTTCCATCACCAGCCCTTCCATCTCGGTGCCCTCGCGGAAGAACTTCGCGGCTTCCTCGATCCACACGATCATGTAGGGCATGGCCAACTGCCGGAACGCTTCGGGGGTCCAGTTCTTGAACCCGGCCTTGCCCAGGGCGTTGGCGCGGGCGGTGATGACGCGGGTCAGGGCGTCGATCATCGCCTCACCGCCGGAGAGCGTCATCTCTGCCCAGTCCAGGTGGGGCAGGAACGGGGCGAAGGTCTGCATGCCCTTGGAGGGGTCCACCGCCCACACGATGACATCCCGCCTGGTCAGCGCCTCCGCCATGGCGACGGACACTCCGGCCGACTTGCCCGAGCCGTTCATCCCGGCGGTCAGGAAGTGGGTGGCGTTGCGTCCGCTGTCCGGGTCGGCGGGGAACCACAGGACCGCGTCGGCGCCGTCCTCGTAGACCCCGACGACGACCGGTTCGGTAATGGAGCCTCCGAGCGCGGACGGGCCGGGCCAGTCGGTCGGCTGCTTGAGCATGTCGGTCGGCACGATCACCAGCTCGGCACGGTCGGCCCGGTCCGGGTCGGGGATGACCCGGATGCTGGTCGGTGAGACGCCCAGTTCTCCGGCGATGTGTTTGATGCGATTGCCGAGTTCGTCGGTGGTGACGTCGCCGCCGGTGAGCTGGAGCTCGGCGGTGACCTTGTTCGGCTCCACCTGCGGCGCCTTCCGCAGCGAAGCGCGGGCGTTGCCGATCGCCTTGACCAGGACGCCGGTCTCGGAGGAACCCTTCTCGCCCGTCTTGGCGTCGGGGTTGACGCGCAGGGCCTGCCGCACGTTCCACGACCCGGCCGCGACCGCGCCGCCGATCACCAGCGTGGACAGTAGCGTCGGGTCGAGTGGGTCGGTGACGGTGGTCACCACCAGGTAGGAGGTGGCCACCCCGGTCGAGACGGTGGCGTGCAGGCGGCGGGCCGCGTTCGTGCCCGCCCCGGCCCACCAGGTCGCCGCGGTCAGCACGCCCGCTGCCAGGGTCAGGCCCATGGCGGCGGGCGGCGAGTCACCCCACGCCGCGTGCGCGGCGAACGACGCGGGGAGTTCGGCCGCGACCGCCAGCCACGGCCGCGTGCGGGGATGTTTGGCGGCCTTCCACAGGTCGCCCTTGGGGCTGTCAGCCACGGTGTCACTCCAATACGAGAAGAGGGTGTGTCGGTGCTGGCCGGTTGGGTGTCAGTGCCACTCGAACGGGGCGCGGGGCGTTTGGGTGGGGCGGGCCTTGCCGACCTTCCGCAGATCGGACTCGAACTCCCGCTCAAACGCCGCGTACAGGGCGGCGCTCTGCTTCGCGATCAGCTTCTCCGCCGACGCGATGGCCTTCACGTGCCGGGCAACGCGGCGGGCCCGCATCCGGGCCCCGGCCATGGAGCCGTCCGAGCTGGGGATATGCCTCAGCACCGCCTGAAGCTGCTCGGCATCCATGGCCCGCTCGACCGCGCGGTTCCGCGCCTGCTTCCTGAGGTGCTCGCTGAACGCCCGGATGTCCTCGTTCGACATGAAACCCGCCCCGGGCGTGCCCTTCTCCGCGTTCCCCGGGGCGCCGGCCGGAGTTCCCGCGCCAGCGGCGCCTCCCACGTTCTTCGCGATGTGAACGTGGTACTCGCGGTTCTTCTCCTTGGTGCGGTAGACGGTCTTGCTGACCTTCTCGCGCCGCTTGCGGTCCCGCTCCTTCGGTGAGGACCGCCGCACCCGCGGCGGCTTCTCAGGCGCTGCCGCATCGGCCGCGGGCGCGGGACGGCGGGGACGAAGAGGTGTTGCCATGGACGGTTCTCCCTTGCTCGTGTTCAGGCCGCTATGGCCGTCGAATCGTGGTCGGGGTAGGCGCAGGGGATGCACAGGCCGATGGATCGGGGGATGCAGTAGTCGGCTTCCGCCCGGCAGCCGGGGCAGGTGCGACGCGCGGTCATCGCCGCGTCCAACGCGGCCTGCTTGGCGGCCGTCATCGGCCGAACCGGCAACGCCAGATCGACGCGGTAGAGATACGCGACCAGCGGCTCACGGCCCCGGTGGCGCAGGCGCATCACCTGCGCCACCGGTTCCTGACCACCGGGCCGAAGACCCTGTGCGCGCAGCTGCCTGCGTGTGGCGAGCCCTTCCGGCGCCCACTTCCACGGAAAGGTGGGGATGCCGTGCCGGACGCCTTCGGGGTCGAACACCTCGGTGTAGGCGGTGGTCATGCAGCCACTTCCTCAGCGGGCTGAGTGGCGGTGCTGCGGGTTTCGTTCAGGCGGGCGGAGACCCAGCCGACGGACCAGCCGGTGAGGTCGGCCAAGGCCCGCACGCTCGTGCCGTGAACAGCGCCGAGGCGGACGGCTTCCCGGGCCTTGGGCTCGGACATCTTGGGCCGTTCACGCCCCGGCGTTGCGGGGTGTTCATCGGCTACGGTCGCGGCTTCCTGGCGTTCACGGCGGGCGGGCTCAGCCTCCCGCCGGAAGGCGGGAGGCTGTTCATGAACAACCCGGCCCTGAGTGGCGCCGATGGGAAGTTCGCGGTGTTCAGCAGCGGCGTTTACGCGCTGAGTGGCGCGCTCGGCTTCCAGCCGTGCGGCCTCTTCCCGCTTACGGTCGGCTTCCTCTTTCCGCAGGCTGGCGGCGTGTTCAAGGCGCTGATGTTCCATCCGGGCCTGGTGTTCGCGCTCCTCACGGCGCTGCCTCTCCTCACGGTCCGCGCGTTCACCCTCGATACGGGCGGCGTGCTCCCGCTCCTCCCGTGCGTGTTCACGAGCTTCGCGTTCACGGCGCTCAACTGCGGCCTGTTCACGCTCGCGCTCTCGCTGTGCGGCCTGTTCACGGGCCGCCCGTTCGCGGCGTTCACGCTCCTTCTCCTCGCGCTGCTCGGCGTCGATGCGAGCCAGTGCCTTGGCGATGGCCCGGCGATAGGCGAGGCTGGTTTCTGCGGTGACGATCAGCAGCAGCGGCGCCACCGCATGCACCGCCACCCCGACCGGATCGCCCTTGAGCGCCGAATCGGCCGTGTTCAGCCCGAGAGTCATCAGACCCGTCATCCACCGCAGCAGGATTGGCCACGCGCCTCCCCTGCCGCCGAGGCGGGCAAGTACCGCGTCCAGACGCACCACGATGACAACCGCCGCGTCCACCACGATCGGCAGGATCGGCGCCGTCAACTCCCACCCTGAGGGGGTGTGTTCCAGCATCAGCGGCGTGACCGTGAGGACGCTGTAGAGCATCGCCCCGCACACGATCAGCCACGTGCCCACGTTCAGCGCCCGTTCTGCGGAACGGACGTCATGCCTGGTCCCGGCATTCATCAGGCGCCTCCTTCCGGCAGGCTGACGCCGTAGCCGGTCAGCTCGACCGGCACGCCGCTCCACTCGCCGCAGACGCGGAGCCAGGCTGTCGTGGTGCCGGTGCCCAGCACGACAGCCGCCGGGTCCAGACCGAGCGCGGCCCGCCACTGCTCGAACGCCGCCATGTCCTCGTAGACCGACAGGTCCACCTGACGGGGCGTGATGGTGGACAGGTGCACGTCCACGACCGGCAGGTGCGGGAACGCCGCCACCAGTGCCGCGACCGTGGCCACCGCAGGTCCCTGCGCGGACAGCGTCGGCCCGTTCACAGCGCACCCCCGACCGCGATCAGGGCCGCGAGGGCGAGCAGGATGCCGGCGGCGCGGGTCAGGTCGACCGCGCGCTGAAGCCGCTGGTACTTGTTCACCGCGATGCGAGCCAAGGCGGGGACCGCCTCCGCGCGGCGGTCGCAAGCCACCTCGGTGCGGAACTCCTCGGGGGTCAGCAAGGCCCAGTGCGGCAGCGTTCCGGGGGCGTTGGTCCTCAACTGCGGCCGGATGACGGCCAGCAGCACGGCCGCTGCGGCGACCAGCAGCGCGGCCCCGGAACCGGCGGCGATCGCCCCGGCCACCGGCAGTGTCACGGCGCTGCCCACGGTCCCGACCACAGCAAGCGTGGCGCCGATGGCAGCCAGCAGCACCGACGCCTTGGTGTCCGTCCGCGCGATCTGGCTCTGAACCTCCGCAAGTGCTTCGGACAGCGCCGCATCCACGTCACGGGTCGGGGCGGCGCTCACGCGGCCACCGCCTTCCGCGTACGCCGTGCCGCCGGACGCAGGGGCAGGACAGCGAGCAGGTTCGGGGCCTGCGCCCCGATCGCCCGCACGGCCAGCTGCGACACGCGGTTGAACAGGCCGGGGTCGTCGGCAAGGATGTCGCGCGCCGCGTCCATACGCGCCGCGCGCTCCTCCTCGGACTCGTTCTCCTCACCGAGCCACAGCGCCAGGGGAGTCCCCAACGCGAGCTCAATGAAGTCGTCATCGTCCAGCGCCTCATGGGCGCCGATGAACGTCCTCAAAGTCGTTCTCCAGATTCCGTCGTGAATGGGCAGGGGAAGACCCGGGGCGGCGGGCTGCATTTGGCGTGGAGCCGCCGCCCCGGGGACGGTGATCGTTGTCAGAGGTGGTGCGGGTGCTGAGCGGCGATCTCCTGCCACCGCCGGGACTCACCCGAGTCGGGGCCGGTCAGCTGTACTCGGAAGGTGCAGCCGCTCTCCCGGCACCGGTGGGTGACCGTCCCGGCCTTGGCGGCCAGGTCGGCCGCAGGACCGAAAACGGCGTTGAACACGCCCAAGGCGGCAGTGAGCATCAGACTGACCGGCACGTTGTAGGCGTGCAGACTCCAGCCGGTCCACACCGCGAATGCGGCACTCACGGCAACAGCGGCGGCCATAGCGAGGTGACGACGACGCGCAGAGACCACAGGTCCTCCCTGAATCCCGCCGGACCGCTCTGGTCCAGCTCCCCTCACCGCCCGTCCCGTGGCGTGGTCGGGACGGACGGATCAGGCAGCCGTCAGGCCAGCGGAGAGCCGCAGTGGTTGCACGCGCCGCCGCTCTCGCCACCGCCCCCGCCGTTGCAGGCGTTGCACGACGTCCATTCGGAGCGGGGGAGCTCCACGCCCTCCGGCACGACGTGCGGGTGCGGACGGACCGGCGGCGGCTCGGACACCGGGCGGTCATGCCGCGGCGGGTTCGGCGGACGAACCGGAAGCGGCGGCCGCGTCCCCTCGCCCCACAGGAGCCAGGCGGGGAAGGCCAAGCCAAGGGCCCCGTCGTGCTCCACGTTGTCAATCAGCCCTGCTCGAAGATGTGAGTGGGCATCAGGCAGTGCGATGATTGTGGTCATCACAGGTGATCCCTTTCAGAGTGCCTGTGTGTCTGCGTGGCCCGGGGTGACAGCCCCGGGCCACGCCCGTTCTCGGGGTCCCGTTCGGCCCCCTGCACGCCACCGACGTACTCAGCTCGGTGGCGTGGGCAAGGACCTAAAGGCCACACGTCAGTGGGCGGTTCGGCCTAGCCAGGGACCTACCTGGGGGCCAGCCGGGCCCATGCGGAACTCCCGGCTTCAGTCCTTGCATCAACTGTTCAGTTCTCAAGTACCGACCGGTTCTCCTGAGTCAGCGCCAGCCGACCGCCAGAGCACGGCAGTTGATCCCTCCGCCGCTCGGAGATCCGAGCAACTTGGATATGCAAGTAAGGTAGCGACGCCAACTTGGTTATGCAAGTTGGTCGATCGAGTGGATGAGGGAAACGAGAAGAGGGCCACCCCGACCGGGGGTGGCCCTCTTCTCGTTTGCGCAGGTCAGATCATGATTGGCCGTCAGCAGACGGCAGCTCGATGACGTACCGGAAGATGTGTCGATCGCAGGGAATCAGCGAGTCGAGTACCTCGATCGGCTTACCGTCGGTGTCGTAGGCGGTGCGCAGGACGCGCGCGATCGGTACACCCGGGGGTACGGCAAGAGCGTCGCGTTCCTCGGGGCTCGGCATACGGATGTCGAGGTCTTCGACGAAGCGGGCGACTCGCCGCCGGATCGAGCCGGACGGGTCTTCCAGCACGGCGTGGACGCCGCCCCGGATGCGACGGGGCGCGGCGATCGGTGTGCCGGCCACCAGCTCCCGTTGGTAGTAGCCGTCGACGAGCTGCATCGGCTCGTCGTCCACGGTGAAGAGCCGCCGCCGGACGACCAGCGCTGTACCCGCCTCGACTTCGAGAAGGTCCGCGATCTCCGGTGTGGCCGGTTCCTCCGTCACCTCGCGGATGTGCTGGACAGCTCGTTGTCCCTGGGCTGCGGCTTCCGCGTTGAAGTTGGACACGCCGGTGGCTCGGCGTGCTCGGTAGTTGGCGCCTGCTCCCAGCATGCGCACCTGGGGGCGCGGCCGGACGATGACCCCCGCTCCCTGGCGGGAGACCACCAGCCCTTCGGATCGAAGCAGAGCGACGGCCTTCCGGACGGTGGCGCGAGTGGTCTCGAACCGGTCCGCAAGCTGATGCTCGGACGGCAGCTTTTCTCCCGGGGTGATGACCCCGTTCTGGATCTCCTTCCGAAGATCTTCGGCGATCACCCGGAACTTCGCGGCGCGATCGGTCATGAAACACTCCCCAGACTTGGTTATACAAGTCAGCGTACTGCGCCAGCGCGCTATTCCCACGGCGGTGGAGTGGAGTAAGACCATCCAGTCCACCGGGACACGGTGATCTCGATGACCGGACCGGCCGGGGGTTGCTCACGATACTGGGGGTACTTCTCCTTAAGCCATTCCACCGGTGCTCGGCGATCTTCGCCTACGAGGATGCGGGCGGAGCCGTCCCCGCGGACCCACCAGAGCTGACTCCAGTCGTCGTCGTAGACATCTACCAGAACGCAGACCTGCGGATTCTCCCTGATGTTCCGCAGGCGCTTGAGGTTCTGGTGTTGCTTCGGCTTGTGGTCGACGGCGATAACCAGCGTCTCGCCCTTTGCGGCGAAGGTCGCCGGCACTTGGTGGGGAACGCCGTCCGAGCTGGCCGTCGCCAGACGAAGAACATGGGCTTCGGTGAGTCGCCGCCGGGCGTCCTCTGTCGTGAGTCGCATACCCCTGGATACCTGATTCACGGTCTGGTAGGTGTGCGGCGATCCGGGCGTCACCAGCCTGGGAGGGGCGGGCGGGACGACTTCCCGGGGGTGTTGGACAGGCGCCTACCATGTGCGCATGAGCCTTGACCCAGACGACTTGCGGCCTGCGTTTCAGCAGATCAGCAGCGCGTTGCGGGCAGACATCCTCACCGGGAAGTACGCGCCGGGAGACCGGCTTCCGTCAGGTCCCGAGCTGGTGAAGCGGTACGGCGTGGCCAAAGCGACAGTTACCAAGGCACTCGACCTACTCCGTGACGAGGGACTGGTCGTGACGCGCAAGGGCAGTGGGACGTTCGCCCGGCAGCGGGCTCAGCGGCCGGAGGGACTCGGCCCACACCTTGAAGCGGCCTTCGAGAAGCCGCAGGTGACCATCGACTTCATCGGCCTGTCCGGCGGGAGTCTGCGCGACGCCATCCAGATCCCACTGGACAAAGTCCGCTCGGGTCGGCTCACCCCGCAGTCCATCGCCGTCCGGCTTCTGCTGCCGGACAGCTCCCAGCCCAGGGGCGTGCCGCTGCTGGTGGACGGCTTACGCGATGACCCAGAGCTGCGGCGGCGGGCAGGGGATACTGCGGCCACCATCGCCAGCGGAATTAAGTATTCCGTTGAGTCGCTTGCCGAACTCGGCCTGGTCCAGTCGGCGCACGTCGAGGCTCGTTTTTTCCCAGCGTCGGCGCTCTTCCGGCTCTGCGTCATCAACGGAACGGAAGCCTTCTTCGGTTTCTACCCGTTCCATCAGCGGACGATGACTGCCGACGAACCGAAGACCTTCTTCGATGTAGCGGGCAACGATGTGCCGCTTTTTCATCACTCGACAGATGCCGATGGGGCGTCGCCGGGCTCTCAGTATGTGAAGCAGGCGCAGGCGTGGTTCGACAGCGTCTGGTCCACCATCGCCCAGCCGGTGTGACGCGTTCCAGGGCCGTGCGGGCCGACGCTGTGGTGGTTGTCACGTGGGTGCCGACCAGCGGTGATGCCAGGCGACAACACCTGACATCACCTGACATCGCTGTCTGACATCAACATCGGGGAACGCCGGATGACGGACAGAGAGACCCAGGGGAGTCGGGCCGTATCGCGCTCATCGGAAGCACATGGTCACTGAGGGGCAGAACGGGGACCGGATTGACCTGATAAGGATGAGGCCACAGGTTCAAGTCCTGTTAGCCCCACACTTGAGACTCGGTCCGGCTGAAGATCTTCGGTCGGACCGAGCTGTTTGTGTCGGGGCCGGGTGCCGGAGCCGTTGGGTATCATCGGGCGCCAGATGGCCTGATCACGTTGTGACGATCACGTTGATGCACGTTGAAGAAGGACGAGGTAGCGCGGTGAAGAAGCTTCTGCTGTTCTCTCTGGTGGCGGTCGGCGGCCTTTTCGTTTACCAGCAGCTGGTGTCGAGCAAGGCTGAGCAGGACCTGTGGACGGAGGCGACCGACTCCGTGCCGAGTGGTCCCGCGGGCAGCTGACTCGGGCGATCCCTCCGCATACGACGCGGGGCTGTCACTCTGTGACGCCCCGCCCTTTTTGTATACGTCTGTAGGTGTGCGTTTGCGAACACGAGCGGTGCACGACGCCCTCGTCGTGCACCGCGCCGCCATGCCCTTCAGCCCTGGTGGTTCTCGTAGTGCTCGACTGCCTCGCGGGTGCGGGCGACGCCGTACACGCGCAGGAACTCGGCGAGTTCGGGGTGGCTGTCGGCCAGTAGCCGCGACGCGCTCTGGATCTCGGTGGCGTCGGAGACCGAGCGCAGCAGCGCCTGGATCTCCCGGACCACGCGCTTGGTGGGGTTGGCCGGGACGCCGATGGAGCCGGACCTGGTGGCGGTGGAGCTCGGGCTCAGCACGTTCCCCCCGGACGTGCGGCGGATCTCGTCCATGGCGGCGGTCGCCTCCGCCGCGCTGATCCGCCCGGCCCTGACCTCGCCGGCGAGGTCCTGGAGGGAACGCACCCGCTGGACGACGGCCGGATTGCCGATCTTGGCGCGCTGACCGCTCATGAGCTGCGACAACATCGGCGCAGACAGCCCCAGAACGACCGCGAGCCGTGCCTGGTTGAGCCCCAGATCGGCGATGAGGCGCCGGAAGAGCATCCCCAGCGGCTCTCCGTACCAGGTCGTCTGCTGCTCTCTCGCCTTTTCGGTGGACTCCTGTTGTGCTGCGTCCATCGTCTCTCCCCTGTTCTCCCCTGATCGCTTCACGTGAGCGAAGTTGCGCGTCATCCTACGGAGGGACCAGTGTCCGGGGCGATACCCGGTCGGAATCCGGCGAGAAGATTGGGTAACCTTGGCTTCGGCCCTCCCAAGGGCCGCGGGGCCTTAGCTCAGTTGGTAGAGCGCCGTCTTTGCATGGCGGATGTCAGGAGTTCGACTCTCCTAGGCTCCACCCCTCCCACCCGCCGCGGGCGGCGGATCAGTCCGCCGCCGCCCGGAGCTCCTCGGGTGGGGTCCGCTGCTCGTCCACGTCCTCCGTGCGGACCAACTCGCCCCAGACCACGTAGCGGTGGCGCGAGGTGTAGACCGGGGTGCAGGTCGTCAGCGTGATGTAGTGGCCGGCCTCGGTCGCGCCCGACTCCTCGGGGACGGGGGCGAGGACGCCGGTGTTGTACTTCGAGGTCTCGGGGAGGATCGCGGAGACCTGGTAGATGTACCAGGTGTTCTCCGTCTCGAAGATGATCGGGTCGCCCTCGCCGATCTGGTGGATGTCGTGGAACTTGGCGCCGTGGCCGTCCCGGTGGGCGGCGAGCGAGAAGTTCCCTTCTTCGTCCCATGGCATCGCCGACTCGACCGGATCCTCGTAGTACCCGGCGACGCCGCCGTTCAGCACGTCGAGTCCGGTGCCCTGCTTCACCAGGATGTCGGCGCCCGTCATCGTCGGCACGTGCAGGAAGCCGATGCCGTCCTCGGGGTCGTAGCTGGGCGGGGGCGTGGTGTCGTCGCCGTCGTCGTCGGGGGCCGCCTCCCAGTGCTCGCGGACCGTGTGACTGTCGCGCTTGGCCTCCTGGTTGGCGACGACGTTGGTCCACCACAGCGAGTAGACGACGAAGAGGCCGAGCACGATGCCGCCGGTTATGAGGAGTTCACCGAAGACGCTGACGGCGGTGGCGATGCGGCGGCGCGCCGGGCTCGGGCGGCGCCGGGAGGGGGCTGGCGCGGACTTGTCCGCCGGGGTGTCCTGCTCAGTCGACGAGGGCATCCGGCTTCCCTTCGCTACGCGGACGCTCTTCAATCATCTGGCCCCACACGATCATGCGGTACGTGGAGGTGAACTCCGGCGTGCAAGTGGTGAGGGTGATATAGCGGCCTGGTTCGGTGAACCCGCCCTGATCCGGGACGGGGTCGAGGACGGCGGTGTTGGACGGCGAGGTGGAGTCGAGCCGGTTGGTCATCTCGTAGGTGTAGAAGGCGTCCTGGGTCTCCACGACGATCGGGTCGCCGGGCTCCAGTCGGTTGACGTACCGGAACGGCTCGCCGTGGGTGTTGCGGTGGCCGGCCAGGCCGAAGTTGCCCTCCTCGTCCCATGGCATGGCCGTGGGGAGCCGGTCCTCCTCCGTGTAGTGCCCCACCATGCCGTTGTCGAGGACCTCCTCGGAGTCGACGGTCTCCGCGATGGGGACGCGCACGTCGAGGGTGGGGAGGTAGAGGATCGCGAAGCCCTCGCCGGGGGAGAACGTGCCCGGGTCGCGGTCCTCGCCCTCGGGCCCGGCGTCCTCCCACTGGTCCTGGAGGCGGTCCGCCTGGCCGTTGGCGTGGGCCCTGGCCTCGACGTTGGTCCACCAGAGCTGGTAGACGACGAAGAGGAGCAGGAGCACACCGGTCGTGATGAACAGCTCGCCGATCACATTGCTGATCGCGGTGCCGGTCTGCCGGGCGGCCTTGGCCGCCGCCTTCGCCGCCTTGCGGCGGGCGGCCCGCCCGCCGCTGAGGGGCTCGTCGTCGGCGGCCCGCGCGGCCGGTGCGGGGCCCTTCGTCGCGGCCTTGCGGCGCGCGGCGCGCCCGCCGCCGTCCGGCGGCGCGGCGGCGGACGCGGCGGCGGACGCCGGCGCGGGTGTCGCGCCGGTGCCGCGCACCGCCCGACGGCGAGCGGCCCGGCCGCCCCCCTCGGGTGCCTCCGGCACGACGTCCGGTGCGGCGCCGCCGCCGGCCTGCGCGGCCCGGCGGCGGGCCGCCCGGCCGCCGTCGGCGGGGAGCGTGGGGAGGGCCGCGGTGGTCTCGGTCGGGCGCTCGTCCGGGGAGCCGTCACCGGCCCCCCGCGCCGCCCGCCGGCGGGCCGCCCGGCCGCCGGGGTGGACGGCGGCCGGCGGGGGGAAGGCCGGGGTCGGGCCGACGGGTTGGTGGCCCTGGTGGCCGAACGGCGACTCGCCCGCCGTGCCGCCGGGCGGCGGCACGGCGGCCGGGAAAGGGCCGGGGCGGCGCAGGCCGATCGTCTCGGGGTCGCCGGGGGCCGCGGGGCCGGGGAGCGGGTCGTTCAGGGGGTCGTGGAGTGCCTCGATCGCTGCCTGGTAGGCGTCGTCGTCCGACCCCCATCCGGTGGTCACGCCGGGCGCCCCACGACGGGGGCGAGTCCGTGCGAGCGGCTGACCGCGCCCGCGTCGCCGCAGACCGTCAGCCAGTTCGCCAGCATCCGGTGGCCGCCCCGGGTCAGCACGGACTCGGGGTGGAACTGCACGCCCTCCACCGGCAGCTCGCGGTGGCGCAGGCCCATGACGACATCCCCGGCCCAGGCCGTGACCTCCAGCTCGGCCGGCAGCGTGGTCTCCTCGGCCGCCAGCGAGTGGTACCGGGTCACGGTCAGCGGCGTGGGCAGCCCGTCGAAGACGCCGGAGCCGGTGTGGCGCACGTCGGAGGTCTTGCCGTGCAGCAGCTCGGGGGCGCGCCCGACGACGCCGCCGTAGGCCACCGCCATCGCTTGCATGCCGAGGCAGACGCCGAAGACGGGCGTGCGGGTGGCCGCGCAGTGGCGGACCATGTCGATGCTCACGCCGGCCTGCTCGGGGGTACCGGGTCCGGGCGAGATCAGCACGCCGTCGAAGCCGCCCGCACGCACCCGGTCCGTGGTGACCGTGTCGTTGCGCACGACCTCGCACTCCGCGCCGAGCTGGTAGAGGTACTGGACCAGGTTGTAGACGAAGCTGTCGTAGTTGTCGATGACGAGGATGCGCGCGCGGGTCACTGTCCGGTCTCCTGTCCCTCGTCCACGGTCACGTCGTTGAACGGCAGCAGGGGCTCGGCCCACGGGAAGACGTACTCGAAGAGGAGATACACCGCGCCCAGCGCGAGCAGCAGTGAAATCAGCGCGCGCACCAGCACGTTGCCCGGCAGATGCCGCCAGATCCACCCGTACATGGCTTCGCGTTCCCCTCCTCGGTGTCCCGCGTGTGTGACGACGCGTGCTCCAAGCGTACGACGAGGGGGACGCAGTGATGTGTGCTCATTCGGTGGGCTGGGCGTGCTGGAGCGTGACGCTGCCCTCATAGCCGGGGAGGGTGGCCTCGGCGTGCTCCTCGACGCGCCAGCCGAGGCCGTAGGCGTCCACGTACTGACGGTAGTTGCGGATCTCGGGGGAGGCGTCGAGGGCGGCGCGCAGGCGCTCGCGGTCGCCGACGGCGGTGATGGTGTAGGGCGGCGAGTAGAGGCGGCCCTGGAGGATCAGGGTGTTCCCGACGCAGCGCACCGCGCTGGTGGAGATCAGCCGCTGGTCCATGACGCGGACACCCTCGGCGCCGCCGGCCCACAGGGCGTTGACGACGGCCTGGAGGTCCTGCTGGTGGATGACGAGGTCGTTGGGGGACGGTTCGGGGACGTCGGGGACCAGGGCGGTGGCGTCCGGCGGGGCGTCGGTGAGGGTGACGGTGAGGCCGGGGCCGGTGAGCCCGGTGAGGCCGGCGGACCGTTCGAGCCGGTCGAGGCGGCGGCGTTCGGCGGGGTCGGCCGGACGGTCGCCCGCGGCGAGGGCGTCGAGCTCGTCGCGCAGGGCGGCGGTGTCGGACTCCAGGGCCGTGTTGTCCCGGGCGCGCTCGCGGACGAGGTCGGACATCTGCAGCAGGGAGTCATCGGTGCGGATGTTGTTGCCCTGGGCCACGTGGAAGCTGAGCCAGAATATGAGGCCGGCCAGTGCGAAGACGGCGACGGTGCCCAGCCGCATCGGCGTCGGGCGCGGTCGGGAGCCGTTCACCGTGACCCTGGTCTCCTTTATCGGACGGGGAAGCACTACGCTAACGGACGATCCCATAGCTCCGCGCTGACCGGCGCGATCAAGGCAGCGCGATCGACAGGAGAGCCCCTCGTGCCGAAGTCCAGGATCCGGAAGAAGAAGGCCGACACGTTCGCCCCGCCCGAGAAGCGGACGCCCACGAAGCTCGACATGGGCGGACGCCGGTGGGTGGCGCCGCTGATGCTCGCGATGTTCGTGATCGGGCTGGCGTGGATCGTGGTCTACTACATCACCCAGGCCGACCTCCCGGTGGAGTCCCTGGAGAACTGGAACATCGTGGTCGGCTTCGGGTTCATCGCGCTGGGGTTCGTGGTCTCCACGCAGTGGAAGTGAGGCCCCTCGCGGGGCCCCGCGAGTTATCCACAGCTCGCCCGAACATCACAAGATCTGTGGATAACTGAGTGAACGCGGGAACGCCCGTCCGAGCGCTGATCGCCGCCGCACCCCTGTTCGCCTGCGGAAACGTGGGTCGGTGCAGGTCAGGGGCCCGTCATCCACACCCCGCACAGGGACCGACACCGGCTGTGGACAGCTGTGGATAACTTTCAGCCGTTCAGGAGCTGAGTGGTCCTGATCACACAGGCGACGGCGATCACGACGAGCACCAGCACACAGGTGCCGACCTGCACCAGGGTCCGCCGCTCGCGCGGGGCGTTGACCATGCCGTAGGCGATCGCGGCGCCCGCGACCAGGCCGCCGATGTGAGCCTGCCAGGCGATGTTCGACCAGGTGAAGGTGATCACCAGGTTGATCGCCAGCAGGATCGCGATGGGCCGCGTGTCGGCCCGCAGCCGGCGCAGCAGCACCGCCGTCGCGCCGAAGAGGCCGAAGATGGCGCCCGAGGCGCCCAGCGAGAGCTGGTTCTGCTCGGCGAGCAGATAGGACAGGGTGCTGCCGGCGAGCGCCGAGACGAGATAGAGCGCGAGATAGCGGACGCGGCCGAGAGCCGTCTCCAGGGGCGGGCCGAGGAACCACAGGCCCAGCATGTTGAACGCGAGGTGCCAGATCTGCTCGTGCAGGAAGGCCGCGGTCAGCATCCGGTACCACTGGCCGTCCGCGACGCCGATCCACTCGAACGTGCGGGCGTCGATCGCGTACCCCAGCATGCCGAGGTCCGTGACCAGCCGGTCGCCCGCGATCAGGACGGCCGCGAAGACGGCCAGGTTGAGCCCGAGGAGGATCTTGGTGATCAGCCGGGGATCGTCCACGACGGTGCCGCCGGCCAGGGTCCGGGGCCGGGCGGCGCGGGCCACTCCCGAGGCGCCCTGGACGCAGTCCGGGCACTGATAGCCCACCGGCGCGGAGATCATGCAGGAGGGACAGATGGGCCGGTCGCAGCGGGCGCAGCGGATACCGGTCTCCCGGTCGGGATGCCGGTAGCAGCGCGCCAGGCCGTGCTGCGGCTGCGGCTTTCCGAATCGCTCGGCCATGACGTCCCTTCCGAAACCACCCCCACGGGCCTCTTCAGGCCCTCCGGCCCCCTGATCCTACGGACAGGGGGCCGGAATGGTTCCCGAACGGGTCAGCCCTCGCGGGTGGCGATGACGACCGACTCGATCACCACATCCTCCACCGGACGGTCGGTGCGGCCGTCGGTGGCGGTGTTGGCGATGGCGTCCACCACCTGCTGGCCGGCGGGCGTGGCGACCTCACCGAAGATGGTGTGCTTGCCGGTCAGCCAGGCCGTGGGCGCGACCGTGATGAAGAACTGCGACCCGTTGGTGCCGGGGCCGGCGTTGGCCATCGCCAGCAGGTACGGGCGGGTGAAGCCGAGGTCGGGGTGGATCTCGTCCCCGAACTTGTAACCGGGGCCGCCGGTGCCGTTGCCCAGCGGGTCGCCGCCCTGGATCATGAAGCCGCTGATCACCCGGTGGAAGACCGTGCCGTCGTACAGCTTCTCCGTGGACTTCACGCCCGTTGCCGGGTTGACCCACTCGCGGGCGCCCTCGGCGAGCTCGACAAAGTTCTTGACCGTCTTGGGCGCGTGGTTCGGGAAGAGCCGGACCTCGATGTCGCCGCGGTTGGTCTTCAGGGTGGCGTAGAGCTGCTCAGCCACGATCTACCTTCCGTCTACGTCAGTGACGGTCCCCGATCCTGCCATGCGCGCGCGACACGCCAGCCCTCCGGATGCTCGTTTCGCGTGCCGGGTCCCGGCCTACCCGGCATGATTTGCGCATGATTTCCGCATGAGTGGACAACACGACAAGGCAGTGGGAAAACGCCACCAAGGAGCACAAGGAGGAGCAATCCATGAGCCACAACGGAAAGTCGGGGGTGCGGTACGCCGCGGACATGGTCACCCCGTACGCCGTGACGGCGAAGGACAGCGCGGTGCAGGCGGCCCAGCAGGCAGGGTCCTACCTGGGGCCGAAGGCCCGTCAGGCGGCGTTGCGAGCCCGCGTCAAGTACGCGACGCAGGTCGCCCCGCGCGTGGAGAAGGCGGTGGCCGCGGCCGGCCCGGCCAAGGACGAGGCGGCGGCCCGCTCGCAGGCGGCGCTGTCGGCGCTGCGCGGCGAGATCAGCCCGCGCGAGCTGCGCGCGGCCGTACGGCGCGGCCGGCGGCGGGCGCGGACCGGACGCCTCGTGCGGCGCACCGCGCTGCTCGGCCTGGTCGCGGGCGGCACGTTCGTCGCCTGGAAGTGGTGGAGCGGCCAGACCAACCCGGACTGGCTGATGGAGCCCTCCCCCGCCACCGAGGTGCCGGAGCCGGAGGAGGGAACCCTCGGCTGACGCGCGGGTGACGGACGGCTAGTCGCCCGTTCCCCCGAAGAAGTCACCGATGTCGCCGCCGTCGTTGCCGTTGCCGTCCCCATTGCCGCCGTCGGCGCCGCCGTCCTGGCCGCCGCCGGTGGCGCCCGGGTCGTAGGTGTGGACGGTGATCGCGGTGCCCGGGTCGACCTCCTCGCCGCCGTTCGGTGTGGTGTACATCACCATGGCGGTGGGGGTGTCGGGACCCTGGACGGTGATGTTGGTGAACCCGGCGGCCTGGAGCGCGGCCCTGGCGTCGGTCAGCGACTGGCCGCCGACGTTCGGCACCTCCTCCGTCGGGGGCTCGGTGTTGGAGGGGATCGCGACGTAGAGCGTGACGACGCCGCTCGGTTCGAGCTGGGAGCCGGCGCGGGGATCCTGGCGGATCACGGTGTTCTCCTCGCGCGAGTCGTCGATCTGGTCCTGACGGGTGACGACGAACCCGGCCGCCTCCAGCTCCTGCTTGGCGGCGTCGAAGGTGTCCCCGACCACGTCCGGCACGTCCACGCCCTCGATCTCGGCGGCGACGGTCAGCGTGATCTCGGTGCCGGTCTCGGCCTCGTCGCCGGCCGCCGGGTCCTGGTCCAGGACGGTGCCGGGCTCCTCCGCGTCCGTCTCCTGGTCCTCCCGGGTGACGTCGAAGCCCAGGTCCACCAGCTCGGCCTCGGCCTCCTCGAAGTCCTTCCCGGTCACGTCGGGCACCTCGACGGTCTCGGCGCCCTCGGACATGATGATGGTGACCGTGGAGCCGCGGTCGATCTCCTGGCCGGCCGCCGGGTCCGTCGCGCAGACCGTGTCCTCGTCCGCCTCGCACGGGCGGCTGTCGCCCTCCCGCGACTCGAATCCGGCGTTCTCCAGCTCCCGCTGCGCCTCCTCCAGCGACTGGCCCGTGACGTCGGGCACGGTGAGGTCGCCCTCCGGCGGGTCGCTGGCGAACAGCGCTCGGCCGATGAAGATCGCGCCGATCAGCACGAGGACGCCGGCCAGCACCAGCAGGATGGTCGAGGTGTTCCGGTTGCGCTGGCGCCGGTCGGCCCGGCCGCCGTAGTCGTCGTAGCCATACCCGTCGGGGTCGGTGGCGGGCGGCATCATCTGGGTCGACGGGTCGGTGGCGCGCAGGGCCGTGGTCGGCCGATCGTCGTAGCCGTAGGGCACCGCGCCCATCGCCGCGGCGGCGCTGACCGGGCGGCCGTCGAGGGTCGCCTCGATGTCGGCGCGCATCTCGTCGGCCGACTGGTACCGGTAGTCCGGGTCCTTCACCAGCGCCTTGAGCACGATGGCGTCGGTGTCGGGGGTGATCTCCGGGTCGTAGACGCTCGGGGGCTGGGGCTCCTCGCGGACGTGCTGGTAGGCGACCGCGACCGGGGAGTCACCGATGAACGGGGGCCGGACGGTCAGCAGCTCGTAGAGCAGGCAGCCGGTGGAGTACAGGTCGGAGCGGGCGTCGACGGCCTCGCCCTTGGCCTGCTCGGGGGAGAGGTACTGCGCGGTGCCGATCACGGCCGCGGTCTGGGTCATCGTCATGCCGGAGTCGCCCATGGCGCGGGCGATGCCGAAGTCCATCACCTTGACCTGACCGGTCCGGGTGAGCATGACGTTGGCCGGCTTGATGTCGCGGTGGACGATGCCGTTGCGGTGGCTGTACTCCAGGGCCTGGAGGATGCCGATGCACATCTCCAGGGTGCGCTCGGGGAGCAGCTTGCGGCCGGAGTGGAGCAGCTCGCGGAGGGTCGAGCCGTCGACGTACTCCATCACGATGTACGGGATGGAGATGCCGTCGACGTAGTCCTCGCCGGTGTCGTAGACGGCGACGATCGCGGGGTGGTTCAGCGAGGCCGCGGACTGCGCCTCGCGGCGGAAGCGGGCCTGGAACGTGGGATCGCGAGCGAGGTCGGCACGGAGCGTCTTGACGGCGACGGTGCGGCCCAGACGGGTGTCGTGAGCCAGGTAGACCTCGGCCATGCCGCCACGGCCGAGCACCTGACCCAGTTCGTACCGCCCGCCGAGGCGACGCGGCTCTTCCATGTTTCCAGCCCTCTCCGTTTGGTCCCGGGCCCTACCCCCTGGTCGGCCCTCGGGCCAGGGGACCAGGCCCTGGCTTACGGTACCCGGCGGGAGCGGACCCACCGGACGGCGGTTGTCGGCCGATATCCATTCGGTATCGCCAGGTACCGGGACCGGTCGGGAACGGCCGGTCCTGTGTATGACGTGTGTTCGGCGTGATCCGTTGCGCCACACCGGTCACGTGGCCGGGGTCACCCCGCGTTCTCGCCCTCCAGGACCGCCTCGATGACGTCGATGGCGATCGGGGCGGCGAGGCCGCTGCCGGAGATCTGGTCGCGCTCGTCGGAGCCGTCCTCGACGACGACGGCCACGGCGACCGGCGAGCCCTCGTCGGTCATGGCGTACGAGATGAACCAGGCGTAGGGCAGCTCCTCGTTGTTCTCGCCGTGCTGGGCGGTGCCGGTCTTGCCCCCGATGGTGGCGCCCTCGACGGAGCCGGTGTCGATGGAGCTCTCCTCGACCATGTATTCCATCGCGTCCTGGAGCTGCCGCGCGGTGTCCGAGGACATCGGGCGGCTCATCTCGTCCGGCTCGTGCTGCTCGACCACGTTGAGGTTCGGGGCGACGAGCTGGTCCACCATGTAGGGCCGCATGAGCGAGCCGTTGTTGGCGACGGCGGCGGCGACCATGGCCATCTGGAGCGGAGTCGCCCGGTTGGACGCCTGGCCGATACCGGCCTGGGCGTTCTGCGGCCGGTTGTCCTCCGGGTAGGAGCTGGCGGTGGCGCGGACGGGGATGAACGGCTCCTCGTTGTAGCCGAAGCTCTCGGCCGCCTCGATCATCGTCTCGTTGCCGAGGTCGTTGCTGAGGCCGGCGAAGACGCTGTTGCAGGACCAGCGGATGGCCTCGCGGATGGAGGCGTCCTCGCAGACGTTGGGGATCTGGTTGGGCAGCTCGACGTCGGCGGTGTCCGGCAGGATGTACGGGTCCTCGTACTCGGTCTCCTCGTTGACGTCGTCCACCAGGCCGTTCTCCAGGGCGGCGGCGGCGGTGACGATCTTGAACGTGGAGCCCGGGGGGTAGGTCTCGCGCAGCGCCCGGTTGAGCATGGGGTCGTCGGGGTTGTTGTCCGGCTGGAGGGCGGCCCATGCCTCGTCGTCGTCCGTGCTGTTGCCCGCGAAGGTGGACGGGTCGTAGGACGGGGTGGATACCAGGGCGAGGATCTCGCCGGTGCGCGGGTCTATCGCGACGACGGCGCCCTTGTTGTCGCCCAGGCCCTCGAAGGCGGCGCGCTGGGCGTCCGCGTCGAGGGTGGTCACCACGTTCCCGCCGCGCTGGTCCTCGCCGGTGAGCATGTCGATGGTGCGGTTGAAGAACAGCCGGTCGTCGTCGCCGGTGAGGATCGAGTCGTTGACGCCTTCGAGGAGCGTCGTGCCGTACCGCTGGGAGGCGTAGCCGGTGACGGGGGCCCACATCTCGCCGTCGGTCCAGGTCCGCTTGTACGTGAAGTCGGTGTCGTCGGTCTCGACGGAGCCGGTGATGGGCTCGCCGTCCACGATGATGTTGCCGCGGGGGTGGGCGTACCGCTCGATGGCGACCCGGCGGTTGTCCTCGTGGTTTTGGAGGTCGTCGGCCTGGACGAACTGCACCCAGTTGACCCGGACCAGCAGGGCCAGGATGAGCAGGCCGCAGAAGACGGCCACCCGTCGCATCGGTTTGTTCATGTTGTCCGGACCACCTGAGTCTGTTCTGCGTCGAGGGAGGGCGCCGGCGCCGGGGCGGGTCGGCGAGCGGTGTCGCTGATCCGCAGCAGGAGGGCGACGAGGGCCCAGTTCGCGATGACGGAGGAGCCGCCCTGGGCGAGGAACGGCATGGTCATGCCGGTCAGCGGGATCAGGCCGGTGACGCCGCCGGCGACGACGAAGACCTGGATGGCGAAGATCCCGGAGAGCCCGACCGCCAGGAGCTTGCCGAACGGGTCGCGGGCGGCGAGGGCGGTGCGCATGCCGCGCTCGATGAGCAGCGCGTACAGCAGGATCACGGCCATCAGGCCGGTCAGGCCCAGCTCCTCGCCGACGGTGGCGAGGATGTAGTCGCTCTTGGCGCCGATGCCCTGGATGAGCCGGGAGAAGCCCTGGCCGAGGCCCGAGCCGAAGAGGCCGCCGGAGCCGAAGGCGAACATGGACTGGGCGGTCTCGGTGACGTTGCCGCTGTCGGGCGGCTCGTTCTCCAGCGGGTTGAGCCAGTTGTGGACGCGGACGCCGACGTGGGAGTTGGTGTTGGCGACGAAGACCGCGCCGCTGGCGGAGAGCAGCAGGCCGAAGATGATCCAGCTGGTGCGCTCGGTGGCCACATAGAGCATGACCACGAAGATCCCGAAGAACAGCAGCGAGGTGCCGAGGTCGGTCTCGAAGACCAGGATCATCAGGCTGATCGCCCAGATGACGAGGATCGGGCCCATGTCGCGCCCGCGCGGCAGGTACAGGCCCATGAAGCGGCGGCTGGCCAGGGCGAGGGCGTCGCGCTTGACCATCAGGTAGCCGGCGAAGAAGACCGCGATGATGATCTTGGCGAACTCGCCGGGCTGGAGGGAGCCGACGCCGGGGATGGTGATCCAGATGCGGGCGCCGTTGACCTCCTTGCCGACGAAGATCGGCGAGGCCAGCAGGATCAGCGCGACCACCATGGAGATGTAGGTGTAGCGCTGGAGGATGCGGTGGTCCTTGAGGAAGATCAGCACCGCGAGGAAGAGCGCGACACCGACGGTGGACCAGACGAGCTGGTCGGGGGCCAGCGGGCCGCCCAGGGCGTCCGTGGTGATGGTGGGCTCCTGGTCCAGGCGCCAGATGAGGACCAGGCCGAGGCCGTTGAGCAGGGTCGCGATGGGCAGCATCAGCGGGTCGGCGTAGGGCGCGTACCGGCGGACGACGAGGTGGGCGACGCCGGCGAGCAGACCGAGTCCGAGTCCGTAGCCGAGCATGCCGGTGGGGAGCGTCTCCTCCTTGGCCAGGCCGACGTTGGCGTAGGCGAGGACGGGGATGAGCACGGCGAAGACGAGCATCGCCAGCTCGGTGTTCCGGCGGCTGGGGAGGCCGCCGGTGGAGACTGTGGTGTTGCTGGTCTGGCTCATTGACTTCTGGCCTTAAGGGTCAGCAGTCCCGGGCGAGTTCGCGCTGGCGCTCGGACAGGGACGGGGTCTGGGGGTCGGTGTCCGGGTTGGCCGCGTCCTTGCCGTCGCCCGGATCGCCCTGCTCGTTCTGCTCGTTGGCCCGCTCCTGCTCGGCGAGCAGCCGGCATGCCTCCGCCTGCGCGGCGAGCTCGGCGATGCGGGTCTCGGCCTCGCCGAGACTGCCGGTCGAGATGGACTCCTCGACCCGGCTGCGCTGGAACTCCGGCAGGTGGTCGAGCTGGATCTCCGGGTGGTCCTTCTCGACGCTGCTGAGGCTGAGGGGGCCGAGGTCCTGGCTGACGCCCTGGTAGAGCGCGACGTGGTCGCCGTTGGCCCCGATGTAGTACTGGCCCTGGGTCCAGCGGTATCCGGCGTAGAGGCCGCCGCCGACGACGATGAGCGCGAGCGCGATGAGAGCGGTGCTCTTCAGCGCGCGGCGGCCGGGGCGCGCGGGCAGGTAGTCCGCGTCGGTGAACGCGCCGAAGGCGCCGGTGGGCGGTCCGGCCACGCCGGACGCGGGGGCGCCGGGGGGCGTGGCCGGGGGGCGGCCGAGCTCGGCGGCGCGGGAGGCGGGGGTCTGCGGGATGTCGCCGGCGCTCTGGGCCTGGGCCTCGGCGACCGCGCCGACGATCTGCGGGGCGTCGTAGAGCTGGCGGGCGAGGGTGTCGCTCTCCTGGGTGTCGACGTCGAGGACGTCGGCGACGATGCACGTGATGTTGTCCGGGCCGCCGCCGCGCAGCGCGAGCTCGATCAGCTCGCGGACGGTGTCCTGGGGGGGTGCGAACGTGCTGAGGGCGTCCCGGAGGGTCTCGGCGCTGACGACGCCGGAGAGACCGTCGGAGCACAGCAGATACCGGTCGCCGGGCCGGACCTCGCGGATGGAGAGATCGGCCTCGATGTGGTCGGCGCTGCCGAGGGCCCGCATCAGCAGGGAGCGCTGGGGGTGGGTGGTGGCCTCTTCCTCGGTGATCCGGCCCTCGTCGACCAGCCGCTGCACCCAGGTGTGGTCCTGGGTGATCTGGAGCAGCTCGCCGCCGCGCAGCAGGTAGGCACGGGAGTCGCCGACGTGGACGAGGCCGAGGCGCTGGCCGGTCCACAGCAGGGCGGTGAGGGTGGTGCCCATGCCGTCCAGGCGTGGGTCCTCGGCGACCATGGAACGGAGCTGGTCGTTGGCGCGCTGCACGGAGACGTCGAGCGAGGTGAGGATGTCGGAGCCGGGGATGTCGTCGTCGAGCTGGACGAGGGTGGAGATGACCTCGGAGCTGGCGACTTCGCCCGCGGCCTGGCCGCCCATGCCGTCCGCGATGGCGAGGAGGCGGGGGCCGGCGTAGCCCGAGTCCTCGTTGTGGTCGCGGATCATGCCGGTGTGGGATCCGGCGGCGAATCTCAGTGACAGGCTCATGCGCGCCTTTCCCACCCTCCGGTCGTCATTGTGGTCGGCCCTACTTCCGCAGCTCGATGACGGTTTTGCCGATACGGATCGGCGTGCCGGGCGGGATGGGGACCGGGGTGGTCAGGCGGCCCCGGTCGAGGTAGGTGCCGTTCGTGGACCCGAGGTCCTCGACGATCCACTGGCCGTCACGGTCGGGGTAGATCCTCGCGTGCCGCCCTGAGGCGTAGTCGTCGTCCAGCACGATGGTCGAGTCGTGTGCCCGGCCGAGCGTAATGGTCTGGCCCTGGAGGGCGACAGTGGTTCCGGCGAGGGAACCCTCGGTGATCACCAGCTTGGTGGGGCCGCCGCGGCGCTGCCGGCCGCGCTGGGGCGGCTGTTGCGGGCGGCGCTGCGGCTGGGGCGCGGCCTCGGGGCGGCGGGCGACGGCGCGCTGGGTGACCCGGGTGCCGAACAGGTCGCTGCGGATCACCTGGACGGCCACGATGACGAACAGCCACAGGACGGCCAGAAAGCCCAGCCTCATGACCGTCAGGGTCAGCTCTGACATTGCCCCCGCTTACCCTTCGGCTTGCCGGTAGATGACTGTGGTGCTGCCCACGACGACGCGTGAGCCGTCGCGGAGCGTAGCGCGTTTGGTGTGCTGTCCGTCCACCACGATGCCGTTGGTGGAGCCCAGGTCCCGGATGGTGGCCGGGTCGGTGGCCTGGATCTCGCAGTGCCGGCGGGAGACTCCGGGGTCGTCGATGCGCACGTCGGCCTCGGTGCTGCGGCCGATGACGAGGCTGGTGCGGGAGATCTGGTGGCGGGTGCCGTTGATCTCGATCCAGCGCCGGACGCGGCTGTGGCCCGGGTGCCCGAAGGGGGCGGCGGGCGGCTGCTGTGCGCGCGGTGGTCCGGGCGCTGGACCCGGCGGCGGCGCGTATCCGGCGCCCGGCGGCGCGGGCGGCGGGGACGGCGGGCGGCCGGGGTACCCCGGCGCGACCGTCGGCGGCGGTCCCTGCGGGGGCGGGGCGCCGTGCGGCGGCGGGGCCGCGGAGGAGGAGGCGGCCAGGGTGCGGCTGCGCACCCGGTACAGGCCGGTGTCGAGGGCGTCCGACTTCTCCAGGTGGACCTGGATCTCTCCCATGAAGGTGTACCGCTGCTGCTTCGCGTACTCCTTGACCATGCCGGCGAGCTCGTCCCCGAGCTGGCCGGCGTAGGGGGAGAGCCGCTGGAAGTCGCCTGCGCTGAGCTCGACGATGAAGTCGTTGGGCACGACGGTGCGTTCGCGGTTCCAGATCGTCGCGTTGTTGTCACACTCGCGCTGGAGCGCGCCGGCGATCTCCACCGGCTGGACCTCGGACTTGAAGACTTTGGCGAAGGTGCCGTTGACGAGGCCCTCCAGCCGCTGCTCGAAGCGCTTCAGTACTCCCATGTGCACCTCCTTCTCCGATGTCCGGGCGCGGCTGAAGTGGTAGGGCTTACTGATCGTATCCACGCCCGAGACGATCAGGTGGTTCCCCTCCGGGTACCCGTCTTCCCCCGGATCGTAGGGGGGAGCTTGGAACAGTGTCGCGCATGTGCGGAGGGAATGCGGAGGGGATGGGGGGGAGCGTGCGGGGGGGCCCGCGATACGCGGGCGAGGGCACGCTTCGGGGCGTGTTAGCCTTTTGGTGTCGGTGGCCCTCCGCCCGGACAGGACAGTCCGGCGGGCCAGGTCTTCGGCGACACCCATGCGCGGGTGGCGGAATAGGCAGACGCGCTGGATTCAGGTTCCAGTGCCCGAAAGGGCGTGGGGGTTCAACTCCCCCCTCGCGCACCAGAGAAGACCCCTGTTGATCAGGGGTCTTTCTGTTGTCGCCGGGTAGTGGTGAGTCTCCCTCCCCTTGTATACCGCTTATATGTAAATCACAGAATGCATTTTTGTGCCTGGTGTGCGCGGTTATGCGTGATTTCCCATTTGATTTCTGTCATGGTTTTCCCGCCTGTCGGAAAGTCCGCCTGGAGGGTGAGTCATGCACCGTCTGACCTGCGGTGACGCACGCGAGGACCAGGCGTGCTGACCGTATTGCACCTCGTCCAGCCGGTCGATGGAGGCGTCGCTCAGGTCGTCACCGATCTGGTGCGGGCACAGACCGGCGGGGGAATGCGCGCCGTCGTGGCGTGCCCGCCGGGCGGCGGGCTGGGGAAATCGGCCGCCGCCGCCGGGGCGCGCGTCCGGCTGTGGCTCGCGGAACGCGGGGCCGGGCCGAACCTGCCGTGGGAGATCGCGTGCGCGGCCCGGATCGCGCGCCGCGACCGGCCCGACGTGGTGCACCTGCACAGTGCCAAGGCCGGGCTCGCCGGGCGGCTCGCGCTGCGCGGGCGGCTGCCCACCGTATTTCAGCCGCACGCCTGGTCGTTCGAGGCCGCGAACGGTCCCGTTGCCCAACTCGCGCTGCGCTGGGAGAGGTTCGCCACACAGTGGGCCGACCGTGTGCTGTGCGTCAGCGAAGCGGAACGGCTGCGCGGGCGCGCGGCGGGCCTGGACGCCCGGTGGGAGGTGATCGCCAACGGCGTTGATCTCGAACGGTTCCCCGTCGCGGACGGCGTCGCCCGCCGCCAGGCGCGCGCCGCGCTCGCCACTGTGCACGCCCTGCCGCAACGGGCTCCGCTCGTCGTCTGCGCGGGCCGGCTCTGCCCGCAGAAGGGACAGGACGTGCTGCTGCGCGCCTGGCCCTCCGTCGCCGCCCGGGTCCCCGGCGCCCGGCTCGCCCTTGTCGGCGACGGACCCGACCGCGCGGCGCTGCGCTCCGCCGCCGGGCCCGGGGTCCTCTTCGCCGGGCACACCGACGAGATCCGGCCCTGGTACGCCGCCGCCGACGTCGTGGTCCTGCCGTCCCGCTGGGAGGCGATGGCCCTGGCTCCCCTGGAGGCGATGGCCGTCGGCCGCCCGGTGGTGCTCACGGACGTCGGCGGCGCCCGCGAGAGCCTGCCGCCGGGGCAGGCCCCGTACTGCCTCGTGCCGCCCGGCGACCCGGCCGCCCTCGCCCACGCCCTGACCGCGCTGCTGGCCGAGCCCGCCCGCCGCCGGGCGCTGGGTCGGCAGGCCGCGCAGCACACCAGGGGCTCCCACGACGTGCGGCGTACCGCCGCCGCGTACGCCCGGCTCTACCGGCGTCTGGTGGACGGGGAGCCGGGCGAACCGGCGCCCGAGGCGAGGGAGCTCAGCAGGCCATGAGCACGGAAGGCATGACCGGCACGACTCGTGCGGCATCCGGGCGGCGGCGGCCGGGGTCGCGCGCGGCGGGGCGCTGATGGCGCTCGTCCAGCTCCCGGTGGGCGCGCCGGCCGCTCCCCTGCCCGCCCTCGCCTCGGCTGCCTGCTCGTCCCCGCCGTCTTCGCCGCGTGCGCCGTGGCGCTGCGGGTGCCGGAGGCGTCGCCGCTCACGTCGGCCGCGTCGGCCCCGTCGGCCGCGTCGGCCCTCCGCGGCCTGCCAGCCCTGTCCGCCCTCAAGGAAAGGCTCGACCATGCGCGTTGCCGCTGACCCCGCCGCCGGACCCGGCCTCAGCCCGATGTGGCTGCTGATGTACCACTCCGTCTCCTACACCACCCCCGACCCCAACCGGATCACCGTCACGCCCGACCGGCTGCACCGGCAGCTCGCGTGGCTGCGCCGCAACCGGCTGCGCGGTGTGTCCGTGGGCGAGCTGCTGCGGGCCAGGGCCGCCGGGCGCGCGGGTCGCATGGTCGGGCTGACCTTCGACGACGGCTACCGCGACTTCCTCGACACGGCCGTCCCGCTGCTGCGCGGACACGGCTGCACGGCCACCGTGTTCTGTCTGCCCGGCCGGCTGCACGGCAGCAACGCCTGGGACACGGAGGGCCCGCGCAAGCGGCTGCTGAACGCCGACGGCATCCGGGCCGTCGCGGCGGCCGGGATGGAGATCGGCTCGCACGGGCTGCTGCATCAGTCGCTGCCCGGACTCGACGCGGACGCGCTGGAGCGGGAGATCGCGCGCAGCCGTGAACTGCTGGCGGAGATCACCGGCGGGCCGGTGCGGGGCTTCTGCTACCCGTACGGCGCGGTGGACCAGCGGGCGATCGACGCCGTGCGGGCGGCGGGCTACGCCTACGCCTGCGCGGTCGACCCCGGCCGGCTGACCGGGCAGTTCGCGCTGCCGCGCGTCCACGTCGGCGAGCGGGACAACGCGGCGCGGCTGCGGCTGAAGCGGCTGCTGCACCCCAGGCGCCGCCGCCCGCTGCCGCCGCTGCCCGCCCCCGCCGAGTCGGCCTGGTCGAACGAGGCGTCATGAGAAAAGCGCTGCACGTCATCACTGGACTCGGACTCGGACTCGGCGGCGCGGAGCGGCAGTTGCGGGCGCTGCTGCGACGGCTGCCGCTCGCCTGCGATGTGGTCACCCTCACCCATCCCGGCTCCGTCGCCCGCGAACTGCGGGCCGACGGGGTGCGGGTCGCGCACCTCGCCATGGCGGGCAACCGCGATGTGGGCGCGCTCCCCCGGCTGGCGCGGCTGATCCGCGACGGGCGGTACGACGTCGTCCACACCCACCTGTACCGGGCCTGCGTCTACGGCCGTGTCGCCGCCCGCATGGCCGGGGTGCGGGCCGTGGTGGCGACCGAGCACTCGCTCGGCGCGCACCGCATGGAGGGACGCCCGCTGACGCCGGGCACGCGGGCGCTGTATCTGGCGACGGAACGGCTGGGCGCGGCGACCGTGGCCGTCTCCGCGACCGTGGCGGGGCGGCTGCGCGCGTGGGGCGTGCCGGACCGGCGTATCCATCTGGTGCCGAACGGGATCGAGTCGGCCCGTTACCGCTACGACCCCCTCGCGCGCGCCGCCGTCCGGGCCCGGCTCGGGGTGCCCGCCGACGCCGTGGTGGTGGGCGGGGTGGGGCGGCTGGTGCCGGACAAGCGGTTCGACGTGGTGGTGCGGGCCGTGGCCCGGCTGCCGGAGAACGTGTGGCTGGTGCTGGCCGGTGCGGGTCCGGAACGGGCCGCGCTGGGCGGGCTGGCCGGGCGGCTCGGGCTCACTCGGCGGCTGGTTCTGACCGGCGGCTGCCCGGACGTTCCCGGGCTGCTGTCGGCGTTCGACCTGTTCGTCTCGGCGTCGGCGGAGGAGACGTTCGGGCTCGCCGTGCTGGAGGCGCTGGCCGCCGGACTGCCGGTGCTGCACGTCACGTGTCCGGCCGTCGACGAGCTGCCGCGCCGCGAGGCGCCGGGCGCGCGGCGGGTGGGGGCGGGGGCGGCGGAGCTGGCGGATGCGCTGCGGGCCGAGTTGGCGCTGGGCGTGCGGCGGCTGCCGGTGCCGGAGGCGGTGCGCCGGTACGACATCGACCGGGCGGCGGACCGGCTGATGGCCGTCTATGAGGGGGTGTGCCGGTGAGGGGGCTGGTGTGGTGGCGGCCGTCGGCGCTGTGCCCTGCTGCTGGGCATGGTCGGCGGGGCCGGGTACGCGCTGTTGGCCGACCGGTAGTAGGCGGCGAGCGGCCAGGTGCTGGTGACACGGGTGGCGGGCGCGGACCCGGCCGACGCCGTGGGGCCGGCGCGGGCGCTGGGGCGGGTGGCGACGGGTGAGGCGGTGCTCGGCACGGCGGTCGCCGACGCGGGGGTGCCGCCGGGACGCTGCGGGCGCGGGGACCGGCTCAGTGGCCGCGTTCCGCGCCCCCGTTGACCTGGATGGTCTGGGAGGTGATGTGGCTCGCGGCGTGGGAGGCCAGCCAGCGGAGGGTCTCGGCCACGTCGCCGGGGGTGCCGGCGCGGGCGTTGAGGGTTTCGGCGACGCGGGCCTCGCGGCGTTCGGGGGGCATGGCCGGGCCGAAGAACTCGGTCTCCTCGATATAGCCGGGTGCCACCACGTTGACGGTGACGCCACGGGGGCCGAGGGCGCGGGCGAGGTCGAAGGCGTAGGGGTGCAGGGCGGCCTTGCTCGCCGCGTAGGCGCCCGAGCCGGAGCCCCGGTAGGCGGCGATCGAGCTGAGGAAGAGCACCCGGCCGCCGGGGGAGGCGAGGCGGTCGCGGAGCGCCTCGGTGAGGAGGACGGCGGTGAGGGTGTTGATCCGGAAGGCGACCGTCCAGTGGTGGGCGGCGGCGGCGAGCGGGTCGCCGGTGTCGTCGGCGTCGTCGGCGTCGTCCGGGCGGGGTTCGAGGAGGCCGCTGCCGCCCGCGCTGTGCACGAGGACGTCGACCGTGCCGAAGCGTTCCGCGACGAACCGGGCCACGCGCGCGGCCTCGGCCGGGTCCGTGAGGTCGGCCGGGAGGGCGACGGCGTTCCCCACGCTCGCGGCGGCCCGTTCGACCACTTCGGCGCGGCGGCCGATGAGAACGGACGTGTCGCCGTCCCGCGCGAAGGCCCGTGCCGTCGCGAGGCCGATGCCGGTGCCGCCGCCACTGATGATCACTGTGCGTCCCGCCATGCCCGGACCGTACCCCGTCACCGGGGCACTTGCCAGGTCACCCGGGTCCCCGTGCCGCCGGGTCCGGGGCCGATGTCGGCCGAGCCGCCGAGCGCCTCGGCGCGCCGGGCGAGGTTGCGCAGACCGCTGCGGCGGGCCCGGTCGGCCGGGACGCCGACGCCGTCGTCCGTGACGGTCAGCCGCACCGCGTCCCCGGACGCCGCGTCGACCGTCACCTCGACGCGGGAGGCGCGGGCGTGCCGGGCGGCGTTGGAGAGGGCCTCGCGCAGCGCGGCGACCAGGTCGCGGGCGACGCCCTCGCCGATCAGCGCGTCCACCGGGCCGGTGAAGGACACGGACGGGCTGAAGCCGAGGGTCTGGGCGGCGGTCCCGGTCTCCCGCAGGACGCGGGTGCGCAGCGACGTGGGCGCCTCGTCGGGCTGCTGCTGGAGGGCGAAGATCGCGGTGCGGATCTCCTGGATGGTCGCGTCGAGCTCGCGCGTCGCGGTGTCGATGCGGTCGCGCACGTCGTCCGGGGGGTCGGCGCGGCGGGCGCTCTCCAGGGTCATGCCGACCGCGAACAGCCGCTGGATGACGAGGTCGTGCAGGTCTCGGGCGATGCGGTCGCGGTCCTCCAGGACGGCGAGCTGCTCGCGGTCGCGCCGGGCCCGGCCGACGACGAGGGCGAGCGCGGCCTGTTGGGCGAACTGGGTGGCCAGGGCGCGCTCGGGCACCGTGTAGGGCGCGGCGCCCGGCGGGCGGGCGAGGGAGAGGGCGCCGAGCGGGGTGCCGTCGGCGGCCAGCGGCAGCAGCATGCTCGGGCCCTGCCCCTGGGCGAGCCCGGTGACGAGCCGGGGGTCGGCGGCCGGATCGTCGACGAAGACCGGCTCGCCGTCCAGCACCCGGCGGGCGGCGGGGCTGTCGGCGGGGACGGTGCTGCCCAGCAGTCGGGCGGCCTCGGCGGCGGGGACCGAGGAGGCGGCGACGACTTCGAGGTCGCCGCCGGGGGCGGGTTCGAGGACGGTGCTGGTGACGGCCTCGGCGAGCCGTCGGGCCTGCTCGGCGACCACGGCGAGGGTGTTGTCCTCGTCGGCGGAGAGCAGCGCGGTGGACAGCTCCAGGCTGCCGTCCATCCAGCGGGCCTGCTGGCGGACGGCCTCGTGCAGGCGGGCGTTGCCGATGGCGATGCCCGCCTCGGTGGCGAGGATGCGCAGCATCTGGCGGTCCTCGTCGGTGAAATCCCCGTCGGCGCCCGTGCCCGTGCCGGTGCCGTCGGTCCTGGCGGTCACCTGGAGGACGCCGAACCGGACGCCGTGCACCGGGACCGGCACCAGGAGGGTGCCGGCGGTCTGTCCCGGGGGGCCATGCCGGGTGCCGTCGAGCAGCATGCGGATCAGCGGGCCGTCGCCGTCCGGCACGGGGTCGCGCCCCTCCCTGACGAGTCGGCCGACGCCGTCGCCGTCCTCGTTGAGCACGGCGAGCGCGGCGTAACGGGCTCTGGCCAGCTCGGCGGCGGTCCGCACGATCCGCTCCAGCACGGCCTCCGGCGCGATGTCGCCGCCGATGGCCTCCATCGCCCGGAGCAGCCGTGGCATCTGCCGCATGCCTGTGAGCGTAGTCACGTCCGCCTCATGGCGACAGTCGGTGCGCGGCGAGGGTCGGTGCGCGCTCGCGGTCCAGCAGGGCGCGGAACGGGCCGTCGGCGGCGGCCAGCTCCGGGTAGGTGCCGCGCTGCACGGTCCGGCCGGCGTCCAGGACCAGGATCTCGTCCACGGCGTCGAGGCCGGTCATCCGGTGGGTGATCAGCACGGTGGTCCGGCCCTCGGTGGCGGCGAGGAGGTCGGCGATGAGCGCGTCGGCGGTCGGCAGGTCGAGGTGTTCGGCGGGCTCGTCGAGGATCAGCACGGGGAAGTCGGCCAGCAGCGCGCGGGCCAGCGCGAGGCGCTGGCGCTGGCCGCCGGAGAGGCGCGCGCCGTGCTCGCCGACCGGGGTGTCGAGTCCGTGTGGCAGGTCGTTCACCCAGTCGAGCAGCCGGGCGGCGGCGAGGGCGGCGCGGAGGGTGTCGTCGTCGGCGCCGGGCGCGGCGAGGCGCAGGTTCTCGCGGAGGGTGCTGTCGAACAGGTGCGCGTCCTGAGCGCACAGGCCCACGTGGCGGCGGACGGTGTCCCCGTCCAGCGCGGTCGCGTCGGTGCCGCCGAGGCGGTAGCTCCCGGCGGTGGGGTCCAGGAAGCGCAACAGGCAGTGGGCAAGGGTGGTCTTCCCGGCGCCGGACGGGCCGACGACCGCGATCCGGCGGCCGGGGGTGAGGTCGAGATCGAGGCCGCGCAGCGCGGGCGCCTGAGGCCGGGCGCCGGGGTGGTGCGCGGTCAGGCCGCGCACGGTCAGCGGGAACGGGGTGGTGGGCGCGGGGGCCGGATGCTCCGGCTCGCGGACGGGCTCGGGGGCGTCGACGACGTCCCGCACCCGTTCGGCCGCGCGCCGCGCGCGCTGCCGGTGCTGGACGGCGAGGGGCAGCCCGGCGACCGCCTCGAACGCGGCGAGCGGCACGAGGACGACCGTGGCCAGCCAGACGCCGTCGAGGCGGCCGTCGGCGGCGGCGGGGACGCCCACCCGGGCGGCGGCGGTGACGGTGAGCCCGGTGATCAGGGCCATCAGACCGCTGCCCAGCGCGGTGACGGAGGCGGACCGGGCGGCGAGCGCGGTGAGGCGGGCGTCGGCGGCTCGGACGGCGGCGTGGCGGGCGGGGAGGGCGCCGGCGACGGTGAGCTCGGCGGTGCCGGTCAGCAGTTCGACCGTGCGGGTGGCCAGCTCGCCGCGCGCGGGGGCGAGCCGCCGCTCGGTGCGCCGCGCGACGGCGGCGGCCAGGGCCGGGACCCCCACCCCGGCGGCGAGCAGACCGGCGCCGAGCGCGGCGCCCGCGCCGGGCAGCAGCAGGCCGGTGAACGCGACGGCCGCCGCGCCCACGGTCGCCGCGGCGACGGCGGGCAGCAGCCAGCGCAGGAAGTAGTCCTGGAGGGCGTCGACATCGGCGACCACCCGGGAGAGCAGATCGCCGCGCCGGGCCCGGCCGAGCCCGGCCGGGGCGAGGCGCTCCAGCCGCCGGTAGACGCCGACGCGCAGGTCGGCCAGGACGCGGAGCACGGCGTCATGGCTGACGAGCCGCTCGGCATACCGGAAGACGGCCCGCCCGATACCGAACGCGCGGGTCGCGGTGACGGCGACCATCAGGTAGAGCACGGGCGGCTGTTGGGCGGCCCGCGAGATGAGCCAGCCCGAGGTGGCCATCAGGCCCACGACGCTCCCCAGCGCGGCGGCCCCCAGCAGCGCGGCGAGCGCGAACCGACCCTTGCGTGCCGAGCCCGCGGCGCGGACCCAGGCGAGGGCGTCGGCGGTGCGCGGGGCCGCGCCCTCGGCGGAGGCGGGGGCCGGGGCCGGGGCCGGGGCCGAGGCGTCGGGCCCGGGGGTGGGGGCGGCAGCCGGGGCCGGGACATTCGGCCGGTCGGGTGGCGCCGTCACCTGTTCGGCCGCCCCAGCCGGGCTTGGTTCCACGTGAAACCCCACCCCGGCCGGGCTTGGTTCCACGTGAAACATGCGGTCGGCCGCGGCCAGCAGGGCGGGGCGGTGCGTCACCAGGAGGGCCGTGCGGCCGGTGGTCAGGCGGTGGATCGCCTCGACCACCTCGGCCTCGGTCGTGCCGTCGAGGGCCGCCGTCGGTTCGTCCAGCAGGAGGATCGGGCGGTCGGCCAGGAAGGCCCGGGCCAGTGCCACCCGCTGGCGCTGGCCCGCCGACAGGCCGGTGCCGCCTTCGCCCAGCCGCCGGTCCGGGTCGAGATCGGCCGCCGCCGCGTCACGCAGCGCCTGGCCGACCGCCTCGTCGTCGGCGTCGGGGCGGGCCAGGCGGACGTTGTCCGCGATCGTGCCCGCGAAGAGGTGGGGGTGTTGGGGGACCCAGGCGAGGTGGCGGTGCCAGGCGGCCGGGTCCAGGTCGGCCAGGTCCCGGCCGCCGATCAGGACGCGGCCGGAGGTGGGGCGGACCAGGCCGAGCAGGGCGGCGAGCAGGGTGGACTTGCCGCTGCCGGAGGGGCCGGTCAGCGCGACCGTCTCGCCGGGGGCGACGGTCAGGGTGGTCTCGGACAGGGCGGGGGCGGCGCGGTCCCTGTGGCGCACCACCACGCGGTCGAATGCCAGTGCGGGTGAGGCGGGGACCGGGGCCGTGCCCCGGGCCGGGGGCTCGGTCTCCAGAACGGCGAAGACCTCGGCCGCGGCCGACAGGCCCTCCTGGGCCGCGTGGAACTGGGTGCCGACCTGCCGCAGCGGCAGATACGCCTCGGGCGCGAGGATCAGGACGACCAGACCGGTGTAGAGATCGAGGTCGCCGTGGACCAGGCGCATGCCGATGCCGACCGCCACCAGCGCCACCGAGATCGTGGCCAGCAGCTCCAGCGCGAACGACGACAGGAACGCGATCCGCAACGTGCGCAGGGTGCCGCGCCGGTGGTCTTCGGTGATGGCACGGATGTTCTCGGCCTGGGCTTTGGCTCGGCCGAAGACCTTGAGCGTGGCCAGCCCGGAGACCACGTCCAGGAAGTGCCCGGAGAGCCGGGCGAGCCGCCGCCACTGCCGGTCCGTGTGGGACTGGGTGGCCCAGCCGATCAGCGCCATGAACAGCGGGATCAGCGGCAGGGTGACCGCGATGGTGGCGGCGGAGATCCAGTCGTCGGTGACGATCCGGGCCAGGACGGCGACGGGCACCACGGCGGCGAGGCCGAGCTGCGGCAGATACCGCGCGAAGTACCCCTCCAGCGCGTCCACGCCCCGGGTGGCCAGGGTCGTCAGCTCGCCGGTCGGGCGCCCGCCGAGCCACGCCGGGCCGAGCCGGGTGGCGTGGCGAAGCAGCCGGACGCGCAGCTCGGAGATGACGGCGGCGCCGGTGCGGTGGGCGGCCCGCTGGCTGAGATGGGCGACCAGGCCGCGCCCGGCCGCCGTGGCGGCGAGCACGGGCAGCGGCGCGAGCGAGACCTCGGTCACGGCCGTGGCGATCAGCACGGCCTGCGCGATGACCAGGCAGGCGTCGGCCAGGCCCAGGGCCACGGTGGCGGCGAGGAAGCCGCGCGTGGCCCGGGCGTGACGCAGGAGACGCGGATCGACCGGCCTCATGACGCGATGTGCTGGGTGCCGATGCGCTTGCGGAACACCCAGTAGGTCCAGCCCTGGTAGACCAGCACCAGCGGCGTGGCCAGGACGGCGCACCAGGTCATGATGCGCAGCGTGTACGGGGTGGAGGCCGCGTTGTCGACGGTCAGACTCCACTCGCCGGCGAGCGAGGACGGCATCACGTCGGGGAACAGCGCCAGGAAGAGCGTCGCGACGACGGCCGCCACCGCCGTGCCGGAGAGGGCGAACGCCCAGCCCTCGCGGCCTCGCGCGTTCGCGGCGAGCGCGCCGAGCAGGGCCGCGACCGCGGCGGCCAGCGCGACGAGGCTGCGCCCGTTGCCGCTCTCCGCCTGCGTCCACAGCAGGAACGCGGTGCCGAGCACGCCGGCCGCGACGCCGAGGCCGCCCGCCGCCCGGCGGGCCCGGACGCGGATGTCGCCGACCGTCTTCAGCGCCGTGAACACCGCGCCGTGGAAGGTGAACAGCACCAGTGTGACCACGCCGCCGAGCAGGGCGTGCGGGTTGAGCAGGTCGAGCACGCCGCCCGCGTACTCGTGGTCCGCGCCGATCGGGACGCCGCGCACGATGTTGGCGAAGGCGACGCCCCACAGAAAGGCGACGAGCACGGAGCACCAGAAGATGGCGTTCTCCCAGTTCCGCTGCCAGCGTTCCTCGGTCCGCTTGGCCCGGTACTCGAAGGCGAGGCCGCGCACGATCAGACAGACCAGGATCAGCAGCAGCGGCAGGTAGAAGCCGGAGAAGAGGGTGGCGTACCAGTCGGGGAAGGCGGCGAACGTGGCGCCGGCCGCCGAGAGCAGCCAGACCTCGTTGCCGTCCCAGACCGGGCCGATCGTGTTGATCAGCACCCGGCGCTCGGCGCGGTCGCGGGCCAGGGTGCCGGTCAGCACGCCGACGCCGAAGTCGAAGCCCTCCAGGAAGAAGTAGCCGGTCCACAGCACCGCGATGATGAGGAACCAGAGGTCGGGAAGATGCATCGCTCGCTCCTCGCGCCGTCAGTAGGAGAAGGCCATCGGCCGGTCGGAGTCCGTCCCGGGACCGTCGCCGCCGATCCGGGTCGGCGGGTTCAGGTCGGACTCGGTCAGCTCGGGCGGCCCGGCCTTGATGTACTTGACCATCAGCCGCGCCTCGATCACGGCGAGGGCGCCGTACAGCGAGGTGAAGACGAGCAGCGAGGTGATGACCTCGCCCTGCGAGACACCGGGGGACACGGCCGCCGAGGTGCGCAGCAGGCCGTAGACCGCCCAGGGCTGGCGGCCGGTCTCGGTGAAGATCCAGCCCCAGGCGTTCGCGACGAGCGGGAAGAGCATGGTGAGCAGCGCCGCCCGCCAGCACCAGGTGGTCAGGACCGGGCCGAGCTCGTGGTCGCGGGTGAGGGCCAGGCGCGGCCGCTCGTCGGGGCCGGTGCGCAGCGCGGGCGCGAGCCACAGGCGGCGCCGGGTGAGCCAGAGCCCGGCCGCGCCCAGGGTCGCCGAGGCCATGCCGAAGCCGATCATCCACCGGAAGCTCCAGTAGGCGAGCGGGATGTTGGGCCGGTAGTCGCCGGGGCCGTACTGCTCCTGGAGCGCCTCGTTCATGTCGTTGATGCCGGGCACGGCTTCGGAGAAGTTGTCGTGGGCGAGGAAGGAGAGCAGGCCGGGGACCTCGATGGCCACGGTGTTGTGGCCCTGCTCGACGTCGCCGACGGCGAAGAGGGAGAACGGCGCGGGTGCCTCGGTCTCCCACAGGGCCTCGGCGGAGGCCATCTTCATCGGCTGCTGTTCGTACATGATCTTGCCGAGCCGGTCGCCGGTGAACGCGGTGAGCAGGCCGGCGACGACCATCGTGATCAGGCCCACCCGCAGCGAGGTCCGCATGACGGCGATGTGCCGGCGGCGCAGCAGGTGGTAGGCGGCGACGCCGACCATGAAAGCGCCACCGGTCAGGAAGGCGGCGGTGATGGTGTGGCAGAACTGGGCGACGGCCGTGTTCTGCGTCAGCACCCGGAGGAAGTCGGTGAGCTCGGCCCGGCCGGTCTCCTCGTTGATCCGGTAGCCGACCGGATGCTGCATCCAGGAGTTGGCGGCCAGGATGAAGTAGGCCGACAGGACCGTGCCGGCGGCGACGGTCCAGATGGTGGCGAGGTGCAGCCTGGGCGGCAGCTTGTCCCAGCCGAAGATCCACAGGCCGATGAAGGTGGACTCGAAGAAGAAGGCGATCAGCGCCTCGAAGGCCAGCGGAGCGCCGAAGACGTCACCGACGAAGCGGGAGTAGTCCGACCAGTTCATGCCGAACTGGAACTCCTGGACGATGCCGGTGACCACGCCCATCGCGATGTTGATCAGGAAGAGCTTTCCCCAGAACTTGGTGGCCCGGAGGTACTTCTCGTCTCCGGTGCGGACCCACGCCGTCTGGAGACCGGCGGTCAGGGAGGCCAGGGATATCGTCAGGGGAACGAAAAGGAAGTGGTAGACGGTGGTGATGCCGAACTGCCACCGCGCCAGGGTTTCCGGAGCGAGCGCGAGGTCCACGGTTTTTCTCTCTTCTCCGCGGGTGGTGCCGAGCGAGCTTGTGAACGTATTCACATTCACAAGCCATTATGACCCACGCCCCCACCCGACCCGTGGGCGGGGTGGGGAGCCAGGAGAAATCCCCTACCGGCCCTCGCGGAAGGCGGCGGCCACCCGCAGCAGGACGTCGTTCGCCTCCGGCTCGGCGACCGTGACCCGGACACCCTCCCCCGCGAACGGCCGGACCGTCACGCCCTCTCGCTCGCACGCCGTCGCGAACGCCGCCGCGTCCTCCCCCAGCCGCAGCCACACGAAGTTCCCCTGCGACCGCGGCACCGTCCACCCGCGCTCCGCCAACCCGGCCGTCACCCGCGCCCGCTCGGCCACCAGCGTGTCCACCCGCTCCAGCAGCGCCGCCTCCGCGCCCAGCGACGCGACCGCCGCGTCCTGCGCGATCTGGCTCACCCCGAACGGCACCGCCGTCTTGCGCAGCGCGGCGGCCACGGGCTCGTGCGCCACGGCGAAGCCGACCCGCAGCCCGGCCAGGCCGTACGCCTTGGAGAAGGTGCGCAGCACACACACGTTGGGCCGCTCCCGGTACAGCTCCACGCCGTCGGGCACCTCGCCGTCGCGCACGAACTCCCGGTACGCCTCGTCCAGCACCACCAGCACGTCCGAGGGCACCCGGTCCAGGAACCTCTCCAGCTCGGCCCGCCGGATCGCGGTGCCGGTCGGGTTGTTGGGGTTGCAGACGAAGATCAGCCGGGTCCGCTCGGTGACCGCGTCGGCCATCGCCGGCAGGTCGTGCTCCTCGCTCGCCGTCAGCGGCACGCGCACCGAGGTGGCGCCGGAGACCTGGGTGATGATCGGATACGCCTCGAACGACCGCCAGGCGTACATCACCTCGTCGCCCGGCCCGGACGTGGCCTGGAGGAGCTGCTGGGCGACCCCGGCCGAGCCGGTGCCGACCGCGAGGTGGCTCACCGGCACCGCGAAGTGCTCGGAGAGCGCGGCGAGCAGTCCGGAACAGGCCATGTCCGGGTAGCGGTTGAGCGAGCCCGCGGCGGCGACGGCCGACTCCAGGACCCCGGGGAGCGGAGGATATGGGTTCTCGTTCGAGGACAGCTTGAAGGATCCCGGACCCTCGGCGGCCGGGCGGCCCGGCGCGTAGGCGGGGATGCCCTCCAGCACGGCGCGCAGCCGGGGACCGCCGGCCGGGGCGGTGGCCTGGGCAGTGGGCTGGGCGGGGACGGGGTGCTGAGAAGATGCGCTCATTTCGCACACCCTAGAAGCAACGCGCGAGCCGGGCGTAACCCCGGGGCGTGGCGGCTCGCATTAGGTGGCGCACGCCCCTGGCGGGCGCCCTGGCGCGCTACCCCCGTGGGGGTGAGGACGCGCCCGTTGAATTCGGTGCGGCCCTGCGCGGCAGGCGCTCGTGCATCGCTTCTGTGCCGGGTCCACGGCCCCGATCGCCTTCCAAACCATGGCCCGACGGCCCGCCGACCATGCAAAAACGTACTCCCACCGGAGCGTCCGGAAGCCGCCCTAGGTACGCCCGGCCGGGCCTACGATCAGGTCGCCATGACAGCAGCGAAGCATCAGGTGACCCGGACTTCCGGTCGCCGAACTAGCGGGCGGGCCGGCATCCGGGATGTCGCCGCGGCTGCCGGTGTCTCGATCACGACTGTCTCCGACGCGCTCAACGGCAAGGGGCGGCTGCCGGAAGCCACCCGCCGCCATGTCCGCACCGTCGCCGACCGCCTGGGCTACCGACCCTCCGCCGCCGCCCGAACCCTGCGCACCGGCAAGTCCGGGCTGATCGGCCTGACGGTGACGACCTACGGCGAAGAACCGTTCACCTTCACCGAGTTCGCCTACTTCGCGGAGATGGCCCGGGCCGCCACCTCCGCCGCCCTGGCCCGGGGCTACGCACTGGTCATCCTGCCCGCCGCCTCCCAGCACCGCGACTTCGACGTCTGGTCGAACGTCGCCCTCGACGGCACCGTCGTCATCGATCCCGCCGACAACGACCCGGTCGTCACCGAGCTGGTCCGCCAGGGCATTCCCGTGGTCTCCGACGGCAGGCCGGGCGGCAGTCTGCCCGTCACCGCCTGGGTGGACAACGATCACGAGGCCGCCGTCACCGGACTGCTCGACCATCTCGCCGCCGCCGGCGCCCGCCGCATCGGACTGCTGACCGGCACCAGCACCGATACGTACACCCGCCTGTCCACCACCGCCTACCTCAACTGGTGCGAGCGCGCCGGCCAGCACCCGGTCTACGAGGCGTACCCGGCGCACGACCCGTGCGCCAGCGCCGTCGCCGCCGACCGGCTGCTGGCCCGCCCCGACCGGCCCGACGCGGTCTACGGGCTCTTCGACCCCAACGGCACCGACCTGCTGGCCGCCGCCCGCCGCTACGGCCTGCGCGTCCCCGACGACCTGCTCGTCGTCTGTTGCAGCGAGTCCAGCGTCTACGCCACCACCGAGCCGCCCATCACCACCCTCTCCCTCAAGCCGGGCCGCATCGGCACCACCGTGATCCAGCTCCTCATCGACGCCATCGAGGGGCCCCCCGGCAGGCCGCAGGGTCAGCAGGTGATGCCCACCGAGCTCATCGTCCGCGCCTCTTCGCACCGCCCGCCGCACGTCCGTGCACCCGCCACGGTGTCGGCTCCGCGTACCCCCCCTGCCACTGACCAGTAGGTTCGGGTAGACAGGTAGGCGGCAGCCGAAGGCAGTGCCGCCTGGGCCGGAAGTGAAAGTCAGGCCCCGGATGCCTCACAACCGGGCGCCGGGATTCCTATGATGGGCGAATGGCACGGCGATCCCGCCCGTCGGGCAGGTCGCAGAGCTGAAGGCGGCGCGTAGTGGTGGAGGGGTCGATGACTCAGGGGGCCGGTCAGGGACCGGACGTATGGCACGGCGCGCAGCCGGGCGTGCCCGCCCCAGGCGCGCCCGCTCCGCAGGCGCCGGACGTCTACTCTCCGACATTGCCGGACCTGCCGATGCCGACCGTCCCGCCCCCGCCTCCGTCCCCGCCGCCGGTCCCGGCGCCCGGGGACGCCGGCGCCGCGCTCGACGGAACGGGCCCGCTCTACGTCGTCGGTGACGTGCACGGATATCTGGACGAGCTGCGCTCCGCCCTGCGCGAGGCCGGTCTGACCGACGAGAACGACGGCTGGGCCGCGGGCACCGCCCGGCTGTGGTTCCTCGGGGACTTCACGGACCGGGGCCCGGACGGGGTCGGCGTGCTCGACCTGGTGATGCGGCTGTCCGCGGAGGCCGCCGCCGCCGGCGGGTACTGCAAGGCACTGCTCGGCAATCACGAGCTGCTGCTGATCGGCGCGAGCCGGTTCACCGACACCCCGGTGGACTCCGCCGCGGGCACCGCCTCCTTCCAGGCGGCCTGGCTGCTCAACGGCGGCCAGCGCAGCGACATGGAGCGCTTGCGGGATCACCACATCCAGTGGATGTCCCGGCTGGACTCGATGGCCCTGGCCGACGGCCATCTGCTGCTGCACTCCGACACCACCGCGTACCTCGACTACGGCAGCACGATCGACGACGTCAACGACTCGATCTGGCAGGCCCTCCAGCGCAACGACGTGGAGGTGACCTGGGATCTCTTCCGCAAGTTCACCAAGCGTTTCGCCTTCCGCGACGGGGAGACCGGCCCGCTGGCGGTGCGGGAGCTGCTCGACACCTACGGCGGCAAGCGTGTCGTGCACGGCCACAGCCCGATCCCGTACCTCACCGGGGAGAACGGCGCGGACGCCGACGCGGCGGGCGGCTCCGGGGCGGACGCCGCGCCGCGCGTGGACGGGCCGCACGTGTACGCCGATTCGCTCGCCATCGCGATGGACGGCGGTGTCACCATGGCCGGGAAGCTGTTGGTGGCCCGGCTGCCGCTGCCCGAATGACGCGAACCGCTGTCGGGTGTCGGGTGTCGGGTGTCGGGTCGACAGATTCCGGTAATTCCCTGTCATAAAACGCGGATGCGTCCTACCATCGGGGTCCGCTCATCACCTGGTTGCCGTTGAAGGCTCTGGGGACTGGGGAAACGCTTATGAACAGCCCTGATGGTTTGGTCGGCTTGGCCGCCGAGGACCGTGCCGAAGTCGAGCGGATCCTCGACGAGACCCTGCTGACCGTCCGGCTCACGTCGGGTGTCGACCGTTCCGACATCGACCGCCTCCGCGCGCTGGCCCTCGGCGCGCTGCCCACGATCGCCTCCGCCGCCGACGCCGAGTACCGGCGGTACGCCTGGCTGCGGGAGGAGTCCCGCGCCGGGCGGCCCCGGGAGGCGGACGGCGCCGGAGCCGCGACCGTCGTCTTCGTGCTGGTGCCGGTGCTGGCCGCGATCGCCGCCGTCGTCTTCCTGCTGCTCGGCTACGTGCTGGGCGTGACCGGATCCGAGCCCACGATCGCCCAGCCGATGCGGCAGGCGGGCTGGGTGTTCGCCGCGGTGGCCGGGGCGGGCGCGGTGTTCGCCGCCGCCGGTCTGGTGGTGGCTGCCGTCCGCAACGGCGCGTCCACCGTGCCCGTGCCCACGGACGAGCCGGCCCGCGCTCGCGAGGAGTGGCACCGCGCGCTGCACGACCGGGGGATCGCGCCGTTCCTGCGCGAGCACGCCGCCCGAGTGCCCGAGGGGCGGCGCGCGGGCGCGTCGCGGACCGGGTTCTCCAGCCCGCGCTTCAGCAGCCCGCGCTTCTCCAGCCCGGCCGAGGGGGGCGCCGACCGCGACGCGCGCCGTTAGGGCCTGGGGCCCGTCGTCACGAAGGCCGCCCTGACTTCGACGCCGGGCACGCACGCTCGCCGCGTCGCCGCCGCCCCCGGTCCTCCCGGTCCTCCCGGTCCTCCCGGTCCTCCCGGTCCTCCCGGTCCTCCTGGGCACGCGGGGAGAGCGTCTGTTCGCCGTCACGGACGACCGTGGACTTTCTCACCAGCGGATCCACCTGGGCCGCGGAGCTGCCCGTGTTGCCTGAGCGCTCATGCCCGCTCCGGAGGGCGGGCTTCGTGGCTGCCGCAGCCGGCACCCCGATCACGTCCCCGACCTTGCGGAAATCGGTCCGCTAGCCGGGGCTACCAGGGTGTTGGTGTGCCCACGGCCCCCAGACTCCGTCCGGGTGACCCCACGCGTCCGAGGACGATCCCGCGCCTTCCGATCGCACGCACCAGACGCCGTGGGCGGCCGGATACCCCTGTGAAGACGGCCTCCGGAACACCCTAGAACCGGTCCGCCAGCAGCTCCTCGATGACGGCGGCGACGCCGTCCTCCTCGTTGGACGCGGCGTGCCGGGGGATCGCGGCGAGGACCGCCGGGTGGGCGTTGGCCATGGCGTACGCGGTGCCCGCCCACCGGAGCATCTCCAGGTCGTTGGGCATGTCCCCGAACGCCACCACCTCGTCCGGCCGGATGCCGTACCGGCGGCAGCGGGCGGCCAGGGTGCGGGCCTTGGTGACGCCGGGCGCGCTGATCTCCAGCAGTGCCGTCGGGCTGGACCGGGTGAACTCGCCGTGTTCGCCTGCCACTTCGCGCCCCAGAGCCAGGAACTCGTCGGGGTCCATGGCGTGGTGGTGGGCGAGCAGCTTCAGGATCGGCAGGCCGCGGAGCGCCGGGCCGGGCTCCAGCAGCTTCTCCACGGGCGCGACGACCGCTATCGGCTCGAAGCCGGCCGGCGGGTATCCCGGCTCGTGGTGGAAGCCGGCGGTCCGCTCGACCGCGAAGCTCACGCCGGGCGCGACCCGGCGCAGCGCGTGCACGATGGCCAGCGCGTTCTCCCGCAGCAGCGGGCGGGTCTCGATCAGCTCGCCGCCGCGGTGCAGGTCGACCACGGCCGCGCCGTTGCCGCAGATGGCCAGGCCGTGGCCGTGCACGTGTTCCCGGACGACCGCCATCCAGCGGGCCGGGCGGCCGGTCACGAAGATCACCTGGAGGCCGGCGGCCTCGGCCGCCGCGAGGGCGGCCACGGTGCGCGGCGACACCGTCGCGCCGGAGCGCAGCAGTGTGCCGTCGAGGTCGGTCGCGATCAAACGCGGCGGGGGGAGCGGGGCCACGATCAGTCAGCATAGGTCCGCGCGCACACCAGTGCGGGGGCGCACCCGGACGGGAGCACTCCGCCGGTTCCCGGCCGCTTCCGCCGAAGCGGTCCAAATGCGCCGGGATTGGGCTTACCCTTTCTGCCCATGGCTGTTTCTCCCGAGCTGCCGCTGCGGCTGTCCACCGTGATCCTTCCCGTCCACCGCTGGGCGGAGGGCGGCCGGAGAATCTGGCGGCAGGCCGAGGAGCTCGGTTTCCACGCGGCCTACACCTACGACCACCTCACCTGGCGAAGCTTCCGCGACCAGACGTGGTTCGGCGCGGTCCCCACCCTGACGGCCGCCGCGGCGGTGACCGAGCGGATCAGGCTCGGCACCCTGGTCACCTCGCCCAACTTCCGGCACCCGGTGACCCTGGCCAAGGAGCTGATCACGCTGGACGACGTGTCCGGCGGGCGCGTCACGCTGGGCATCGGCTCCGGCGGCACCGGCTTCGACGCGACGGCGCTGGGCAACGAGGTCTGGCCGCCGCGCGAACGGGCCGACCGCTTCGAGGAGTTCGTGCGGCTGCTGGACCGGCTGCTGAGTGAGGGCGGCGCCCCGACCGGGGTGGGGGCGGGCGGCGTGTCGTATCAGGGCGAGTTCTACTCGGCGCACGAGGTCCGCAACATCCCCGGCTGTGCGCAGCGCCCCCGGCTGCCGTTCGCCGTGGCCGCCACCGGGCGGCGCGGGATGCGGCTGGCCGCCCGGCACGGGCAGGCGTGGGTGACGACCGGCGACCCGGCGACGTTCGACGGGACCGCCGCCGACTTCCTGGTCGGGCTGGCGCGGCAGACCGAGCGGCTGGACAGCGTGTGCGAGGAGGCCGGCCGCGAGCCGGGCGGCCTCGGGCGCATCCTGCTCGACTCCAGCCTGACGCCGGAGGGCGTCTCCCCGCTGGCCTCGGTCGCCGCGTTCGTGGACTACGCCGGATCGGTCGCGGCGCTGGGCTTCACCGAGCTGGTGCTGCACTGGCCGATCCCGGACTCGGTCTTCGCGGCGGACCAGGACGTCTTCGAGCGGATCGTGACCGAGGGCCTTCCCCAGCTCGCGCGGCCCTGACTCCGGCGTCCGCGTCCCCTTAGGGGAACGCCGGCCACCTCGCTACCAAAGTGTGACGCGCCCCGCGTCCCGCGCCGACTAGCGTCACCGGGGTGAGCGTGAGCGTGATTCAGACCGAGAGCCTGACCAAGCGGTACCCACGGGTGACCGCGCTCGACCGGCTGACCGTGGACATCGGGCCGGGGGTGACGGGCCTCGTCGGGGCGAACGGCGCCGGCAAGTCGACCCTGATCAAGCTCCTGCTGGGGCTGGCCCCGGCGAGCGAGGGCACCGCCACCGTGCTCGGCCGGGACGCCGCCCGCGAGGGCGGCGCCATCCGCGAGCAGGTCGGGTACATGCCGGAGCACGACTGCCTGCCGCCCGATGTCTCGGCCACCGAGTTCGTCGTGCACATGGCCCGCATGTCGGGGCTGCCCGCCAGCGCGGCTCGCGAGCGCACCGCCGACACGCTGCGCCACGTCGGCCTGTACGAGGAGCGGTACCGGCCGATCGGCGGCTACTCGACGGGCATGAAGCAGCGCGTCAAGCTCGCTCAGGCGCTGGTGCACGATCCGCGGCTGGTGCTGCTGGACGAGCCGACGAACGGTCTCGACCCGGCCGGGCGCGACGAGATGCTCGGCCTGATCCGGCGCGTGCACGCCGACTTCGGGATATCGGTCCTGGTCACCTCGCACCTGCTCGGGGAGTTGGAGCGGACCAGCGACCACATCGTCGTCATCGACGGCGGCAAGCTGCTGCGCTCCCAGGCCATCGCCGCGTTCACCGAGGTCACCGCGTCCCTGGCGGTGGAGGTCACCGACAGCGACGCCCACCCGGACGGCGCGGCGGCGCTGCTCGCCGCCCTCGGGGCGCGCGGTCTGACCGCCACCGCCGGGACCGGGCACCTGGTCTACGTGGACGCCGCCGACGAGGCGGTCTACGACGGGGTCCGCGACGCCATCACCGACCTGGACCTGGGCCTGATCCGCATGGAGCAGCGCCGCCACCGCATCGCCGAGGTCTTCCAGGAGGCTGCCCAGTGAGCACGGAGACGCGCGGCGTCCGCGACGCCCGCATCCACGACATCGGCTACCGCCACTACGAGGGCGAGCGCCTCGGCCGAGGCTATGCCCGGCTCTCCCTGGTCACGCACTCGCTGCGCGGCGCCTATGGCCTGGGCCGCTCCGCGCGCCACAAAGTGCTGCCGTTCGGGCTCTTCGCGATCATGACCATCCCCGCCATCGTGATGGTCGCCGTCGCGATCACCACCGGGCTGGACGAGATGCCCGTCGAGTACACGCGCTACGCGCTGTTCATGCAGCCCATCCTCGGCCTCTACATCGCCCTGGCCGCACCGCAGATGGTCTCCCTCGACCTGCGGTTCAAGACGATCCCGCTCTACTTCTCGCGTCCCATCGACCGCGACGACTACGTGCTGGCGAAGTTCGCCGCGCTGACCGTCGCGCTCTTTCTCTTCATCTCCGTCCCGCTGATCATCGCCTACGCCGGCGGCCTGCTGGGCGAGCTCGGCTTCGGGGCCCAGACCAGCGGCTTCGCCCGCGGCCTGGTCGCCGCCGCCGTCTTCGCCGTGCTGCACGCCGGGATCGCGCTGCTGGTCGCCTCGCTCACACCGCGCCGCGGCTTCGGCGTGGCCGCGGTCATCGCCACGCTGACCGTGCCCTACTTCGCGGTGACCGCCGTCCAGGTCGTCGCCAACGAGCAGGGCAACCCGGACGCGGTGGGCTGGCTCGGCCTCTTCTCGCCGGGCACGCTGATGGAGGGCCTTCAGGCCAAGTTCCTCGGCGGGGACAGTGAGTTCCCCGACCATCTCATGCCGTCCGACGCGGTCGGCGCCTGCTATCCGCTGGTCATCGCCGCGCTGGTCGTCCTCTGCTTCTTCCTGCTGACACGTCGCTACCGGAGGGCGGGCCTGTGACCACCATCAACATCGCCGCCGCATCCCGCTGGTTCGGGAACGTCGTCGCCGTCAACGACGTGACGATGGACATCGCCCCCGGCGTCACCGGCCTCCTCGGCCCCAACGGCGCGGGCAAGTCGACCCTCATCCACATGATGAGCGGCTTCCTCGCCCCTTCCTCCGGCGCCGTCACGCTGGACGGCCGGCCGATCTGGCGCAATGAGGCGGTCTACCGCGAGATCGGTCTCGTCCCCGAGCGCGAGGGCATGTACGACTACCTCACGGGCGCCGAGTTCGTGCTCGCCAACGCCGAGCTGCACGGCCTGAAGGACCCGAAGGCCGCCGCCGGGGCCGCGCTGGAGACGGTCGAGATGACCGCCGCCGCCGACCGCCGCATCTCCACCTACAGCAAGGGCATGCGGCAGCGCGTGAAGATGGCCTCGGCCCTCGTCCACGAGCCGTCCGTGCTGTTGCTGGACGAGCCGTTCAACGGGATGGACCCGCGCCAGCGGATGCATTTGATGGAGCTGCTGCGCACGATGGGCGACGAGGGCCGTACGGTGCTGTTCTCCTCGCACATCCTGGAGGAGGTCGAGCAACTCGCCACCCACATCGAGGTGATCGTCGCCGGCCGGCACGCCGCGTCCGGGGACTACCGCAAGATCCGGCGCCTGATGACCGACCGGCCGCACCGCTATCTCGTCCGCTCCAGCGACGACCGGGCGCTGGCCGCCGCGCTCATCGCCGATCCGTCCACGACCGGCGTCGAGTTCGACGCGGGGGAGCGCGCGCTGCGCGTGCAGGCCGTGGACTTCGGCCGGTTCGCCACCCAACTTCCCCGGCTGGCACGGGAGTCCGGCATCCGGCTGCTGACGGTCTCCCCCTCCGACGAGTCCTTGGAGAGCGTCTTCTCCTACCTGGTCAGCGCGTAAGGAGAATTGCGTGATCTACAACCCCACGGTCGCCCGGCTCACCTACCGGGCGCTGCTCGGCCGCCGCCGGGCGCTCGTCCTGCTCGCGCTGCCCACCCTGCTGCTGGTGATCGCCGTTGTGGTGCGGGCGCTCGGCGGCGCCGACGACCGGGCCGCCACCGAGATCCTGGGCGGCTTCGCGCTCGCCTCGATGGTGCCGCTGATCGGTGTCATCGCCGGAACGGGCGCGATCGCCCCGGAGATCGACGACGGCTCGATCGTCTACCTGCTGTCGAAGCCGATCAGCCGCCGCACGATCATCACCACCAAGCTGCTGGTGGCGATCAGCGTCACCATCGCGTTCACCACCACGCCGATCCTGCTGGCCGGGATGATCCTCAACGACAACAGCCAGCAGATCGGCAGCGCGTACACCGTGGCGGCGGGCGTCGCGTCGGTCGCCTACAGCGCGGTCTTCCTGCTGCTGGGCACGGTGTCGCGGAACGCGGTGGTCTTCGGCCTGATCTACGCCCTGGTCTGGGAGGCGCTGTTCGGCAACCTGGTCCCCGGCGCCCGCACGCTGAGCATCCAGCAGTGGTCCCTCGCCCTGGCCGAGCGCGTCGCGGCGGACGGTGCCGACATCACCTCGGACGTCGCCCTGCCCACGGCCCTGATCCTGCTCGTGGTCGCCACCGCGCTCGGTACCTGGTACGCGGGCGAGCGGCTGCGGGTGCTGAAGGTGGCCGGCGATGAGTAGCCGCGCCAGGGCTCAGCCCCGGGCGGGCGCACGGGAGTTGAACGTGCGCCGGTAGGCGGATGGCGAGATGCCGAGCGTGGCGCGCATGTGCTGGCGCAGGGAGTTGGACGTGCCGAAGCCGGCCCGGTCCGCGACCTGGTCGACCGATAGCACGCTGGACTCCAGCAACTGTCGTGCCAGCTCGACCCGTTGAGCCGTCAGCCACTGTCCCGGCGTGGTGCCGACCTCGGCGTGGAAATGCCGCGTGAAGCTGCGCACGCTCATCCGGGCGTGCGCCGCCAGCTCGGTCAGGGTGATCGGCCGTCCCAAGTGCTCCATCGCCCAGACCCGGGTGGCGGCCGTGCCGCTCGACTCCGGCTCCGGGACCGGCCGTTCGACATACTGCGCCTGCCCGCCGTCGCGCCAGGGCGGGACCACGCAGCGGCGGGCGACCTGGTTGGCCACCTGGCTGCCGTAGTCGCGCCGCACCAGGTGCAGGCACAGGTCCACCCCGGCCGCCGCGCCCGCAGAGGTGAGGATCGTGCCGGTGTCCACGAAGAGCACGTCCCGGTCCACCCGCACCCGGGGGAACGTGCGCTGGAAGTGCGCGGCCTCCCGCCAGTGCGTGGTCGCCGGGTGGTCGTCCAGCAGCCCGGCCGCCGCCAGCACGTACGACGCGGTGCATATCGAGGCGATGCGGGTGCTCGGCCGCAGCCGCGCGAACGCGGCGGCCAGCTCCGGCGGCAGCGGCCCGCCCTCGCGCATGGCCCCCAGCTTCTCGGACGGCGTGATGACGAACGTGTCCGCCGCCGCCAGCGCCGAGGCGTCGTGCTCCACGGCGATCGCGAACCCGGCGTCGCCGCGCACCGGCCGCCCGTCGAGCGTGCAGGTGATCACCTCGTACAACGGCTCCCCGTCCGGCCCCTCGGCGCCGCCGAAGATCCGCGCGGGGATGCCCAACTCGAACGGGATCACCCCGTCCAGGGCGAGGACGACGACACGGTGCGGAGGAACGGCCATGGCCAGATCCTGTCATACCCTGGCCATCTGGCCAGTGCCGGTCGCCCGCCGGGCCGCGCAGGCTGGTGCCATGAACGAGCACACCGCCGAAGCACCAACGATGCGCGCCGTCAGCCTCCGCACCTGGGGCGCGCCCGATGTCCTCACCCTGATCGACACCCCCCGGCCCGCCCCCGGCCCGACCGAGATCCTGGTCCGCGTGCATGCCGCCGGGGTCAACCCGACCGACTGGAAGTCCCGGCGGCACGGCGGCTTCGGGCTGTGGAACGACCCGGTGATCCTCGGCTACGACGTCTCCGGCGTGGTCGAGGCGGTCGGCACCGGCGTGACCCTGTTCCGGCCGGGCGACGAGGTGTTCGGCATGCCGCGCTTCCCGCACCAGGCGGGTGCCTACGCCGAGTATGTCGCCGCCCCCGCCCGCCACTTCGCCCACAAGCCCGCCGCGATCGACCACCCCCACGCCGCCGCGCTGCCGCTCGCCGGGCTGACCTCCCTCCAGGCCCTGACCGAGGCCGCCGGCGTGCTGCCCGGCCAGCGGGTCCTGATCCACGCGGCGGCCGGCGGCGTCGGCCACCTCGCCGTCCAGATCGCCAAGACGCTCGGCGCCCACGTCATCGGCACCGCCTCGGCCGCCAAGCACCCGCTGCTGCGCGAGCTGGGCGCGGACGAGCTGATCGACTACCGGACGACCGACTTCGCCGAGGTCCTCCGGGACGTGGACGCGGTCGTCGACACGATCGGCGGCGACTACGGGACCCGCTCCCTGCGTGTCCTGCGGCCCGGCGGCACCCTGGTCACGCTCGCCTCCCCCACCGACGCGCCGCCAAAGGCACCCGGCTTCCGCACCGGCTTCACCCTGGTCGAGCCGGACCACGCGGGCCTGAAGACGCTCGCCGAGCTGGTGACGGCGGGCCGCCTGCGCGCTGAGATCGACTCGGTCCTGCCGCTGGAGCGGGCCGCGAAGGCCCACGAGCTGGGCGAGTCGGGCCGCACGACGGGCAAGATCGTCCTCACGGTCTGACCTTCCGGAAGTGACGCGCGGGAGGAGGGCGGCCCTGCGTGATGTCGCGGACGGGCCGCGTGTCATCCCCCATACCCGTATGGTCGGACACCCTCGAAGAAGGCGGCCAGCTCCGCGCGTTGGGTGGCGATGGCGCGTCCGGGCGTGATGTGCCGATGTTCCCGGTGACGGTCTCGCGGGGCAGGCCGTGAATCCCTGACCGCGCCGAAATCACCCCGGAGGGGTGCTGTGTTGGCGGGGGCGGCGGTCAACGGGCCTGTGGATTGTTGGGATTGGTCGTCCACAGGTGAGGAGTATCTGTGCAGGTCGCGTGCCTGTGCACAGCCTGTGGATAACTTTGCGGCGGTCCGGTTGGCCGTGACGCGGGGGCAGGTCAGGGAGGTGGCCCGGCCGCATGGTGGGAGCCGTCCGGAAAACCGCGCGACGGTCTCAGACGGTCGGCGGAACCGGGGAGAACAACGGCTCAAGGGTCTTGGCGATGCCGTCCGCGTCGTTCCCCGCGGTGATCTCGTCGGCTATGGCGAGGACTTCGGGGTGCGCGTCCGCCATCGCCACGCCGTGGGCGGCCCACAGCAGCATCGGGATGTCGTTGGGCATGTCGCCGAACGCGATCGTCTCCGACGCCTTCACACCCAGCCGGCGGGCCGCCAGCGACAGGCCGGTGGCCTTCGTCAGGCCCAGCGGCAGCATCTCCACCAGGTCGCGGCCCGAGACCACGATCGTCACCGAGTCACCGACCAACCCGCGGGCGGCGGACGCCAGTTCGTCGTCGGTCAGACCCGGGCACTGGACATAGAGCTTGATGACCGGCTCCGCGAACAGCGCCGTGCGGTCCACCTCGGCGGTGGAGAGCGGGACGCGGTCCCCGCCCCGGAAGCCGCTGTGCACCACCGCCTCGAAGCGGCCGTCCATCACGATCTCGCCGTCGAGGCCGTCCCGGTTGACCGCGACCGCGACCGGGCCGAGGCCGGTCTCCAGCCGCTCCAGCGCGTACCGCGCCACGGCGCGGTCCAGCGTGACCGACGTCAGCAGGCGGTGCTCCCCGGCGTGGTAGAGCTGGGCGCCCTGGCCGCACACCGTCAGACCCCGGTACCCGAGGTCGTCCAGGATGTGCCGCGTCGAGGCCACCCCCCGGCCGGTCACGACGAGGTGCTCCGCGCCCGCCGCCTGCGCGGCGACGAGCGCGTCCCGGGTGCGCTGCGAGATCGTGTGGTCGCCGCGCAGCAGCGTGCCGTCCAGGTCGGTCGCGACCAGCCGGTACGGAAAACGGCGCGGCAGCGACACCGCGCGCCTCACTTCGCCACCGGCTCCAGCACCTCGCGCCCGCCCAGGTACGGCCGCAGCGCCGCCGGGACCCGCACCGAGCCGTCCGCCCGCTGGTGATTCTCCAGGAGGGCGACGATCGTGCGCGGTACCGCGCACAGCGTGCCGTTCAGCGTGGCGAGCGGGCGGATTCCGGCGTCCTTCGTCCGCATCCGGATGGACAGGCGGCGCGCCTGGAACTCCGCGCAGTTCGACGTGGAGGTCAGCTCGCGGTACTTGCCCTGGGTCGGGATCCACGCCTCGCAGTCGAACTTCCTGGCGGCCGACGCCCCCAGGTCGCCGCTGGCCACGTCGATCACGCGGAAGGGCAGCTCCAGGGAGGTCAGCCACCGCTTCTCCCACTCCAGCAGCCGCGCCAGCTCCGCCTCCGCGTCGTCGGGGGCGACGTACGAGAACATCTCCACCTTGTCGAACTGGTGCACTCGGAAGATGCCCCGGGTGTCCTTGCCGTACGAGCCGGCCTCGCGGCGGAAGCACGGCGAGAAGCCCGCGTAGCGCAGCGGGAGCTGGTCCGCGTCCAGGATCTCGTCCATGTGGTAGGCGGCAAGCGGGACTTCGGAGGTGCCGACGAGGTAGAAATCGTCCTTCTCCAGGTGGTACACGTCCTGGGCGGCCTGGCCGAGGAAGCCGGTGCCCTCCATGGCGCGCGGCTTGACCAGCGCGGGCGTGAGCATGGGGACGAACCCGGCCTCGGCCGCCTGCGCGACCGCCGCGTTGACCAGGGCCAGCTCCAGCAGGGCGCCGACGCCGGTCAGGTAGTAGAAGCGGGAGCCGGACACCTTCGCGCCGCGCTCGGTGTCGATCGCGCCGAGGACGTGGCCCAGGTCGAGGTGGTCCCTCGGGGCGAAGCCCTCGGCCTCGAAGTCGCGGATCGTGCCGTGCGTCTCGCGGACGACGAAATCGTCCTCGCCGCCCACGGGGACGTCGGGATGCACGATGTTGCCGAGCTGGAGCAGCAGCCGCTGGGCCTCGGCGGCGGCCTCGTCGCGCTCGGCGTCGGCGGCTTTCACCGCGCCGGACAGCTCGCCGGCGCGGGCCAGCAGGGCGGCCTTCTCGTCGCCCTGGGCGCGCGGGACGCGCTTGCCGAGCTGCTTCTGCTCGGCGCGCAGCTCGTCGAAGCGGGAACTGGACGACCGGCGCCGCTCGTCGGCGGAGATCAGCGCGTCGACGATGCCGACGTCCTCTCCACGGGCGCGCTGCGAGGCGCGCACTCGGTCGGGGTCCTCACGGAGCAGGCGAAGGTCAATCACGGACCCAGGCTACCGGGGCGGGTCCCGGGGATTGCATCGGAAAAGCGCGGGGTGGCTTTTGAGGTGATTTGCCGGAAAGGTCGCCGGAAAGAAATCCACAGGTCAGGGGGCGATCCCGCAAAGTTATCCACAGGTGAGTGGGGGGCTGTGGATGACGTGGTGGATTGTTCGGCGGCGCGGACGGTGCGGCGGAGAATTCCCCATTCAAACCGCTCTCACACTCACTTACGGAGGAAATCGCATCACGCTCAAGGGTTGTCCGGTGCGCGCGGGGTGACGAATCATGATCCAACAGCCTGTGCGCCACTTCGCTGCCGTAACGGGTATATGTCGATGATGTCCGATTCGGAGTGTCGACTTATGCACAGCACGCAGGGTGTCCTGTGGATAACTTTCCGGACACTCCACAGACTGTCAGATTCCACCCCCGGGCCCGCCCCCGTTCAGCCCCCGCTCAGTCCCCGCTCAGTCCCTCCGGGGGGCCTGCCTGCCGTCCAGGCAGCGTGTCAGCCAGTCCGCCGCCGTCAGGAAATCGGCGTCCGCCGTGCCCGCCCGCACCGTCGGCTCGACGTTGTCGTGGCGCGGATACGACCCCAGATACCGCACGTCCGCGCACAGCCGCTTCAGACCCATCAGCGCCTCGCCGACCCGTCGCTCCGAGACGTGCCCCTCACAGTCCGCCGAGAAGCTGTACTGCCCGATGCCCTTGCCCGTGGGCCGGGACTCGATGCGGACCAGGTTCACCCCGCAGGTCGCGTACTCCTGGAGCACCTCCAGCAGCGCGCCCGGGTGGTCGCCGCGCAGCCACAGCACCACCGACGTCTTGTCCGCGCCGGTCGGCGCCGCCGGCCGGGCCGGACGGCCGACCAGCACGAAGCGCGTGGTGGCGTTGTGCGCGTCGTGGATGTCGGTGACCAGCGGTTCGAGCCCGTAAGTCGGGGCGGCGAACTCCCCCGCGAAGGCCGCGTCGAAACGACCCTCCTGCACCAGCCGGGCGCCGTCCGCGTTCGACGCCGCCGACTCCCACTGCGCCTCCGGCAGGAAACGCTCCAGCCAGCCCCGCACCTGCGGCTGTGCCACCGGGTGCCCGGTGACCGTCTTGATGTTCTCGATCGGCGTGCCGGGCCGGACCAGCAGCGCGAACGCGATCGGCAGCAGCACCTCGCGGTAGATCATCAGGGGCTCGCCCGAGGCCAGCTCGTCCACGGTGGCGGTGACGCCGCCCTCCACCGAGTTCTCGATGGGGACCAGCGCACCCGCCGCCGCGCCGGAACGCACGGCGTCGAGCGCGGCGGGCACGGAGATCATGGGCACCAGCTCGCGGGTGGCCGCCTCGGGCAGCGTGCGGAGCGCGGCTTCGGTGAAAGTCCCCTCGGGGCCGAGATAGGTATAACGGCTTGCGGCTGTCATGCCGCTACGGTAGCCCCGCGCGCCCGATCGTCGCCCTCCGTCTCAGTTGCTGAACCGTCCGCTTTCCGCCGGCGCGGCGAGCGGGCGGCTCGCCGGTCATCCACGGCCCGGCTGCCGCGCCGCCGTCGCTCACCGGCCCTCGAGCAGTGCTTGACCGACGTACTCCCCCTCCGCCGCGCCGCGCGGAACGGCGAACAGACCACTGGCCTCATGGCGGATGAACGGGGAGAGCGCGTCGCCCCGGTCGAGCTTCCGCTGCACGGGGACGAAGCCGCGCAGCGGGTCCGCCTGCCAGGAGATGAAGAGCAGGCCGGCGTCCGGGCTGCCGTCGTCGCGGAATCCATCGTGGAACGAGAACGGGCGGCGCAGCATCGCGGCGCCGCCGTTCGTCTCGGGGGCGGTGACGCGGACGTGCGCGTTGGCGGCGATGAGGGGCGTGCCGTCGGCGTCGGCGGCCTCCAGGTCGACGGGGGCCGTCTCGGCGTCACCGGTCAGCGGGGAGCCGTCGGACTTGCGCCGTCCTATGACGCGCTCCTGCTCCTCCACCGGGCGCGCCTCCCAGTCGTCCAGCAGCATGCGGATACGGCGGAAGACGACGTAGGAGCCGTTGGCCATCCAAGCGGGGTCACCCTCGGCGGGGACGAAGATCCGTTCCGCGAAGTCGTCGTCGCCGGGCTGGGGGTTGTTGGTGCCGTCGATCTGGCCCATGAGGTTGCGCGTGGTCATGGGGTGGGCGGTGGCCCCCGGGCTGCGGTTGAAGCCGGTCATCTGCCAGCGCAGGGCGGCGGTCTCGTCGGCGGCGCGGTGCAGGACGCGCAGCGCGTGGAAGGCGACGAGGGCGTCGTCGGCGCCGATCTGGACCCACAGGTCGCCGTTGGAACGGCGCTCGTCGAGGGCGTCGTTCGAGAAGCGCGGCAGCGGGTCGAGGCCGGCGGGGCGGGCGTCGGTGAGGTCGACGGCGTCGAAGAAGCTGTTGCCGAAGCCGAAGGTGAGGGTGAGGGAGGACGGCCCGGCGTCGCGGGCGACGGCGGTGTCGGTGGCGCTGTCGGGGGTGCGGCCGGCCATCAGCTCGGCGGCCAGGGCGGACCAGCGGCGCAGCAGCGCGGCGGCCTCGCGGCGGCCGGAGGCGGGGGCGAGGTCGAACGCGGCGAGGTGGCCGTGCGCCTGCGCGGGGGTGGTGATGCCGGGCTGGTGGGTGCCGTGGAAGGGGATGGCGGTGGTGCCGAGAGTGGTCAGGGCGGGTCCTTCGCCGTTGTCGGTCGCGGCGGAGTGGGCGATGGCGCCGGTGGTGGTGCCGATGGCGATCCCGGCGGCGCCGGCCGTGCTGGCGGTGGTGAGCAGCCGGCGGCGGGTCAGGGGTGCGGGGCCATCGGGGCGTTCGCGGCGTTCGGGACGGTCGGGGTGTTCGCGGCGTTCCGGATGTTCTGGGCGTTCAGTCATCTTCGATCACTCGATGGGAAGGGTGGCGGTCTCGGTCACCTGATCGATGTCCGAGGTGCGGATGGTGAGGGCGAGCCGCCAGTCGCCGGGGCGCGGGAGCTGGAGGCCGGTGACGGTCCACTGGGCGGCGTCGCTCTGGACGGGGTCGTAGCGCAGCGGGCCGAGGTCCTCGTCGGGGAGGGTGAGCGCGACGCGCACCTCGGCGGCCGTGGCGGGACGGCCCTCGGGGTCGGAGAGGTGGATCTGGAGGGTGTTCTCCCCGGTGTGGGCGGGGGAGAGGTCGAGCCGGGCGGTGCCCTGGCCGCCGTCGCCGCCCGTGTCGTAGGGGATGTCGACGGAGACCGGCTCGTCCGTCATGTGGTCGCCGGTCTCCGCCCCGGCCTCGGTTCCGGTGTCGGAGGCGGTGCGGGCGGGGGTGGTGCCGCTGAGCCAGGTGGCGACGGCGAGGAGGACGGCGGCGATGGCGGCCTCGGCGAGGACGGAACGGCGCAGGGCCGCGCGGTGCGGGTCGGCGTCGCGGGCCTTGCGGCGGTCGGCCCGCCGGATCGCGGCGCGCTGGCGGGCGAGCTGCTGGGCGCGGGCCGGATCCGCCCCCGCGTCCGCCCCCGCCGCGGCTGACGGCGACGGCGCCGTGTCCGGCTCGGGGACGAGGACGTCGCCGAGGCGGGCCGTCCAGCGGCGGGAGTTCCACGCGACGCACAGCAGCGCCCCGACGATGCCGACCTTGAGCAGCAGCAGTCGGCCGTACTGGGTGTCGGTCAGGCCGGACCAGGACCAGCCGATCTGCCGCCACGCCTGGTAGAGGCCGGTGACGGTCAGGACCGTGACGCTGGTCAGGGCGAGCCGCGAGAAACGGCGGACGGCGGCGCGCGGCACGGCCGGGCCGGCGCGGAGCAGGGTGAGGAGGGTGGCGAGCCCGCCGAGCCAGGTGGCGACGGCGAGCAGGTGGAGGACGTCGGCGGGGATGGCGAGGGCGGTCTGCCGCCCGGTGGAGGCGTGTTCGGCCATGGCCCAGGTGGCGGCCAGGCCGGTGGCGAGGATGACGCCGCCGAGCGCCAGACCGAAGGTGAGGTCGCGGACGCGGACGTCGTGGTCCTCGTCCCGGTCGTCCTCGGCGGCGGTGACCAGGCGGGCGTAGCCGCCGTGCAGGAGCGCGATGAGCAGTCCGGCGGCGGCGAGCAGCAGGAGCCGGGTGACCAGGGCGGTGCCCGTCTTGGTGTCGATGACGTCGCGCAGGCCGCCGAGGTCGAGGGCGTCGGCGAGGCGGCCGGTGGTGGTGTAGGGCGTGCGCAGCAGCAGGAGCGCGATGGTCGCGGCGGTGAGGGTGGTCCAGCCGGTGAGGGTGACGCGCTGGACGGCGGGCGCGGCGGCGGCCTCCCGCCGGCAGAGCAGGACGAACGCGCAGGCGCCGGCCAGCAGCAGGAATCCGGCGTAGGCGGCGTAGCGGGCGATGTCGTAGAGGAGCCCGACGCCGCCTTCGCCCACGGCCTGGTCGGGGAGCTCGACGGTGGTGGCGGAGGGGGCGCCGATGGAGAAGGTGAACGCGCCGGCGATGGGGTGGCTGTCGGCGGAGACGGCCTGCCAGGCCACGGTGTAGGTGCCGTCCTCCAGACCGGGGCGGAGGGCGACGGCGTGGGTGTCGTCGCCCTCGTCCGTCACGTCGCCGGTGTCGGCGCGTTCGGCCCGCGGGTCGAGGACGCGGATGGAGTCGTCGGAGAGGGCGACCTGTTCGGAGAAGGTGAGGGTGACCTGTGCCGGTGCCGTGGCCACCACCTCCCCGTCCGCCGGGGTGCTGCCGGTGAGCGAGGCGTGCGCGGCGGCGGGCGTGGCACCCAGCAGCAGCGTGGCCAGCGCCGCGACGACGATCAGCAGCGGCGCGGCCGGTGAGCGGACAGCGGCGGGGGTGGTGGTGGTCATGGCTGGTGTCACTCCCCGGTGTGGGTGGCGGCTTCGACCGGCACGTCGAGGGTGATCGGGTCCGAGGTCTCGAAGCGGAGCTCGACGGACACGGTGTCGCCTTCGACGGGCTCGCGGGTCAGGCCGAGGAACATCAGGTGGTTGCCGCCCCGGGACAGGCTCAGCTCGCCGTGGGCGGGGATGGGGAGGGAGTCCACCCGGCGCATGGCGTTGTCGACGGTCTCGTGGATCTCGGCCGAGTCGGCGATGTCGCTGGTGGCGGAGAGGAGGGTGTCATCGGTGTCACCGGCGTTCTCGACGGTGAGGAAGCCGCCGGCCATGTCCTCGGTGGCGGGTTCGGGGATGTAGGCGCCGGTGACGGTCAGTTCGGGACCGCCGTCGCCGCCCGCACCGCCGTCGCCGCTCCCGCCGCCGCAGGCGCCGAGGGCCAGGGCGAACGCGAGGGCGGCGGATGCCGTGGCCGCGCGGGCTCCGGTCATGGCAGCTCTCCGGCGAGGAGCCCGGGCAGGTCCCGCTCGAAGGTCTGGGCGGTGACGCCCTCGGTGTAGATGACGTGGGCCTTGTCGTCGGTGGGAAGGAAGGCGACGACCTGGGTGCCGTGGGTGGAGACGATGTCGCCGTTCTCGTCCTCGTAGGACGGCTCGATGTGGATGCCCAGGGAGCGGGCGGCCTCCTGGATGGTCGTGAAGTCGCCGGTGAGGCCGGTGAAGTCGGGGTCCTGCGCCTGGAGCCAGGTGCCGAGCGATTCCGGGGTGTCGCGTTCGGGGTCGGTGGTGACGAAGACGACGCGGAGGTCGGCGCGCTGCTCCTCGGTGAGGCCGGCGGTGGCGACGGCGATGTTGCTCATGGTGAGCGGGCAGATGTCGGGGCAGTGGGTGTAGCCGAAGTAGAGCAGGGTGGCGTGACCGGCGGTCTCGGCGGCGAAGTCGTAGGGCTCGCCGTGGGTGTCGGTGAGGACCAGCTCCGGTTTGGCGAAGGGCTGGTCGAGCACGGTGCCCTCGTCCGGGGTGGTGCCGCCGGAGACCTCGGCGGCCGGGTTGTCGTGGTCGTGCTCGGCGCTGTCGTCCCCGCCATCGCTTCCGCAGGCCGCCAGGGCGAGGGCGGTGGCGGTGGCGATGAGGGCGGTGCTGATTCTGCGCAGGTGCATGGCGTGTTTTCGGTTCCGTGTGAGTGAGGTGGCGCGGGGCGGACCGGTAACGGCCGGTCCGCCCCGCCGTGGGACGGGTGGGTCAGGACTCGGTGGAACGGCGGCGGCCGGCGAGCACGCCGAACGCGACACCGGCCACACCGACGGCGATGCCGACGCCCGCCAGGACGCGGGCGGTGGTGTCGGTCGTGTCGTCGCCGGACTCGGCGGCGACCGGCTCGGCGTGGTCGCCGTCCTCCGCCTCCCCGGCCTCCCCGGCCTCCCCGGCGTCGTCGTCACCGGTGCCGTGGTCGTCGCCGTCAGCGGGGGCGAGGGCGAGCACGGCCGCCGGGTGCTCGGGTTCGGCCTCGCCCTCGACGGGCTCCTCGATCCAGCGCACGACCTCGTCGTTGTCGTAGGTCTGGACGGCCTTGAACAGCACCTGGTCCACGTCCTCCGGCAGCGGGCCGACCGAGATCGGGAACTGCTGGAACTGGCCGGGCTCGATCTCGCCACCCGTCCATGTGATCACGCTGGGCGCCTCGGTGATCTCGCTGCCGTGGAGCTCCACCGGCTCGTCCAGCTCGGCGGTCTCGACCTCGACCTCCCAGCCGGGAACGGGCTGCGGCTGCACGGAGGCCAGCGGGTGGTCGAGGTCGAGATGGACCTCCAGGCGGATGGTCGAGGCGTTGTCGCGCTCGTTGGGGACCTTGATGTTGACGGTGCTGTAGCCGCCCTGCTCGGCCTCGTCGGGGTCGACGCTGACGTGGGCGGAGGCGGCGGGGGCGGTGAACGCGAGGAAGGCCCCGGCGGTCAGGGCGGTGGCGACGGAGGCGGCGACGCGTGTGCGGGTCATATGAGCACTCCACAGAGAGGTGTGGTGGATGAGAGGGATGGCGAGCGCGCGGCGACGGCGCACTCGCCCCTTCCGTCCCTTCCGGGAGCGCTGCGGGGAGTGCGTCAGGCCGCGAGAGTGAACCGGTGCGCCGTGCGCGCGGGCGGCCCGCGCCGGGTGACGGCACGTGCGAGCACCACGCCGCGCGGGGCGGGCAGGAACGCCCGGTCGGCGCGCGGCGGGAGGAGCGGCGCGGGAACGTTCGCGCGCGGGCCGCCGCCGGACAGGACGCGCGCCAGGCGCAGGGCGCGCCGCAGCGGCGGCAGCTGGGTCGAGAGGGTGATGAGCTGCCACAGGGCGGCCTCGCCGCGTCGCAGCAGCCAGCCGGCGGTGAGCGCGGCGAGGAGGTGGCCGAGCAGCATCGGCCAGGAGGCCAGGGAGGCGATGGCGTCGCCGAGACAGCTGTCGCCGCCGGTGGACGCGGCGGCGCCCGTTCCGCCGTGGCCGGCGTGCGGGCCGAGGCCGGCGGCGCGGACCATGCGGACGGCCTCGGCCTGGGTGAGGTCGACGGCGTGGTCGTCGCACAGCAGCCGGGCGGCGAGTGCGACCGGTCCGCCGCCGCCGCCGCCACCGCCGCCACCGCTGCTGCTGCCGCCGCCGAACCGTGCCGTGAGTGTGCCGTGCTGGCCGAGGTGGTACAGGACATGAAGGGCGAGTTGCGCGGCGGCGAGGATGGCGGCGATGGCGGGGAGGGAGCGCCGTTCGCGGCCGACGAGCGGCAGCGCGACGGCGAAGGCGGCGGCCCAGCCGGTGGCCAGGGTCCAGAGCGGGATGCCGGGGCCGGCGGTGGACAGGTGTCCGGCGGCGGCCAGCGTGGCGCAGGCCGCGGCGAAGACCGCGGCTCGCAGCAGTCGCAGATCGGCTCCGGCACGCATGGCGGCGTCATCATCTCACCGTGTCCGCGCATGGCAAGGCACCGGGGGACGCGGGTTCGCACGCCGGTGCGGACCTTCACTCTCACCGGAGAGTGGCTATATCGACTCGAATCCCCCAATACATCCGCCGAACGGGGGGTGTCGGGTCAATCGGACGCTTACGGCGCTCCCGGGTAGGCAATACCTACAGATATGTCGAGCCGCGGCCAGGAGGCTGGAGCATGAGCATCTGGTGGTCTCTCCAACTGCGGCGGGAAGCGGCCAGCGTCCCGCTCGCGCGGCGGATCCTGCTCGGCGCGATGGAGACCGTGGGGGTGGACGCGGACATCTCGCACGAGCTGTGCGTGGCGTTGTCCGAAGCCTGTTCGAACGCGGTGCAGCACGGCGGCGACCGCTCCGAGGTGTACCGGGTGACGGCGTCGATCCACGGGGACGTGTGCCGGATCGAGGTGACGGACCGCGGCCCCGGCTTCCCGTGGGGGGCCACCATCCCGCTCGTCCTGCGGCGCGAGCCGTGTGAGCTGTCGTCCAGCGGGCGCGGGCTGGGGCTGATCGAGGCGCTGTCGGACCGGGTCCGGTTCGACAACCAGCCGGGGATGGGCGGGGCGATCGTGACGTTCGACAAGGTGCTGAAATGGCGTGAGGGCGCGCTGCTCAAGGCGTCCTGAGCGTCGGTGACACCGGCCCGGCGGGTGTGCCGGGTGGGCCGGGTGAGCCGGATCACGGTGCGCGGCGCTTGTTCCCGTGGCGACTTCCGCATTTAACTAGCATTGCTAATTTGTGCGCGGAAGCCGGACCGACGACGACCGGAACAGAGCGGAGCGACACGCATGCAGGCTCACGAGGGGCACTACATCGACGGCGCCTGGCGGCCGGCCGCCGTTCCCGGCGACCTCATCGACGTGGTCAACCCGGCCACCGAGGCCGTTATCGCCACCGTTCCGGCCGGCACGGCCGACGACATCGACGCGGCCGTCACCGCCGCCCGTTCGGCCGCCGGGGCCTGGCGCGCGACCTCGCGCGAGGAGCGGCTCGCCGCCCTGACCCGGCTGCGCGACGGGCTCGCCGGGCACCAGGACGAGATCATCGCCACTGTCGTGGCCGAGCTGGGCGCGCCCCGGCGGCTGGCGCAGGCGGTGCACGGCGCGCTGCCGGTCGCGGTCGCCACCTCGGTCCTGGAGGTGCTGGCCGAGTTCTCCTTCGAGGAGAAGGTGGGGAACTCGACGGTGTACGCCGAGCCCGCCGGGGTCGTCGCCGCCATCACCCCGTGGAACTACCCGCTGCACCAGATCGTCGCCAAGGTCCTGCCCGCGCTCGCCGCCGGCTGCCCGGTGGTGCTCAAGCCCGCCGAGAACACGCCGCTGACGGCCCAGCTCTTCGCCCAGTTCGTGCACGACGCGGGCCTGCCGCCCGGCGCGTTCAACCTGGTCACCGGTCTCGGCACGGTCGCCGGGGCGGCGCTGGCCGGGCACCCGGGCGTGGACGTCGTCTCGTTCACCGGCTCCACGGCCGTCGGCCGCCGCATCGGCGCCGCCGCCGGCCAGAACATCAAGCGGGTCGCCCTGGAGCTGGGCGGCAAGTCGGCCAACGTCATCCTGCCGGGCGCCGATCTGACCCGCGCGGTGAAGACCGGTGTGGGCAACGCCTTCCTGAACGGCGGTCAGACGTGCAGCGCCTGGACCCGGATGCTGGTCGGCGAGGCGGACTACGACGAGGCCGTCGAGCTGGCGGCCAAAATCGCCGAGGGCTACGCGCCGGGCGACCCCACCGACCGTTCGACCCGCCTGGGCCCGCTGGTCAGCGCCGTGCAGCGCGAGCGGGTGCGCGAGTACATCCGGATCGGCGTGGCCGAGGGCGCGCGGCTGGTCACGGGCGGACCGGAGGCGCCGGAGGGCCTGGACAAGGGCTTCTACGTGCGGCCCACGGTCTTCGCCGATGTCGAGCCCGGCATGACGATCGCGCGGGAGGAGATCTTCGGCCCGGTGCTGTCGATCCTGCGCTACCGGGACGAGGAGCACGCCCTGGAGATCGCCAACGGCACCGACTACGGACTGTCCGGCGGTGTGTGGGCGGCGGACCCGGCCCAGGCCGCCGCGTTCGCCCGGCGGATGGAGACCGGGCAGGTGGACATCAACGGCGGCGCGTTCAACCCGGCGGCGCCGTTCGGCGGTTACAAGGACTCGGGGGTGGGGCGCGAGCTGGGCCGGTACGGCCTGGAGGAGTTCCTCCAGACGCAGTCCCTGCAATTCTGAGGCGCGGCGCCGTCCGTTCTTCCGCCCCGCCGTTCTTCCGCTCTGCTGCTCTGTCCGCCTGTCCGCCTGTCCGCCTGTCTGCCTGTCTGCCTGCCTGTCTGCCTGTCTGTCCGCCTGCCGCTCCGACTCCCCGTCGCCCAGAATCGAGGAACACCCGATGGTCCAGGCCGTTCTGCTGCCCGCCGTGGGCGCCCCGCTGGAACTCGTCGACATCGCGCTGCCCGAGCCCGGCCCCGGCCAGGTCCGCGTGAAGCTCGCCGCCGCCGGGGTCTGCCACTCCGATCTGTCCCTGGCCAACGGGGTGCTGCGCGCCGCCGCCCCGGTCGTGCTCGGACACGAGGGCGCGGGCACCGTGGTCGCCGTCGGGGAGGGCGTCGAGTCGGTCCGGCCGGGCGACGCCGTCCTGCTGAACTGGGCGCCCTCGTGCGGCGGCTGCCACCTGTGCGAGCTGGGCGAGCCCTGGCTGTGCGAGCACGCCTTCGACGGCGCGGCGGCTCCGTACGCCACGCTGGCCGACGGCACGCCGGTCTATCCGGGCCTCGGTACGGGCGCGTTCGCCGAGGAGACCGTGGTGACCGAGCGCGCGGTGCTGCCGTTGCCGCCCGGCGTGCCGCTGACCGCCGCCGCCCTGCTGGGCTGCGCGGTGCTCACCGGCTACGGCGCGGTCCACAACGCGGCACGGGTGCGCGCGGGCGAGTCGGTCGTGGTCTTCGGTCTCGGCGGCGTCGGCCTCTCCGTGCTCCAGTCCGCCCGCATCGCCGGCGCGGACCCGATCATCGCGGTGGACGTCACGCCGGAGAAGGAGGAGCTGGCGCTGCGCCACGGCGCCAGCGCGTTCGTGCCGGCCGACGACGGGACGGCGAAGGCGGTGCGCAAGCTCACCGGCGGCTACGGCGCCGACCACGCCATCGAGTGCGTCGGCCGTGCCGACGTCATCCGCACCGCCTGGTCCGCGACCCGCCGCGGCGGCCACACCACGGTCGTCGGCGTGGGCGGCAAGGACGACAAGCTGACGCTGTCCGCGATGGAGATCTTCCACTTCGCCCGCACACTGTCCGGTTGCGTCTACGGCAACAGCGACCCGGCGCGCGACGTCCCCGTCCTCGCCGACCTGGTGCACGCCGGACGCCTCGATCTCGACGCCCTGGTCACGGACCGGATCGGCCTGGACGGCGTGCCGGAGGCGTTCGACCGGATGTCGGCGGGCAAGGGCGGCCGGTCGCTGGTGGTGTTCTGAGCCCGCTCAGGACACGCTCGGATCCGGATTGCGTAGTTTTATCCGATTTTGCATCGGCCGGGCACCGGTGTATTGGCCGGGGATTTGTGTCATCTTTACGTGAGGCGCGCTACCGTGGCGTCTGATATGGGACGTTCGGTTACGTTCCCCTGGAGGTGGAAGTCATGGGTCAGATCGGTGCGAGAGAGCTCCTTCTCCTCGCCATCGTCGTGCTGCTCGTCTTCGGGGCGAAGCGACTGCCCGACATCGCCCGCTCGCTGGGCAAGTCCGCGCGCATCCTCAAGAGTGAGACGGCGGCCATGAAGTCCGAGGGCGCGGCGGCCCCGCCCAAGGGTGACGAGCCGCAGTCGCCGCCGGTGGCCAAGACCATCCAGGCCGCTCCTGGCGACGTGGCCAGCTCCCGGCCCGTCGAGGAGCCGCGGCCGGCCCAGCAGGGCTGACGCGCGGCGGCCTCAGCGGCCGACATCCCGCCCCTGGCCCTTGGCGGCCTGGGGCGGCTCGGTGTTCCCCACGCCAGCGGCCGTGTCCGCCGCGCTCCGCCCGGCGCGCCGGGCCCGCAGGTACTCGATGGCGATCGGCACCAGCGACACCAGCACGATCGCGATCAGCATCAGCTCGATGTGCTCGCGCACGAAGTCGACCTTGCCCAGCGCGGCACCGAGCAGCGTCACCCCGCAGCCCCACAGCACGCCGCCGATGACGTTGAAGATGACGAACGTGCGGTAGTCCATCCGGCACACGCCCGCGATGATCGGCGTGAACGTGCGCACGATCGGCACGAAGCGGGCCAGCACCAGCGACTTGGGACCGTGCTTCTCGAAGAACTCGTGGGCCTTCTCGACGTTCTCCTGCTTGAAGAGACGTGAGTCCGGCCGGTTGAACAGGGACGGGCCGACCTTGCGGCCGAAGAGGTAGCCCACCTGGTCCCCGATCACCGCCGCCACCGCGATCAGCACGCACATCAGCCACAGCGGGTAGTGCAGGTACTCATCGGTGGAGACCAGCAGCCCCGCGGTGAACAGCAGCGAGTCGCCCGGCAGGAAGAAGCCGATCAGCAGGCCGGATTCGGCGAAGACGATCACCAGAATGCCGATCAGGCCGAAGGTCTCGATGAGCTGCTCCGGGTCCAGCCAACTGGGACCGAGGGCGAGAGAATCCGTCAAGAGAACCCCTGGGGCGCGGGTGGTGGGTGTCCGGCCAGGCTATCAACCCCCGTGGCCCCGACCTCGATTCGGAGGAGAACGTCGGAGAAGAACGTCGGAAGAAGAGATCGAAAGAGGTCTGCGACATCTTCCCGGTCCCATCGCATCGATAGGAGTAACGGGGCACGTCGCGGATCGTCGGCGGCGGCCCGTGACCGATGGAGGGGAACGGGAATGACAAACGGGGTAACGGGACGGAAGCGGCGCTGGAGCCGGCGCGTGGGGCTGTCCGCCGCGATCGCGACGATCGCCGCGGTGACCACGGCCGGCTCCATCCAGCCGAGCTTCGGGGCGGAGACGGGGGACGTGCCGCGCACCGGCGACGAGCTGATCGAGGCGCTGACCGCGCTGCTGCCGGAGGATGTGGGGATCACGGGCTCGGAGGGCGAGGGGCTGGATTCCTTCCCCCATCCGTATGCGTCCCTGCAGGTCGAGGACGGGGCCGGCGGGGCGTCGATCGACCTCGGGATGTATCGGTGGGCGACGGACGACTGGCGGGCCGACTCGGGCTGCGCGGTCTGGGAGCCGGCGCCCGCGGAGGACGGCGTCACCTGCGAGGAGACCGAGCTGCCCGACGGCTCCGTGCTCTCGCTGGTCACCTGGGAGTACGACGAGGAGGGCATCCCCGAGGAGGGGATCGAGCCGTGGTCCGCCCGGAGCTGGGACGTCTATCTGGAGGGTCCGGGCGGCTCCGGGCTGGACGAGCCGGGCGGTCGTTCGGTCTCGCTCTCCCTCTACAAGGACTTCACGGAGTCCGGTGACCCCGACTCGTATGAGCCGCCGGTCGACATCGACGAGCTCGCCGAGATAGTCCAGGCGCCCGTCTGGCAGGAGGTGCTGGACGCGGCGGACGAGCAGTACGGCCCGCCGGAGGACTGGTCGGAGGAGCCGAGCAGCGACATCCCGGCCGACGAGCTGCGCGCGACCTTCCGCGAGCTGGCGCCGGAGGGGCTGGAGATCACCGACGGCGAGGACGACGAGCCGGGCTGGGCGACGCTGACGATCGACGACGGGAACGGCCCGGCCCAGATCGACATCACCGCATGGGACGCGGAGGGCGCGCTCGCCGAGGGTGAGATCGAGGCATGGGGCGAGGGCGGCGAGATCGTGGACGAGGTGTCCGTCGAGCCCCTCCAGAGCACCGTCGAGCTGGAGGTCGACATCGATGCCGAGGTCGAGGTCCACGAGGGGGGCTTCGAGATCGGCGAGGGTGAGGCCGGGGCCGAGCCGGGCGAGGGCCCGGACTGCGAGACCGAGGTCCTGGAGGACGGCACCGAGATCGTCTCCTGCACCTGGGAGGCGACCGGCGAGGACGACCCGGTGGCCCTGTGGTGGGCCGAGGTGTATTACCCGGACGGTTCCTCGCTGGACATCACCCAGACCGACGACACCGGTGACAACACGGCACCGCTCAGCCTGGAGGAGCTGACCGACATCGCCACCGCCGACGAGTGGCAGGCCCTCCTCGGGTGACCGCCGGGTGACCGTCGGTCCCCGACCGGACCTGACCGGACCCGGCGGGAAAAGGGTGACCCGCTGGTGCAACATACATGCCCGGCTCGCGCATCAGTAGGAGTGCAGGGGCAGGCAGGCCGATCGCAAGGGGGAGCGGATGAAGAAGCGCGATCTGGAGGAGTTCCACGACTTCGCCACGCGCCGCGGCTCCGCGCTGTACCGGTCGGCGTGCCTGCTCACCAGCGGGGACACCCACCTGGCGGAGGATCTCGTGCAGGAGACACTCGGCCGGATGTACACCGCATGGAGCCGGAAGCGGTGCATCGACAATCCTGCCGCCTATGCCCAGACCGTCCTGGTCCGGGTCTATCTGGCGCACCGCAGGCGCCGCAGCAGCGGTGAAAACCCCGTGGTGCGCCTCCCTGAGCAGCCGGTCGAGCAGGGGGACTCGCCGCTGCGGATCACGCTGCTCCAGGCGCTGGCGGAGCTGCCGCGTCTGGACCGCGCCGTGCTGGTGCTGCGGTTCTGGGAGGACCTGAGCGTGGAGCAGACCGCCGAGATGCTGCGCACCAGCTCCAGTGCCGTCCGCAGCCGCAGCAGCCGGGCGCTGGGCAAGCTCCGGGCGCGGCTCGGCGAGTCCGGGTTCGCCGAGCTGACCGCTTGAGCAAGGGCCGAGGGAAGCCGTAGGAGGGAGGACCCAGCGATGACGAACGACGACCGGACGGATCTTGAGCGGGAGTTCGGCGCGATGCTGCGCCAGACGGGGAATGGCTTTCACCGCGACCCCCAGTTTCTGGTGGAGGGCGGGATGCGGCGTGGCCGGGCGCGTCTGTGGCGGCGCCGGACCGGGGTGCTCGGCGGCGCCCTGTCGGCGACGGCCGTCGCCGTGGCCGCCGTCTATCTGCCGGGTCTCGGCGAGGACGGCGAGGTGACCGCCGCCCCACCGGAGACCGGGCAGGACATGATCGCCACCCTGGCAGGCATGCTGCCGGACTCCCTGGTCGTCAGCGAGGTGATGGGCGCCGCCGGTCCCTCGACCACCGCCGACCCCTATGTCTCGGTCGTGGTCGCGGACGAGTCGGGCAGCTTCAGCGTCGACCTCCAGATGAGCCGCTTCGAGTCGGCCGAGTGGCGGGCGGACGCCGGGTGCGGGGACCCCGGCAGGGAGACCGACGTGGCCTGCGAGGAGACGGAGCTGGCCGACGGCTCCCTGCTCACCTCGCGGACCTCGGACTTCGTCCTGGACGGCGCGCTGACGGGCAGCGAGTACATGGAGATGCCCGGGGCCGCCTGGGATATCGCCTATGACGCTCCCAGCGGCCCGGACGCGGAAGCCCGGGGCTTCCGTTCCGTGCGGCTGTCGGTGTCCCCCTATGACGTCGAGGGCGGGTCCGCGGCCGTGGACGCCCCGCCGGTGGACTTCCACCGGCTCGCCGAGATCGCGCGGGACCCGGTCTGGCAGTCCGTGCTGAACGGGGTGGACGTCGAGTATGGAGCACCCGAGGCGTTCGAGGACTGGGTAGTCGACGACCTGGGCCTCGCGGGCGTCCCCGCGTCCGATCTGCGGACGATGTTCCGGGAGCTGGCCCCGGAGGGGCTGGAGATCACCGACGGCGAGGACGACGACCCGGGCTCGGCCTCGCTGGAGGTCGGCGACGGCACGCACACCGCCTACCTTGAGATCAACGTCTATGGGCAGGGCTCGTTCACCGGCGAGGAGATCGACGTGTTCGGGGAGGGCGATGGCGAGCATGACGACGGCTGCGAGCTCGCCACCACGCTGGAGGACGGCACCCGGGTCTTCCAGTGCGTCGACATCTCCCTCGGCTCCTGGATGATCGACGTGTACTACCCGGACGGTGCCTCACTGGACATCACGCAGAGCGTCGCCCTCGGCGCCGCGGCCGACGAGGAAGTCGCGCCGTTGAGCCTGGAGGAGCTGACGGAGATCGGTTCCGCCGCCCGGTGGCGGACGCTTGTGGACTGATCCGGCCGGTTCCGTCGGCGAACGGGAGAGGCGTAGCCGCGCCTTCGTGGTGCATGATGTGGCTGCGCACTCCACGTACGAGTATTCGGAAGGCTTGCGACATGATCCGCTCCCCTCGGCGTCTGGCCACGGCGCTCCTGTGCGTCGGGGTGCTGACGCTGACCGCCTGCGGTTCGGACGACAGCGACGGTGACAGCGGCGCCGACGACGCCGCGCCCGAGGCCCCGGAGAGCACTGGGGCCGAGGATGCCGACGGCGCGCAGGACGAGCCGCCCGCTGTTGAGGTGCCGGACGTCACCGCCGCCACGATCCACACCAGCGAGGGCGATATCGCGGTGACGCTCTTCCCGGAGCAGGCCCCGCTCACCGTGACGAACTTCGCGGGTCTCGCCGACGGGTCCATCCAGTGGTCCGGGCAGGACGACGGTGAGCCGCTGTACGACGACACGGTCTTCCATCGGGTCATCGACGGATTCATGATCCAGGGCGGCGACCCGGAGGGCACCGGCGGGGGCGGGCCCGGGTATCAGTTCCAAGACGAGTTCCACCCGACGCTGGCATTCGACGAGCCCTATCTGCTCGCCATGGCGAACTCGGGTCCGGACACGAACGGTTCGCAGTTCTTCATCACCGTGGCCCCGACCCCGCACCTCAACCAGATGCACACCATCTTCGGCGAGGTCGCGGATGAGGAGAGCAGGGCCGTCGTGGACGCCATCGCGGTGACCGAGACCGACGCGGCGGACCGCCCGGTCGAGGATGTGGTCATCGAGTCGGTCACCGTCGAGTGACCCCCGGGCCGGCCGTCGGCCCGACCGGCGCCGCCGGTCAGGTCGGCCGCCGGTCGCGCATCGTCCCGATGTGCTCCATGTGCTCGTGCCCCCAGGTGCTCAGGGGCTCCAGCGCGTCGTTGAGTGAGACGCCGAACGGCGTCAGCGAGTACTCCACGCGCGGCGGCACCTCCCGGTACACCTCGCGGTGCACGATCTCGTCCGCCTCCAGCTCCCTGAGCTGCTGGATCAGCACCTTCTCGCTGACCCCGTCGATCACCCGCCGCAGCTCTCCGAACCGGAGCGTCCCCTCGTGAAGCGCCCAGAGGATCAGCGGCTTCCACTTCCCGCCGACCACGTCGATGGCCGCGTCGAGACCACAGCTGTAGGAACGCTTCGTCATGCCGTCCGCCCGTACTGACCTGTAGGTAGGTACCTGACAAAATAGTAGGTACTTGCTGACCGTACAGCCGTGGATGAGCCTGGAGCCAGTCACCGCCCGCGCTGTCTCGCCTCGCGGGCGCCACACGGACACAGGACAGGACACCCATGACTGACAGCAGGACCCCGGGTACGGACAAGGAGACAGGCACCGGCACCGGTCCGGTGACCGTGCTCGGCCTCGGCGCGATGGGCACCGCGCTGGCGCAAGCACTCCTGGCGGGCGGACACGAGGTGACCGTGTGGAACCGCACAGCAGCCAGGGCCGAGCCGCTGACCGCCCAGGGCGCCCGCGCCGCCGACACGGTCGAGGAGGCCGTCACCGCATCCCCGCTGGTGATCGTCTGTGTGCTCGACGACGCCGCCGTGCGCGCCACCCTCGAACCGGTCGCCGCCACCCTCGCGGACCGCGCCCTGGTCAACCTCACCAACGGCACCCCCGAGCAGGCGCGCGCCACCGCCGCCTGGGCCGCCGGCCACGGCGCCCACTACGTCGACGGCGGCATCATGGCCATCCCGCCGATGATCGGCCACCCCGGCTCGACGCTGCTCTACAGCGGCGCGTCGACCGCCTTCGAGGCCCACCGCGTGACGCTGGAGCGTTTCGGCGCCGCCACGTTCCTCGGCACCGACCCCGGTGTGGCCGCGCTCCACGACCTCGCGCTGCTCAGCGGTATGTACGGCATGCTCGGCGGCTTCCTGCACGCCGTCGCGATGGTCGGCACCGAGGGGGGAAAGGCGGCGGAGTTCACCACCGCCCTGCTGGTGCCCTGGCTGCGCACGATGATGACGGCCCTCCCCGAGTTCGCCCGCCAGATGGACGCGGGCGACTTCGGCGCCCGGGACTCCAACCTCGCCATGCAGGCCGTCGGCTTCGTCAACATCATCGAGGGCAGCCGTGCCCAGGGCCTGCGCACCGACCTGATCGAGCCGATGCGGGACCTGATCGACCGCGCCGTGGCCCAGGGCAAGGGCGGCGAGGACCTCCAGGGCCTGATCTCCCTCCTCGTCCCCGGCGCTTCCGGCGCTCCCGACGCCTAGGCGGGCTGCGGTCCCATCAGCCGCCCCAGCAGGTCGTCCAGGCTGATCAGCCCGGTCACCCGCCCGTCGACGTCCCGCACCACGGCGAGCGACGCCCGGCGCTGCCGGAGCTGCTCCACCGCGAACGCGACCGTGTCGTCCGCCGTCAGTTCCGGCACCGGACGGGCCAACTCGCGGGCGGTCACCCGGCGCCCCGCCGTCCGCGCCACGATGGCGTCCCTGGCGTGCACCGAGCCCACCACCCGCGCACCGTCCCGCACCAGCAGCCGCGTGTGGTCGCTGGCCGCCGCGGCGGCCAGGATCGCGTCCGCGGCCGCCTCGGCGGACACCTCCGCGATGCGGTCCGCCGGCACCTGGAAGGCACCCACCGGCGACTGCGGCTCGGTCAGCGAGCGCGTGATCAGTCCCGAGTCCGTCTCGCTGATCAGCCCCAGCCGCTGCGACTCCGCGACCAGGTGCGTGAGCTGCTCCCGGTCGTGCACGGAGGTCAGCTCCTCGCGCGGGGTGATCCGGCACAGCCGCACCAGCCCGTTGCTGACCTTGTTCAGCGCCCAGATCAGCGGCCGGACCGTCCGCACCACGGCGCGGAACGGCGGCGCGAGCAGCATCGCCGACCGCTCGGGGTGCGAGATCGCCCAGGACTTCGGCGCCATCTCCCCGACCACCATGTGCAGGAAGACCACCACGGTCATGGCGATGACGAACGCGATGCCGTACGACAGCCCGCCGGGCAGTCCCGCCGCGTGCAGCAGTGGGTCCACCTGGTGCGCTATCGCCGGCTCGGAGATGCTGCCCAGGCCCAGCGTGCAGACGGTGATGCCCAGTTGGGAGCCGGCGAGCATCAGCGACAGCTCGTGCATCCCGGCCAGCGCGGCGCGTGCCCCGCGCTGGCCCTCGGCCCGCGCCTGCTCCATCCGGTGGTGCTTGGCGGCGACCAGCGCGAACTCGGCGGCGACGAAGAAACCACTGCCGACCAGCAGCAGGCCCGTCACCAGGACAGCCGTCTGCGGGCTCATGAGGGCTGCCCCTCACGCTGACGAACCCGCACCGGCCCGGTGACCACCACCGGCTCCGCCGTACCCCCGGTCCGGGGCGCGGCCCGCCGCGCGGTCTCCGGCTCCCGCTCCGTCCCGGCCTGCGGCGCCGTCGCGGCCTCCTGCTCCGTCCCGGCCTGCGGCGCCGGCTCCAGCCGGACGCGCGCGGGCACCCGCCGGTCCAGCGACAGCACCTCCAGTCGCGCGAACGAGCCGTCCGCCAGCTCCACCACGATCCGGTCCCCGGCCGCCGGGAACCGCCCGCAGTGGTCGATCACCAGACCGGCCACGGTCTCGAAGGCGTCGCTCTCCGGCAGTCGAACGCCCGTCGCCTCCGCCACCTCGTCCACCCGGCGGCTGGCGTCCACCAGCCACCCCTCGCCGTCCCGCTCCGCCATCGTCTCCACGAGATCGCTCTCGTCGGCGATCTCCCCGACCAACTCTTCCGCGATGTCCTCCAGGGTGACGATCCCGGCCAGCCCGCCGTACTCGTCGAGGACCACGGCGAACTCCTCGGCCGCCGCCTGCATCTGCTCCACCGCGCCCGGCAGCGGCAGCGTGTCGGGCAGCAGCAGCGCCCGCCGCGCCAGCGGCCCCGCCCGGTGGCGGCCGATGCGCTCCGGGCTCATCCGCATCAGCTCCCGCACGCCGACGACCCCGACGATGTCGTCGATCCGGTCCCCGACCACCAGGTAGTGCGAGTGCCCGTGCGCCCCGATGAGCGCGACGACCTCGTCGGCCGGCGCGGAGGCCCGCACCGAGATCACGTCGACCCGGGGCACCATGACCTCGGCCAGGGTCCGCTCCGAGAAGCCGAGCGCGTGGTCCAGCAGCGTCGCCGTCGCATGCGGCAGGCGGCCGTGCTCGTGCGACTCGTCGATGAGATGTCCCAGCTCCTCCAACGTCGCGCCGTGGTGCAGCTCCTCCACCGGCTCGATGCCGACCCGGCGCAGCAGCCGGTTCGCGGACACGTCGAAGATCCGGACCAGCGGCCCGGCGGCCTTCAGATACAGCAGCGTGGAGGAGGCCAGCGACTTGGCCAGCCGCTCGGGCACGGCGAGCGCCAGGTTCTTGGGGCCGAGCTCGCCCAGGACCATCTGGATGGCGGTGGCCAGCGCGAACGCCAGGACCAGCGCGACACCCGGGACGGCGCCGTCCGGCACGCCCAGCCCGCCCAGCGCGGGATCGATCAGCGCCGCGAGCGCCGGCTCCGCCAGGAAACCGACGATCAGACCCGTCACGGTGATGCCGAGCTGCGCGCCCGACAGCATGAACGACAGCCGCTCCTGCACCTTCATGGCGCGGGCGGCCCGTCGGTCACCGGCCGCCGCGTCCCGTCCGAGGGCCAGCCGGTCGGCGGCGACGAACGCGAACTCCTGGGCGACGAAATAGCCTGTGCCGGCCGTGAGGATCAGCACGGCGAGCAGGCCGAGTGCGGCACTCAACTGACACCACCTCGCCGTGTGCCGCGGCACGCAGAGTGCTGGCGAGGTGGTCCGGGACTATGCCCGTCAGGGTCCGTCGACTGGGCGGACACGGGGTCTCCTTCCGGAAGAAGCTGAGACATTCAACGTGTCTGAGCACGTCCGTGTTCCCAGGCTGTACCCGAAATCGCTCCCGTAACACCTGGCCGTCAGCCCGGATGGACGTCACTCACCCGCCGGTGAACGTCACCCCCCGCGCACGGTCAGCCGCGCACGCCCAGCCCCGCCATCCATGCCTCCACGTCGTCGGCTCGGCGCGGCAGCGCGGCCGACAGATTGCGGTTGCCGTCCTCGGTCACCAGGATGTCGTCCTCGATCCTGACCCCGATCCCCCGGTACTCCGCGGGCACGGTCAGGTCGTCGGGCTGGAAGTACAGACCGGGCTCCACCGTCAGGCACATGCCCGGCTCCAGCGTCCCCTCGACATACGTCTCGCGGCGCGCCGCCGCGCAGTCGTGCACGTCCATGCCGAGCATGTGGCCCGTGCCGTGCAGCGTCCAGCGCCGCTGGAGCCCCAGCTCCAGCACGCGCTCCACCGGGCCCTCCAGCAGGCCCCACTCGACCAGTCGCTCGGTCAGCACCCGTTGCGCCGCCTCGTGGAAGTCGCGGTACTTCGCGCCCGGCTTGACCGCCGCGATCCCCGCCTCCTGCGCCTCGTACACCGCGTCGTAGATCCGCCGCTGCAACGGGCTGAACCGGCCGGTGACCGGCAGGGTGCGCGTGACGTCGGCCGTGTACAGCTCGGTGGTCTCCACGCCCGCGTCCAGCAGCAGCAGGTCGCCGGGCCGCACCGGGCCGTCGTTGCGCACCCAGTGCAGGGTGGTGGCGTGCGGGCCGGCGGCGCAGATCGAGCCGTAGCCGACGTCGTTGCCCTCGACGCGGGCGCGCAGGAAGAACGTGCCCTCGATGTACCGCTCCGAGGTGGCCCGCGCCTTGTCCAGCACGCGCACCACGTCCTCGAAGCCGCGCGCCGTCGACTCACAGGCGCGGGTCAGCTCGGCGATCTCGAAGTCGTCCTTGATCAGCCGCATCTCGGAGAGGAAGACGCGCAGCTCCGCGTCCCGCTCGGCGGTGACCTTGTCGGTCAGCGCGGCCTCGACGGTGGCGTCGTGCGAGCGGACGACCCGGACCGGGCCGGTGGCCTCCTTGAGCAGGTCCGGAACGGTGCGGACGTCCTCGACCGGCAGACCGTAGAGCCGCGCGGCCTCGCTCGGGCTGTTCCGCCGGCCGACCCACAGCTCGCCCTGGCCGCTCAGCCAGAACTCGCCGGACTCGCGATCGGAGCGGGGCAGCAGATAGAGCGTGGCCTCGTGGCCGCTCTGGCCCGTGGGCTCCAGGATCAGCACGCCGTTCTCGCTCTGGTCCCCGGTCAGGTACGCGTACTCGACGCCGGCGCGGAACGGGTAGTCCGTGTCGTTGGAGCGGGTCTTGAGCCGGCCGGCCGGGACGACCAGGCGCTCGCCGGGGAAGCGGGCGGAGAGCTCGGCGCGGCGGCGCGCGGTGTGCCCGGCCTGCGGGACGGGCTCCAGGTCGCGCCGCTCGGTGTCCGCCCAGCCCTGCTTCATGTTCTCGGCGAGCTCGTCCGACACCAGGGGGGTGACGCCGTTCTTGCGCTCCTCGCGCCCGGCTGGCCCCTCCGCGGTCTCCTGCGTCCCCTCGGCCTCGGCGTCCCGCGCCTCCCGCACTTCCGTCCGCTGCTCTTCGGCCACGTCGCGCCTCCTCGCATGCTCACCGGCTGACCGGTCGGGAACCGGCGCTTCCATCGTAGGTGCGAGGCCACGCCCGGGAACAGCGCCTTACCGGCTGTCACCGACGCTCACGGCACCCCGCGGCACGGCGCCGCACGGCACGGCACCCCACGGCACGGCAACGCACGGCCCCCGCGGCATCTCACAGGAAGCGGGCGGCCAGCAGCACGACGTCCTCGGCGCTGTCCGGGCCATCCGGCGCGTCGATGTCGGGCAACACGGTGTGCAGGATGTGGTCGACGAGCGCCTCGGGATCGGCCCGTTCGGCGGGCGTCGCGCTGAGCGCGGCGTCCCGGAGGCGGGCGAGCGCCAGGTCCAGCGGCTCGCCGGTGCGGTGCAGCAGTCCGTCGCTGTAGAGCAGGACCGTTTCTCCCTGCTCGACCCGCGCCTGGACGCTGGGCGCCTCCCAGCAGGCCAGCATGTTCAGCGGCGCGGACAGTGTCGTCTCGGCGAAGTCCACCCGGCCGACGCCGATCACCAGCGGCGGCGGATGCCCGGCCGAGGCCAGCACGATCCGGCGGGCGGCCGGTTCCGCGTAGCCGAACACGGCGGTGGCCGAGCGGCCCGGCTCGGTCAGCCGCAGCAGCAGCTCCAGGTCGGAGAGGACCGCGACCGGGTCCTCGCCCTCCATCACCGCGTACGCCCGCAGCCCCGCGCGCAGCCGCCCCATCGCGGCAAGCGCGGTCGGCCCGGCGTCCGAGGTGCCGCCGACGGCCAGCGCCAGGGCGCTGTCGGGCAGCGCGAGCGCGTCGTAGAAGTCGCCGCCGCCGCGCGGCCCGGTCCGGTGCCGGACGGCCAGCGCGACACCGGGGATGAACGGCAGCCGGCCGGGCAGCAGCCCCTCATGCACGGCGCGCACGGCCGCCGTGGCGCGGGTGAGCTCCAGCCGGTTGGCGATGTGCTGGGTGGCCTGCCGCAGATAGAGGGCGAGGAGGTGGCGTTGTCTCGGGTCGGGCTGGCCCGGCTCGTCGTACAGCCACACCGCCGTCCCCAGCCGGCCCGGGGCCTCGGCGGTGAGCGGAACGGCGTAGCTGGCGGCGAAGCCGAGCCGCGCCGCGACCTCGCGGTGGCGGGGATCGACCGCGTCCTCGCGGGCGATGTCGCGGTGCACCACCTCGGCCGGCTCGCCGCGCGCGTCGCGCGGCACGTCCAGGCCGCTGGGCACGGTCTCCAGGTGGCCGAGGTCGGCGCGGCCGAGGCCCAGGCCCGCGAGCCGCTCCGGGCCGAGGCCGTCGGTGGGGCGCAGGGAGACGAGGCCCCGGCGAGCGCCGACCAGGCCGGCCCCCGCGCGGAGCGTCTCGTCCAGCGCGTCGGTGAGGGAGCGGGTGCGGCCCAGCCGCTCGCTGAGGGCGTGCAGGGTGGTGAGGTCGGACATCCAGGAGGCGAGCTGGTCCTGCGTGCCGCCCGGCAGCCGGGCGCTCGGCCGGCCGCCGGGCCGCCGCTCGCGTCCGTCCGTCCGGTCGTCGTCGGCGGGCGGGGAAGTCTGCGGCACCGTGGCGAGAGGATGGTGGATTCCAGCCACTTTTGGCGGGGGCAAGGTACTCATGTGTGAGGCGAACCCCCTAGTGACGTGCGTCGCGATGGGATCATCCACGGGTATGGGTGCGCAGGCGGATGTCCAGTATTGTCCTGCCGTGATGGATGATGCCCAGGTGATCCGTGCGTTCCAGGTCCGACAGGCCGGACCTGGGCGACTTTGGCGGAAAAGAGGCGACGAGCCGCCGGGCGCACGATCGACTGGACATTCCCGGCGGCGGATCGAGCCGGGTGGGCTGGGTACATATCGGAACGGATCGTTGAGTTTGGACGACCGGCCCGAAAGCGGCCAGGCCCTGCGCGCCCGCCGCTCCTCGCCAGCGCGACCCGCTACGTACGGTGATCTGAGTTCCACGTGGTGTGACTGACCCGCGAAGGAAGGGAACAAGCGCCGATGCGCGAGATCCTCGGAGAGCGACGACGCAAGAACGGTAAGGGTGACGGCAAGAGCGACGATCGGGCCTGGGCGGTGCGCGGCGCCGCGTTGACCGTTGCCCGGCGGTGGCGGTGGCCCGTTCTGCCGGGTGCCGAGATGCGCGCGGACGGCCGCTGCGGCTGTCCGCGGACGGACTGCGCGGTGCCGGGGGCCCACCCCCTGGATCCGGGCCTGCTGGCCGCCACGACGGACGTGCGCATGGTGAGCTGGTGGTGGACGGAGCGCCCACGGGCGCCGATCGTCATGGCCACGGGGGGCCGGGCGCCGTGCGCGCTGAGCCTGCCCGCCGCGGTCGGCCCGACGGCGCTGGCCGAGCTGGACCGCGCGGGCGTCCGCGCCGGCCCGGTGGTGGCGGCGCCGACCCGGTGGCTGCTGCTGGTCGAGCCGTACGAGCTGCCCGAGCTGGGCGAGCTGCTGAGCGTGCGGAACGAGGTGCCCAGCTCCCTGCGCTTCCACGGGGTGGGCGGCTATGTGCCGCTGCCGCCCTCGCGGACGGGGGCCGGGACGGTGGACTGGGCGCGCGAGCCGCAGACGGAGCGGCGCGGCGGGCGGCGGGCGGTGGCGCTGCCACGGGCCGCCGAGCTGCTGGACGTCCTGGTGGAGGCGGGCCTCAGCGCCCCTGACCAGGGCAGCCGACTGTCCTACTGAGCCGTGGCGGGCCGCGCGGGGTCGTGTCCGGTCCGCGCGGACGCGGGCCGACCCGGGCGCGGACATGGACGGACCCGATCGCTGGCGACGGGGGATGCACCAGCGACCGGGCCCACCTCAGAAGGTAACAACTCATCGGGGATTCGCAAATCCCGCGTGCCGACCCAACGGCCTGATATGGCGTCAGACGGGGGGAGTTGTGACCGGAATCACTGCCTCCGCCCCGGTGGCGCCGCGTCAGTTCAGCGTGATCTGCCGGTTGGTGAGGCCACTGCGCGCGCGGCGCTCGTCCACGGTCAACGGCGCGGTGGCCGCCAGGGCCTCGGCCAGCCGCTCGCCGAAGGCGGTGGCCGGCTTCTCGCATTCCTCGGCGCCCATGGCGGTCGGCAGGTCCCACACCGGAACGGTCAGCCCGTGTGCCCGGAAGGAGCCCACCAGCCGGGTCCCCTCGCCCAGGCCGGCGGTGCCCGCCGCGTGCAGCCGGGCGAGCGCGTCCAGCAGGGCCTCCTCGGGGTGCGGCATCACCCAGCGCAGGTGGTTCTTCTCCGGGGTCCGGCACCAGTAGGCGGCGGTCACCCCGTCGAGCCGGGCGGTGGGGGTGACGGCGGCGTTGGCCCGTTCCAGCGAGGCGGTCACCTCGGGCGTGGCCTGCCGCGCGTCGTCCAACCAGAACTCGAAGCCCTCGTGGATCTCCGGCTCGAACGGCGCGTCCGGGTCGAGCAGGTCCTGCAGACGCGGCCCGTCCGGCGCGGTGCGCTCGGCGGCGACCGGGCTGCCGGGCGGCGCCGTCAGCGCGCGCGTGAGCACGTCGGCGAGGTCGCGGCTGAGGTCGCCGGTGGCCGTGTCGTTCTGCAGTGCGAGCAGCACGGCCCCGTCGTCGCGGCGCAGCGCGGGCCACGCCATGGGCAGCACGGTGCCCAGCGTCAGCGAGGGAACGTCCTCCGGCAGGCCGTCGCGCGGCGCCAGCCGCACGGTCGCGGCCGGTACCAGCTCACGCAGCGCCACCCAGTCGCACTCGGCGGGCAGGCCCTCGAACGGGCGGCGGACCAGCTCGGTGGCCGCCTGGGCGGCGGCCCTGCCGTGACACGCCTTGTAGCGGCGGTCCGAACCACACGGACACGGCTCCCTGGCGCCGACGACCGGGATCTCGCCGTCGGCGGTGCGCGGCGTGGCCGCGGCGCTGGTCGGAGGACGAAGGCGGCGCTTTTTGGCCATACTGGGCGGATCTCCTGCGTGCGTAAGGCGGTACGGATGTGCGGCGAGCCTAACCGCCCTGCCCGCCGAGCACCGCCCATACGGTCACCGCTCCGGTGGCCTCCGTCTCCCGCACTCCCCACGCCCGGGACAGCGTGGTGATGATCGTCAGCCCGCGTCCGCCCCGGGCGGTCACCGAGGGCGACGACGGCAGGGGCCGCGTCGGGCCGCCACCGTCCGTCACCGCGATCGTGACCGATCCATCGCCGCCCTGACTCCAGGCGGCGCGGATCTCCTGACCTTCGTCCAATGGCCGCGCGTGACGGCAGGAATTACTGAGCAACTCGGAAAGAATCAATATCGCGTCATCAACAAGCGATTCTCGCGTACCGCTTTCGCGCAATTCCGCGCGCAATCGCCGCCTCGCCATCCCCACGCCTGACGGGCCGTGGGGCACCGACATGGACGACGACGTCGGTACCTGTTGTGTGACCACCAACGCCACCCCCGAGACCTCCTTTGCCCCACGCCATGGGATTGGTGCCCTGCGCGCACACGGCGGAAACCGGACGTGCGGGATCCGTTGACGCAGTCGTAATGATCGGATACGAAGCGAATGCGCCGGGGCACGCGGTGTGAGAATTTTCCGTGATTCAGGGGTCAGTCGTGCCGCGAGAGTTGTTCACGGACCGTACGCGGACGATTGGTGATCACCGCGTCCACACCGAGTTCCGCGCACAGCTTCACGTCCGCCGGGTCGTCCACGGTCCACACGTGTACCTCGTGGCCCGCGCGGTGCGCGCGGGCCACGTACTCCGGGTCGCGGCGCAGGATGCGGATGCCGGGGCCGGCGATGCCGTTGCCCGGGGGCAGCCGTCCCGAGCGGTGACGCGGCAGCAGGAACTGCATGAGGAACACCGTCGGCACGTCCGGCGCGGCGAGGCGGACGCGGCGCAGCGAGCGTGCCGAGAAGCTCATGACCCGCACCTGGCCCGGCAGCGGGTGGCGTTCGAGCAGCCGCAGCAGCCGTTCCTCCACCTGGCCCGCCCAGCGGGTGGGGTGCTTGGTCTCGATCGCCAGGTCCACCGGGCGGCCGGCGTCGGCGACCAGTCGCAGCAGCCGTTCCAGCGTCAGCACGGTGGTGCGCTCCGGATCGGCCGAGTCCGGGGTCTCGGCCCGGTCTGCGGGCGCCTTCCACGAGCCGAAGTCCAACTCGGCGAGCTGCGCCAGCTCCAGGGCGGAGACGGCGCCGCGGCCGTTGGACGTGCGATTGACGCGGCGGTCGTGCACGCAGACCAGATGCCCGTCGGCGGTGAGCCGCACATCGCACTCCAGGCCGTCCGCGCCGTCCTCGATCGCCTTGCGGTACGCGGCCAGGCTGTGTTCCGGGGCGTCCTCGGAGGCGCCGCGGTGCGCGATGACCCGTATGGGCTTGCGGTCGGCATTCACCGCGTCATGGTGCCACGCGGGTTTATGTGCGTCTGACAGATCATGGGAAAGACTGCCCGCATACCCTGTCGTGCACCTGAGGAGAGAGTTGTGAGCACCGAGAACGAAGGCGTCGGCAAGCCCGAGGAGCCGGCCGCCGCCCCGCCGCCGGCCGCACCTCCCCTTCCGCCCACGCCGCCGGCCGGCCCGGCGGCACCGCCGACCTTTGGCCCGGCCCCGGCCCCGGCCCCGGCCCCGGCCCTTGGCCCCGGTCCGGCCCTTGGCCCCGGTCCGGCCCTTGGCCCCGGTCCGGGCCCCGCCCCCGAGCCGCCGCCGGCCCCGTGGGGCGCCTTCCCGCCCCCGCCCCCACCGCCACCGAGGAAGCGCCGCACCGGACTGCTGGTGGGTGTCGTCGCGGCGACGCTCATCGCGGGTGGCGTCGGCGGCGGCGTTGGCTATGTGGTGGCCGACAGCGACGACGACAGCGCCTCCCTCACGGTCAACCGCGACACCGACCCCGACACGGCGGCCCGCCCGCCCGAGTCGGTCGCCGGAATAGCGGAAGCCGCCCTCCCCAGTGTGGTGACCATCGAAGCCGGTAGCGGCGGCGAGGCGGGCACCGGCACCGGCTTCGTCTATGACGAAGAGGGCCACATCATGACGAACAACCACGTGGTGGCCGCCGCCGCGGACGGTGGCACGCTCCGCGCCACGTTCTCCGACGGCGAGAGCTACGAGGCGGAGGTCGTGGGCCGTGCCGAGGGGTATGACGTGGCGGTGATCAGGCTTCTGGACCTCGGCGACCGGGACCTGGAGCCCCTCCCCCTGGGGAACTCGGACCAGACCGCCGTCGGTGACGCCTCGATCGCGATCGGCGCCCCGTTCGGCCTCTCCGGCACGGTCACCACGGGCATCATCAGCGCGAAGGACCGCCCGGTCGCCTCCAGCGACGGCCAGGGCGGCAGCTCCTCCTACATGAACGCGCTCCAGACCGACGCCTCGATCAACCCCGGAAACTCGGGCGGCCCCCTGCTGAACGCGGACGGCGCGGTCATCGGGGTGAACTCGGCGATCCAGTCCACCTCCAACGGCATGGGCGAGGCCGGCAGCATCGGCCTCGGCTTCGCCATCCCGATCAACCAGGCACAGCGCGTCGCCCAGGACCTGATCGAGACCGGCGACCCGGTCTACCCGATCATCGGCGCCTCGGTCGAATCCGGCGGCACCAGCACGGCGGAGGGAGCGCGCATCGTCGAATCCGCCCCCGACGGCACCGACGAGGTCACCCCCGGCGGCCCGGCCGACGAAGCCGGCCTGCGCCCGGGCGACACGATCACCCGCTTCGGCGACCGCCTGATCGACAGCGGCCCGACCCTGATCAGCCAGATCTGGACCTACGAGCCGGGCGACACGGTGGAGATCACCTACGTTCGCGACGGCCAGGAACACACGACGGAGATCACCCTCGGCGAGCGCGTCGGCGACCAGTAACCCACCCGCTAGGCTATCCGGGTGCGCGGCCCCGGCCCCGCACCCGGAGGCGTGCCCGAGCGGCCGAAGGGAACGGTCTTGAAAACCGTCGTGAGGTAACCCCTCACCGTGGGTTCAAATCCCACCGCCTCCGCCACGGAGCAGTGAGAACGGCCCCCGACCTGGATGTTCGGCCGGGGGCCGAGCTCGTGCCCGGCTACGGTGGCTGCCCAGTGTTCCCCGTGGTTCCCCGCTCGATCGGGCACGACTGGGGCACGGACTCCTCAGCTGTCGGCCGATCGGATGCTGAGCAGCAGCCGGCCTACTGATCACCGGTCTCGCTCACCGGCGAGACTGATGAAGCCCAAGGCTCTGACTTAGTTCAGATGCTGCGGGCTTTAATCGTTGTCGGTCGGCGTCGGGTGACTGCGCACGCCCGGAGACGGCCCGGAGATCACGCCGAGGGCCTTGCTGTGGACTGTGCCTGCTACGTCAGCCGCTGGCACGCCGAACTGGAGGACTTCCCCCGCCGCCTGGCAACGAGCCTCGGCGCTGGCTCTCCCCTGCCTCCATGCAAGCCACGACGAACTGCCGGAGCGCTACGCGGCCCGGTCCGCGAACGTGACATGAGCAAACGCCTCTCCGCCTGAACAGCCTTGCGACCCTGGGGAAAACACGACTAGATTCCTGTGGGTGGTCGGGTGATCACACTGGGGGCGAGGGTGATGCGTGCTTCCGACTGGAGTCCGGTCGATATGGACTCCGACCCCACACCGGGCCGGCCGGATGAGGTCCGGGAGCTGGCGGAGGAGCTGCAGGAGTTCGCCGACGATGTCGGTGAGGCGCTGGGGAAGATCCGGGGGATGGCCTCGGACCGGGCGGTGCTGGAGTGGGCCGGACTGACGGCGGATGCGTTCCGTACCGAGTTCGACGGCGTGCCGGAGAACCTGACCAAGCTGCGGACCTCTTACGACATGGCCGCCGACGCCCTCGCACGCTACTGGCCGAAGCTGGAGAACGCTCAGGCGCTGGCCGACCGCGCGCTGGAGCGGGCGATCGCCGCGCAGGCGGATCTGCGGGCCGCGCAGGGGGAGCTGGCCGACGGCCAGGACTGGGTATCCCGCGCGGGGGAGGAGGCCGAGCGGCTGCAGGACCAGGCCGGGCGGGAGACCACCCCGGAGCCGCCTTCCGAAGCGGATGTCCGTAACGCGGTGCGGGATCACCAGGCCGCTCAGGCGGCCGCCACCGCCGCCCAGGGCAGGGTCTCCGCGGCGGAGGAGGCGTTGTCGGCCGCGCGGGAACTGGCCCGGCAGGCTCAGGAGATGCGGGAGGAAGCCGCCCGCGAGTGCGCCCGCGACATCGACGCCGCCTCCGACGCGGGTATCCACAACCGCCGCTGGTGGGAACGCGCGATCGACTGGGTCCGCGACAACTGGGACACCATCGTCGACGTCTGCAGGCTCGTCGTCGCCGTCCTGGGCGTGGTCGTGATGATCATCGGCGGCCCCCTCGCCTGGGTCGTCCTCGCCGCAGCCCTCATCGTCCTGGCGGACACCCTCGTCAAATACGCCAGAGGACAAGCGAGCCTGCTGGATGTGGCCTTCGCAGCGCTCGACTGCATCCCGGGCATGAAGGGCCTGACAACCCTCGGCGGACTCGCCCGAGGCATACGCTCGCTCGCGGCCACCGGGATGCGTGGCTTGGCGCGTGGCGCGGTCGGCGCCGGGCGACGAATGCGGCAGAACGCGGTGGAGTTCGGCCGTCGGGTTCTGTCCCGCGACCCGGTGGACCTCGCGACCGGTGAGGTTGCCATGCCGGCTGTGGACGTGGAGCTCCCCGGCATCCTGCCCCTGACGGTCGAACGCCACCACATATCGACCTACCGTTACGGTCGTTGGTTTGGCACCTCCTGGGCGTCCACCCTGGATCAGCGTCTCGTCCTCGATCCTGCCGGTGTGCGGTTGATCACGCACGATGGCATGGTCCTGGAGTATCCCGTCCCCTTCCCCGATCTCGACACCCCCGTCCTGCCGGTTGAAGGGCCGCGCTGGGGGCTGACGTGGGATGGAAACCCCGGCTCTCCGATGACCGTCCACCAGCCCGAGACCGGCCGCACTCTCCACTTCGCCCCGGTTGCCGGCCGCGCTGGCACTGAACTCCCCCTGACCAGCATCACCGACCGCAACACCAACCGCGTCGAACTGCACTACGACAAGACCGGCGCACCGTGCGAAGTGACGCACTCAGGTGGCTACCGGGTCGGCGTCACCACCGTCGGCGACCGGGTCACCGCACTGGTGCTGCTGAGCAGCCCCGACCAGCCGACGCTGTTTCGCTACGGTTACGACGAGTCCGGCAACCTCAGCGAGGTCAGCAACTCCTCCGATCAGCCCTCGCTCTTCACCTACGATGCCCAGCGCCGCATGACGGGCTGGCAGGACCGCAATGGCTACTGGTACCGATACGAGTACGACCCCGAGGGCCGCTGTGTCTTCGCCACCGGCACGGACCGAGCGTTGGAGTGGCGCTACGCGTACGATCCGGAGAGCCACCGCACGACCGTGGTCAACTCCCTCGGCGACACCACCGTTTACCAATTCAACGACAGCTTCCAACTCGTCGCCGAGACCGACCCACTGGGCAACACCACAACCAAGGAATGGGACCGCTACGACCGTGCGCTGACGATCACCGACCCGCTGGGGCGCACCACACGTTACGGGTACGACGAGGCTGGGCGCGTCGAGGCCATCACCCGCCCGGACGGCGCCGAGATCAATATCGCCCACAACGAACTGGGCCTGGTCACCGAGCTTCGTGACGCCGACGGCACCGTGTGGCAGCAGTCCTACGACGCTGCCGGCCATCGTGCCGTTCTGGTCGACCCGGCGGGCAACCGCACGCGCTACACCCACCATGCCAATGGTGGGCTCCGAACAGTCACCGACGCCCTCGGCAATACGACCCACCTCCGCGTCGATGGCGCCGGCTTGGTCACCATGGCCACCGACCCCCTCGGCGAGGCCATACGCTACGAGCGCGACGCCCTGGGCCGCACCGTCCGCATCGTCGACCCGCTCGGTGCGGAAACCCGCCTCGGCTGGACGGTTGAGGGTAAAGTCTCGCGCCGCACTGGCCCCACGGGGGCCGAAGAGGCGTGGGAGTGGGACGCGGAGGGGAACCTCCTGGCTCACACCGACGCCAACGGTGGCATCACCAGTTACTCCTACGGTCCATTCGATCTACCCGTTTCGCAGACCGGACCGGACGGCGCCCGGTACCTCTTCAGCCGGGACACGGAACTGCGCCTCACCAGCGTCACCGATCCGACGGGCCGCACTTGGAACTATGAATACGATGCGGCCGGTCATCTGACGGCTGAGCAAGACTTCGACGGGCGTGTCACCACCTACACGGTCGACGCGATCGGACAGGTCACCGCCCGAACGAACGCGGCGGGCCAATCGGTGCGACTCACTTACGACGCCTTGGGCCACGTCATCCGCAAGACCACCGCAGAAGGCGGAACGCTCAGTTATGCGCACGACGCAGCCGGGCGCGTCGTGCGCGCCGCGTCACCCGACGTGGACCTGACCCGCACCTATGACCCTCTCGGCCGTTTGATCACGGAGACGGTGAATGGCCGCACACTGACCCTGTCGCACGACGCGCTGGGGCAACTCGCCTCCCGCATCACACCGACCGCTCACACCAGCACCTGGACCTACGACCCGGTCGGACGGCCGCTTTCCCTGACCAGCGGCGATCACACCCTCGGCTTCGACCACGACCCGACAGGACGGGAGACTCGCCGCCGTATTGGCGCTTCGCTCGTCCTCACCCAGTCCTGGGATCCGGTCGGAAACCTGGCCAATCAGGTTCTCGCACATCAGCCCGCCAGCGAAGCTGCGAACTCCGGCCGGGTGCTACACCAGCGAAATTACTCGTACCGCCCCGATGGCTACCTCACCGCATGCTCCGATCCGGGGGGGAATACCCGCTACACCCTCGACATAGTGGGCCGCGTCACCGGGGTCGACTCCCCGGTCGGCAGTGAGAGTTACACCTATGATGCGCGTGGCGATCAGACCGCCGCCTCCTGGACCGCCACCGAATCGCAGCGGGAAGCGATAGGAGAACGCGTTCACCGAGGTGGCCTTCTGCTACGTTCCGGCCGGATCAGGTACGAATACGATGCCGCGGGCCGAGTTATCCTCAGGCAGAAGAAAAACCTTTCCCGGAAGCCAGACACCTGGCGATACACCTGGGACTCCGAGGACCGCCTCACCGATGTCACCGCTCCTGACGGTACTGTTTGGCGCTACCTTTATGACCCCTTCGGTCGGCGTGTGGCCAAGCAACGCCTGGGCGCCGATGGCGAGACCGTTGCCGAGGAAGTCAGCTTCACCTGGCACGACGCCATCCTGATCGAACAGAAGGCGAGCAGCGACGCCGGAGCGGACACGGTCACACATACGTGGGACTACAAGGGCTTCCAACCTGTCGCGCAGACCGAGAGGCCCCTCGAATACAGCGACCAAGCAGAGTTCGATCGTCGTTTCTTCGCTATCGTCACGGACCTGGTGGGCAGCCCAACCCACCTCGTCACCGATACCGGGGACGCGATGCGGCTACCCCACACCACCCTTTGGGGAGCTGCCACCACGGATCCTGGGGGAGCGCCTCTTACACCGCTGCGTTTCCCCGGGCAGTACGCCGATGAGGAGACCGGCTGGCACTACAACTACCAGCGCCACTACGACCCTTGCACGGCCCGTTACACCAGCCCGGATCCACTGGGACTCACTCCAGCACCCAACCCGTACACGTATCCGCACAATCCTTACCGCTGGATCGACATCCTCGGGCTCTCGCCGTACACGCCGCGCTACGGGGAACTGGACGACTTCGGTCGCGCGACGGGCGTGGAGGTCACACTCACCACGGGGAACATCGGAGGCCGAACCAGGCCGCGGGTTGACCCTGCTGGCTGGGTCAGCGGACAAGGCTATAACCGGGCCCACCTGCTCGGTGCGCAACTCGGCGGCTCCAATACCGATATTCGCAACTTCGTCACCATGCACCAATACGCGAACACGCCCATCATGCGGGGGATCGAGAACGAAGTGAGGGCGGCCGTGGAGGCGGGACAACGCGTGGATTACCGCGTGACTCCTGTGTATCGTAGCGGCAGCAGCGACCCCCTGCCCCTTGGTGTCTCCATCGAGGCCGAAGGCTCAGGTGGGTTGAATATCAATCAGACAGTTCTTAATCAGCCGAGGCCATGAACGAATCGATTCAACGACTGACTCAATTGATCCAGCCGCCTGAGCTCTCACCTCCGGGAAGGGACTGGGAAGAGATCTTCGGCGAACTGGGAACAAGGCTCCCCGTCGACTATATTTCTTTCATCGATCGGTACGGTGGTGGTCAGATTGATGACTACCTCTGGGTTCTTGAACCCCACTGCGCAAACCGGCACTACGATCTCATCACTCATCGCAGCGAACGGGCAGAGGCTTTCGAGATGCTCTGGAACAGCGGTGAACGAAAGCCGGATGAACTTTCTCTGCCCGGAGCAGATATCGTGCCGTGGGCAACCACGGACAACGGGGAGTTTCTCTACTGGCTGATCCACCCGGCCGCCCCACCGGAAGACTGGACCATTATGGTGAACGAGGCGCGCGGAGATTGGTGGGAGCACTTCCCCGTGGGATGTGTGGAATTTCTGGCGTCGACACTCAGCGGCGATGTGGCCTCGGAGATTCTCGACCCTGAATATTTTGCTGGCGGGCACGAATTTCGCCCGTCCTCTACATTCTGAGCCGGGTACATTCTGAGCCGGGTCGACCGCTTTGGCCCGGCTCAGAATGGCATCCTTCGCACATCATCGGCGGGACACCCGACCTGCTCCCCTTCAGCTGGGACCTGCAACGGTGGCGCTGGCTCATGGCGCCGTCGCGGTCTCGTCGACCCGTCGTCCTGGACCGGCGGGTCCCTGCTGGTTCAGGTTGTCGGCGGGGCCGCATCCGACGAGCCTCTTTTCGCGTCTTGTTGAGACCCGTTCTACCCGGTTCGGACAACGCCCGCCGTCACAGGCTTGGGGTTGAAGGGCCGGGGTTGGCTCCGTTTTTGCCTGGCCTGTCGGGTTGTTCGTAGGCGGCTTGCAGGCGGAGTTCGGTGGTGCGTTCGCTGGGCGGGAGTCTGTGGTGGGGCTTTGCTCGGTACGGCGGTTTTGGCTGTGGCGGGGGTGTTGATGCCGGGCACTTGGGGTGGCGTGCGGTCGGGTGGGCCGGGGCGGAACAGGCGGTGGGCGGTGGTGTCGAGGCGGGCTCGGGGGGTGTCGGTTCCGGTGAGGTGGACGGTCGTCAGCATGACGGTGGCGGGGCTTGGGTCTGGGCTTGAGCGGTGGTGTGGAAGGCGTTGGTGAGGGCGTCGAGTTGGCGGGCGGGGATCGGGTACCAGCGGGTGCGGCGGTTGAGGCCGGTGGGGCGGTGTTCGGCGGAGTCGGTGACGAGGTGGTTCTTGATCTGGGCGAGTTGGTGGGTGCGGTTTCGGCGAGGTGTTGGGCGGCGGTGAGCAGGCGGTGGAGGCCGCGGGTGAGTGGGCGGATGCCGCCGGTGTCGGCCAGGATCTCCACCGTTGGTCTGCTCTCACGGTGGGGTGTGGTGGGGTGCCACTTCTCGCCGTAGAGAAGGTGGCCGATGCGCAGGCTGAGGGTCTCGACGGCCACGGTCACCGCGTGGGGTCTGGTTCGAAAACGGCTACACCGGCTGGGTGGACTCACCGCTCTCCGCCAGCGACGAGGAGATCCTGCGCCAGGAGTGCGGCCAGGAGTGTGTCGATGAATACCGGCAGGCCCTCGCGAACTCCAATGCCGACGTCGTCGACTGGCTGGCCGACAACGGCCTCGACATCCTCCTCGAAGTCATCGGCGTCAACGACGTCCGCCGCTGCTTCGGCGACGGTGACGTCGAAAGCTGCCTCTGGACCCTGGTCGATGTAGGCAGCCTGGTCGTCGCGGTCGGCAAGCTGCCCGCCGTCAGCCGGGCCATCGCCCGCGTCTCCTCCGAAATCCCGGCCTTCTTCCGCCTGGTCGACGTCGGCAAGGACACCGTCGAGCGCCTGCGCCGCGTCATCGACGCAGCCCGGCTGGCGCCCTGCAACAGCTTCCTCCCCGGCACCGGCGTGGTCATGGCCGACGGCACCATCCGCGCCATCGAGGACGTGCGGATCGGGGACCTCGTGCTGGCCACCGACCCGGAGACCGGTCAGACCGCCCCCCGGCGGGTGACGCGGGAGATTGTCGGGGATGGCGAGAAGAACCTGGTCGACATCACCATCACCTCCGACGGCACCCGCGAGACGATCACGGCGACCGCGAGCCACCCGTTCTGGGTCCCCGCCCTAGACACATGGGTCGACGCCGACGACCTGCGCTCCGGGCAGTGGCTGCGCACCAGCGCCGGCACCCGCGTGCAGATCACCGCGATCGAACACCACACGCGGCAGGCCACCGTCCACAACCTCACCGTCGACGGATTCCATACCTTCTACGTCGCCGCCGCGGGCACGGACGTCCTCGTCCACAACAGCACCGGCTGCATACCTGAACTGGCCGACTGGGCGAACCGCTACTACCAGGTCGGCTCCCACGGCCAAGCGATCACTCTCACCACGGAACGAATGAATCACATCCTGATCCGCCACCATCCCCGCTACTGGAACGGTTCGAGAGCCGACACGCAGACGTTCTTCCGTGAAGACATGACCATCGCCGATGTCGAGCACGTCATCGCCGCAACCGTCAACCAGAATCGCGCGGCCATCGCGGAACTCGGCAATGCGGTCGGTGGGTTCATTGGCGTGGTGGACGGCATCCGCTACCGGGTCAAACTGGATGCTGGCCGGATCGTGCAGGTCTATCCGCCGGCATGACGGAACACAAAGAACCCGGGCGGCCAACCGCCGATCCCGGCCTGGGGAAGGAAGCTGAAGTGGGCAGCAGGCAGCCGTCTTTGCCGACAGGGGTGACAGGCTTCTGGCGCGACGGTGAGCCCGCGCTTTCGAGAACGGATCTGCGGCCCTTCAAGGCTGCTAGCCACGCCGCGGCCCGGGGGGCTCAGCTCAAGGTCTCGGACCTGGCACCGTCCTGGGGGTGCGAGAAGTACCACATGGTCTTCATGACCTCTGTGTCCGGCGAACGCGTCGCCGTGCTGTGCCACCGCCACGTGCCGTGGGTGGCGTTCGCTGTGCCCACGGAGGCCGCCGCGTCGCGACCGCGGTACCTGTCACCGCCCACCTGGGCGGACCACTTCAGCTGGGCTGGTTTCACGGTGCTGGCGCCGGAGTTCCTGGACGCGCCGGCTTCCGAGGCCGATCTGTCGGCGCTCCGCCCAGTGGAGCACGAGCAGGTCTCGTGCTGGAAACCAGCGACCATCGGCGACATCGTCTTCAACGACTGGGATTGACGTCCCCCGTCTGGACGCAGGCAGCGCGTCAGGGCCTTCGGTGGGTTCGGCCGACATCGGCCCGTTCGGGGCGATCATCGCTTCAGCAGGTTCAGGATCAGCGTGGCGATATCTTCCGGAGCCTCCTCGGCCATGAAGTGGCCCGCCTGGGTGGTGAAGTGCTGGAAGTCGGTGGCCCACGGTCGCCAGATCGCGGTGGCATCAAACCCCAACTGCCGGCCCCAGTCCTGCTGGACGACCGTCACCGGCATGGTGAGCCGGTTGCCGGCGTCGAGGTCGGCTTGGTCATGTTCGATGTCGACGGTCGCGGTGGCGCGATAGTCGGCGACGATCGACGGAACGGCGTCTCGGCATGCGCGAAGGTACTCGGCGCGCACGCCGGCATGTCCGGCGTAGAAGTCGGCATTTTCCCGCTCGCGCTCCTCTCACTCCGCCTGCGGCACCGACGTCCCGCGCCAACGGACCCCAACCTCGACTGGGGCCCCTACCGTCCCTGGGTCCAGCCCCTCCTCGACATCGCCCGCGGCAACCTCCCAGCGGCCCGCCACGCCGCCGCCACCCTGCCCCCACCCCCTGCCGACCACCTGTATGACTCACTCTGGGCCGTCAACGCACACACAGCGATCCTGCTCCAAGACCAATCACTCGCCACACAAGCGCACAACGCCCTCTCCCCCCTGCGCGGCGAGACCGCGGGCGGAACAACCGCCATGATCACCTTCGGCACCGTCAACGACATCCTCGCCACCCTCGATCAGCACCTCGATCGGCGATGACCCCACGCCTCGAACCGAGTCCTCGCACTGTCTCGCGTCAACAACGTCCGACCCCGCGACATCCAGGACTCGGGGTCTTCAGGCGAGCTCATCCGCATGCCGGAGGGCGGCTGCCGGCCCCGGCTGCTGGCCCCCGGCGGCTGCGTCCGGGCGCCTCGCGCGGACTTCGCGGCTGTGGAGAATCGCCGGCCGCGCATGGCCGCCGGTCATCTCCAGCGCGACGTGTACGGGGCCGCGGGCGGCCTCGGCGATCTCTTCGGTGAGGCTGGTCGATCAGGAGTCCGTCACCGCATCGGCGCCGAGGTCACAGGCGAGCTGGCGCTTCTCCTCCGTGCCGGCCAGCGCGATGACCTCGGCTCCGGCCTGTTGGGCCAACTGGACGGCGAGCGAGCCGACTCCACCCGCGGCGGCGGGGATCACGACCGTCTGTCGCGACTTCAGTTCGGCGGAGGTGGAGAGGAGGTCCCAGGCTGACTGGCCCTGGGAGCCAGGCTGATGGCCTGCTCGTCGGTGATGTCCTCCGGCACGGCCCACGCCGTGCGGCGGTGAACGAGGGCCTTCTCGGCATACCCTCCGCCCCGGGTGAGCCCGACGAAGCGCCGCCCGCCGTCGGTGGTGCCGATCACCTCGTTGCCGGGGATGCAGGGGAGTCCCACCGGGCTGAGGTAGGTACTGTTCCGCACGTGCGTGTCCGCGTAGTTCACGCCGGCTCGGCTGACGTCGATCAGCCGATCAGTCGATCACATGGTGAGCGGGACGCGGCTGTGAATCCGGGACCTCGGTCGGTTGAAGTACCTCGGGCCCGCCGAACTCCTTCATGGTCGATGCCGAGTGCGGCCAGGTGTCCCGGCGCCCGTGACGAGGCGCCCGGGACGAGCTGCCGCTGGACAAGGAAGCGGAGGCCAGACGGTAGACGGCGTCGACGTGCGCCTGCGTGACTTGCGGCGAGTCTCTTGGACCTGAATCCGGCCTTGTGAGCTGGTCTCATCCGGTGAGTCCGCGGTAGTGGATCAGGGTGCAGGCGATGGTGGTGCGGGCGAGGAAATGCTCCGGGCGCCCGGAGCAGGACTGAAGGGCGCCGAGACGCGCGGAATCATCCGAACGGGTGGTTTGAGCTGGGGGATATCACCTGGATGGCCGGGCGGGCGCTTGAGTTGGTCCGCGCGTGTGGCGGCCAACCCGGGCGCCGCGTTCGTGTCTCCTGGAGGGTTTATGACGGCCAGCCAGCCAGTCCGCTCCGACTCCCTGTTTCGGCACACCCTCGCGGAGCGACGCATTGCCCTGGTCGCCTGGCGGCTGCTGACACTGCAGGTCGCGCATCCTGTCGTCGCGGCGGGCATGGGGGATTGGTCCACGTACCGGGCGCACCCGTGGCGACGGGTCCAGCACACCATGGACAGCGGACGCCGCCTGTTCTTCCACGACCGAGACGCATTGCGCCGCGAGGTCGTCCGCCTGGAGCGCACACACCGCCGCATCCGCGGCACCGACCCGGCCGGTCGGGCGTACACGGCCGAGGACCCGGAGGTCCGCATCTGGGTGCTCGTGACGCTCTATGAGGCGTTGACTGCGTTGCGCGCACTGTCCGACGATCCCTTCACGCCCGCCGAACTCGACCGGCTCTACACCGAGTTCCGCGACGTATGCGGGGAATTCGGCCTGCCGGACGAGCTGTGGCCGGCGACCGCCGCGGACGTTCCCGGATACATGGACCGCACCATCCGCGAACGCCTTGAGGACAGCCCGGAGTTCCGGTACATGCTGTCCGGCGTCCTGCGCGCGGCGCCCCGTCCCGGGCGCCTGTGGTTCGTGGGGCCCTCCTGGCCGGTGCTGCGCGTGCTGATCGCCCGCATGGTGACCACGCTGACCGTCGCGGACCTGCCACCCGCTCTCCGGGAGCGGTTCGGGCTGCGCAGCGGTCGGGGCGCCGCCCTGCTGTCCTGGGCCGTGCACCGCGGGGCCCGCCACGTCATGACCCGGCTGCCGCACCGGTGGCGGTTCCGCCTGCCGGTGACCGCCGCGACGCCTGCGGCCACGCGTTCACGCGGGTCCCGCCGCACGCGCCGGCGCGACACCCGCCCGGTCCGCCTCGACACGTTCTTCCGGCAGGTCCTTGATCAGACCGGAGACGGCTTCATCGGTGTCGCCGATCTGCGTGCCATGGCGCACAACGTCTGCTGGCCGTTGGAGCTGTCGGACGAACGCGAGGCCGAGGTCCACGCCGCCTTCGACATATGGTGGCGGCACTTGGAGGAGACCATGGACACCGACGGTGACGGGCGGATCGGCCGGGAGGAGTTCGTGGCAGCCGCGATGGCCGGTGTCGACCGGGACCCCGACCATCTCGCCAAGGGTCTGCACGTGGCGGTCCGGGCGATGTTCCGTGCCGCGGACACCGATGGCGGTGGCCACCTGTGCGCCGATGAGTACCGCACGCTGTTCGGCGGTTCCCGGGTTCACCCGGCCGAACTCAACCAGGGATTCCGCGAGTTGGACGCCGACGGCGACGGCCGGATCACCGAGGAGGAGTTCGTCCATGCCTTCACGGACTACTTCACCGCTCGCACCGCTACCGCCCCGGGCACCCACATGTTCGGCCGACCCTGAGCTTGTCTTGTAACGTCCGGTGGGCGGTCAGGGGCTCGGCTTCGCGGTGTCGGCGGGTGGGCCAACGCCGTGCAGCAGCGTGTCGACCACGCGTGCGGCGAGTCCTTCCACGTCGCTGTCACTGTCCGGTCGTTCTTGGGAAGCTTCGTGGATCAGGGCGTAGTAGACGCGCCGTACCCACCCCAGATCGCTGTCTGGGGCAAGCACGCCTGCCTCCCGTGCCCGCCGGAAGAGGTGGTCGCACTGAGCGAGCACATCGTCGTGCACCCGTGCCACTTCGGGGTCCTCTGGTGTCGTTCCACTCATCGCGAACCCCCAGCCGGTCTTGACTCGGAGAACGTTGGCGGTCACCTGGTGAAGGGCGACGGCCGGCGGGGCGGTATCGGGGCGGGCTGCTTGGACGGCTTCGTGGAACTGTCGGGTCGCCCACGCGCTCAGCGCGGACACGAGTGCTTCCCGTGAGACGAAACGGCGGTGCACGGTGGTCCTGGCGACGCCCGCGGCCTCCGCGATCTGTTCCATCGTCGCCGCCGGGTTGGAGCCCAGTACCCGCTCGGCGGCTTCCAGGATCGCCCGGACGGTGCGTTCGGCATCGGCCCGCAGCGGCCGCTCCTGCCCCTGTCCCCGGCTGTTCATGAGCCTCCCTCGCGACGACGCCAAGGATACAGAGACGTCGCCACCCAGCCATTACTTGCAACAGCTGAGATGCATCTCCTAGGTTAGTCGCGTCACACTTGATGCAACTGCTGACGGAGCTCACTCATGGATCTGCAATTGGACGGCAAGACCGCAGTCGTGACCGGCGCGAGCCGAGGCATCGGACTCGCGACCGTCGCTGCCCTGACGGAAGAAGGCATGCGCGTAGTGGCGGCGGCGCGGACCGTCACCCCGGAACTGAAGGACACCGGGGCAGTCACCGTGGCCGTGGACCTGTCCACGCCTGACGGCCCGTCCCAGCTCATTGATCAGGCCACGGCCCAACTGGGCACGCTCGACCTGCTGGTCAACAACGTCGGCGGCGGGGACAGCGGGGAAAGCCAGACCAGCGGCTTCCTGGCCTTCACCGACCGGCAGTGGAACGAAGCGCTCGGCCTGAACCTTCTCGCCGCTGTCCGCACGACCCGCACCGCGCTCCCCAGCCTGCTCCCCAAGCGCGGAGCCATCGTGAACATCTCGTCCAACGGCGCCCGGATGCCGCACGCCGGCCCCACGCCGTACACCACCGCCAAGGCGGCGCTCACCGCCTTCGGCAAAGCCCTCTCCGAGGAGTTCGGCGCTCAAGGGATCCGGGTCAACACGGTCTCCCCCGGTCCCGTCCGCACCGCGATGTGGGAAAGCCCCGACGGCTACGGGGCGGAACTGGCCGCCGCCATGGGTCTGGAGCACGAACAACTCCTGGCGCGGCTCCCCGCGGCCGCGGGGATGACCACCGGCCGCTTCGTTGAACCCTCCGAGGTAGCGGCACTCGTGACCTATCTCGCCTCGCCTCTTGCCGGCAGCATCACTGGCGCAGACCACATCATCGACGGAGGTGCCATCAAGACCGTGTGAGCCCGTAGCTTTCGTCGAGCGACGGGAGTTGGTGCCCTTCTTGTGGTGGGCGGGGCGGCTGTATGCCTCACCGGTCACCAGGACCCGGCCCACGTCGTGGCGGGTGGCCGGGTGTCGGTTCTTCGAGCCGGGCGGGCGGCCGGGACCGGGTCGGGAGGGTTTGGGTGCGCCGGCCGGTGAGCCGGTCCTCGTCCACAGGTTCGTGAACTCCCTCCGGACCCGAGCGGGCGTCAGTCTGTTCGGTGGAACCGGTCTCTCCCAGGGCCTGCGGAGGTTCAGTGGTCAACGGGTGGGCAAGCCGAAGCCGGGCATGGGCGGCTGTCAGTGGCCATGTCCAACTCCCCACTGGCGGCCAGTTGGTGGGGCGTTATCCGGCCGTGGCAGGGATACGTTGGGTAACGATGGTGATGACCACGGTGCGTCAAGTCGTCCTGCCTGCCGACGCGCGTTTCAGCCTTCGGACACCGGCCAACGGGGATGTTGGTGGAGGATGGATGCGTGATCGGTGACCGGTGGGGTGTGAGCGACAGCGAGATCTTGCGCTCATACCCATGCGACGACTTCGTCACCTCACCCGCGCTGCAGGCGTGGCGGGGCGTGGGGGTCGAGGCGCCTGACTCGGCCCAGGGGATCCCGCGAGCCGCGATGGCCGGAGGGCGACTTCGGCTGGACGGCGCCCGACGAGGAGGTCTTTCGTTTCTGGATCGACGAGATCCGGGAGGTCGGCGTTCACCTGCTGGGCCGACGGCTGTACGAGACGATGCTGTACTGGGAGACCGCCGACCAGGATCGATCGCTCGACGACTCCGAGCGCGAGTGGACCGCGCTCTGGAAGCCGTTGCCGAAGGTGGTGTTCTCGACCACGCTGTCGGCGGTGCGGGGCCATGCCCGCCTGGCCTCCGGCGGCCTGGCGGAGGAGATCGAGCGGTTGCGGGCCGAGCCGGGGGAGGGCGAGATCGCGATCGGCGGCGCGACCCTCGCCGCCGAGGCGGCCGCGTTGGGTCTGATCGACGAGTACCGGACCATGGTCTACCCGGTGCTGGTCGGCGGCGGCATCCCGTTCTTTCCCCAGCGCGAGTGCCGAGTGGATCTCGAACTCGTCGAGACCCGCCCCTTCAGCTCGAAAGTCGTCTACCTCCGCTACCGCGTGGCGCGTTAGCCGGCTCGTCCGCTGAGCCCTGGGAAGAACGGGCCAGTCAGTGACGTGTTCTCCATGAAGATCACTTCCCGTGTCTGTTGAGGATGAGGGGCGGCGCGGGTGATGTCGCCGGTTCGGCTTGGGCTGAGGGTGACATGTTGCCGGGTGCCCCGGCGTTGTCTGAGTGCGGCGGCGGTGCGTTCGCCCAGGGCGCGGACGTTTCGGATCAGGGCGTTCGTTGGGTGGGTGTCGGCGTGCGGGGCCTGCTCGGACTGGCCCTCGGGACGGCGGACGGGGACCCGGATACCGATGCCCGCACCGATATGGCCGTTGCCCGCCGAAGTCGGCATTCTCTCGGCGGCTGCCTTGTCCAGCGCGGGTAGCGCGTGGCGGCGGGCGGCGGTGATATCGGGGGTGGAACCGGGCTCGACGTCGGAGACCCACAACGGGGTGCCGTCCGGGGCGGACAGGAACCGCACGTTGCCGCCGAACGCCTTGTGCTTCTTGCTGAACCACAGGTCGTGCTCACGCGACCGGCCTCGTGGCGACCGCGACCGTGGCGCAGCGGTCCTCGCACGTGGCCAGGCCGGGGAGCAGGCCGGCCTCCGTGATGATCCTGAGAGCTTCGGGGGCCTGGGTTCCGCTCGTCTCCGTCAGGAGGTGGCCGCCCGGGGCGAGCCATGAGTCGGCTTCCGCCGTGACCCGGCGCAGCAGGGACAGGCCGTCCGGGCCGCCGTCGAGGGCTGTACGGGGTTCGTGGTGGCGGGCCTCGGCGGGGAGGAGGGGGATCTCGGCGGTCGGGACGTACGGGACGTTGGCCACCAGGATGTCGATCCGGCCGCGCAGGGCCGGGGGAAGCGGGGCGTAGAGGTCGCCCTCGTGGACGTGGCCGCCCGTGGCGGCGAGGTTGCGGCGGGCGCACGCGACCGCAGCCGGGTCGATGTCGGCCGCGTGCAGTTCGGCTCCGGGCAGCGTCGCGAGCAGTGCCGCGCCGACCGCGCCCGAGCCGCAGCACAGGTCCAGGATCACGGGGCGTGGCGGCGCCAGGGCGGCGGCCCGCTCGGTGAGGAACTCGGTGCGGCGGCGGGGGACGAAGACCCCGGGGTCCACGGCCACCCGCAGGCCGTGGAACTCGGCCCAGCCCAGGACGTGTTCGAGGGGGAGACCGGAGACACGCCGACCCACCATGGCGGCGAGCTCGGACGGGGTGCGCGCTTCGGCGGTGAGGAGATGGGCCTCGTCCTCGGCGAAGACGCAGCCGGCGGCGCGGAGTTCGGCGACGATGTCGAAGAAGGACATCAGAGGGGAGCCTTTCGGGTGATACCTGGTGCTCCCCGGCCGCCTACGCGCGGCGCGTCGAGGGAGCCCGATCCGGACTGCTGCTGCTGGTAATCGGTCTCACCTCCTCCGTGCGCGTGCGAGTCACCCTACCCGAGCGGGGCCGGGCACCGCGGGCGGCGTCGATCCTGATCGCGTCGCTCCCTATGGTTTTTCCATTGGCGAGGGGCGGGAAAGGGAGTCGGGGTGGAGGCATTCAGGGCGTTGCAGCCGGGAGATCCTTCGCACGTGGGCCGTTATCGGGTCATCGCGCGGCTGGGCGCCGGGGGGATGGGGCGGGTTTATCTGGGACGATCGCCCGGGGGCCGGTGGGTGGCCGTCAAGGTGGTGCACCCGGAGCTGGCGGAGAACGCCGAGTTCAGGCGGCGGTTCGCTCGGGAGGTGAGTGCGGCCCGGCGCGTCAACGGGTTCTTCACCGCGGGCGTCGTGGACGCCGATCCGAACGGTATTCCGGCGTGGCTGGCGACGGCATATGTGGCCGGGATATCTCTCGGGGACGCGGTGGCCGCGCACGGGCCCTGGCCGCCGGATTCCGTTCAGGTACTGGGGGCGGGGCTGGCCGAGGCGCTGGAGGCCATTCATCTCGTGGGTGTCGTGCACCGCGATCTGAAGCCGTCCAACGTGCTGCTGGCGGCGGACGGGCCGCGCGTCATCGACTTCGGTGTGTCCGTGGCCGGCGAGGCCAGCATGCTGACGCAGGCGGGTATGACGGTCGGCACGCCCGGGTTCATCAGTCCCGAGCAGCTCACCGGCAAGCCGGTCGGCACGCCGGCCGACGTCTTCGCGCTCGGCGCCGTGCTCGCCTACGCGGCGACGGGCAGCGGGCCGTTCGGCATCGGGTCGGCCCACATCCTCAACTACCGTGCCGTCTACGAGGATCCGGTGCTGGACGCGCTGCCGCCCATGCTGCGTACGCTGGTCGGTCCCTGCCTGGCCAAGGACCCGGCCCAACGGCCCGGCCTGCCCGCGCTGTTGGACCAGCTCACCGGTATGGCCGACAAGGCGCTCGACACCGCGCGGGTGTTCGCCGAGACCGACTGGCTTCCCCCGCCCGTGGCACGGGATCTCCACGTCCGGACGAGCGCTCCCCTGCCGCCCGTTCCGCTGGACGGGTCCGGCACCGAGGAGAGCGGGCGGAACGTCTTCTCCTTCGGCCCGGACGACCCCACCACGCGGGAGCGGCGCCCGGTCCGCCGGCGGGCCGTGCTGGGGCTTGTGGGCGGAACGGCGGCCGTGGCCGCCGCCGCGGGCGCGGGGCTCGCCGCCGGCTGGTGGGGGGTGGGGGAGGGCCCGGGCAACGCCGAGCCGGGCGAACGGCGTTGGGCCTTCGCCACCGGGGACGCCGTGGTCTCCTCCCCGGCCGTGGTGAACGGGACCGTGTACGTGGGGAGCCTGGACGGCAGCCTCTACGCGCTGAACGCCGGGAACGGCGAGCGGCGTTGGGCCTTCGCCACCGAGGAACGGGTGCTGTCATCGCCGGTCGTGGCCGACGGCGTGGTGTTTGTGGGCAGTCTGGACGGGCGGTTGTACGCGCTGGACGCGGAAAGCGGGGAACGGCGCTGGGAGTTCCGCACGGATGACGCCGTGCTGTCCTCGCCCGCGGTCGACGGCGGCACCGTCTACGTCGGCAGCGGTGACGGCGGCCTCTACGCGGTGGACGCCCGCAACGGCGAGCGGCGCTGGCGGTTCGCCACCGGGGATGTCGTGGACTCCTCCCCGGCCGTGGTGGGCGGAATCGTCTACGTCGGGAGCCTGGACGGCGTCCTGTACGCGGTGGACGGCGAAACCGGCGAGCGGCGCTGGGAGTTCGACACCGAGGGCGACGTCTTCTCCTCGCCCGCCGTCGTGGGCGGCGTCGCGTATGTCGGCAGCGCGGACGCGCGTCTGTACGCGGTGGACGCGGCCACGGGCGCGCGGCGCTGGGCGTTCGCCGCCGATGCCCGGGTGTTCTCCTCGCCCGCCGTCGTCGGTGAGACGGTCTACGTCGGCAGCGACGACAGCCGGCTGTACGCGGTCGACACGGCGACCGGCACCCGCCGCTGGTCGTTCCCCCTCACCGACACGGCGGGCATCTCCTCGCCGGCCGTCGTCCACGGTGTCGCGTATGTCGGTAGCGCGGACGGCAATCTGTACGCTGTGGACGCCGCCACCGGCGAGTACCGCTGGACGTTCTCCACCGACGCCTCGGTCCGCTCGTCGCCGGCGGTCGCCGGTGGCATCGTCTACGTGGGGAGTGACGACGGCCATCTGTACGCGGTGCAGGAGTAGCCGCGGTCGGCCGCGCCGGATCGACCGGCCGACCGCGTCGTGTCACGTTTATGGCGATCGGCGATCTTTTCCGTAATGGATAGGCTCCTTTCCGTAAGACCTGTGACCTCAGTCGATGGAGACCGAAGAGAGGACCCGAAGGTCCGTGAACGCTCAGCTCGTTGGGAACACCGCGCACGGGAAGGAGCAGCGGTGACCGATCCCCTTCCCGCGCCGCGCGGCGGCGTGGCCCCGCTGCAGCCGCTGCCCGCGGATTTCCGCGCCTTTCACCAGCTCTACCGGCCCGCGTACGTGCGCTGGGCCGAGCTGTTCCTGGGGACGAGAGCCGACGCAGAGGAGGCCGTCGACCGCGCGTTCGAGCAACTGGCCGCCGAGTGGCCGGACGTCCTCCGGCTGGACGGCCCCGCCGGGCACGCTTGGACCGTGCTCAAGCACCACACCGTCGAGGCCGCGCACGCCCGCGGTCGCCGGGCGGTCATGGCGGACACGGCGGTCTTCGAGACCAGGGCCCTGCGCGACGCCGTCGACCCGATAGGAGAGCTGGCGGAGAGCCTGTCCATCTATCAGGCGATCCGGGAGCTTCCCGAGCGGCAGCACGATGTCATCGTGCTGCGCTACTGCGTCGGCTACAGCACGATCGAGACCGCCGACATCCTCGGGATCAGCGTGCCCGGCGTCCGCTCCACCGCGCGGTACGCCCGGCACCGGCTCAAGGAGGTGCTCGGTCTGGACGACGACGAGCGGCTGGGCGGCGGGGCCGGCGATCGGCGGTACGCCACCGACGACGAGGAGCGGGACGTCACCGATGGCGAGCGGCCGGGCGGTACCGGCGGCGAGCGGCCGGACGACGCGGCGCGGGAGGTGAGCGGCGACGATGTCCAGGTCCATTGACGACGTGCTGGCCAGAGCGGTCCTTGCCCACCGCCCTCACACCTACTCCGAACAGGAGATCGAGGCCGCCGAGGCGCGCATCGCGGCCCGGATCGCCGACCGCGTGCCGCGTCAGCAGCGCGGGGCGGGCGCCCGCCCGGGCCGCGACGCCGAGGCGGCCGGGCAGCTGCGGATCCTGTGCCGGACCGTGGTCGAGCAGGAGGGCGCGCTCCAGCACCTCGCGGCCTTCCTGGCCCGGCGCATCCCGTACCCGGACGGCGCGCGCGTGCTCGGCTGCGTGCTCCAGCTGGCCGGGCGCGAGGACAGCGCCCGCTTCTGGTGGCAGTACGCCGCCGGGGCCGGGGACGCCGCCGCGGCGTACTGCCTGTATCTGCACCACACGACCCTCGGCGAGCGCTGGGAGGCCGAGCTCTGGTACCGGCAGGCCGACGGCGCGGGGGACGGCGACCGCCAGCCGACCGACGGCAGCAGCCCGGCCCTCGTGCTGCGCGTGCTCACGCTGCTGCGCGGGGACCGGGCGTACCTGACGGAGGCCGCCGCCGCGGTGGTGCACTACGTCCCGGACGCCGTCCAGTTCGTCGACGAGATCGAACTCCCGCTGCCAGCCGCCGACTTCGTGGAGAGGATCGAGGAGCTGACCGCCGCCGGGTGAGCGAGGTTTATCGGGCATTCGTCATTCATGCGAGCGAATCGCCCCGATCCGCGCGATTCCCCGGTGACCGCGTGGGCAACTCTGCATCGCGACGTCGCGATCAGCACCACCACCAGATGCCCACGGAGGACATGAATGGCAAGTATCCGCACCGCGCGAGCCCTTGGCGCGCTCACCGCGGTCCCTTTGGTCCCGGGCGCCGCCGCAGGCATCGCCCGGGCGCACAGCATCTTCCCGATCGCCGGCGCTGCCGGCGGTGCCGGCAGCGGAGTCCCCGGGGACAGCTCGGGGAGCGTCGCGACGGGCCTTCGGCCCGCCATCGGCGACGGCGCGTCCAGCGAGAGCGCCATCGCCGGTGTGGACGGTGCCCTCGCCCCTGTCTTCGTCGATCAGCCGCGCAAGCCGCTCGCCCTGGTGCTCGCCGGCTGAGCCGAGGGGGTCGGTGACGCTCTGGGGTGCGTCTCGGCCCGGATTCCGGAGGGTCAGGCCGCGCGGCCACACCGCTCAGGGTGTGGTCGCGCGGTCGTGCGCGGTGGCCGATGACCCGGCGATCGCCGGACGATCACCGCGAGATCAGGGGCGCTCAGGGGGCGCTCAGGAAGCGATCGGAAGGTGATCATCAGGCGAACCCCTGAGCACGCCTGGGGGTAAGGACGAGGAGACCTCCACCTAGGGGAGGTGGTGACAGTGTCCCGTCTACACCCTGGGGCGGAGGCCGCATCGCGACCTGTGGCCGATCCATTCCGGCGGTAATGTCACCTAATTTATAAGGCATGACCACGCCCAGGACGGCCCAGACGGGCACGCCGCCGACCTTCACCTCATACGTGCAGGCACGGGGCCCGGTGCTGCTGCGCACCGCCCGCTCGCTGACCTCGAATCCCAGCGACGCCGAGGACCTGTTGCAGACCGCCCTCACCAAGACGTACCTGGCATGGGAGAGGATCGAGGACCACCGGGCCCTGGACGGTTATGTCCGCCGCGCGCTGCTCAACACGCGGACCTCGCTGTGGCGCAAGCGCCGCGTCGACGAGTTCGCCGTGGAGGAGCTGCCCGAGCCCGACCCGCTGCCGCAGCCGGACCCGGCCGAGCAGCAGGCCATCCGCGACACGATGTGGCGGGCGGTCGGCAAGCTGCCCGCCCGGCAGCGCGCCATGGTCGTCCTGCGGTACTACGAGGACCTGAGCGAGGCGTCGACCGCCGAGGTGCTCGGGGTCTCGGTCGGCACGGTCAAGAGCGCGGTCTCGCGGGCGCTCGCCAAGCTCCGCGAGGACGTGGACCTCGCCGAGGTCGCCGCCCGCGACACCCAGGCCAGCCAGGCCGACCAGGCGATGGCCGCCTGACGGCGGCCGGGCCGCCGTTTTCGAGCCTCGCGGCGCACAAGGGGTAGTGCGCCGACGCTTCGCGCCGCCAGAATCACCGGTGACCCAGCTCACCCACGACCGGCGCGCGACGCCGCGCGCGACAGCGGGAGGCCACCGTGTTTGGCATGATGCAGGACACCCCCCTACTGGTCAGTCGCATCCTGCGGCACGGCTCCACCGTGCACGCGAGATCCCGGATCACCACCTGGACCGGCGACGGCCCGCCGCACCGCCGCACCTTCGCCGAGGCGGGGGAGCGTTCCGCGCAGCTCGCCCACGCCCTCGCCGACGAGTTCGGCATCCGGGACGGCGACCGCGTGGCCACCCTCATGTGGAACAACGCGGAGCACCTGGAGGCGTACTTCGCGATCCCCTCCATGGGCGCGGTCCTGCACACCCTCAACCTCCGGCTGCCGCCCGAGCAGCTCACCTTCATCGTCAACCACGCCGCCGACCGGGTCATCCTCGTCAACGGCACGCTGCTCCCGCTCCTCGCGCCCCTCCTCCCCGGCCTGCCCCGGGTCGAGCACGTCGTGGTCGTCGGCCCCGGCGACGCCGCGGCGCTCCGGGACGCCGCGGCCGGCACCGGCGCCGCCGTCCACGAGTACGAGGCGCTGATAGCCGGCCGCGCGACCTCGTACGACTGGCCCGAGCTGGACGAACGGACCGCCGCCGCCCTCTGCTACACCTCCGGCACCACCAGCGACCCCAAGGGCGTCCTTTACACACACCGTTCGATCTACCTGCACTCGATGCAGGTCAACGCGGCGCAGTCGATGGGCCTGACCGACGCCGACACCACGCTCCCGGTCGTGCCGATGTTCCACGTGAACGCCTGGGGCATCCCGCACGCCGTCTTCATGTCCGGCACCGGCCTGCTGATGCCCGACCGCTTCCTCCAGCCCGGCCCGCTCGCCGACATGATCGCCACCGAACGCCCCAGCCACGCCGCCGCCGTGCCCACCATCTGGCAGGGCCTGCTCGCCGAGCTCGCCGCCAATCCGCGCGACATCTCGTCCATGGCCCGCGTCACCATCGGCGGCTCGGCCTGCCCGCCCGCGCTGATGAAGGCGTTCGACGAACGGCACGGCGTCCGCCTCTGCCACGCCTGGGGCATGACGGAGACCTCGCCGCTGGGCACCACGTCCAACCCCCCGCCCGGCCTCACCCCCGAGGAGGAGTGGCCCTACCGGGTCACCCAGGGCCGTTTCCCGGCCGGGGTCGAGGCCCGGCTGACCGGACCGGACGGCTCGTTCCTGCCCTGGGACGGCGTGTCGGCTGGCGAGCTGGAGGTGCGCGGGCCGTGGATCGCCGCCGCGTACTACGGTGGCGCGGACGCCGAGCCGCTGCGCCCCGAAGACCGGTTCAGCCCGGACGGCTGGCTGCGCACCGGCGACGTCGGCGTGATCTCCCCGGACGGCTATCTGACGCTCACCGACCGTGCCAAGGACGTCATCAAGTCCGGCGGCGAGTGGATCTCGTCCGTCGAGCTGGAGAACCATCTGATGGCCCACCCCGCCGTCGCCGAGGCCGCCGTGGTCGCCGTCCCGGACGAGCGGTGGGGCGAACGCCCGCTGGCCGCCGTGGTGCTGGGCCCGGGCGCGGCCGACGACGGCGGCGTCACGTACGAGGAGCTGCGCGCGTTCCTCGGCGAACGGATCGCCCGCTGGCAGCTGCCCGAACGCTGGACCACCATCGAGGCCGTGCCCAAGACGAGCGTCGGCAAGTTCGACAAGAAGCTGATCCGCGCGCGTTACGCCAAGGGCGAACTCACGATCACCACCCTGGGCTAGCCGCCGGGGCCGGACGGCTCAGTGGGCGCCGATCTTGGTCAGCAGGTCGACGATCCGGGACTGCACCTCGGGGTTGGTGGAGCGCTCCGCGAGGAAGAGCACCGTCTCCCCCGAGGCCAGCAGCGGCAGCTGGCTCGGGTCCATCTCGGCGGCTGTGTAGACGACGAACGGCGTGCGGTTCAGCAGCCCGTTCACCCGCAGCCAGTCGATGATCCCGGTCCGTCGGCGCCGGACCTGGTTGAGGTCCATGACCACCAGGTTCGGCCGGATCTGCGCCGCCACCTCCATCGCCTCGGCGTCGGAGGCGGCGTGCGCGGCCTGCATGCCGCGCCGTTCCAGCGAGACGGCCAGCGCGTTGGCGATCGCCTGCTGCTCCTCGACCAGGAGCACCCGTGGCGGGTGCTGCTCGCTGTCCCTGGGCGCCAGGGCTTTGAGGAGCACGGCCGGGTCCGCGCCGTACGCGGCCTCGCGGCTCGCCTGGCCCAGACCGGCCGTCACCAGGACGGGCACCTCGGCCGCCACCGCAGCCATCCGCAGCGACTGGAGCGCGGTGCGCGTGATCGGCCCGGTCAGCGGGTCGACGAAGAGCGCGGCCGGGTAGGCGGCGATCTGCGCGTCGACCTCCTCCCGCGAGTTCACGATCACCGGCCGGTAGCCGCGGTCGGTCAGCGCCTGCTGCGTGGAGACATCGGGCTCGGGCCAGACCAGCAGCCGCCTCGGGTTGTCCAGCGGCTCCGGTGGCAGCTCGTCGTCGGCCGGGGCGGGCAGGCTCCGCAGCCCGCGTCCGCTCGTGTGCGCCTCGGTGACCTCGATCGCGCCGTTCGGCCCGTCCAGCGGCTCGGGGCCCTCGGCGGCGCCGAGCGCGGGCGCGCCGATCGCGAACTGACGGCCGCGGCCCTGCGAATCCTGCCGTCCGCCGGGTGCCGCGCCGCGCGGGTCGTCGGCGGGCGGCGTCGCCAGCTTGCGGCGCCGGACCGGCATCGGCGGCGGGGACGCCTGCGCGCCCGGTGCCGCCGGGGCAGTCCGCGGCGCCTGCCCCGGCTGCGGCCCCGGCTGCGGCTGGGTCTGGGGCTGGGACAGGTGCGGGCCGATCGGGACCCCCTGGCCGAGGGTCTGCACACTGACGCCGGAGACGCGCGGGGCGGCCTTCGCCCGCTCACTGCCGGGCATCGGCAGCGCGCGGGGCTGCCGACGCGGGGGAACGGGCGGGGCGGTGCCGTCCAGGATCGGGCTGGCCGCGACGACGGTGTGTTCGACGACTTGCGGCTCGTCGCTCTCCTCGGGGTCGGTCTCGGTGGCGGGGCCGGTGGCGGGGCCGGTGGGCTGCTGCTGTGCCGTCTGCGGGACGGCGGGTTCGAGGGCGGCGGCGCCCGTCGGAGCGGCGGGGGTGGCCGGAGCCTGCTGGTCCGCCGCCGCCGGGCTGAGCGCGAGTGGCTCCTGCGCGGTCGCCCGCCGACGCCGCCCGGTCGGCTCGGGCGTGGTCTCGGGCGTGGTCCCGGGCGCGATCTCGGGCGTGGGTGGTGCGGGCTGCGCGGCCGGTTGTGCCGGTGCCGGCACCGGTCCGAGCACGGGCCCCGGCGCCTCCTCGGCCGGCCCGAGCGCCCGCCGCCGACGACCGTGTCCGGGGCCGAACTCCTGCCCCTGCCCCTGGCTCGGATCCTGCCCCGGCCCCGGTGCGGGGCCGAGGTCCGGCACGGGAGCCGCCGCGCCGGAGTGCCGGCGCCGCCGCCCGGTCGGGGTGTCGGGCACCGGTTCTATGGCCATCGGCGCCTTCGTCGTCCCCCGAACGGGCTGCGCCGGAACGGGCATCACCGTCGTGTCACCGCTCGCGTCGCGCGCTGGGGCGGCCCGGGGAGCCGTTCCCCCGGCCGCCAGCACCGGCACCTCCAGCACATACGCGGACGAACCGCCCACCTCGTGCGTCTGCAACACACCGCCGTGCTGCCGGACGATGCCGCGCACGATCGGCTCGTGCACCGGATCGCCGCCCGGAAACGGCCCGCGCACCTCGATCCGCACCACGTCGCCGCGCTGCGCCGCCGCCACCACGATCGTGGAGTCGGCGCCCGGCGACAGCGCGGCGGGAACGGCCTGCCCGGTGGAGTCCACCCCGGCGACGGCCGCGATGAGATGCGCCAGCGCCTGCGCCATCCGCTCCGGGTCGACCTCCGCCTCGATCGGCGGAGCGTGCACCGCGAACTGCGCGCGCCCCGGCCCGATCAGCTCGGTGGCGCCCTCAACGCCCGCCGAGACGACGGTGTCCAGCGAGATCCGTTTGAACGACAGCTTCTCCCGGCCCTCGTCGAGCCGCTGATAGCTGAGCACGTTGTCGACCAGCGTCGTCATCCGGGCGTATCCGGCGGCGAGATGGTGCAGCACCTGGTTCGCCTCGGGCCACAACTGCCCGGCGGGGTCGGCGGCCAGCGCCGACAGCTCCGTGCGGAGCTGGTCGAGCGGCCCGCGCAGGCTCTCGCGCAGCACCGACAGGAGCTGCGCGTGGCGGGCGGCGAGCGCGTCGTAGGCGCGGCGGTCGGTGAACGCGAGGACCGCGCCGACCAGCTGGTCCCCATCCCGCACCGGCGCGGTGGTCAGATCGACCGGCACCGCCCGGCCGTCCTTCGTCCACAGCACCTGCCCGCGCACCCGGTGCTTGCGGCCGGAGGTGAGCGTGTCGTGGAGCGGGGTCTCCTCGAACGCCAACGGGGTGCCGTCCGCCCGCGAGTGCTGCACCAGCGGGTGGAGCTCCTGGCCGCCGAGCTGGCTGGCGCGGTGTCCGAGGACCTGCGCCGCCGCGGGGTTGACCAGCACGATCCGGCCGGCGGTGTCCACACCGACCACGCCCTCGGAGGCGGCGCGCAGGATCATCTCCGTCTGCCGCTGCTGCCGGACCAGCTCGGCCTCGGTGTCCAGGGCCTCGGAGAGATCACGGATGATCAGCACCAGCAGTTCCTCACCGGTGTGGTCGTCCGCGAACGCCGCCTCGATCGCGGAGGCGTACGGCGCGCGACCCGCGCCGAGGCCGGCGCTGGTCACCTCGACGGGCAGTTCGACGCCGTCGGTGCGGCGTGCCACCATCCGGGTCGGCTTGGTCCGGACACCGGGGTCCTCCTCCGGGCGGCGCATGGAGCCGGGAATCCGGCGTGGGTCGAAATCGGGAACGATGTCGAGCAGGCCGCGACCGATGAGGGGAGCGCCCGGCACCTCCAGCGTCTCCACGGCGATGGCGTTCGCGTTGACGACGGTGCCGTTGCCGTTGACGAGCAACAGCGCGTCAGGCAGCGCGTCGAGTATGGCGGCGAGGCGAGCAGCGCCCCTCGCTGGCCTGCTGCTCACGACGTCGGTTCCTCCCTTGACCCACGTGTCCCTGGTGCACGTACCCCGTGCGTGTCATGAAGGGGAGTCTACGGGCAGCGGCGCCGGGCGCGGCGGTGCGTTCGAAAGAAGCAGCTCAGGCGCGCTCAGCTCAACGCGGGCAGCGCGGGCACGAGCTCGTTCCAGCGAGCGATCTCGCAGCCGTCCGATCGGCTGAACTCCGCCTGGACCGGCTCCCCTTGCCACACACCCTCGATCGTGGCGGTGGCCGGGCCGCCGTACACGTAGGTGCACAACGTGTCCGCGGCGACCGGCTCGAACGGCGCGGCTGCCCGGTCGATCGCGGCACACGCCTCCGCCGCCTGCGGGTGGTCGCCCCCGGCGGGCAGACAGGTCAGCTCGAAGGTGCCGTCCGTCTCCCCGGTGCCGGTGACGGTGATCTCCAGACGGTGGGTGTCGGCGCCCGGATCATCGGCGGCGGCGGCGGTCGGCAGGGCGGCCGACGCGGCGAGGGCGAGAACGGCGGCGAGGCTCTTGTACGGCATGCGGGTGCTCCCTATGCGAGTGGGCGGTGGGGCGAGGGAAGCCACGTGATGCCTCCGCTCCCACTGCTAACGCTCCTCGGCCCGTTCCGTTGCGCAACTCGACGCGACGACGGCACCCCCGTAGGGTGGAATCCGATTGGCTGCGGCTGTTCGGGCTGTGGCATCATTTGCTCGCACGCGGCGCTCGCGCTGCTGCGTGAGGAGGCTTCGCCTAGTCTGGTCTATGGCGCCGCACTGCTAATGCGGTTTGGGGTTACCCCCCATCCCGGGTTCAAATCCCGGAGCCTCCGCCGACAGAACAAGATCGAGAACGCCCGAGAGCCCTGGTCCTCACCGGCCAGGGTTTTTGCTGTTCCCGCAGGTCAGCGGGGCTGCGGCGATCTGATTTCACCAGGACGGCCGGGTCATGTAATGTTGTCCCCGCACCACGGCCCCCGGGGCCGGGCGCTCGTAGCTTAACGGATAGAGCATCTGACTACGGATCAGAAGGTTGCAGGTTCGAATCCTGCCGAGCGCACAGCAGCTCAAAGCCCCTGCCAAGTGAATGGCGGGGGCTTTTGCGTGGGCCATGACGGCAGTGATTGATGGCAACCGCCGGGCGAGTGATTCAGACGGGCCGGGGACACCACCGAATCCGTCGTCACCGGCCACCGTGTTGCCGCCAGCCCACAAGGCGTCCCCCACCCGGTCGAAGGCCGAGCGCTCAGCGTCCAGGGGGACGAACGGAGAGATGTCCATCGTGACCGTATCGAGCTGTGCCTGAGGACTTCCATGATCATCCGGGCGTCCGCGCCTGCTCGTGCAGCAGCGACGCGCAGGTGTGCCGGAGATCGTGGAAGCGGACTCTCCGGACACCGGCCGCAGACCTGTTGACCCCCTTGACCCTCTTGACCCCCGGAGCGACGGTCCGAGGGCCACTCACCCAGTGGGCTGCCCGGTCCCGCGGATCAGAAGGTGGCGGGTGCGCATCCCGCCGAGCGCACAGCACAAGCCGGTCGAATGATCGACAGGGGCTTTCGCGTGCCGTACAGCGACGGAGTGCGGCAACGCCGCCGTCCATGGGGTGCATCCGGTGGCGAGTCGCCGCGACGCCCCCGCTGTCGGCGTCTGTTCGGTGCGTTGACTCAGCTCTCGGCAGGATGCACCGGGGGCTGTCCCTTGGGTGGGTGGTGGGGGTGCGGACCGCGCGCGGCGGAGGACGGTCGGTAACAGCCAGAGGTGCGCGCGATGACGGCAGGGAGCCGGCCTCGGGGTCAACGGGCGCCGCGGGTACGGCGGTTCACCTCTGCGACGCGGGCGCGGAGGGATTCGCTCGCGGTGACGGGGGTGACGTCCTCGGGGCGGGCCGTCCATTCCTGGCCGCCGCCCGGGGGGCGGAGCCAGAGGGTGCCGTACAGGTGGGCCATGACGCGGCCGATCGTGTCGCGTGACGTGTCGCGGACCATCGTCCCGATCTCGGGGATGGCGGCGAAGTGGTTGCCTGTCATGGCCGGACTCCCCAGGCTCAATCCGCGCCGCGTGGTCGGCATCACGCCATCACCATGCCCCGGTGAGGGGGTCGCGAAAGACCCCGGGGCCATCTCAGAGGGTAATTTGAGGTTCGGCGCACAAAAACGCTAGCCGCGCCGCTTCGCCTCCTGCTTGGTCGCGCGCACTCGGTCCAGCGACTCGGGGCCGGTGATGTCGGCCACCGAGCGGTAGGAGCCCTCCTCACCGTACGGGCCCGCCGCCTCCCGCCAGCCGGGCGGGGTGACGCCGAGCCGCTTGCCCAGCAGCGCCACGAAGATCTGCGCCTTCTGCCGCCCGAATCCCGGCAGCGCCAGCACCCGGCGCAGCAGGTCCTGCCCGTCCGCCGCGTCGCGCCAGACCGCGGCGGCGTCGCCGTCGTAGTGGTCGACCAGATGGCCGCACAGGGCCCGCACCCGCTTGGCCATCGAGCCGGGGTAGCGGTGCACCGCCGGCTTGGCGGCGAAGAGCGCCGCGAACGCCTCCGGGTCGTATGCCGCGATCTCGTGCGCGTCCAGGTCGTCGCGGCCCAGGCGGGTGGCCAGGGTCCAGGGGCCGGTGAAGGCCCATTCCATCGGGATCCGCTGGTCGAGGAGCATGCCGACGAGCGCGGCCAGCGGGCTGCGGCCGAGCAGCTCGTCGGCTTCCTCGTGCTGGGCGAGCCGGAGGGTGGTCATTCACCCATCATGGCCGGTCAGGCCGAGTGCGTCGGCCAGCGTCCGGTAGGCGGGGAGGGGGATGTCGTCGATCGGGTTGTCGGTGACCACCTGGAGCGCCAGGTGGTCGGCGCCCGCCGCGAGGTAGTCCTCGGCCCGGGCGCGGATGACCTCCGCGTCGCCCAGCGCGAACACCTCGGCCAGCAGCCGGTCGCTGCCGCCGTCCCGGAAGTCGTCCTCGGTGAAGCCGAGCCGGAGCAGGTTGTTGGTGTAGTTGGGCAGCACGAGGTAGTACGACAGGTAGGCACGGGCGGTGGCGCGCGCCCGCGCGAGGTCCGGGTCGAGCACCACCTTGAGCTCCGGCGCGAGCACCGTCGCGCTTCCGAGGGTGGCGCGTGCCTGGGCGGTGTGCTCGACGGTCACCAGATACGGGTGCGCGCCGCCCGCCCGGTCGCGGGCCAGCTCCAGCATCCTCGGGCCGAGCGCCGCCAGCACCCGCCGGTCCGCCGGGACGGGGGTCGTGGCGGCGTCCAGGGCCGACAGGTAGTCCCGCATCGCCGAGTACGGCCGCTGATACCGGTCGGTCAGGGCGTCGTGGCTGACGCCGAGGCCGAGCACGAAGCGCCCGCCGTGGGCCGCGTTCACCTCCGCGAACTGGTCGGCCGCGTCGGCGGCCTCGTGCACCCAGATGCTCAGGATGCCGGTGGCGACCGTGATCCGGGAGGTGGCCTCCAGCACCGGAACGGCCTGCCGCACGCCGGGGCCGCTGCCCAGCCAGATCGTGCCGTAGCCCAGCTCGTCCAACTCCCGGGCGGCGTCCGCGATCTCGGTCCGCCGCGCCGGGTCCTCCGAGCGGAGCGCGCTGCTCCAGACGCCGACGCGGCCTAGGTCTCCGGCGAGGTTCTTCGCGAGTGTGGTCATGGGGGGCCGAACCCCGCACCGGCCCTCGTTATTCCGCGATTACTCCACGATCACCTGGTCATCCTCGATCCGCACGCGGATGGGCGGCAGCGGCGCGTCGGCCGGACCTTCGAGACGCTCCCCGGTGGCGGCGTCGAAGACCGAGTCGTGGCACGGACAGTGCAGGCGGTCACCGTCCGGCTGCACGCCGCAGCCCGCGTGCGTGCAGATCGCGCTGAACGCGGCGACCGTCGTCTCGTCGCTCCGGAAGAGCAGCGCTTCCGCGCCGTTCGGGGTCGTCACGGCGACGGCCTCGCCGACCGGCACGTCGACGAGAGCGGCGATCGGTCCGGAGCCGGGGGCGGTCTCGCCCTCCGAGCCGCCGTCGTCGCCGCACGCGGTGAGGGCGAGGGTCCCGGCGGAGGCGGCCGTGGCGGCGAGAACGGTGCGGCGGCACAGGGCCTGCCGGTGCTGTGGGGTCGTTGTCATACCCGAGCACACGGAGCCGGTCACCCCCGGGTTCACCGCGGGGGCGGAACGGACGCCGCGCGGGGTGCGGCATGGTTGAACCCCGCACGGGTCCGGTACGTGTGGGTGGGTGAGGGCGCGGCGCGACAACGAGGGAGCGAGCCATGGCGGTCGGCTGGGCACTGCGGGTACTGACGGCGCTCGGCCTCGTCGGTTCGGCCTGGGTGCACCTGGTGGTGTGGCAGGACTGGGCCCGCGACGACGACGTGGTCGGCCCGCTCTTCCTGGTCAACGTGGTCGCCGGGCCGGTCCTCGCCCTCGCCGTGCTGGCCTGGCGCGGGCACTGGCTGCCGGAGCTGGCGGCCGTCGCCTTCGGCCTGGCGACGCTCGGCGCCTACGTCCTGTCGCTGACGGTCGGCTTCTTCGGCGTGGCGGAGCAGTTCCGCACGGACGAGGAGGTGTGGGGCGTGGTCACCGAGGCGGCGTGCGCCGTCTTCGGCGCCGCCCTGCTCGCCCGCAGGGCGCCGAACGCGCCGCGCCTCCTGGCGGGCGGCGGCGTGGGCCGGCGGCCATGAGCGGCCTGAACGGCGGCGGCCTCAACGGCACGGGCGGCGGCCTCAACGGCACGGGCGGCGGCAGCGGCACAGGCGGCGGCCGGGCGCGGGAAGAGCTCCCGGAGGAGCAGCTGATGCGGGCCCTGCACGACCAACACGCGGCGGCCCTGTGGTCGTTCGCCCTCCAGCTCACCGGCGGTGACCGGGAACGGGCCGAGGACGTCGCGCAGGAGACCCTGCTGCGCGCCTGGCGGCACCCGGGCGTGCTCGACCAGACGACGCGCTCGGCGCGCACCTGGCTGTTCACCGTCGCCCGGCGCATCGTCATCGACGGCTGGCGCTCGGCCGCGTCCCGCGCCGAGATCAGCACCGACGCGCCCCCGGAGCTGGCCGTGCCGGACGACACCGAACGCGCCGTGCAGGGCTGGCTGGTCGCCGACGCACTCGCCGAACTGACCGAGCGCCACCGCGAGGTGCTGGTGCTGTGCTACTTCCACGGGCTGTCGGTGGCTGAGGCCGCCGCCCGCCTCGGCGTCGCGGAGGGCACGGTCAAGTCGCGGACGCACTACGCCCTGCGCGCGCTGCGCCTGGTGCTGGAGGAGAAGGGCGTGACGCGATGAGCGCGGATCCGTTCGCGATGTATGACGGGCCGTACGTGCTCGGCGCGCTCTCCCCGCAGGAGCGGGCCGCGTTCGAGGAGCACCTGCGCGGCTGCGAGACCTGCGCGCGGGCGGTGGGGGAGCTGGCCGGGCTGCCCGGCCTGCTCGGCCAGGCGGCGCCGGGGGACGGGAAGTTGACGCGGAACGCGGAGCCGCCGCCCGCCGCGCTGCTGCCCGCGCTGCTGGCGCGGGTCGCCCGGGAGCGCCGGCGGCGGCGCGTGCTGACCGTGCTGTCAGCCGCGGCGGTCGCGCTGGCGGCGTGCCTGGCCCTGGTGTTCACCCTCACGAGTGCCTTGGGGAACTCCGGCTCCCAGGACGGCTCCGGCACCGGCGAGCGCCCGGGGATCGCGATGACGCCGCTCGGGGACTGGCCGGTGAGCGCCATCGTCGAGATCGGCCCGGTGGCGACCGGTGGCGGGACGCGGGTGGCGATGGAATGTACCTACGGCGGCGACCGGGCAGGCGACTATGTGCTGGTCGCGATAGGCCGGGACGGCACCATGGAGGAGCTCGCCCGCTGGCACGCGCTTCCCCGGGACACGGCACGGCTGGCCGTGAGCACGCCGCTGCCGCGCGCGGATCTCCTGTCGCTGGAGATCAGGACCCCGGGCGGACTTCCGGTGCTGCGGTCCAGCCTTTAGAGACAGCGGCGGATTCGCTAGTGTCGGCAGGCATGGCCCACAATCCCCAGGCACCGCAGCAGGGTCCGCAGGACTTCGACCCGGCGGGCAGCACCCAGATGTTCAAGGCGTTCGTCAACGACGATGCCCAGACCCGGCGTTCGGCACCCGCGACTCCGGCCGCGACCTCGACCGGGCCGCGCGTCGGCGTGATCGCCGGTGTGGTGCTGGCGCTCCTCGTCGTCGTCGCCGTGGCGTGGCTGGCTCTCGCCTGACGCCACGGGAGCACGCACGTTTCCCGGACCGGCGATGCGTCCGCCGGTCCGGGCCCGATCACTCCTCGGCGGTCAGCCCGTCGCGCAGCTGCGCGAGCGTGCGGGTCAGCAGCCGGGAGACATGCATCTGCGAGATGCCGACCTCCTCGCCGATCTGCGACTGCGTCATGTTCGCGAAGAAGCGGAGCATGATGATCCGTCGCTCGCGGGCGGGCAGTCGGGCGAGCAGCGGCTTGAGCGACTCGCGGTACTCGACGCCCTCCAGGGCGGTGTCCTCATAGCCGAGACGGTCGGCCAGCGAGCCTTCGCCGCCGTCCTCCTCGGGCGAGGGGGAGTCCAGGGAGCTGGCGGTGTAGGCGTTGCCCACGGCCAGGCCGTCCACGACCTCGTCCTCCGAGACGCCGAGGCACACGGCCAGCTCGGGAACGGTGGGGGAACGGTCGAGCCGCTGGGACAGCTCATCGCTCGCCTTGGTGAGGGCGAGCCGCAGCTCCTGCAGGCGGCGCGGCACCCGCACGGACCACGAGGTGTCGCGGAAGAAGCGCTTGATCTCACCGACGACCGTCGGCATCGCGAACGTCGGGAACTCCACGCCGCGTTCGCAGTCGAAGCGATCGATGGCCTTGATCAGACCGATGGTGCCGACTTGGACGATGTCCTCCATCGGCTCGTTCCTGCTGCGGAAACGGGCCGCCGCGTAACGGACGAGCGGGAGGTTGAGCTCGATCAGGGTGTCCCGCACATAGCCCCGCTCGGGGCTGTCCGCCTCCAGCGTGGCCAGCCGCTGGAAGAGGGAGCGCGAGAGCGTGCGGGTGTCGAGGTGGTCGGTGTCCGCGGGAGCTTCGTGCGGCAACGAGGAGGGTGCGTGCTGCGCGGGTACGTGCGGCGTGCCGGTCGTGTCGAGCACCTTGGAGCTGCCCAGTTCTACGGACATGCCACCCCCTTGAGGTCGTGGACGGGTCGCGGCGGCGCGCTTCCGCATGTGACTTCCACGAGGAGAAGGCGCCACCTCGTGGATACCGGTCCTGCCGCCACGGCAAACGCGGTTCCCACAGAATGTCACATGTCATCAACGCGACGTAGCTTCATGTCGATAAAACGTTATAGCCGATAGGGGAGTTCCCGGAGTTGGGACCACGTGTGACTTACGTCTCGATCAGATTTGCGGCGCGCAGCCGGGTGACACTGCGGGCGAGCAATCGGGACACGTGCATCTGCGAAACGCCCAATTCCGCGCTGATTTGCGACTGCGTCAGGTTCCGGTAGTAGCGCATCAGCAGGATCCGCTGTTCCCGCTCGGGGAGTTGGACCAGCAGATGCCGCACCAGCGCCCGGTGCTCGACGCCGGCCAGCCCGGGATCCTCGTACCCGAGCCGGTCGATCAGTCCGGGGCCGCCATCCTCCCGCTCGTCGGCGGCGTCCAGCGAGGAGACCCGGTACGCCCGCGTCGCCTCCGCGCTCGCGCGCACCTCCTCCTCGGGCACGCTCAGCCGGCCGGCGATCTCCGCGGCGGTCGGCGTGCGGCCGAGGGCGGCCGTCAGCTCGTCGGTCGTGGCCCGGACCCGGGCCCACAGCTCGTGCGTCCGCCGGGGAACGTGCACGCCGCGCACCCCGTCCCTGAAGTATCGGCGGATCTCCCCGGTGATCGTGGGCATCGCGAAGGTCGGGAACTGGACACCGCGCTCGCGATCGAAGCGGTCGATGGCCTGGATCAGACCGACGGTCCCGACCTGGACGATGTCCTCCAGCGGCTCGTCGCGGCCCCGGAACCGCAGGGCGATGTAGCGGACCAGCGGCAGGTTCGCCTCGATCAGCGCTCCGCGCACCCGCGCGTGCTCGGCGGTCCCCGGCTCGCAGTGCGCCAGCCGCTCAAACAGCGCCTGGGTAAGGGCCCGGGCCTTGGCACCCCTGGTCTGCGTCGCCGCCACCTGCCGACCACCCCTTCACTGGGAGAAGCAGTCATTAGCATCACCAGACATTCCCACGCAGCGCAAGCATCCGATAACTACGTGTTGCCAGCCGGGGAATCGCGGAGAACGCGGAAAGGGCCCGATCCAGTGGACCGGGCCCTTCACCGTTCGCGGTATTCGCGGCGGTAGCGGAGGGATTTGAACCCTCGGTGGAGTTGCCCCCACACTCGCTTTCGAGGCGAGCTCCTTCGGCCGCTCGGACACGCTACCGAGAGAAAGCCTATCCCACACGGCGGCGTGCTGGGGAACCGGAGAGGGTCAGCGATCGCGGAAGAAGTCCGTCAGCATCCGGCCGCAATCGTCGGCGAGCACCGAGCCGATCACCTCCGGGCGGTGATTGAGCCGACGGTCCCGCAGCACGTCCCACAGCGACCCGGCCGCACCCGCCTTCTCGTCGACCGCGCCGTACACGACGCGGTCGACCCGGGCGAGCACGCTCGCCCCCGCGCACATCGTGCAGGGCTCCAGCGTGACCACCAGGGTGCAGCCGGTGAGCCGCCAGTCGCCGAGCCGACCGGCGGCGGCGCGCAGCGCGAGGACCTCCGCGTGGGCGGTCGGATCCCCGGTGGCCTCGCGCTCGTTGCGCCCAAGGCCGAGCACCGGGCCGTCCGGGCCGCTGGGGCCGAGGAGGACGGCTCCGACCGGCACGTCCCCCGTGGCCACGGCCGCGGCGGCCTCCGCGAGCGCCCGGCGCATCGCCGGCCGCCACGGGTCGCGCAGCGGATCGCCGTGCCCGGGGGTCATGCCGTCACGCCTTCACACCGTCACGTCGTCGGGGCCTTCACGTCGTCGGCGCCGTCACCGGACCGCCTCCAGCACCTCGGCGCAGCCGAGCGCGTCGGCGATCTCGCTGAGGGCGTCGTCCGGGGCGAGCTTCAGCACGGTGCCCGCGTCGATGCCGAGGTCGGCCAGCAGATCGGCGTCCCCCAGCGGGCCGCGCGGCACCGCGTCCGAGCCGCTCGGGGCGGCGCTCTCCTCGTCATCGTCCTCGATCTCTTCCTCGACGCCGTCCTCCGTGCCGTCCAGATCGACCATCTGTTCCAGGGCGTCGGGGTCCTCCGGCTCCCGGCCCAGCAACTCGTCGGTCAGCAGAATCTCGCCATACGCGCTGCGCAGCGCGCGTGCGGCGTCGGAGACGAAGACCCGCGGGTCGTCCTCGCCGTCCACGCGGACGAGGCCGAACCAGGCGCCTTCCTGCTCGATGCAGACGAGAACGGTCTCGTCATCGGGAGCCGCCTCGCGGGCCAACTCGGCCAGCTCGTCCAGGCTCTCCACGTCATCGAGCTCTGTATCACTCGCTTCCCAACCATCATCGGTCCGCGCGAGCAGTGCGGTGAAGTACACCGTGACTCTCCCCACTCGGTTCGGCTGTGCCACCTGCATCGTGGCAGATAAGGGGTGCGCTGTCGGGTAACTCGGCAGTTCACCAACGGAATGTCCCCACACGTCATTCCCCGTGCGGGCGGGCGGTACGGGCGCGGTGTGGCCGGACGCGGACACGCCGGGCGACCGGGTCGCGGGCCTGCGGCTTCCCGAGTCGCGGTATATCCCCTCTCCTCCCTCCATGCACCACTCTCCACGTCCCCGCCGCCGTTTGTCCACCAGGGGTCTCGGACGGGAAACGAGCCGGTCAGTCCTGCGATGTCGGTGGTGTTCGGTACTGTCGGACGCATGCGGACCCATGTCGTCGACCACCCGTTGGTGGCGCACAAGCTGACCACGCTGCGCGACGCGCGTACCGATTCACCGACGTTCCGGCGGCTGGCGGATGAGCTCGTCACCCTGCTCGCTTACGAAGCGACCCGTGATGTCCGCACCGAGCTGGTCGATATCACAACTCCGGTGGCGGCGACCACGGGTGTGCGACTTTCCCATCCCCGTCCGCTGGTCGTGCCGATCATACGGGCAGGTCTCGGCATGCTCGACGGCATGGTCCGGTTGCTGCCGACGGCGGAGGTCGGGTTCTTCGGGATGATCCGCGACGAGCGGACGCTGGAGGCGTCGACCTATGCGAACCGGGTGCCGGAGGACCTGTCGGGGCGGCAGGTCTATGTGCTGGACCCGATGCTGGCGACCGGCGGCACGTTGGTGGCGGCGGTGCGGGAGCTGCTGCGGCGCGGCGCCGACGACATCACCGCGATCTGTCTGCTCGTGGCGCCCGAGGGCGTCGAGCGCCTGGAGCGCGAGCTGGCCGGGGCGCCGGTGACGGTGGTGACCGGCGCGCTGGACGAGGGGCTGAACGACAAGGGCTTCATCGTCCCCGGTCTCGGGGACGCGGGCGACCGGATGTACGGGACGGTCGACTGAGCTGAGCTGAGCTGAGCCGGAGGCCCGGGTCAGCAGGACGGTGTCGTCGGGGAGGCGGACTGAGGGGCGGTCAGCTCCGCGAGGCGGCGCTCGGCCTCGTCGGCCGCGGTCAGCTCGGTGAAGGACTCGCCGATGACGAAGTCGAGGACCGAGTCCGCGCCGGCGTCCTGGCCGGACCTCGGCTCGCCGGTCTCGGCGCCGTCGAGCTGGGCGGCGAGGACGGACAGCGCGCCGGACTCCGCCGCGGCGGCGGTGCCGAGGAGCAGCCCGGGGGAGTCGACCTGGCCGTCGAGATCCTCGGGGGCGTTGCCGACCTCGCCGATGGCGAAGCCGCGCTCGGCGAGCGCGTCGGCGGTCTCCTGGGCGAGGCCGCTGCGCCGGGTGGCGTTGTAGACGTTGACGGTGATGGCGGCGGGGTCGGGCAGCTCCGTGGTGTCGGCCGGGCGCCCGTCGCGGGCGGGGGGCGCGCAGTCCTCGTCGCCGACGCCGGATCGCGCCCGGGGCGCGCTGCCGCCGCCGTCGTCCGCCGAGAAGACATCGATGAGCTGAAGGGTCCCGTAGCCGAGCAGCGCGAGCACGGTGACGGAGGCGAGGACGGCCAGCACGAGGCGTCCGCGGCGTCGGCGCGGGCGCATCCTGGGATACCGGTCGCCCGTGACGCGGAACTTCTTGCCGCCCATGCCAGGGGGCGTCAGCATGCTCATGGCCGCAGCGTAGTCAGGGGATCGACGGGGGCCTAATAAATGATCAGCTCAGATGCCGGACCGACCCGAACGGGGCAATCGGCGGGCGGCGGGGCGACGGCTCAGTCCAGCTCCAGCACCCGGGCGTGCAGCACCTGACGCTGCTGCAGGGCCGCGCGGACCGCCCGGTGCAGTCCGTCCTCCAGATACAGATCGCTCCGCCACTTCACGACATGGGCGAAGAGATCCCCGTAGAACGTGGAGTCCTCGGCCAGCAGCGTCTCCAGATCGAGCTGCTGCTTGGTGGTGACCAACTGGTCGAGGCGGACCGGGCGCGGCGCCACGTCTGCCCACTGCCGGGTGTGTTCCCGGCCGTGGTCAGGGTAAGGTCGTCCGTTTCCGATGCGCTTGAAGATCACACGGAGAGCCTACCGGGCGGGACGCTTCCGTCGCAGCCTCCCGCCGTGGTGACGAGTCGGACCATCGTCACCGCCGGGCGGGGGCCGGGGAGTCGGGCTCGGGCAGGCTGCGGGCATAGCGGCCGAGGGTGTACGCGATGACGTCGACGCCGATGTCGAGAGCCGTGGCGTTGACGTCGACGTTGCCGAGGCCGTCGCGGGCGGCGTGGTAGCGGGCGTCGTACGGCACGCCCCGGCGCCGCCTCCGGCGCCGCCCCATGCGGCGGCCTCCGGCGCCGCCCCACGCGCCCCACGCGGCGGCCTCCGCCTCGGACTTGACGCCCTCGGCGCCGGTGAAGACGCCGCCGGCCGGGATGCCCGCCGCGACGAACGGGCCGTAGTCGCGGCGGCCGTCCAGGGCTTACGGCCCGGGGACAGGCCACGGTCGGTCAGGAACGCCGTGACGTCCCGCTCGACCGACGCGGTGCCCTCGTGGACGAACAGGCCGTAGGTGGGGGAGGCGATCATGCCGAAGTGGAGGTAGGGCGCGACGGCGTCGGGTCCGGCCGCCGGCAGGTTGTCCATGGAGTGCTCGGCGCCCAGCGGGCCGAACTCCTCGGCGGACCACAGCGCGAACCTGACCTTGTGCGGGTGGCCGGTCCCCGAGGTGGGCGAGACGCATGCGGGAGAACGTCACGTGAGGGGACGTTATCGCCCATGCCGCGGGTGCCCGGCGCGCTGCTCCGGCATGCCTCGCTACCGGAGAGCCCATTGACCAGACGCGGAATGCGGCCGAGAGTTCGAATATGCGAAGGGTGGCGGCATGGGCGGGGTGATCACCGGCTTCACGATCATCGCCACCGTCATCGCCATCGGATACCTCCTCGGCCTGCACGACCTGCTGGGCGACAGCGGACGGGACGTCCTGACCCGGCTCGCGTTCCACGTGGCGAACCCGGCCCTGCTCTTCGTCATCCTCGCCGACGCCGACCTCGGCGTGCTCTTCTCGCCGTCGCTGCTGGCCACGGCCCTGAGCACGGTCGCCACCGCGTCGATCTTCGTCGCGGTCGGCGCCGCCCGCCGCTGGGGCGCCGCCCGGGTGACGATCGGGGCGCTGTGTTCCGCCTACGTGAACGCGGGCAACCTGGGCATCCCCATCGCCCTCTACGTGCTGGGCGACGCCTCGCTGGTCGCGCCGATCCTGCTTCTGCAGCAGCTCGCGATCACCCCGACGGCCCTCACCGTCCTGGACATGTCCACCGCGCGGGACGGCGGCGGCGAGCGGCGGACCGTCGTCCAGCGGCTGACCACCCCGTTCCGCAACCCGATCGTCATCGGCTCCCTCAGCGGCATCGCGGTCGCCGCCTCGGGCACCACCCTGCCCAGCGCCGTTCTCGGACCGGCCACGCTGGTCGGTGACATGGCCGTGCCCGCCATCCTCCTCGCCTTCGGTATCTCGCTGCGCGGCAGCGCGTTCCCGGCCCGGGGAGCGGAGCGCGGCCCGGTGCTGCTCTCGGTGGCGCTGAAGTCCCTGGCCCATCCGGCGATCGCGTGGGTGACGGCCGCCTGGCTGTTCCGCCTGGACCCGGCCGAGCAGCTGAACGTGGTGGTCACCTCCGCCCTGCCCGCCGCGCAGAACCTCTTCACCTACGCCTCCCACTACGCCACCGATGTCCGGCTGGCCCGCGAGTCGATCCTGCTCTCCACGATCCTGGCCGGGCCCGTGATCGCGCTCGTGGTGGCGCTGCTGGGGCCCTGAGCGGCGGGTGTCAGAACCCGGGCACCTGACGGGCGGCCAGGCAGGCGACGATGATCAGCAGCATCGCCGGGGGGTAGAGGCTCGCGCGGTTGAAGACGGCCATCGCGTTCTCGGGATAGGGGTCGCGCAGCAGACGCAGGCCGGGGGCGAGCAGGGCGTACAGGCCGGCCAGAAGCGTGCCCGCGACGCCGGGCACGCCGCAGGACGGCCAGGACGCGACCGCCATGCCGGTGCCGGAGACCACCGCCACGGCCAGGAACGCGAACGTCAGCAGGCCGCTGACCCGGTATCCGTAGACGACGGGGATGGTGCGGACGCCGAGATGGACGTCCTCCTCCACGTCGGCCCAGTCGTTGACGATGTTCCGGCCGCCGATCTCCCAGGCCGCCAGCCAGGCGCAGAACAGCCACAGCAGCGGGCGGTCCACCTCGGAGGAGACCGCGAACCAGCCGACGCAGCCGCCGAGCGCCACCATCACCCCGGTCAGCAGGAACTTGAGCGGCGTCACCCGGGCCAGCGCGCAGTACGCCGCCTCCAGCAGGGCCGCGGTGATCAGCAGCGCGGCGCACACCCAGCTCAGCATCGCGGACAGGGTCAGCGAGACGGCACCGAGCGTGGCCACCCACGCCATGCCCATGACCGGGCTCAGCCGGCCCTGGGCCAGCGGGTGGCGGCCCCCCGCGCTGTCGATGTCGAAACCCTGGTACGCGCGGACATACGCGAAGCGCTGCCGGTCCAGGTGCGCGTCGATGAGGTCGTTGGCCGCGAACACCGCGAAGTACCCGGCCAGGGAGGCCGTCAGGACCAGCCCGAGCCGGGTGGGCGGCGGGCTGCCGTCGGCCAGGAAGACGCCGAGCAGCGGCTGGGCGACGCTGAGCGTGGCCTGCGTGCCCCGGGAGAAGCCGTACAGCGCCCGGACGTTCTCGGTCAGCACCGCGGTCATGGCCACGCGCTTCCCTCCGTCGGCCCTTCCGCGGCATGCGGTGCGTCCGGGCTCTCCGGCTCCCGCGCGCCGGAGCCGACGTAGTCGTGGGCGAAGGCGGCGGCGTGCGGGCCCGGCCGGCCCAGGCGCTCGATCGCCGCGAGCCGCAGCCGCAGCGAGAACCCGGCGTCGCCGTCCTTGCCCGGCGGCAGGTGCAGCAGCCGCAGCAGCCGGTCGGAGAACTCCTGGGCCCGCCAGATCTGCGGCAGCCGCCGCGCGCTGTAGGCGTCGAGGGCGCCGCGATCGCCGTCCCGGTAGCGGCGCAGCAGGGCGCCCGCGAGGGCGATGGCGTCCGCGATGGCCAGGTTCATGCCCTTGGCGCCGGACGGGGTGAGCACGTGCGCCGCGTCCCCGGCCAACAGCAGGCGGCCGTGCCGGAGCGGTTCGGTGACGCTGCTGCGCATGCGCAGGACGTGGACGTCGGGGAAGCCCGCGATGTCCGGCAGGGGCGCGAGCCGGGCGCGCAACTGCTCGTGGATGCGGTGCGCGGGCCAGTCGTCCGCCGTGTCGCCGGGGGCGCACTGGAGGTAGAAGCGGCTGAGGCGGGAGGTGCGCGGCATTATGCCGGCGAAGCCGTCGGGGTGCACGGCGTAGACGACTCCTTCGGCGGGACGGTCCACCTCGGCGAGGACGGTCAGCCAGTCGTACGGATAGCGGCGCCGGAAGACCCGGTGGCGGACGGCGGGGAGGGCGGCGCGGGACGCGCCGCGGAAGCCGTCGCAGCCGACGACATACTCGCACTCGATCTCGATGCCGTCGCACACCAGGCGCGGGCGGTGCGTCGTGACGTCCTCGACGGCCCGGACGGTCTTGGAGAACATCGGCGGCGGCCCGGCGCCGCCAGTGAGGGTCGCGATCAGGTCCCTGACCAGGAACTGCTGCGGATAGACCCAGTGCCGCCGGCCGCCGGAGAGGGCGCCGTAGTCGACGCGGACGTCCCGGCCCAGGCAGCGGAAGGCGCACCAGCCGTGCCGGACGCCGTCGGCCAGCAGCCGGTCGGCCAGCCCGTCGCGGCGCAGGGCCGCGACGACGCGGTGTTCGAGGAGCCCGGCGCGCGGGCGGTGCTCGACGTGCTCGCGGGACTGCCGTTCGACGACGCGGCAGGCGACGCCGGCCCTGCTGAGCAGGTTGGCCAGCACCAGCCCGGCCGGACCCGCGCCGATGATGCCCACCTGGGTACGCAGCCGCCGCATGAGAACCGTGCCGCCTCACGCCGCCGGAACGGCGGACGGGTTGAAGAGCTCGTTGATCAGCGCCAGCGGGTCGTCGCTGTGCCAGACGAGATAGGTCTTGTAGGCCGCCGGGCGGCCGGGGCCGTCGTCGCCCGTCCAGGGGCGGCGGCCCGCGTCGAGCAGCGTGCGGCGATAGCCCGTGCCCGCGGCGGTCAGCGCCGGGCCGAGCGGGATGGATCTGCTGGTGAGGCAGGGTTCGAGGCCGGGCGCGAGGCCCAGCCTGGCCACCACGTGGTTCACGGACAGGGCCTGCCCCCCGGTCCGGGTGGTGGCGGAGTACCGCACGAGAACGTCCCCGCCGCCGTCGATCCGGAGCAGCGCGGGCACGCCGTTCCCCGTGTCGCGGGCGGGGGTCCGTAACTGGGCAAGACAGGTCAGATGCAACGGTTCGCCAGCCATGGATTCCAGGAGGGTCGTGGTCAGTCCCTCGCTGCTCAGCAGCATGCGGGTCAGCGGGGAGGAGAAGTGGCGGATCCGCTCTCTCGGGTCGGCGGTGCCGTCGAGGGCGGCGCCGAGTATCGCGTCGAGGGGCACGTCGAGCGGCACGTCGAGAGGAAAAGCCGCGGGAAAGACGCCGCATGACGTCGGCACGGACATCTGATCACTCCTCATCGCCGGGCATCACCTAGATGTCCAACGGCGTCGGCCCCGTCAGGTCACGGCCCCGCACCCCGACGGAAGCGTGTGCGCCGGGGGCCCGGCGCCGGGGCGGGAGGCGGGCTCCGGTCGCGGGGTCGCGAGCACGGGCCCCCGCTCGCACGTCCCCGGTTGCGGGCCTCCCGCGCGCGGCCGAGCATGGCGGCATGACGCGCCGCCGCTGCCTGGTCACCGGCGCCACCGGCTATCTCGGCGGCCGGCTGGTGCCCGAACTGCTCGGAGCCGGGCACGCGGTGCGCTGCATGGCCCGCACGCCGGACCGGCTGCGACACCGCCCCTGGGCCGACCGGGTCGAGACGGTGCGCGGCGACGCCACCGACGCGGCCTCCGTCGGGGCCGCGCTCGACGGCGTCGAGGTCGCCTACTACCTGATCCACGCCATCGGCTCGGGACGCGACTTCGAGGACACCGACCGCCGCGCCGCCCGGATCTTCGGCGAGCGGGCGCGCGCCGCCGGAGTGCGGCGGATCGTCTACCTCGGCGGGCTCACCCCGGTGGGCGTGCCCGAGCGGGAGCTCTCCCCGCACCTGCGGTCGCGCGCCGAGGTCGGCCGCATCCTGCTCGGCTCGGGCGTGCCGACCGCCGCGCTGCGCGCGGCGGTGATCATCGGCTCGGGCTCGGCGTCGTTCGAAATGCTGCGGCAGCTCACCGAGCGGCTGCCGGTGATGACCACGCCGAGCTGGGTGCGCACCCGGGTCCAGCCGGTCGCGGTCCGCGACGTGCTGCGCGTCCTCGTCGGCTGCGCCGCGCTGCCGGACGACGTCAGCCGGACGTTCGACCTCGGCGGGCCCGACGTGGTGACGTATCAGGACATGATGCGGCGCTACGCCCGGCAGGCCGGGCTGCGGCGGCGGCTGATCGTGCCCGTGCCGGTGCTCACCCCCAGCCTCTCCAGCCACTGGGTGGGACTGGTGACGCCGGTGCCCAGCCGGACCGCGCGCCCGCTGGTCGAGTCGCTGAGGCACGAAGTGGTATGCGCGGAAAGGGACATCGAACGGTACGTGCCGCCGCCGGACGGCGGGTTCCTCGATCTGGACGGGGCGCTACGGGCGGCGCTGCGGCAGGTCGCCGGGACCGCGCCGCCCGCCCGGCCCGCGCCGGGGGACCCACAGCCGGGCGACCCCGGCTGGGCGGGCGGCAGCCTCTACACCGACCGGCGCGAGCGGGCCGTCGACACGTCACCCGCCGCGCTGTGGCGGGTGATGGAGGGCATCGGCGGCGCGAACGGCTGGTACTCCGCGCCGCTCGCCTGGGCCGCCCGGGGCTGGCTGGACACGCTGCTGGGCGGTGTCGGTCTCCGGCGGGGCCGCCCGGCCCCGGGGCGGCTGCGGGTCGGCGACCACCTGGACTTCTGGCGGGTGGAGGCGCTGGAGCGGGAGCGGCTGCTGCGGCTGCGCGCCGAGATGCGGCTGCCGGGGCTGGCGTGGCTGGAGCTGACGGTGCGCCAGGACGAGGCGGGCCGGACGGTGTACGGGCAGCGCGCGCTGTTCCAGCCGCGCGGCCTGGCCGGGCACGCCTACTGGTGGGCCGTGTGGCCGTTCCACGCCTGGGTGTTCGGCGGGATGGTCCGCAACATCACCGCCGCCGCCGCACGGGACGACGGCCGAGCGCCCCGCGGAACGGGGCGGCCCGCGCCGGACTAGTCGCCGCCGCCTCCGCCGCCACCGCCGCCATCACCTCCGCCGCCCCCGTCGCCGCTTCCGCCTCCGCCTCCGTCACCCCCGCCGTCGCCGGACCAGCCGTCACCGCCTCCGCCGGGGCCGGAGTCGTCGCCGCCCTCGCCCAGACCGGTGTACCACGGCTCCTCCCACGACGCGGACTCCTCCGGCTCGGGCAGCCGGCGGCGGGTGCCGAAGCGGATCGTGCCGGTGGCGTCGCCGAGGGCGAAGACGACGGCGAAGAAGTGCGCGACCACCGCGTCGAGCGGGTCACCGGTCTCGTGCCGGACGTCCGCCAGCGGCAGCAGCAGGTGGCCCCGGGCCGACCGGGGCGCCGGGCGGCGCAGCAGCGCCACCGGCCGGCCGTCGCGCAGCAGCCGGCCGGCTCGGGCATCATGCCGCCACAGCTCCCAACGACCTTGGGCCGCCTGGACGATGACGCTGCGCTTGGACTTCCGCCAGTTCTGCGCGAGCGTCACGTGCGCGGGCAGCTCGCCGATGGTCACGACCAGGCCGGGCGGGACCTCCGTCAACCCGGCCGGGAGCCCGTACGGGCCGCGCAGCCGCGCCACGGGCAGCCCCGGCGTCCACACGTCGGCCCGCACCAGCCGCCGGTCGACGGCGACCACGACCGGGCCGGCCGGTCCCTGCGCCACGCGCCGGGCCATCCACAGCGGGACGCCTTCCCGCGCGGCCAGCCCGGCCGCCTCGGCCACCGCGGCCGGGCCGCCGCTCAGCCGGACCGCCAGGTCGCCGAGGGCGCGCGCGAACTCGGCGGCCCGCCGCACCCGTATCGGCTTGGCGGCGCCCGTGGCACGGATGACCGGCACCACCGAGGTGCCCGCCGGGATGGCCGACAGCGGCCGTTCGCCGCCGCCGCCGCCCAGCCACGTGCCGCGCAGGCAGGCGTCGGCCATGGCCGTCAGGTTCAGCTCGGACAGCGGCATCCGGCGCCCGCCCAGGCGCAGTTCGCCATCGGTCAAGTTGACGCTGGTCGCCAGCGGATTCCAGGACTTCTCCGCGTAGATGACGTCGCTCATCGTTCCCCCGTTACGCCCCCGAGTGCGGTGTCATCGTAGTCATCCCCGGGGCGGCCGGGGCGAGTCGCGGCAGGGGCCGGACCAAACCTTCACGCGCCGTCCGCCGCCGGTCAGCAGCGGGACCAGCCCGCGGCCGATGACCCCGGTGGCTCCGGCGACGAGAACGCGCATGGTCTTCTCCTTCTCCTGGTGGCGCGGGGAGGACGAGCGGCCGGCGGCCCGGGTGACGTCTCGCGGCGTGATCCGCGTCACGTGCGGGTGGGCGTGCGGGTGGGCGTGCGGGTGCGTGCGGGTGGGCGCGTGATGTGCGTGCGGCGGGTGTCCGCTCGGGCGTCTTGGATTCACCCGCATGGGGGGTTTGCCGCCGTCGCCGGGTCTGGAGGCGGGCGGCCGGGTAACGCTGGGCCGACCGGGACCGCGACTCACGGAAGGCGTGTCATGGCACAGCCCTTCGAATTGCCCGAGTTCTACACCCCCTATCCCGCGCGTTTGAATCCGCATCTGGAGCAGGCGCGGGAGCACTCCCGGCGGTGGGCCCACGAGATGGGGATGCTGGAGGGCTCCGGGATCTGGGAGCGGAGCGACCTCGACGCCCACGACTACGCCCTGCTGTGCGCCTACACCCACCCCGACGCCTCCGCGTCCGACCTCTCTCTGGTCACCGACTGGTACGTGTGGGTGTTCTTCTTCGACGACCACTTCCTGGAGACGTTCAAGCGGAGCCAGGACCGGGCCGGCGGCAAGGCATATCTGGACCGGCTGCCCGCGTTCATGCCGATGGACCCGGCCACGCCGACGCCCGAGCCGACGAACCCGGTGGAGGCGGGCCTGGCCGACCTGTGGCGGCGGACCGTGCCCGCCATGTCCCCGGACTGGCGCGTCCGTTTCGCCGAGAGCACGGAGAACCTGCTCAACGAGTCCCTGTGGGAGCTGGCCAACATCAACATCGGCCGGGTCCCCAACCCCGTCGAGTACATAGAGATGCGCCGCAAGGTCGGCGGCGCGCCCTGGTCGGCGGGCCTCATCGAGTACGCCGCCCGCGCCGAGGTACCGGCCCAAGTCGCCGGCTCCCGGCCGCTGCTGGTGCTGCGGGACGCCTTCTCGGACGGGGTGCACCTGCGCAACGACCTGTTCTCGTACCAGCGGGAGGTCGAGGACGAGGGCGAGCTGAGCAACGGCGTGCTGGTGCTGGAGACCTTCCTCGACTGCACCACGCAGGAGGCGGCCGACGCCGTCAACGACCTGCTCACCTCGCGCCTTCAGCAGTTCGAGCACACCACCCTGACCGAGCTGCCGCCGCTCTTCGCCGAGCACGGGCTCGACCCCGCGGCCGTGGCGAGCGTGCTGGCCTATGTGAAGGGGCTCCAGGACTGGCAGGCGGGCGGCCACGAGTGGCACATGCGCTCCAGCCGGTACATGAACGAGGCCACCCGGTCCCGCGCGCCGCTCGGGATGGCGGGGACGATCGGGGCGCCCGGCACGACCGGGGCCGGATTCGGGCTCTCGGCCGCCGACATCAGGCTCACCACGCGGCGCGCGGAGACGGCCCGGGTACGGAACTTCACCCATATCCCCTTCCGCCGCGTCGGGCCGTCCCGGCTGCCGGACTTCCATATGCCGTTCGAGCCGCGGCTCAACCCGCACCTGCCCGGGGCCCGGGTCCGTCTGGTCGACTGGTCGCGGCGGACGGGGCTGCTGTCCGAGGGCATTTGGGACGAGCCCGGGCTGCTCGACTTCGACCTGCCGCTGTGCGCGGCCGGGCTGCACCCGGACGGCTCTGCCGATGAACTCGACCTGGGCTCCGCCTGGTTGGCCTGGGGCACTTATGGCGACGACTACTACCCGGTCGTCTTCGGCGCCCGCCGCGACCTGGTCGCCGCCAAGGTGTGCACCGAGCGGCTGTCGTTGTTCATGCCGGTCGACGAACCGGGCACCGTGCCCCCGCCGTTGAACGCGCTGGAGCGCGGCCTCGCCGACCTGTGGCGGCGCACCGCCGGACCGCTGGCCGAGCCGGCGCGGCGTTCGTTCCGCGAGGCCATCGACAAGATGACGGCGAGCTGGCTGTGGGAGCTGGCGAACCAGGCGCACCACCGGGTGCCCGACCCCGTCGACTACATGGAGATGCGGCGCCACACGTTCGGCACCGACCTGACGATGAGCCTGGCCCGGATCGGGCATGGGCAGCGGATTCCCGAGGAGATCTACCGCAGCGGGCCGATGCGTTCACTGGAGAGCGCCGCCGCCAACTACGCCAGCCTGATGAATGACGTCTTCTCGTATCAGAAGGAGGTCGAGTTCGAGGGCGAGTTCCACAACGGGATCATCGTGGTGCAGACCTTCTTCGACTGCGACTACCCCACCGGCCTCGCGATCATCCATGACCTGATGACGGAGCGGATGCGCCAGTTCCAGCATGTCGCCGACAACGAACTCCCGGTCGTCTACGACGACTTCGAGCTCGACACGGAGGCGCGGGAGATCCTGGACGGCTATGTGCGGGAGCTGCGGAACTGGATGTCCGGCATTCTCGTCTGGCACCGCGACTGCCGCCGGTACCGGGAGGAGGACCTGGTGCGCCGCTTCGCGCGCCAGTGGCCGCTGAGCGCGCCCACCGGCCTCGGCACGTCGGCGGCGCGGCTGCCCGCGCCGCCCCGGCCGGCCGGTCGCCGCTGAGCCCAGGGGTGAGAGCGCGTCCCCCGCTTGGCTCCTCCGGAATGGCCGGTCTCCGGGCGCGCGACCACGATCGGACCTACCGCGCACCGGGCGTGGGGAAACGGAGTCCGACATGCGCAGACGCGCCCTCACCGTCCTGGGCCTGATCGCCCTGCTGGCCGTGCCACCGACCGGTGCCCTCGCCCTGGACGGCGACGACTGGAAGTCCTTCCTGCCGCCGAACGCCCTGCTCCCGTTCCAGGTGCGGGAGATAAGGGCGGCGACGTACCCGCATCACGATCCCGGCCAGGCGGAGACCGCCGGCTACGCGCCGGCCTCCGCGTGCGTGCCGGGGAGAGGCGTCCCGTATGTGAAGTCGATCGCGGAGGGGCAGGACGACTTGGCGGTCGCCGAGCCGAACGTGCTCGTCTACGCCCCGCTGACCGGCGGCGGTGAGGAGCTGGTCGCCGTCGGGTACGCCTCGAAGACGCCCGCCTCGCTGTTCGGCCGGGAGTTCGACCCGCCCAGTGACGCGGTGCCCTACCACACGCTGCGCGCGTGGGTGTGGAAGGTGAACCCGGCCGGCCTGCTCAACGCGACGAACCCGCGCGTCTCCTGCGACGGCTGACCCCGTCGTGCCCCTCGGGCCACAGCAGCCCGGCCACGGACAGCGCCCCCCAGCCGACGGACACCGCGACGGCGGCCCGTCGCCGACCCCGGTCCGGCAGCGTCATCCCGAGCAGCGCCGCGTCCCCGAAGTCCGCCGCGATCCGCAGCCCGGCGGCGACCCGCAGCGCGGGCCCCTCCGGCGCGAGCGCCATGGCGGCCCCTCCGGCGGCGTCCCGCCACCCCACGGGACGCAACGAGACCCGCGTCGACTCGTCGTCGGCCAACCCCGACGCCCGCCCCAATACCCCCGGCCACACCACGACGGCGACCCCGTACACGGCGGTGGCCACCCCGACCTTCCGCAACAATCCGACCCGCACGTGTGCCTCCCGCGTCGTGTGGCCGCCGTGCTCCTGCGGCCATTGTGCCCGTCCGCGCGACGAGGCCGCCCATCTCCGGCCGTACGCCGCCTGCGTCCACTGGCGTTATGGCCCCCCTATGTGAGGAATGCATGAATAGCCGCACCGCTAGGCGTGCGCAAGTGCGCGCCGGGGCCGTTGAACTCAAGGCCCCACCGCGCAGATACGCACGCCTCAGGCCGCGACCGGGGACATCGGGATGCATATACGGCCCTTGTACGCCCCGGCTTCCGCGGTGTGGGCGATGTGTTCCGCCGTCACGGATACCCACAGGCCGAAGTCGCGGGACTGCGGCGGGGTGGTTACTCCCCCTGCGGCTTTCGCCGTTGGCGCGGCGCCGATCAGCAAAGCTGAAACGGCGATTGTGCACAGTGTCGCACCGGCGGGCGTTCTTGCTTGCACGTGCGTCCCCTTCTGGCGAGCTGGCTCGAAAGAAGGGCCATTACATACTACAAACCTGAGCGGTGCAAATCCGCGCCCCCGTTCGGACTTCCGGCGCATTGGCGGCGTTCTGGGCGGGATCGAATCGGACTCAAACGGGGTCGACGGAAGCCGTCGCACCACCGTCCAGGCGGGCGTGAATCTGGGCCGCGTGTACACGGTCAAGGGGGAGAAGCGTCTTGTGCGCCGCCATCCACAGGGCCCGCGCTTCCGCCTTCCGACCCTGAAGATGACGGACCTCGGCCAAGGCGGCCCTGGCCCGTGCCGCCTCTCCCTGGGCGGCTATTCTCTCCGCCGCCGTGATCGCCTCGTGCAAATGCCCGCTGGCGGCATCAAGGTGTCCGAAGGCCGTCTCCGCCTCCGCCATCCCGCGGAGAGCTTGGGCCTCCTCATGCGCGGCACCGATGGCGCGAGTCAACTTGAGGGCGTCGGAGTGCCGTCTCATGGCGGCGGCGAAGTCCCGCATGCGATGCAGACATTTCCCGGCGCCCATCAGTGCGTTGGCCTCGTTCTTCCGGTCGCCGAGCTGTGAGAAGGTTTCGAGGCATGCCTCGTACATCCGTAGCGCGGACGATACTTCCTCGCTGCTGCCGGCGGTCAGAATCGATGCGAGATTCGCCCGCGCGGTGGTCAGGTCGGAAAGGCTTCCGCTTGCTTCAGCGAGGTCGATCGACTGCTCGAGAACCTCACGCGCCGATTCCGGCTGCCCCATGTTGATGTAGAGGTCTCCGAGATTGTTCAGGGCCTTGCAGAGATTCCTCTCATCTCCTTCCTCCTGCAGCAGACCTATGACTTGGAGGAAGAATTCCCGGGCGCGGCCGTGGTCGCCGAGGGCGATGAGTGAAATCGCTATATTGTTGAGATGCCTCACCCGGTCGTGCGTGACTCCGCCGACCGCGCGCAGAGCAAGTGCTTTCTCATGGAAGGCGAGAGCCGTTCGGTTTTCCCCCAGATGCCAGTGCACGATTCCGAGCAGCTTCACAGCTTCCACCTCCGCGTCGGCGTCGAGCACCGTGGAGGCGATCTCCAGAGCACGTTGGCACGTACGCCGGGCCTCGGGGTAGTTCCCGGTGGCCGCGTAAGTGTTGCCGAGGGCGAGGAGCCCGAGACACAGCGGGCGTTGGAGACCAGCCCGCTGCCAGTGATCGACGGCGTGCCGGTGCATCCGCTCCGTGTCCACCCAGTGGGATTCGGCGTGCAGGAACTCCGCCAGGACGTGACTCAGCAGTGCCGCTCGGTCGGGGGCCCGGCCGTGGCGGGCGTCGCGCTCCACCGCGAGGAGGTTCGAGCGCTCGGTGGTGAGCCACTGCCTGCCGTCCTCCGCGTCGCGCGGCGTCGGGATGGGCAGGCTCACGGGCGGCGCGGGGAGCGTGAGGCGTGGGCGCCGGGGATAGAGGACGCGGTCGGCGCGGGCCGCGGCGTGCAGGTAGAACTCGATCAGCCGCCGCTGTGCCGCGTCGCGCTCCTCCGCCGTCTCCTCGGAGAGCGCCAGGGCGTGCGCGTACTCCCCCAGAAGGTCGTGGAAGCGGTACCGATGGGGCGTGGGCTCCTGCAGGAGGTGGCACCGGAGCAGCGACTCAAGCAGCCGTTCCGTCCTCTCCAGCGGCAGGTCCATCAGCGTCGCCGCGGCGTGTGGTCCGAATCCGCCGCCCACGTGCAGTCCCAGCCTGCGGAAGGCGGCTCGCTGGTCGGCCGTCAGCGTTTGATAGGAGAGCTCGAAGGCCCTGGCGATCTCCGAGTCGCCGTCGCGTATCTCGGAGAGCCGCCCGGAGCCGCGCGAGAGGCGCTCGCGGAGGGTGGCCAGTGACCACGACGGGTGGGCGCCGAAGCGGTTGGCCGCGAGTTCCAGGGCCAGGGGGAGATAGCCGAGGAGATGTACCACGGTGGAGAGTTCAGCGTCGTCCTCCGTCCGGTCGTCGGCGGCGAAGCTTCTGAACAGCGCCATCGCGTCCGCCGGGGGCAGGACATCGAGGGCGATCGACCTGACGCCCGGCAGTCCGCTGAGCCGCCTGCGGCTGGTGATGATGAACAGCGAGCCGGACTCGGTCGGCAGCAGCGGCCGGATCTGCTCGGGTCCGTCGGCGTCGTCCAGGATGATCACGGCGCGGCGGCGCGACAGAACGTTCCGCCCCAGGACCGCCCGCTCTTCGACGTCCAGGGGAATGGACGTCGCCGGAACTCCCAGGTGGCGCAGGAGACTGGCGAGCGCGGCGCCCGTGGTCAGCGGCTGCCGCGCGAGGTCGTGGGCGCGCAGCTCGATGTGGAACTGACCGTCGGGGAACCTCTCGCGCAGTTGCCGCGCGGCGTTGACGGCCAGCGCGGTCTTCCCCACGCCGGCCATGCCCGAGATCGCCTCCAGGGCGACGATCGCCCCCTTGTCGCCCGCCGCTTCGGCCGCGGCGCGCAGCCGGCGCATCTCCGGCTCGCGGCCCACCAGGGGATTGTGCCGGGGCAGGTTGCTCCGGGGGGCGGGGGAGCGTGGCGGGCGGGGGCCGTTGGGCGGGCCGGGGATCAACTCGCGCAACGGGGCGCGGTCCAGGACATGCCGGTGGATCCGCGTCAATTCCTCGTCCGGATCGAGCCCGTCCTCCGCGCGGAGCGCCCTGCGCACCTCCCGGTAGACGCGGAGGGCGTCCGCGTGTCGGCGGTCGCCGTAGTAGGCGATCATGAGCTGTCCCGCCAGCGTCTGATGGCTCGGATACTGCTGGACGAGCGCGGACAGCTCCCCCACCAGCTCGGAGAAGCGCCCCATGCGGAGCTCCGCCGCGATGCGGGAGGAGGTGACGCTGAGCCGCGACTCCGTAAGGCTGAGGCGCATCTGACCCGCCCACGAGCCGGGCAGCCCGGCGAGTGCTTCCCCCTGCCAGAGAAGGTCCGCCTGGCGCAGCAGCGCGCCGGCCGCGTCGTCGTCTCCCTCGGCCACCAGCCTTCTGGCCCGCTCCGCGGTCTCCCGGTACCGGTGCCAGTCGACCGACTCCGGCGCCGCCTCCAGGGTGTACGTGTGCGCGTGGCCCCTGATGCGGGGCGCGTCGGAACCCTCTCCGGCCTTGGCCAGCGCTCTGCGGATCCGCGATATGTAGGTGTGGACGTTCGGGCGCGCCGTCTCCGGCGTCTGGCCCTCCCACAGCCGGTCGATGAGCGTGTCGATCGCGATCGGACGCCCCACGACGAGAGCCAGGGAAGCCAGGATGAGGCGCTCTTTGTCGGAACCGAGGCCCGTCAGCCGCCCCCGCGAGACCATTCCGACGGGGCCGAGGATGTGCACCTCCACCAGCGCTCCCCTCGCCGGCATATCCGCCAGATAAAAAGCATGACAGACCGTCAGGTGCTCCACCAGGGGTCTCGGACATCTGGCCGAATTCTTGTGCCGGTGGATTATCCGGTGTCTTTTCCGGCTCGAACGTGGGTAGGGATTCCCGCCATCAGCCTTCACGAGGGCCCGGGATGGCCCGCGTGATGTGCGGGAGGGGCGGGCGGATGCATCCTCATGCCAGCACGATCGGCGGCTCGGCCAGGATTCACGGGCCGAGCATCCAGGCGGGGCAGATCCAGGGCGGGATTCATGTGCACGCGGCGGGACAGGAGACGCCTCCTGTGCCACGGCAGTTACTGCGTGTATCAACGCACTTTACCGGCAGGGAACAGGAGTTGGCGGCACTGTCCGAGTCACGCGCCCACAGCCCGGACGGGTTCAGCCCGTTGATCGTGGTGACCGGACCCGCCGGGATCGGGAAGACGGCATTGGTCTCGCGGTGGCTGCGCGGCACGACGGACGACTTCCCCGACGGCCATCTCTACGCGGATCTTCGCGCGCACGCGCCCGGCGGTCCCGCTCTTCCGGGCGAAATCCTCGGCCAATTCCTGCGCGCCCTCGGTGCCGCGGCGATCCCGGCGGATCCGCAGGAGCGCATGGCCTTATGGCGCTCGGTCACCGAACGGCGAGCCATCGCCATCATGCTCGACAACGTCTTCACCGCCGCTCAGGCGCGTCCGCTGCTCCCGGGCGGCGAGCGCGGTCTCGTGGTGGCCACCAGCCGGTACCGGCTGACGGGGCTGAGCACGGAGGGCGCCGTCCTCCACCAACTCGGTCCGCTGGAGCCCGAGGTCGCAGTCCAGCTCCTTTCCCGGGGAGTCGGCAGGGAGCGGATGCGCGACGAGGCGGCGGCGGCCCGGCGGATCGTCGCGCTGTGCGCCGGGATGCCGTTGGCGGTGTGTCTCGCCTCCGCGCGGCTGGCGTCCCGGCCGAGGCAGCCCGTCAGGGCCCTGGCCGACGCGCTCGCGCAGGAGCAGCGGCGGCTGACCGAGTTGGCCGTGGAAGGGGAGACCGTGGTCCGCAGCGCGCTGGACGAGTCGTACGCCGCACTGCCTCCCGACGTCGCCCGGCTCTACCGGCGGCTCGGGCCGCTTCCCGTGCGGACGTTCGAGGCCCGCTTGGTGGCCGCGGCCTGTGCCGTTCCCGTTCAGGAGGCGGAGAGACTGCTCGACGCGCTGATCGAGGCGAATCTGATCGAGGACATCGGCCCGGACAGTCATCGTTTCCACGATCTTGTCCGCATTCACGCCGCCGAACGCGCGGCGGAGGAGGACTCCGGGGCGAGCCGGACGGAAACGCTGCGGCGGACGGCCGACTGGTGCCTGGCTACGACGAGCGCGGCGCAGAGGATGCTCACCCCCGCCCAGGCGACGATGCCGCGCGCCTACGCCCATCCGCCCGCGGAGCCGCGCTCCTTCGCCGACGAGACCGACGCGCTGGCGTGGATGGAGAGCCGGCGATCGGATCTGCTGGCGGTGGCCCGCGCGGCGTCGGCCGAGGGGTGGCACGACACGGTGTGGCAGCAAGTGGACGCCCTGTGGCCGCTCTTCCTGCGGCTGCGCCACTACGACCTCTGGATCGAGGCGCACGGACTCGGCCTGGCCGCCGCACGGGAGGCCGGGAACGGGCCGGCCGAACGCCGAATGCTCAACTCCGGGGCCATCGGACTGAGCGGTGCCCGGCGATTGGACGACGCCATCGACTGGTACACCGCCTCGCTCCGCGCGGCGCGGGAAGCGGGAGATGCCCGGGACGAGGGGCAGGCGTTGCTGGGGCTCGGTGCCTGTCACCGTGACGCCGGGCGACTGACGGCCGCCGCGCCGCACCTGACGCGGGCCATCACCGTCTGGAAGGACGTCGGTTACCTGCGCGGAGCGGCGCTCGCCCGGATCGTGCTGGGCGAAATCGCCGCGGCCACCGGGGATCTGCCACACGCCCTGGACTGTTTCACCGAGGCCCGCGAGGAGTTGACCGCCCTAACCGAACCGTACGAGGCGGCCCGCGCCTCGGCGTTTCTCGGGCACACCCGCGCGGTGGCAGGGGACTTCGACGGAGCGCGGGCGGAACTGGGCGCGGCGCTGGCCGTGTTCGAGGCGGCGGGAGCGTCCCACTGGCAGGCGCGCACCCTGGAGATGCTGGGTGACAGCGCGCTCCGCCAGCGGGACGCCGTTGCCGCGCGTGGCTATCTGGGGCGTTCCCTCGCCCTGTTCACCTCCTACAGCCCGGCGGACGCGAGCCGGGTGAGAGGGCTGCTGGACAGGACGACAGCGGGCTGACCGACTTCAGTTCCGACAGGGAGCGCCCTGCCGCCCGCCATCCGTGGAGGCAGGACGCGACCAGCGCGCTGTCCCGGGGACCGAGTTCACCGCCGGGCCCCGCCGGCAGGACGTGGGTGATCCCGCTGTTCCCGGCCGCCGCCCATCCTCCCCCGATGAGCGGAAGCGCGGCGAGCCCGCACCCCGGATGGCGCTCCAGCGCCGTCTCCAGCCAGCGGTCCGCCTGGGGCAGGGACCGGGGACGGCGACTGTGCAGGACATCGGCGCAGGCCAGCCGGCGTTCGTCCCGGCAGGTGTCGGCGCTGACGAGTAAATGCTCGTCGACGGGCCGGGGCAGGGGCGCGCAGCAGCGCCTCGCCGGAAGCCACCCGTCGTCGCCCCAGGCCATCACGGTGAACCGGTCCGAGCGGGCGACGGCGAGCAGGCCGGGTGCCGGGAGCCCGTGGACGCTGTCCGGGGCCCGCTCGACACTCACATGACGATGTCCGTCCTCGGCCGCCGGAGTGCCGGCCCGGTCGATGGCGGTCATGCCGGAGTCTCCCTTCGTATCCAGGCGTCCAGGGGCGCCGGTGGAGGAAGTTGATGGGTGGGTGCCGGGAAGGCCGGTCGGCCGAGGCCCAGCACCCGGTACAGCAGATGCCTCATGTTCTCGTTGAACCGGCCCGGCTCGGAGGTGATTCGGGAAGCGATGGCGACATAGTCCTGACGCCGGTATTCGGCTTCCGCGTAGTGGAGTTGGTCCCGGAGCGGATGCGTCGGAGACAGGGCGGGCGCGGTCAGCGCCAGGGTGGCCGCCGGCGACTCGGGGTTCATCTCCTGCCGCGGCGAGGCGTCCAGCAGGATCGGGGCCGGGGTGAGTGTGCCGTACAGCGTCACCGAGCCGTGATCGCCGATGATCCAGTCGGCGGCGATGAGGACGGTGCGCCAGTCGGCCTCGGGCGGCAGGACAGCGATGCCGCGTTCCGCGCACCGCGCGAGCCAGGAGTGCATCTGCCAGGCTCCGTACCGGGACCATACGTTGGGGTGGACGAGGATCGCGGCGCGGATGTCGTCACCGTCGAGTTCGCCCAGCAGCCGGGGCAGAAGCGCTTCGATCTTGCCGAAGGACGACAGCGGCCCCCAGGTCGAGACCGCGGCGAGCAGCTTCTGGCCTTCACGCAGGCCCAGAGCTTCCCGGTACAGGTCCCGCAGCGGCAGGCTGGCGGTGATTCGGTCGTGGACGGGATCGCCGATGACGGTCGCCACCGGGAGCGCCTCCGGGCACGAGCGGGCGAGCTGCGCCCTGTCGTCGCGGTGCGGCAGGACGACGGCGGCGGGCAGCGAGCCCTCGCCGAGGACGATGTCCTCCCTGCTGAGGCCCGGTACGCGCAGATCCGCGGTGCCGGAGATGCGCTTCAGGTAGTTGGCGCCGTGCGGAATCGTGATCACGGGGGCCTGTATCTCGCCCATGTCGCGCGGACCCGCCGCCAGGGCCAGGTCGAAGGGCGTGCGTATGACGTCCCGCCACGGCATCACCGAACCGCCGAGGCGCCGCAGGAAGCGGGTGACCCCGTCGCCGAACTCATGGGGCGGTGCCGCGAAGTGCACGTGGAGCCGGAGATCCGGCGCCAGCAGGTGGATGACGTCCCGCAGCCGCTTCCCGTAGGGAATGGTGTGCGCGACGACCAGGACGTTCTTGCGCTCGGGCAGTGTGTGCCAGTGACGGGAGCCGTCCTTGTGCTCCCGCTCCGGCAGGCCGATGGCCGGCATGACATCTCCATGTCTGCTCTGAGGGATGGTGATGTCCCCGCCGTCGGACGTCCGCTTCAGCCTGGCGTCCGCGGGGGACGGGGGGCTGATGCCCGCGCGTTCGGTCGAAAGGCTTGCCGCGGTCTTGCGGAAACCTTGCCGACGGCACGGCTTCGGGCCTTGCGGGCGGGCTCTTCGGCTCCGCCGCACCGGACTTGGCGATCCCGGGGCTCAAACCGGCGATCCAGCGCTATGGTTCGCACACAGAGCGTGAGGTGTGTGGCGCACACGATATGCCTTGGGGGGCGTATGCACGAGATGGTCAAGGGAGCCAACGTCGGCCTGGCAGCCCTGAGCGAGAACGCCGGGTCGGTGATGGTCGGCCTGACCTGGAGCAGCGAGGCGGGGGACGGGGACGGGGACGCGGACGTCTCCGTGCTCCTGCCCGACGCCGACGGCAAGGTGCGCGGCGACGCCGTTTTCTTCTTCTCCGACAACCCGTCGGCGGTGGACGGCAGTGGGCAACTCCTGGGCCCAAGGTACCGACCGTCGTCGGCTGAGCTGGGGTTCGGGGCTCGGTACCGATGAGTTCCACCGTCGGACGCGGTCTCACCTCCGACGGGCGTCACCGCGAGCTGACGGGTAGACGCATGAGGTTCGAAGCGGCCGTCTTGGCACCGGAGTTGACGGAATTCTTCTTGGCCGGGTGAGCGCCCCCCGGCACGCGTTACCATCGCAGCAGGTCACGTAAGGGGGAGGGTGACGCGATGCCGGTGGAGGCGTGGGCGGCCCTGGCGGCCGTGGGTGGCACCGGGGTGGCCGAGGCGGTGGGCACGGGCGCGTGGCCCGAGGTCCGGCGGCGGGCGGCGCGGCTGCTCGCGCGCGGTGACGAGCGGCGCGAGCACGACGAGTTGGCCCGGCTGGACCGGGCGGCGGCCGAGTTCGCCGCCGCGGAGCGCGGGGACGAGGCGGAGCGGGTGCGGTTCGGCCTGCGGGCGGTCTGGCGGACGCGGTTCGAGACGCTGCTGGAGGATCTTTCCGGGGAGCAGGAGCGGGCGGAAGTCGCGGCGCTGCTGCGGGATTTGGCACCGGACACCGGGGACCCGCCCGGCAGTGGCCCGGGCATCCGCGCCGACCGGGGCTCGATCGCGGCGGGCGTGGTCAACGGAGGCGCGTACCTCGGCCCCCCTCTCAAGCCGGTTCCGTCCCGGGGCTGAACGGACCGGCTCCCGTCAGCCCCCCACACCTCCCGGCGGACCCGGGCGGTTTCTCCGTCCAGGCCATCGACCGGGGCCTCGCGGTCGGCCACGCCGATCACGTCACCTACCAACTGGCCCCGCCCGCGCCCGGCGGCGTGTCCTGGCCGCAGCGCATCGGCGTCATCCCTGAGCGGGCGAGCTGCTTCCAGCACCGCGGCGTGGTCGACGCCCTCGACGCCGCCGTCGCACGGGGCGGCACGGCCGTGCTCTGCCAGGTGCTGTCCGGCACCGGCGGGGTCGGCAAGACACAGCTCGCCGCGCACTACGCCCGGCGGCAGTGGCAGTCGGGCACGGTCGATCTGCTGGTGTGGGCCACGGCGGGGAACCGGGACGCGATCATCTCCGCCTACGCCCGCGCCGGAGCGCAGGTCGCCGGCGCCGACGGCCACGATCCGGAGGAGGCCGCGCGGGACTTCCTCGCCTGGCTGGAGACCACCGCGCGGCCCTGGCTCGTCGTCCTGGACGACGTGGCCGACCCGGGGGACCTGCGCGGCCTGTGGCCCCGGCGGAACCCGGTCGGCCGCGTGGTCGTCACCACCCGCCGCCGGGACGCCGTACTGACGGGCAGCGGGCGGGAGTTGGTGCCGGTCGGACTGTTCACCCCGGAGGAGGCCACCGCCTACCTCAACGCGACGCTCGCCGAGCACGGCCGGGAGGAGGACCCGGAGCAGGTGCTCCGACTGGCCCAGGATCTCGGCTTCCTACCGCTGGCCCTGGCCCAGGCCGTCGCGTATCTGATCGACCGCGGCCTCGACTGCGCCTCGTACCGCAGGCGGTTCGCCGACCGGCGCCGGACGCTGGCCGACATCATGCCCGAGGACGGGGCGCTGCCCGACGAGCAGCGCCGGACCGTCGCCGCCACCTGGTCGCTCTCCGTCGATCTGGCCGACCGGTTGCGGCCCGCCGGCCTCGCCCGGCCGCTGCTGCGCGTGGCCAGCGTGCTCAACGCCAACGGCATCCCCACCACCGTGCTCACCAGCCCGCCCGCCCTCGAATACCTCGGCGCCCACATCGGCGGCCGGGAAGTGGACGAGGAGGACGCGCACGACGCGCTGCACTGCCTGCACCGGCTCAACCTCGTGGACCTGGCGGGCGGCGATGTCCCCGGCAGCCGGGTCCGCATCCACGCGCTGATCCAGCGGGCCACCCGGGATCAGCTGGACTCCGCCGAGTTCGACCGCGTGGTGCGGGTCGCAGAGCGGGCCCTGATGCACGCCTGGCCGGAGATCGACAACGGCGGCAGCGGCGGCGACGTCCGGGCCAACGCCGAGGCCCTGCACACCCACGCCGGGGCCCGGCTGTGGCGGGACGGCGCGCCCGTCGCGCTCTACCAGGTCGGGCGCAGCCTCGGCCGGGCCGGGCTCGCGGTCTCGGCGACCCAGCACTGGGAGCAGATGGTGGCCGACGCGCGGCGGCACCTGGGACCCGACCACCCGGACACCCTCACGGTGCGGGTCGCGCTCATCGAGTGGCGGGGCGTGTCGGGGGACCGTATGGGCACGGTCAACGCGCTGGAACGGCTGCTGGCCGACCGGCTGCGGGTGCTGGGCCCCGACCATCCGGACACGCTGATCGCGCACGCCCTGATCGCGGACTGGCGGGAGAAGGCCGGGGACCGGATGGGCACGGTCCGGGCGACCGAACGCCTGCTGGCGGAACGGCTGCGGGTGCTGGGCCCCGACCACCCCGACACGCTGGCCGCCCGTGCCCTGGTCGCGGAACGGCGCGGCTCGGCGGGCGACCGGGCGGGCGCCATGCGGGAGTTGAAGGAGCTGCTGGCGGAACGGCTGCGCGTCTTCGGCCCCGACCATCCGGACACGCTCACCACGCGGGCCCGGATCGCGGAGCGGCGCGGGCAGTCCGGCGACCGGGCCGGCGCGGTGCGGGAGCTGGAAGAGCTGCTGGCCGACCGGCTGCGGGTGCTGGGCCCCGACCATCCGGACACGCTGGCCAGCCGGGCCCGGATCGCCGAGTGGCGCGGGCAGTCCGGGGACCGGGCCGGCGCGGTGGTCGCGGCGCAGGAGCTGCTGGCCGACCGGGTGCGGGTGCTGGGCCCGGACCACCCGGACACGCTGATGGCGCGGGCCGTCATCGCGGAACAGTGCCGGCGGGCGGGCGACTGGGCGGGCGCGGTGCGGGCGTTGGAGGAGCTGCTGGCCGACCGGGTGCGGGTGCTGGGTCCCGACCACGGTGACACGCTGTCGACGCGGGCGCTGATCGTGGAGTGGCGCGGGCAGTCCGGGGACCGGGTGGGCGCGGTGCGGGCGGCGGAGGATCTGCTCGCCGAGCAGCGCCGGGTGCGCGGCCCCGACCATCCCGACACGCTGGGCGCGCGGGCGCTCCTCGCACAGCGCAAGGGCGCGGCCGGGGACCGGACCGGCGCGGCCGAGGCGCTGGAACACCTGCTCGCGGACCGGCTGCGGGTGCGGGGGCCCGACCATCCGGACACGCTGGCCACGCGGGCCCGGCTCGCGGAGTGGCGTGGCGCGGCGGGCGACCGCGAGGGCGCGATGCGGGCGCTGCGGGAGCTGCTGGCCGAACGGCTACGGGTGCTGGGTCCCGACCATCGCGAGACGCTCGCCACCCGCGCGAGCATCGCGGAGACGCGCGGCGCGGCGGGTGACCGGGCCGGCGCGGCGCGGGCGTTGGAGGAGCTGCTCGTGGACCGGCTGCGGGTGCTCGGGCCCGAGCACCGCGACATCGCGGCCACACGCAAACGGATCGCGTTCTGGCGCGCCGGGCAGGTGCGTTACTACCTGCGCTGGCGGGCCGCCGACGGATCGCCCCAGTCGATGGGCCCCTTCCCGCAGGCCGCCACCGCGCGGCAGGCCGGGGTGTGGGCGCGGCGCGGGGGCGGCACGGGCATCGAGGTGGTGGCGGAGAGCGATTAGCCTCGCTGCGCGCTCACGTACTCCCGCAGGTGGCGGGCGGTGAGCGTGTCGGCGTCGGCTATGAGCGCGGCGGGTGTGCCGGTGAACACCACCTGGCCGCCGTCGTGTCCGCCACCGGGACCGAGGTCGATGATCCAGTCGGCGTGGGCCATGACCGCCTGGTGGTGCTCGATGACCACCACCGTGTTCCCGTCGTCCACCAGCCGGTCCAGCAAGGCGAGCAGCTGGTCCACGTCCGCCATGTGCAGCCCGGTCGTCGGCTCGTCCAGCACATAGGTCGAGGACTTCTCCGCCATGTGGATCGCGAGCTTCAGCCGCTGGCGCTCCCCGCCGGAGAGGGTGGTCAGCGGCTGGCCCAGGCGCAGATAGCTGAGCCCGACATCGGTGAGTCGCTCCAGGATCGCGCTCGCCTGGCCCGACGGGAAGAACTCGCGGGCCTCGGCCACCGACATGCCGAGGACCTCGCTGATGTTCTTCCCGCGCAGCGTGTACCTGAGGACCTCGGGCGTGAAGCGCTTCCCCTCGCACCGCTCGCACACCGACGCCACCCCCGCCATCATGGCGAGGTCGGTGTAGACGACGCCGATACCGTTGCAGTGGGGGCAGGCACCTTCCGAATTGGCGCTGAACAGGGCGGCCTTCACCTTGTTGGCCTTGGCGAACGCGGTGCGGATCGGGCTCAGCAGGCCGCTGTACGTCGCCGGGTTGCTCCGCCGGGAGCCGCGGATCGGCGACTGGTCGGCGACCACCACGCCGTCCCGGTCCGACAGATACCCGTGGATCAGCGAGCTCTTCCCGGACCCGGCGACCCCGGTGACCACGGTCAGCACCCCGAGCGGGATCTCCACGCTGACATCCCGCAGGTTGTGCAGGTCGGCGTGCTCGATCGACAGGGTGCCCAGCGGCTCGCGGGTCCGCTCCCGCGGTCCCGCCCGGTGGTCGAGGTGCCGTCCGGTCAGGGTGCCGGAGGCGCGCAGCCCGGCCACGTCCCCGCTGTAACAGATCCGGCCGCCGTTCGTGCCCGCGCCGGGGCCGAGGTCCACGACGTGGTCGGCGATCGCGATGACCTCCGGCTTGTGCTCCACGACGAGCACCGTGTTGCCCTTGTCGCGCAGGCGCAGCAGCAGGCCGTTCATCCGCTGGATGTCGTGCGGGTGCAGGCCGACCGTGGGCTCGTCGAAGACATAGGTGACGTCGGTCAGGCTGGAGCCGAGGTGGCGGACCATCTTCACGCGCTGGCTCTCGCCGCCGGAGAGGGTGGCGGAGGTGCGGTCCAGGCTCAGATAGCCGAGGCCGATCTCCACCAGCGACTCCAGCGTCTGCCGCAGGGTGGCGAGCAGCGGGGCCACGGACGGGTCCTCGATGGAGCGGACGAACTCGGCCAGATCGCTGATCTGCATCGCGGAGCAGCGCGCGATGTTGACCCCGGCGACGGTCGAGGACAGCGCGGCGGCGCTCAGCCGCGAGCCGCCGCAGGCGGGACACTCGGTGAACACCACGGCCCGGTCCACGAACGCGCGGATGTGGGACTGCATCGAGTCGCGGTCCTTGGACAGGTAGGTCCGCTGGACCTTGGTGACGAGCCCTTCGTACGTCATGTTGTTCGAGCCGACTTTGACCTTGGTGGCGGACTTGTGCAGGAAGTCCTCCCACTCGGCCGGGGTGAAGTCCCGCAGCTTCTTGTCCGGGTCGTATAACCCGGAGTGCGCCATGATCTGCCAGTACCACGAGTCGACGGCGAAGCCGGGCGCGGTGATCGCGCCCTCGTTGAGGGAGAGGTCCCGGTCCACGAGCTGGTCGATGTCGATCGTCGACACCTGGCCGAGGCCCTCGCACTCGGGGCACATACCCTCCGGGCTGTTGAAGCTGAAGGCGCTCGACGTCCCGATGTGCGGGGTGCCCAGGCGGCTGAAGATGATCCGCAGCATGGTGTAGGCGTCGGTGGCGGTGCCCACGGTGGAGCGGGAGTTGGCCCCCATCCGCTCCTGGTCGACCACGATCGCCGCGCTCAGGTTGTGCAGGCCGTCGACATCGGGCCGGCCGAGGCTCGGCATGAACGACTGGATGAACGCGGTGTACGTCTCGTTGATCAGGCGCTGCGACTCGGCGGCGATGGTGCCGAAGACGAGCGAGGACTTGCCGGAGCCGGAGACGCCGGTGAAGACGGTGAGGCGGCGCTTGGGGATGTCGAGCGAGACGTCCGCCAGATTGTTCTCCCGGGCGCCGCGCACCCGGATGACGTCGTGGCTGTCCGCCGGAGCGGGCTGGGCGGCGGCGGTGGTGGCGGACGGTTCGGCGGACATGCGTGGCTCCCGGACATCAGCGGCGACAGCGGACTTCGGTGGACGGGCACCGGCGGGCGGACACCGGTGCGACCGAGTATGACCCGGACCACTGACAATCCGGCCGGACTCCCCACCGGAGACCGACGGCCGCCCCGCCAACCGCCCCGATGTCGCTCGCTGGGCCGGACCGGTTTCGCTCTCCGGGCCGGACCGGGCGAGTCGATGGTGAGGCGTGGACCCCGTGGCGTCCTGCTCGGTGTGGTCGGGGCCGGGGCCGGGGTCGGGGTCGCGGGGTTTCCGCAGGGGTGAGCGCCCATCAGATGACAATGAAAATGATTATCGATAGTCTTCCCGGCGGCCAGGTCCATGTCACTGGAAGGGCGCACCGTGGGACATCTGCTGATGATCGAGAGCTGGGTCGGCTCCATGAGCCGGCTGCTGCCGCGTGCGATCGGGGAAGCGGGGCACCGGTTCACGTTCCTCACCCGTGATCTGCACCACTATCTGCGCGCGGCGCCGCCTTCGGCGCCGCATCCGTTGCTCGCGGCCGGGAACGTTCTCACGGCCGATACCAACGACCTCGCCGCGCTGGCGGCTTATGCCGAGCGGCTGCACGAGGTGCTGCGCTTCGACGGGGTGATCTCGTCGTGCGACTACTACCTCCCCGCCGTCGCCCACGTCGCCCGCCGTCTCGGGCTGCCGGGGGCCGCGCCGGAGGCGGTGACGGCCGCCTGCCGCAAGGACGCCACCCGCCGCGCGCTGGCCGAGGCGGGGGTGCCGGGGCCGGCCCACGCGGTGTGCCGGGACTGGCCCGAGACGGCCGCAGCCGCCGCGCGCCTCGGATATCCGCTGGTGATCAAGCCGGTTGACCTGTGCGCGGGGATGTACGTCCGCGAGGTCGACGGCGAACGCGCGCTCGCCGAGGCGTACAAGGCGCTGGGCGACTTCCCCGTCAACGCGCGCGGCCAGCGTCGCGATCCCGCTGTGCTGCTCGAAGCGCTGCTGGTGGGACCCGAGTTCAGCGTCGAGACCGTGTCGCACGACGGCGCCTGCCACGTGGTCGGGGTGACCGACAAGAGCGTCGGCGGGGCGCCCGCGTTCATCGAGACCGGGCACATGTTCCCGGCCGCGCTGGAGCCGGCCGACGCCCGCCGCGTCGCGGACACGGCGGTCGCCGCGCTCCGCGCGCTCGGCCTGGACCAGGTGGTCGCGCACACCGAGATCAAGCTCACGGCCGACGGCCCCCGGGTGATCGAGGTCAACCCGCGACCGGCCGGCAACCGGATCACCGAGTTGGTCCGCCACGTCACCGGCGTCGACCTGCCCGCCGCCGCCGTCGACGTCGCGCTGGGCCGGCGCCCGGATCTCGCGCCGCGCGATACGGGCGTGCACAGCGCCGCCATCGGCTTCCTGCTGCCCGAACAGGCGGGTGAGCTGGCCGGGTTCGAAGGTGTGGAGGCCGCTGTCGCGGCGCCCGGGCTGCGTGAGCTGGACCTCGCCGGGCCGGGCCGAGCCGTGCGGCCGGCGGCCAGCAACAACGACTACCTGGGCCACGCCCTGGTCACCGCCGAGGAGACCGGTGTGGCGCGCGGCCGGGCCGAGGCCGTGCTCGCCGGGCTGCGCCCCCGCTACGCGGTGGACGGTGCGGCGTGAGGTCGCTCGTGGAGCTGGAACGGCACGTGTTGACAGGGGAGTTCGGACCCGACCCGGCGGAGCTGCGGATATCCGTGGCGTTCACCACCTGCCAGGCCGTGCGGCATCGGGGCCGGACCGGTGGGTACCGGAACGAGGTCCTCAGCCTGCGGCTGGCCGGGGCGGTCGGCTCCTGTGCTGTCGAGCCCGGCAGCCTGCCGGGCGGGACGCTCGACGACTGCGTGGGCGCGGACGTGGCCCGGCTGCTCGGCCATCCGCTGCCCGCCGTCCGGATCGCGGCGCTGGACGCCTATCTCGGGCACGTGCTCCCGCACACGCCGGAGAACGGCGCCCGCCCGTACCCGCTGCCGGCCGGGGACAGCCTGCGCAAGTCGCGGGCCCGCGCGCGGGCCGTCGTGGACCTGCTGCCCGAAGACCCGGCGCCGCGCCGCGTGCTGGTGGTCGGCGTGGTCAACTCCCTGCTGGAGCGGCTGCGGGAGCGCGGCACCGGCTACGTGGCATGCGACTTCAAGGGTGGCGCCACCGAATGGGGCGAGCCCGTGCACCGGGACGCGACCGCCGAACTCGACGGCTGTGATGCGCTGTTGGTCTCCGGTATGACACTGGGTAACGGCACTTTCGAACCGCTGCTGGACCACGCCCGCGCCACCGGCAAGCCGCTGGTGCTGTTCGCGCAGTCGGGCAGCGCGGTGCTGCCGCGTTTCCTCGGCGCCGGGGTGAGCGCGGTGTCGGCCGAGCCGTACCCGTTCTTCTGGCTGGACGGTGGACCCGGCGTGCTGCACCGCTACGCCGTGCCGAGCGTCGTGGGCGCGGGCGTGGCCGGAGGTGCGGCATGACCGTCATCGCCACGGAACAGGCCGGGCAGGGCCAGCAGACCGGGCAGGCCGGGCAGGCCGTCGCCCGGCCCGAGATGCTGGCCCTCCTCGGCCGCACCCCCCTGGCGCGGATCACCGTGCCGCTGCCGCATCCGCACCCCGGCTTCTGGGCGAAGCTGGAGGCGCTGGGCGCGGGCGGCCTCAAGGCTCGCGCCGCCGTCGCCATGCTGCTCGGCGCCCGCGAACGCGGCGAACTGCTCCCCGGCGCACCGGTCGTGGAGTCCACCTCCGGCACGCTCGGCCTCGGCCTGGCCTTCGCCGGGCAGGCCCTGGGCCATCCGGTGGTGCTCGTCGGCGACGCCGAACTGGAGCCCGCCGTCTGTGCGTTACTTCGCGCCCATGGAGCCCGGCTGGAGCTGGTGGAACGACCGGCGCCCAACGGCGGCTGGCAGGCCGCCCGTATCGCCCGGCTGCGCGAACTGCTCACGGACCTGCCCCGCGCATACTGGCCGGACCAGTACAACAACCCCGACAATGCGGCCGGTTACGCCGCCATGGCCGCCGAGATCGGGGACGCGCTGGACCACCTCGACGTGTTGGTGTGCAGTGTCGGAACGGGCGGCCACAGCGCCGGCATCACCGGCCCGCTGCGCCGCCGCTGGCCCGCGCTGCACGTCATCGGCGTCGACTCGATCGGCTCCACGATCTTCGGCCAGCCCGCCCGTTCCCGCGTGATGCGCGGCCTGGGCAGCAGCATCCACCCGCGCAACGTCCGTCACGACATCTTCGACGAGGTGCACTGGGTCGGCCCGGTGGAGGCCGTCGACGCCTGCCGCAGGCTGGCCAGGGGCTGCTTCGTCAGCGGCGGGTGGAGCACGGGCGCGGTCGCCCTGGTCTCCGCGTGGGCCGCCCGCACCCGGCCCGGCGCGGTGGTGGCCACGGTGTTCCCGGACGGGCCGCACCGCTACGTCGGCACCATCTACGACGACGACTACTGCCTGCGCCACGGCATCGGCACCGAAGGCGCTCCCGCCGCGCGGCCGTTGGAGATCCCGCACCCGCGCGCCGTCGAGGCGACCGGCTGGACCCGCTGCCGCACCGTCGTCGATCCGCTGCGAGGTTCTGCATGAGCATGAGGATTACCGTTCGGACCGCGTCGCTCGAACTCCGCACGCCGCTGCGCATCTCGCGCTCGGTGATGGCCCGTCGCGACGCCGTGTGGCTGTCCGTCGAGGACGGCGACGGCGCCGCCGGGTACGGCGAGGTCGTCAGCTCGGTGTACCTGGGGCTGACCGCCGAGCGCGCCAAGCACGCCCTGCTCGGCCACGCCGCCCCGGCGCTGGCCCGCCAACCCGACCCGGAGGCAGCCCTGTTGGGTCTGCTCAACGGCACGCTGCTGCCGCGCGGCTTTCCACCGGGCGTCACGGCGGCGGTCGACTCCGCGCTGCTCGACCTCGTGGGCAAGCGCGCCGGCCGGCCCGTGCACCGGCTGCTCGGCGACGGCGACGGCGACGGCGACGGCGACGGCGACGGCGTTGGCGACGGCGTTGGCGCTGACGTGGGCGTTCGCGCTGGCGCTGGCGACGGTGATCCGGGCGACCGCGACGAGGTGGCCGCCGTCACCGCCCGCACCATCGGGATCACCGACCCGGCCGACGCGGCGGAGCAGGCCCGCGAGTTGGCGGCCCGAGGCTTCCGCATTCTCAAGGTCAAGGCCGGCTCGGTCGATCCGGCCGAGGACCTGGACCGCGTCGCGGCCGTGCACGACGCCGCCCCCGACGTCCGGCTGCTGCTCGACCCCAACGGCGCCTGGACCCCCACCCGCGCGGAGGCGTTGCTGCCGCTCTTCTCCGCGCTCGGCGTCGAGGCCGTCGAACAGCCCACCGCCCCGGGCGATCCCGAGTCGCTGGCCCGGCTCGCGGAGCACTCGCCCGTGCCGCTGATCGCCGACGAGGACGCCGTCGGGTACGACGACGCGCTGCGCCTGGCGGGCCGGGTGCACGGCGTCAACATCAAGCTCGCCAAGTGCGGCGGCGCGCACGCGGCGGCGCGTATCTGCGCCGCGCTCGACGGCAGCGGCACCGACGTCATGCTCGGCTGCCTGACCGCCTCCTCGCTCGGCATCGCCCCGGCCGTCCACCTCGTGGCACGCGCCCGCTGGGTCGATCTCGACGGCCATCTGCTGCTCGCCCACGACCCGTGGCAGGGCATCGGCGGCGCCGACGGAACGGTCCGCGCCGCCGGTCGGCCCGGCCTCGGCGTCAGCCCGGTGTCCCGGTCGGGAGGGGACGGCACATGAAGACCCTCCATGCCGTGCGCGGCTTCCCGCTCGCCGTGCGGCTGCTGCTGGTCAACCAGTTCGGCGTCAACACCGGCTTCTATCTCCTCGTTCCCTATCTCGCCGTCCACCTGGACGAGGACCTGGGGATGTCCGCCGCGCTGATCGGTGTCGTGCTCGGGGTGCGCAACCTCAGCCAGCAGGGGCTGTTCATCATCGGCGGCTCGGCCGCCGACCGGCTCGGCGCGCGGGGCGTCATCATCGCCGGATGTGCTGTGCGCACGGTCGGATTCGCGCTCTTCGCGCTCGGTGACGCGCTCGCCGTGCTGATCGCGGCGTCCGTGCTCAGCGGGTTGGCGGGCGCCCTGTTCAACCCGGCGGTGCGCGCCTACATCTCGGTCGAGTCGGGAGAGCGGAAGGCCGAGGCGTTCGCGCTCTTCCAGGTGTTCGCGATGGCCGGGGCGCTCGCCGGACCGTTGCTCGGCAGCGCGCTGCTGCTGATCGACTTCCGCGCCTCGGCGCTCACCGCCGCCGCGATCTTCGCCGCGCTCACCGTGGCGCAGGCCGTCGTGCTGCCCGCGCGTGAGGTGCCGAAGGCGGATGGCGGCCGGGCCGGCGTGCTCGCCGACTGGCGCGAGGTCGTGTCCAACCGCCGCTTCCTGGCCTTCGCCGTCGCCATGACCGGCATGTTCACGCTGGAGAGCCAGCTCTACCTGCTGCTTCCGGACGGCGCCAGGACCGCCACCGGATGGCAGGGAGCGCCGAGCCTGATCTTCCTGGTGGGCACGGTCGCGAGCCTCGCCCTCCAGCTCCGCGTCACCACCGCGCTCAAGAGCCGTGGCAGCCGGGGCCGTTGGATCGCCGCCGGACTCGCCTGCATGGGGCTGGCGTTCGTGCCACCGCTGCTGGTGGTGTCCGGCGACGCGCCGGGCGGGCCGGTGCCGCGGCTGCTGCCGGTGCTCGCGGGCGCGGCACTGCTCTACCTCGGTGTGATGGCGGCCCAGCCGTTCGTCATGGAGCTGATCCCCGCGTTCGGCCGTCAGGCCCTCACCGGCACCCGTTTCGGCCTCTTCTACGTCGTCTCCGGCGTCGTGGCGGCGGCCGGGAACACGGCCGTGGGCTGGGCCATGGACCTCGGCGAACGCGGCGGCCGGCCGTGGCTGCCGTGGCTGTGCTGCGTCGCCGTCGGCCTGCTCTCCGCCGCCGGGGTGGCGCTGTTGAGCCGCCGGAACGCGCTGCCCGAGCCCGCCCCGGCCGAAGCCCGTCCCGCCGCCGTGTCCACCCGGCAGGCCGTGCCATGACTGGCGGCGAGAACCTGCTCACCGACCGGCCCGAGCTGTACGAGGCCCGGTTCCCCGATCCGGAACGGCTCGCCGCCCGCTGGGCGGAGGAGGTGCTGCGGCGCCACGGCGCCGGGCCGCGCGTGCTGGACGCGGGCTGCGGCACCGGGCGGGACGCCGCGCACCTGCACGGCCTCGGCCGTCGGGTCGTCGGCATCGACCTCGCCCCAACGATGCTCGCGCACGCCCGCGCCCACCACCCGGGTCCCGAGTATCTCCGGGCCGACCTGCGGGACTTCGATCTCGGCCGCCGGACGGTCGACGCCGTGCTCTGCCTGGACAGCGCGCTGTTGTACTGCCACACCAACGCGGAACTGGCCGGGTTTCTCGCGGCCTGCCGCCGACATCTGTCCCCCGGCGGCCTGCTCGTCGTGGAGATGCGCAACGGCGCGTTCTTCCTGGGGTCTTGCGAGCTGCTCGACGCGCCGACGACACGGTCGCTCACCGACGGCGGCGTCACCCGCACGGCCGTCACCACCCTGTGGATCGACCGCGCCGCGCAACTCCTGTGCCGACGCCGGGTGTGGACCGCCGACGACGGCTCGCCGCCCATCGAGCAGCGCTCCGCCTGGCGGCTGCTCTTCCCGCAGGAGCTGCGCCATCTCCTCACCGGTGCCGGCTTCGACGTGCTGGAGCTGCACGACGGACCCGGTCCGCGTACCGACCCGCCCTGGCGTCTGGGCGCGCCCGCGCCGGGCGGCACCGCCGACGGCGACCGGCTGCACGTGGTCGCCCGGCTCTCCGCTCACCCCGATTCCCCCGATCCCCCGATTTCCTGACCTCCCCCAACTCCCTCAAACTCCCTCAAATTCTCCCAACTCCCCCAATTCCCCAGTGAATGAGGAACGATCAGCATGACCGACCACACGAGATCCCTCCCCGACGGCCCCGGCCGTCGCACCGTCCTGGCCGTCGGCGGCGGCGCGGCCACCGCCCTGGCGCTCACTGCCTGTGGCGGCGGCTCCGGCGCCGGTTCCGGCGCGGACTCCGGCGGGAACGGCGACGGAGGCGAGCCGCGCCGGGGCGGACGGCTCCGGGCCGCCTTCGCCGGCGGCGGCGCGAGCGAGACGCTGGACCCGCACCTGACGAACCTGTTCGCCGACGCCGCCCGCGCCAAGGCCCTGTTCGACAAGCTCGCGGACTTCGGCGCCGACATGTCCGCCCAGCCCCGCCTCGCCGAGCGCTGGGAGCCCAGCGACGGTCTGGACCGCTGGACCGTCACCCTGCGCGAGGCCCAGTGGCACGACGGCGCGCCGGTCACCGCCGCCGATGTCCTCCACAGCTACCGCCGGATAGCCGATCCCGACCAGGCGTTCCGCGCCAAGGCGTCGCTGGAGCCCATCGATCTGGACGCCAGCCGGGTGGTGGACGACCGGACCGTGGAGTTCCGCCTGAAGCGCCCCTACGCCGAATTCCCCAACGTGCTCGCCGCGTTCGGCGCGTACATCGTGCCGGACGGCGCGACGGCGTTCGACAGCCCGGTCGGCTCGGGGCCGTTCCGCTTCGTCTCCTTCGAACCCGGCCGCTCCCTGCTGGTGGAGCGCTTCGACGGCTACTGGGACGGCGCCCCGCACCTGGACGAACTGGAGTTCGTTATCGCCGACGAGGAGTCCGCGCGGATCAACGCGCTGCTCGGTGGCCAGGTCGAGTACGCCCACGAGCTCAACCCGGCCACCGCACGCGCCCACGAGAACGGCGGCCAGGCACACATCGTGCGGCTGCGCAACAGCGCCATGCAGGGGTTCGTGCTGAAGACCGACCGCGCCCCCTTCGACGACCCGCGCGTGCGCGAGGCGTTCTTCCTCCTGGCCGACCGCCAGGAGCTGGTCGACGGCGCCCTGTCCGGCGCGGGCGAGATCGGCAACGACCTGTTCGGCAAGGGCTATCAGTACTACGCCGACGACATCCCGCAGCGCGCCCAGGACCTCGACCGGGCCAGGGAGTTGCTGCGCGAGGCCGGTCACGGTGACGGCCTCACCGTCACCCTCGACACCTCGCCGGTCGCCACCGGCTTCATCGAGGCCGCCGAGATCTTCAAGGAGCAGGCCGCCCGCGCCGGGGTCACCATCGAGGTCGCCGTCGGCAGCGAGGACACGTACTGGGCCGACACTCTCGACTCCGGCACCATCGCCTGCACCCGCTCCGGCACCATGCCCATCGAGTCCCACATCTCGCAGCGCCTGCTCAGCGATTCGCCCACCAACGCCACCCACTGGCGGCACGAGGACTTCGACGAGCTGTACCGGCAGGCCCAGTCCACCCGCGACGAGGCCGAACGCGCCGCGCTGTACGGGCGGATGCAGCGCCGCTTGCACGCAGAGGGCGGCTTCCTCATCTGGGGCTTCGCCGACTGGATCCTGGCGACGGCCGGGCACCTGCGCGGTGTCTCCGAGGACGCGCCCGCCAACACCCTGGACTGGGCGCGCTTCGACCGGGTCTGGCTGGCGTGACCGACCGCCGCTCCTGGCTGGCGCGGAGACTGGCGCTCGGCGCCGCGCAGACCGCCGGCGTGGTGGTGCTGGTCTTCCTGCTCACCGAGGCGCTCCCCGGCGACGCGGCCGTCGCGCTCGCCGGGGACGTCCCCGATCCCGAACGTGTCGCGCGCATCCGGGAGATCATGCGACTGGACGAGCCGGCCGCCGAGCGCTTCGGCGACTGGGCCGCCGGGCTCCTCCGCGCCGATCTCGGCACCTCGCTCGTGTCGGGGCGGCCGGTCACCGGCTATCTGGCGGACGCCATCGGGCCGACCGTGCTGCTCGCGGGCCTCACCCTGCTGCTGCTCGTCCCGCTTTCGGTGGGGCTGGGCGTGCTCGCCGCCCGCCACGAGGGCGGCCTGATCGACCGGTTGGTGAGCGCGGTGACCCTCGGGGTGTACGCGATCCCGGAGTTCGCCCTCGGGGTGCTGCTCATCGTGGTGTTCGCGCTGCGGCTGGGGTGGCTGCCGCCCACGGCGGTCGGGCACGGCACCGACCTGCTCGCCGAGCCGGCCGTGCTGGTCCTGCCGGTGCTGGTGCTGCTGGCCCGCCCGGTGTGCTCGATCAGTCGGCTGGTCCGGGCCGGGATGATCGACGCGATGGCCGCGCCGTATGTGGCGCAGGCCCGGCGGTACGGCGTCCCCGGCGGCCGGATCCGCTGGTCGCACGCCCTGCCCAACGCTGTCGCCCCGGCCGCGCAGCAGCTCGCCCGGACCTGCGACTGGCTGCTGTCGGGGGTGATCGTGGTGGAGGCGCTGTTCGTCATCCCCGGCCTCGGCACCGTCCTGATCGACGCGGTGGCCGCCCGTGACATCCCGGTGGTGCAGGGGCTGGCGGTGGTCTTCGGCGTGGTCACCGTGCTGCTCAACCTGGCGGCGGACATGGTCACGCACCGGTTCGCGCCCCGCGCGGGGGTGGCGGCGTGAGGCGGCTCGGCCGGCCGGCAGGCGGACAGGCGGCGCTGGGGCTGGCGTTGGTGGCCGTGCCGTTGTTCCTCGCCGTCGCCGGTCCGTGGCTCGCGGGCGAACCGGCGCCGCGCGGCGTCTCGTTCACCACCGGCCAAGGACACTGGCTGGGCACGGACTTCACCGGCCGCGACGTGTGGCGGCAGGTCCTGCTCGGCGGGCGTTCGGTGGCGCTGACCGCCGTGACGGCCACCGCAGCCGCGTATCTGGTGGCGCTGCCGATCGGGCTGGCCGCCGCGCTCACGCACCGAACGTGGCTGGAGGAGCTGCTGATCAGGCCGCTGGACGTGGTGCTGGCCGTGCCGTCGCTGCTGCTCCTGCTGATGACCGCGGCGCTGTTCACGCCGGGGCCGGTGGGCCTGGCGCTGATCGTCGCGCTGATCAACGTGCCCGACACGGTGCGGATCGTGCGGGCCGCGGCGGCGGAGGCGGCGGCCCGGCCGGCCGTGGAGGCGATGCGGATGCAGGGCGAGAGCTGGTGGCGGATGGCGGTCGGCTACGTCGGCCGTTCGACGCTGCGGACGCTGGCCGCCGACGCGGGGGTGCGGCTCACCGGGACGCTGTACCTGGTCGCCACCGCCGCGTTCCTGGGCGTCGGCGTGGCGCCGGACGCCGCCGACTGGGCCGTGATGGTGGACCACAACCGGACCGGGCTGTTCGTCCAGCCCTGGGCCGTGGTGGTCCCGGCGATGCTCATCGTCGCGCTGACCACCGGCACCAATCTGCTGTTCGACGCCGGGCTGGCAAGGCCCGCGAGGGGAGGGAAACGACCGTGACCGTGGCGCGCGTTGAGAATCTGCGGGTCGAGATCGGTGGCCGGGCCGTCGTCGACGGCGTCTCGTTCACCGCGCGGCCGGGCCGCTGCACCGCGCTGGTGGGGCCGTCCGGCAGCGGCAAGAGCACCACCGGGCTGGCGCTGCTGGGCGAATACCCGGCCGGGGCGCGGGTGTCCGGCACGGTCACCGTGACCGGCCGGGCCGGGTATGTCCCGCAGCAGCCCGCCGCCGCGCTCAACCCGGCGCGCCGGGCGGGGGCGTTGCTCGGCGACATCGCCCGGCAGGCGGGTGGCGGCCGTGCCGAGCGCGCCGACCGGGTGGCGGCGGCGCTGCGGGCCGCCCAGCTTCCCGAGCCGGAGCGGGTGGTGCGCCGCTACCCGCACCAGCTCTCGGGCGGCCAGCAGCAGCGCGCCGTCCTGGCGCAGGCGCTGCTGTCGGGCGCGCCGGTGGTGGTCGCGGACGAACCGACCACGGGACAGGACCCGTTGACCCGGCAGCGGGTGGTGGCGGAGCTGCGCGCCGTGCTGACGCGGGGCGTCGCGGTGGTGCTGCTCAGCCACGATCTGGACGTGGTGCGGGAGCTGGCCGACGAACTGGTGGTCCTCAACGCGGGTCGGGTCGTGGAGTCGGGGCCCGCCGCCCGGATCTTCGCGGCGCCCCGCCATCCGTGGACCGCGCGGCTGCTGGCCGCCGCGCTGCCCGGCCCCGATCCCGATTCCAGCCCCGAGGCCGAACGCGGCCCCGATTCCGGCCCCGGCCCCGGCCCCGAGGCCGAACGCGACCCCGATCCCGATCCCGGCCCCGGCCCCGATCCCGGCCCCGGCCCTGATTCCGGCCCCGATTCCGGCCCCGAGGCCGAACGCGACCCCGATCCCGATCCCGGCCCCGGCCCCGGCCCCGGCCCCGGCCCCGATCCGGAGCGCGGGCCTCAGCCGCGGCGGTCAAGGGAACGTGGGGCCGTCCTGCGCGTCGAGGGGCTCACCGCGTGGCACGGCCCGCGCCGGGGCGGCGCCACCGTGCTGCGCGACGCCTCGCTGACGCTGGGCGCGGGGGAGTGTCTCGCGGTCGTCGGCCGCTCCGGCTCGGGCAAGACGACCCTGGCCCGTTGTCTCGCCGGGCTGCACCGCCGCTGGTCGGGCCGGGCGGTCCTGGACGGGACCGCGCTGCCGCGCAGTGTGCGCGGTCGCGACCGGGGGCAACTGGCCGCCGTGCAGTATGTGTTCCAGGACGCGCGGGCGTCGTTCGACGAATTCCGGCCGGTGCTGGACCAGATCGCGCGCACCGCCGTGCGGCTCCGCGGCGCCGCTCCCGGGGTGGCGCGCGACGAGGCGGTCGTGACGCTCGCCGCCGTGGGCGTCGACGCCGGTACGGCGGCCCGCCCGCCCGGCGGCCTCTCCGGTGGTGAACTGCAACGTGCCGCGCTGGCCCGTGCGTTGCTCGCCCGGCCGAAGGTGCTGCTGTGCGACGAGATCACCTCGGGGCTCGATCCGGTCACCCGGCAGGGCGTCCGCACGCTGCTCGCGGGCCTGAAGGAGCGGACGTCGCTGGTGCTCATCACCCATGACGTGGCGGTGGCCGCGAGCCTGGCCGACCACATCGCCGTGCTGGACGAGGGCCGGGTCGTGGAACAGGCGCGGGCGGCGACCCTGTTGACGGCTCCCGGTCACCCGTTCACACGTCGGCTCCTGGATGCCCTGCCCTCATAGTTCGAGTTTCCATTCGATCCGTGTACGGTCGTGGGCGCGGCGGGCCACGAGCGGGTGTGCCGCGAGGTGCCCCGGGAACGCCAGACGGCGCGCCGCCGCCCGTTCCGGCGCGTCCGATGACTGAGGACCTGCCCGAGCACCTCCTCATGAAGCCACGCATCGACGGGGAGTTGAGGACGTTCGTGGACGAGGAGGTGGCGCTGCTCCTCGACATCGACGCCGCACTGGCGCCCCTCGCCGACGGATTGCGCAAGGTCACCGCGGAGGGCGAACGTCTGCGGGGCGCCTTCTGGCACTGGGGCTGGCGGGCCGCCGGCCAGCCGGACAGCGGCGAGATGGTCATGGTGGCCGCCGCCGTGGAGCTGGTCCACGCCGCCGCCCTGGTCCACGACGACATCATCGACGACAGTCCCGTCCGACACGGGCGCACCACCGCCCACATCGCGCTCCAGGCGCCGTCACCTCCACCACCGCCCGCACCGACCGCTGGATCGCCCCGCCGCTGTCCGCCGAAGTCCCCCCGCGGGGCGACTGACGGGCGGGCGCCGCCGGACGGCCGGCGCCGGTCACCACGCTCCGTGGTGGGCCAGGCCGACCGCCAGCGCGCCCGAGGCCAGCGAGAGAAAGATGGACAGGTTGCCGAACTCGTAGTGATGGGCCCGAAGATGGACCACGAGCGCGCCGAGGAAGAACAGCACGAGGCCGGCCGCGGCGGCCGTTCCGATCAGCGGCACGGCGAAGCCGGCCAGCAGGCCGAGCGCGCCCGCCGCCTTGAGGGCGCCCAGCGGGATCATCCACGACGGGGGCACATGTCCCTTCTCCATCACGACGAGGACCCGCTCGTGGCGGACGAAGTCCATGGAGGCCGAGAAGGCGTTGGCGATCACGGCCAGCACGGTGACGGCGACGTATGCGGCGAACATGGGGAGGCTCCGTTGGCTTGTCGGTTCAGTGGAGGTGGGAGAGCTTGTCGGGGTTGGACAGCAGGTAGATGCCGCTGATCTGTTCGCCGCTGGGGCTCAGATCGAGGGTCAGCGCGGCGAAGAGGGTGTCGCCGCGGAAGAACACCGCCGACGGGGCGCCGTTGATCCGCCGGTAGCGGATGTCCAGGCCATCGGGGAAACGGCCGACGCCGGCGGCCAGGGCGCGGGCGACCTTGTCACGACCGTGCACCGGATGCCGGCCGGCGGCCGGGGCCTTGCCTCCGCCGTCGGCGACCAAGGTCACGTCCGGCGCCAGCAGTTCGATCAGCGCCCGCAGATCACCGCCGGCGGCGGCGGCCACGAAGCGTTCGGTCACCTGCCGCCTGAGCCGTGGCCCGGCCTCGTGGCGAGGCCGCCGGGCCTGGACGTGTTCGCGGGCACGGTGGGCGAGTTGGCGTATCGCGGCGGGGCTGCGGCCAAGGATCTCCGCCGTCTCGGGGTGGGCGTAGCCGAACACCTCGTGCAGCACGAAGACCGCGCGCTCCAGCGGGGTGAGCGACTCCAGCACGACCAGCAGCGCCATCGACACCGACTCGGCGCGCAACACCGCGTCGGCGGCGTCACCGGCCGCCGCGTCCGCCGGGCCGCCGCCCGCGGCGGCGACGAACGGCTCGGGCAGCCAGGGCCCGATATACGTCTCCCGGCGGCGGCTGATGCTCTCCTGCCGCGCCAGCGCGCGGTTCACCGCGATCCGCACCAGGTACGCGCGCGGGTTGGCGATCTTCTCGCCCCCGGGCGACCGGACGCGGTCGGCCCATGCCACCCAGGTCTCCTGCAGCACGTCCTCGGTGTCGCAGACGCTGCCGAGGATGTTGTAGACGACGGAGAACAGCAGCCCGCGATGGACGGCGAACACCTCCGTCGCCGTCGCGTCCGATGTGGACTCGGACACCGTGGGCCCCCTTCCGTCGCGCCGGGCTTCCGATCGCACCTTGAGAGCGGCTGGGCCTCCCCGGGTGTGACGACGCGATCTCAAGTGTGACCCGGATCACGAAACGGGGGCGGTCAGCGCTCGCGCGCGGAGATCCGTTGCCCGCCCGACAACGCCGGCCGCGAGGGTGACCGCGTGCTGACCGAGCCGCACCCGTACTTCCGTGATGGCGGGGCCCGACCCCCGTGCCGCGGTCGATGCTGCCCGGAGAGCCGGCGGCTGGGCCCGGGGCCGGTCCGGTGCGGCGTACCGCCCGGGACGGGGCGGTCGACGCCCTCGACTTCGGCGGAGCCGTGCGCCTCGCCGCTCCCCGCTGAACGCGCGTCCGGACCAGCCGACGGCCAGCCTCGAAAGCAATGGCTGGGGGTCCGCCGCATGCCACCGCAGACCTACGTCGACGCCGTGATCACCCTGGAGAGCGAGCGGCATGCCGGCGGCCGACGAGGCCGAACTCGCCTGCCGGGTCACGGTCGCGGGACAGGCGGTCCAGCGTCTTGGGACGCCCGGTCACCCCTTGTGCCTCGGCCTCGGGCTCAACGACGTGCGAGGGGTCATCTACCCGCGGGCTTGTTCGCGAACGGCCACCGGCTGCCCGCCGGCGCGTCGTTCCGCTCCGGCAGGAGGCCGTGTCCATCAAGGCGGGTGAAGGCGTAGGGCGTGTGGATCAATGTGGCCGGGCCTCTGCCGACCAGATCACCGGCCGAGTCGGGCCGTGGCTCTCCGTCGAACAAGGCGAGCAGGTCGACGCGACGCGCCTTCCAGGCCCCCGCTCGGCTGTCCGGTCGGGGCCGGGGTTGTCCTGACCTGCGGCCCAGTAGCCCATGGGGGACCGTGCGGTGGCCTGTCGACGGAGGTGACGCGATCCGCAGCGGACGATCAAGGGAACTGATCAAGGGAACTGATCAAGGGAAACATGGAAGGGCACGAGAATGCCCACTCCTTGCCACTCTCAACATATAGCGCACCGGGGGGCTTGCGGCAAGACCCGGGTCCTGCCGCAGAATCGCTGGCCAAGGCCAGACCCTGCGGAAACGGGAGATGCACGAAGTGCGCGTGTTGTTGTCGGTTTATGGGTCGTGCGGTGACGTCGAGCCGGTGGTGGGACTCGTGCGACGGTTGCGAGCACTCGGCGCCGAAGTGCGGGTGTGCGCGCCGCCGGACTGCGCGACAGCGACCCCGGAACGGAGCTGGTGACATGAACCCCCTGACGTCCAGCGCGTTCGACCTTCCCGTCCAGCTCTCCCCCAAGGCCGACCCGACGCTGATCGCCGACGACGAGCGGCACTTCGCGGCCATCGCGGAGAGCCTTGAGCAGGCGATCGCCGAGCTGTCCGACCGCCTCGATGCCGAGCGCAAGGCGCCCGGCGGCCTTGGCCGGGAGGCGATGGAGCGGGACATGGAGATCCACCGGCTGACCGGTCGGCTGCGCGCCTTGCGTCGCTTCGGTCTGGACCTGTGCCTGGGACACATCGTCAGCGCGGACCACCCCGAGCCCATGTACATCGGACGACTCGGCCTCACCGACAGCGCGGGTCGTCGGCTGCTGATCGACTGGCGCTCCCCCGCGGCTGAGCCGTTCTTCGCGGCGACCCACGCCAACCCGATGGGTCTGGCAAGCCGCCGCAGGTATCGCTGGACCCGCGGCCGGATCAGCGACTACTGGGACGAGGTGTTCACCGCTGACGGGCTTGAAGGACACGCCGCGCTCGACGACCAGTCCGCCTTCATCGCCAGCCTGGGCAGCAACCGTTCGACCCGGATGCGAGACGTGCTCGCCACCATCCAGGCCGACCAGGACGCCATCATCCGGGCGGGATCCCGCGGCGCTCTCGTCGTCGACGGCGGTCCGGGCACCGGGAAGACCGTCGTCGCTCTGCACCGCTCCGCCTACCTCCTCTACTCCGACCCTCGCCTCGGTCACCGACGGGGCGGCGTGCTGTTCGTCGGTCCGCACCAGCCCTACCTGGCCTACGTCGCCGACATCCTCCCCAGCCTCGGAGAGGAGGGCGTGCAGACCTGCACCCTGCGGGACCTCGTCCCCGAAGGAGCCGGAGCAACGATCGAGACCGACCCGAACGTGGCCCTCCTGAAGTCGTCCTCGAACATGGTGAAGGCGATCGAGACGGCCGTCAGGTTCTACGAAGAGCCGCCCACCGAGGGGATGACGGTCACGACCCCCTGGTCCGACATCTGGCTGAGCGCCGACGATTGGGCCGAGGCGTTCGAAGCACCGGGACCAGGTACTCCGCACAACGAAGCGCGCGACCAGATCTGGGAGGAGCTGCTCACGATCCTGATGGATAAGTACGACGGCGAGGTCTCGCCCGACCTGTTCCGGAGGTCGCTGCTGCACGACAGTGAGCTGATCGGGACCCTCCACCGCGCGTGGCCGCTGCTCGAAGCGGCTGACCTCGTCGGAGACCTGTGGTCGGTACCCGCCTACCTGCGGATGTGCGCTCCCTGGCTCAGCCCCGAAGACGTTCGGAAGCTGCGGCGCGAGGACGCCCAGGCATGGACGGTGTCCGACCTGCCGCTCCTGGACGCGGCACGGCAGCGGCTCGGCGACCCGGAGGCGTCACGACGCAAGCGCCGGCACGACGCCTCTGTCGCCGCCGAACGCGAGCGCATGGCCGGCGTCATCGACGATCTGCTCGACGCCGATGACGACGGTGAAGGCGCGGTGACGATGTTGCGCGGACAGGACCTACGGGACAGCCTGGTCGACGAGACCGCACTGCCCGGCACCGAACCGGACCTGCTCGCCGGCCCGTTCGCGCACATCGTCGTGGACGAGGCTCAAGAACTGACCGACGCGGAATGGCAGATGCTGCTGCTCCGCTGCCCGTCCCGGAGCTTCACCATCGTCGGGGACCGCGCCCAGGCCAGGCACGGGTTCACGGAGTCGTGGCAGGAACGGCTCCAGCGGATCGGGCTCAACCGGATCAACGTGGCCTCCCTGAGCATCAACTACCGGACGCCGGAAGAGGTCATGGCGGAAGCCGAGTTGGTCATCCGAGCCGTGCTCCCGGACGCCAATGTGCCGACCTCCGTCCGCGGCGGCGACATCCCCGTCGTACACGGATCCGTCTCGGATCTGGACTCGATCCTCGACACCTGGCTCGTTGCGCATGCCGACGGGATCGCCTGCGTCATCGGCGATCCCACGTTCCGGCCGACCTCCCGCGTCCGGTCGCTGACCCCGGAGCTGTCGAAGGGGCTCGAATTCGACCTGGTCGTCCTCATCGACCCGGAGGCGTTCGGCGGGGGGATCGAAGGCGCGGTCGACCGCTATGTCGCGATGACCCGGGCGACCCAGCGACTCGTCATCCTCACGAGCTCCTGACGAAACGTCCAGGACAACGTGAGCGCCGCCCGCCGATCACGAGGACCGCCGCCGAAGGAGTCTGCCGGGGCTTCGCGATCCGCGCCGGGCCGAATCAGGCGCCGATGACGATCCGGGTATCGGGCGAGAGCTGGACAGTGCTGAGAGCGGTCGGTGCGACGGCGGCGTGGTAGCCGGTGGAACTCCGCCTCGGCGGCGAGCGGACGCGGCCGTGGGACTCACGGAACGGCAGGCGCGCGACCAGCGTTCGCGGGTGCGCACCAGCCTGCTGCCGATTGCCGCCGCCACGCGCGGCTGGATGCACGGACCGGGTAACGAGGGGTTCATCAAGCTGGTCGAGGACGCCGACCGGGGGTGCAGATCATGTGCCGGAGGCGCTGTACGGGCTGACCGTCGCCGTCCACGCGGAGGTGCCCGTCAAGCGCCTCCGGCACATGATCTGCACTACCCCACCTTCCACCGGGCCGTGGGGGCCGCCCTGGACGCCCTGGGCTGACCGCTCCGCCCCGCGACCACGACGTGCGAACGCGGCCCCGCGGACGAGACGCGCTCGTCCGCGGGGCCGGTGTGCCGCCGGGTCAGCTCGTCGCGCGTACCGCGTCGAGGATCAGGCCGGCGACCTGCTTCGGCCGGGAGATGGCGACGGCGTGCGAGGCGCCGTCGACTTCGAGGACGGTGGCCCCGGCCCGCTCCGCGCCGAAGCGCTGCACCTCGGGGTCGATCCCCCGGTCCGCTCCGGCCACGAGCGCCCAGGAAGGCTTGGTCCGCCACGCGGCAGCGGCGGCCGGCTCGGTGAAGGCCTCGGCGGCGAGCGGGCGCTGGGCCACCGCCAGCACCTCGGTGACGTCCGCGGGCACATCGGCGGCGAAGATCGAGGGGAAGGCGTCCTGGGCGATGGTCACCTCGACGGCGGGGTCGGCACCGGCGACGGGGTACGTCCACTGCTTCAGGCTGCTCACCAGCGGGGAGTCAGGGAAGCGGCCCTGCAACTCGCCGAGGCTCTCGCCCTTTTCGAGGACGTAGGCCGCGACGTAGACGAGGCCGACGACGTTGTCCGTGATGCCGGCGACGGTGATGAGCGCGCCGCCGTAGGAGTGCCCGACCAGCACGACGGGCCCGTCGATCTGGGCGACCACGGAGGCGAGGTACGCGGCGTCGGACGCCAGTCCGCGCAGCGGGTTCGCCGGAGCCACCACGGCAACGCCGTGGCTCCGCAGCTCGGCGATGACCCCCGTCCAGCTCGCCGCGTCGGCGAAGGCGCCATGGACGAGGACGACGGTGGGGGTGGCGGCGGAAGGGGCGGCGGAGGTCGTCATGACGGGGTTCTCCTCGGTGTCAGGCGGTGTACGGGGCGGCGCGTCGACGCACCAGCGAAGAACGCTCCGGCGCCGCCGCACGCCACGCTATGACCGCGCGGCGGAGGTGCGTTGAGGGCGAGCGCACGGAAGCTGTCCTCACCGAGCACGGTGCGCGCGGGCGATCGATTCCGGTGACGGGTCCGGGGCAGGGTCCGGGTCCGTCAGATGCTCTTCGCTGAACGTCCGGATCCGTGCCAGCGTCTCAGTGCCGGCCGTCGGCGCGTCCGCCGTCTTCTCGGCCGTCTCCTCTTCCGTCTCCGCGTGACAAAGCTCCATGACGGGGACGGCGAGGAGATCCACGACACGGGGGGCGAGCCGGTCACCGATCCCCGGCCGGTGGAACTCCGCCTCGGCGGCGAGCGCGGACAGCAGGTCCGACACCAGCGCGCCCGTGCCAGCACTTGACCACGCCACCGCCGCGCGGGATCTCGGCCCCGACCCGCACCTGATGTCCAGCAACGTCATCCACCTGCCGTCCATCCCCCCCGGCGGCACGCGCACCATCCGCGTCCCGGGCCTCCCCGATGAACGGCCCGCCGGACGGTTATGTGGTTGGCGATCCGGCGCACGGTGCGGTCCTGCGGGCGGAGCCAGCCGAACCGCGGCCCGGCAGGCGGGCCGGGGTGGTCCGGGGCGCGTGCCACGGGGCTCTGGTACGCGTGTCGATCGGGGAAGGGTGGCTCAACGCCTGCAGCCACATCCGACCTCGGGCTGGCGGGAGAAGTCAGCTCTCTTCGGGTTGGGGAGGCCCGCCCAGTGAGGAGAGGAAGTCTTCGGTTTCTGTGGAGACGTTGGCTTGTGTGGTGAAGGACAGAGGCAGCGCGAGCTCAGCTGCTTGTGCCAGCACGCCGGCGGGGACCGTGAGGCGGGCACCGGATTCCACCCAGCCTTTGATGTCGATCCGGACCTGGTAGCCTTCCGCGCGCAGGGCGGTCAGTTCGCTCGCGAGGGGCGTCACCTTGGGAAGAAGCTCATCGAAGATTCCCTCAAGGTCGTCCCCGGTGGCGGACAGCGAGTCGATGTCCGTGCCCAGCCGTTCGCCGAGGGAAGCCGGATCCAGGGCGCTTTTGGTGATCTCCAGTGCCGCGCTGAGCGACTGCCACTGCATTTGGTTGCTCTCCATGGCCGCTGCTCCTAACGCTCGCTGGTGCTGATGCCGACTTCCAGGGGAATACCGAGCGAGGCGATACGCGCGGTCGCTTCGGATGACAACTCGACCACTGAACCGTCGCCTACGAAGCCGAAGAGCGTAAGCGTCACGTTGTAACCCTCATCGACGAGGGCGCGCAGCTCGTCGGCCTTGGCCGTGAAGGCGTCCAGGACCTCGTCCACCTGCTCTGGCAGGCTCTTGCGTGTCTCGTGACACTCGAAGAGCCACAGCCCGGCCTCGTCCCCGCCCGGTCGCCAGCGATCCGGCCCCGGCATACGGGTCCCCGTGGGGGTCACGCCGAGACGTTCGGTGACGGCCTGCGGCTCCAAGTCGTCCTTGCGTACGACGAGGGCGGCATTCGTTCCCACCCAGGCGTTTTTCGCGAGCGTGTAAGTCCCGTCGATCACAGCGGAATCCTAACGTGTGTCACTTCAGCTCCCGGCAGGCCGCCCAGTGGACGTCTCCCATGTTCGAGCTGAGCAGGTCACTCAGCCTTGTGCGGTCGGCGACCGTGGTCGAACTCTCGAACACACTGAAACCTCCCGATGGGCTCTGCGGCGCGGCGAGGGTGTAATTGGGAATGACGTCACCGCTGCGGAACACCTCCACCGCATTACCCGGATAGACGCCACCCTCCACCGCCACTCCGTCGAGCCCGTGCAGGGCTTCGCCGTGATCGGCGTAGAACGCGATCGACGTGCCCTCGGGCACGACGAAATCACCCGCTCCGCGCTCCAGAAATCCGTGACCTGCGAAAACAGTCTGCCCGTCCGGGCGGCCTCCCTCGAAAACGCGAGTGGCGTAGTAATGGCCTTGGTCGGAAGTGAACGTCCGGCGCGACAGCTGCGGATTGAGGTTGCGGAGTGCGCTCATCACGCCATCCGTCAGCGGCCTACTGTTGCCGAGACCGCGCATGGCCCCGGCGACGTTGAGCATGCCGCCGTCGAAGCCACGGGCGATCGTGGTCATGCCGCGAGTGGCCAGACCCCGGGCGGAGTTGGCCAGACGCCCGAGGTTGCCCGTGACGTTTCTGAGCAAGCCGGGTACGCTCCGCGCCATCGCGAGCAGGCCGCCGGCGGTGGTGAGGCCCTTCATACCGGGAATGCAGTCGAGGGCTGCCTATCTGCGGCCGTACAGTATTTATATGAGGGAAATTCAGAATGAAGAAGCCGCGATTTACTGCCGCATCTCGAAGGCCGACGACGAGGACCAGACAGGCGTGGACAGGCAGGAAGAACTCTGCCGTGAAGTCGCCCAGCGGCTCGGCTTGCGTGTCATGGGCGTATTCAAGGACAACAACCGTTCCGCGTGGCAGCGGAACCGTAAGCGACCGCGCTGGGAAAAGCTCCTTGCCGACATGACGGAGGGAAAATACCTGCACGTGATCGTGTATCACCCCGACCGGCTGATGAGGCAGCCGCGCGACCTCGAAGAGTTGCTGTCCGTGGCGGACAACCAGCACGTCACGTTACACGGCCAGGCCAACCGGCGGGACCTGTCAGACCCCGATGACCGGTTCATCCTGCGTATCGAGGTGGCCCACGCCTGCCGTTCCTCGGATGACACCTCCCGCCGTGTGAAGGACGCCTACGCCGAGCGCCGCCGCGCGGGAAAGCCCCACACGGGCAGGCGCCAGTACGGATACGAACGCGACGGAATGACCATTGTGGAGCACGAGGCGGAGATCATCCGAGAGATATTCCGGCTGTATCTCGACGGGAAGACCGCTGTGGCGATATCCCGGATACTCCACGAGCGGGGCGAGACCACCGCCGAGGGGAAGGACTGGCAGCCGTCCACCGTGCGGAACATGCTGGATTCCCGCCGTCTCGCGGGCATCATCAGCCAGCCCGGCGAGCCGATCCGCATGGGAGCATGGCCCGCCATCGTGGATACCGGTGTGTGGCAGGAGGCCCAGGAGAAGCGCGCCCACCGGGGACGGCAGGAGAAGCAGCGCTGCGCCCAGAGGTACTTCTACACCCTGCGCGGAATCGTCACGTGCACCTGTGGTTCCCGCATGGGAGGCAGCAGCAGCACCCGGAACACGCACATCTACCGGTGCGCCCGCTCCCAGCGCAATGGAACCCAGCGCTGCCCCGTCACCATCTCCGCCGAAGCACTGGAACGGCTCATGCGGGATCTTGCGATCAAGGTCCTGGAAGGGCTGGACGTCTCCGGCCGTCCGATGTCCGTCATGCCCGTGTCCCAGGTGGACGCCGACGCCGACGCGGCCGATCAGCGGCAGCTCACCGAGCTGGATGAGATGTGGACCGCGAAGGAGATCAGCACCCCGGAGTACCGGGCGATGCGCCGCAGGATCAGCGACCGTATCAAGGCCCGCCAGCGCGTGACGATCACCCGCCCCGTCGTCGTCCTGGAGGGCATCACCGGCCCCAACGCCCGCGCCGCGTGGCGAGCCCTCGAACAGGCCGGGGACTACGAGCGGATCAACGCCATCTACCAGCACCTCTTTGCGGCCGTCATCGTCAAGCCCCGCACCCGCAGGGGCCGGGGACTCGACCTGAAGCGGATCGACGTGGAGCCCAACAACATGCATCTCGCCGCCTAACCGTCCGACCCACGGCCGAGGAGCCGCGCGAGCTGCTCCGCGCTCCTCGGCCCCAGACGCTTCACGAACCGTGCCGCCTGCCAGTCCAGCCACTCTTCCCGCGTCTCCGGCGCAGGCTCTTCGTCCCCGTGCTCCTGTTGCTCACTCATGGCCGGGGCGCCCCGCCCGCCCACCCGCGCACGGGTCCGCGTCTCTGGCCGCCGCCCTGTTCGTAACCGCATCAAGCGCTATACCCCGCGCCAGTTCCCTTTCCGCCAGAGAGTGCCCGGCCGTCACGTACCGGATATCCGATACCACGGCCACGGCTCCGCCCCTGACCTCTCCACTCCCTCCCCCTTCCTTTCCCGCGTCCACGACGAACGCCCGTCTTTCCTCTCTCAACTCCTTATACGTAGTCGAATACCTTCGGGACTTCGTCAGCACATGCCCCCGGTACCCGAGCGTGTGCGCCCAGTGCCGCAGCCGCAGCCCGGCCAGCTCCGGTATCCCGCCCAGCCGCCAGCAGGCTGCCATCAGCGCCCGCACATGCCCGCTCACCCGCCGCGCCCGGATATCCGCCAGGCTCCCCACCCGGAAATCCGTGCCACCGCTATCCGACACGCTCTTGCTCGTGTACTTCGCGACATACGCCGCCACGGCGTTCTCGTCCACCGGTGACGCGCTGACCGCGCGTATCGGGTGAATATCGAGCTGCCGCCCCCAGCGAACCGTGAATTCGCCAACGCCGGGCACGTACGGAGTCGAAACCTTCATCGCGCCTACGGCGGTGCGGACCGCCGCCGCAAGTACGGTTTCCGTCGCCCAGCCGGGCGGATCATCTTCCGGCCCCTGCGGGCCGTCGAGCCGTAACACCGCATGAACATGCACAGCACCTCGCTTCTGATACTCAGCCACTTTCGCGAATGACACCCGCAACACATCGCCCAGCCCCGACCGGGAAATACCCGCAAGCGCCGCGAGCTGCCGACGCACGGCCCGCATCGTGCGCGACCACAGCTCCCCGGCATGCGCGTGCCACAGCACGTGAGCCGTGTAGTCGTAACACCGCCCGCACAACGGCGTGCCCACCACCCCCGCGCCATCCCGATGCGTCTGGCCACAGCCGCGCGGACGCCCGTGCTCACACGACGCCCGCCCCAGCCCGTGACACCGGCCCGCACGGTGCACGGGCCCGAAGCCGGGAGCCGTCAGCGTCACGAACAGCCTCGGATGACCGCCGACACCAGCGCTCACCCCTTTGCCACCAGCCAGGCCCGCCCGCACCACCTGATAGGTATCGCCCGCATGCCGGTAGGCACACGGCTCACACACCACCGACCGCCGGTTGCCGCACCGCAGCGCCAGCCGCCCCCCGGGCTCACCGGCCGTGTCCACGTGCGACAGCACTTCCCCCGTCGCCCCGTCCACCACACTCTTGCGGCCCGCCACATACACCGGGTGCTCACACCCACCCGTCGCCCGGATCTGAGCCAGCCACCCCTCAAAACCCGGATCAGCGACCAGCCGCAGCAGATCCCGCTCCGTCCAACTCACAGCGCCCCGCATGGTGGAGCCCTCGCAGAACCCGAAGACGCAGACACGACGACCACTCCTCACCACACCCCGGCACAGAACCGGGGCCATGACCACGAACCGTCACGGCCGGCGCGCCCCCACCATCACCACCCGCAACCACCGCCACCGCCACCGGGCGGACCACCACCCGCACAGCAGCCACCTACCACAATGCGCCGCCATAACCGGCCAAACAACCGAATTCCCGACCAGCCACCCGGCACCAGCCAACCAGCCCACCAAGGCCAACGGACCGCGCCCACAGGGTCATCACTCAGCCATCCCCGGCCCGGTGTCCGCTCACCGCCGCGCCCCTCAGGCGACCGGCCACCCCGCCACCAACCCGGCCACCGACAGCCGCCAATCCGGGCGGTCCAAAGTTTCTTCACTTACTCAAGGGCGCGTCCACCGACGCGCCGGGCGGCCCCCGTGCCGCCCTCGGCCGGGCATGCGGACCTTCGGCCGTTCCCGGCCGAACGGCCCCGGGCCACCCCACACCGACGCGCCCACCCCCGTGAGCACCAGGACCAGCCACCCACGACGATCCAGCCGGACCAACCGCCACGGCCGACCCACACCCGGGCCACGCTCCCGCTCCCCGCCGACACGCCCCTGCTCAACCCCGGCACGGACACACAAAAAAGGCCCCGTCCATCCGGCGAGAGGAATGAAGCCCGGATGGACGGAGCCATGATGATGTCCTCACCGCGCAGCACGCGACACCCCAGTCAAGGGGCGGACCGGGGCGGGAGCACCCAAGCGCGTCCGCTCAGGCCGTGACACCTCTGCCACTACTCGGGGCTTGTCCGGTCGGGAACACCACCAGCCCACACGGCCACGAGGGCCGTCAACCTCCAGTCGGCCGTGTAGGAGCAGAAGAAGCAGACGACCGGCCACGGCCCGCGCCGATACCGGACGACAGTCCCGGCAGCAACCGCGCCGACACCGCCACCACCCAGCCGATCGTTGATCGCGCGAATCGCACCATCAGCCGCCGCAGACCCCCGCGCGGCCGGGCATGAGCCCGAGGCAGCCGCTCACGCACAGGACGCCCCGCACCGCCAGCCGGGACCACCGGGTCAACCCGCCAGTGCCGCTGCGACGTCACCAGGAACTGACCGTGATCTAACCCAAGCCGCAGCGCATGATCCAGCGCCCACATCCCCACCGGCTTGGAATCGTCGTCCACCAGCGGCGACGCCTCACCACACCACAGGCACTCAGCGCCGTAGATACCATCCGGCGCACCCTCCGCCCGCTCAGCACTCAGCACCCACTCAGCACCCCGGATCACCGCATGGCTCACGACAGCTCACCATCCGCAAGCCGCCCGCCCCGACTCTCCGCCACCCGCAACACAGTGCACAGGCACCGAGCGAGCTGCTTCGCCGCAAACCGCAGATCCTCCGCCGACGCCGCCGGATCATCCAGCTTCGGCCGGAAGTAACCCAGCACCTCGGCACCCGCCGCAAGCTGGACGGCCTCCGTCTGGTCGGCCAAAGACGCCAGCTCCCCGCCCTCACCCTCGGGTGAGAGATAGCAGGGACCGCCGTCCTCACCCGGCCACGGCAACAACCGCGCTCGGTTCGTCATGTCCCGTAGCTGTCCGAGGTGCGGACATGACTGCTGTTCAAAGCTGTCAGATGGCTGCATATCAGCCATGCCGCACTCCCGGCATGCCGATCACGGTCAGGGCGGAGCGCAGCGGCTCGGGATCGGTCAGGCAGTCGCCCACCGGGGCAAGCAGCCAGCGCGGCAGCGGCGCCGCCGTACTGTTCGCGGGCGGAACAGCGATGTGGCTGCCGATGCCCAGCACGGCCATGGCGGGAAGGTTCCAGTCGTCACCCAAGCCCGGCCCGATGAGCCAGAACCAGTTCACCGGCCCCTGAATCACAGGACCGGAAGCCCGGTTGAGCCGGGCCAGGACGAACGGCCCGTTCCGCTGCGGCACCCGCACCGCATCGAACCACTTCCCGCACGGCACCGCCTGCGTACCCTCCTCAGCCGAGGGCAGCCACTCGGGTGGCTCTGCGGCTGCGTGGTCCTTGCCGTTACTGTGATCCATGTCGGCGCTCCTTGTGGCGTTGGCCATTCCCCGGGCCGTCCCACCGGCTGCGGGGTCCACTTAGCGTGGCGGCTCGACTGCGGTAAGCGCGACGTCGTTCAAGGCGTCATTCCGGCGACATCAATGACGTCATTCCGGTGACATTTCTCCCACTAGGCGTCTACTGTGCCTTCCATGAGCGCAACACCCAACTCCTCACTCAGGGCCGTCCGCATGGGCCTGCTCATGAGTCAAGACGACTTCGCCAAGGCACTACGCGAGGCAGGCATCCCCGGAGCCTCCAAGCGCCTCGTGCAACGCTGGGAAGCGGGGACGACGTGCAACCCCCGCCCGGTCCACGCCCGCGCGCTGGAGCAAGTGACCGGTATCCCCATCGAAGCCCTCGGCTTCACAACCCCCGTCCCACTGGCCCGGGTAACCGACGACGAACACGGAGGACACGACGTCGAGACATCACCAGACGGCATCCCCGCCGCCACGCCACCAACCCCGGTAGCACAGCCCTCCGCCGCACCGCGCACCCACACCAACTACTCCGGCATCTGGCTCTCTCGCTACGAATACTTCAGCTCCGGACGCGACGAGAAGCACACCGGATTGCACCACGTGGTGATCCTCCAGCACGGCGACAAACTGACGGTCCGCAGCCTTCCCGGCTCCTCCGACTCCTCCCTGACGATCGACCTGCAAGTCGACGGCAAGGTCGCGACCGGCACTTGGTCAGAGCAGACCGCCACCGACGGCTACTACCAGGGCGCCCGCTACCACGGCGCCATACAGCTCGTGATTGAGCTGACCGATCGGAGGATGTCCGGCAAGTGGGTCGGCTTCGGCAAGGAATTCGACATCAACACCGGACCGTGGGAACTCGTCTTCCAGGACGCTTCAACTTCCAAGGTGGCGATGCAGAAGTACAACCGACCTCCCGCGGACTGACTCCTCCCGACACAACAAGCAGGAACGGAAAGGGCGTGCCGGGGCGGGCGGCCTCCGAGACTTTAGGCAGCCACCGGGGGGCGAGCCTCGAAGAGCGGGGGGCCCATCGGGCACAACACCGGGCAGGCCAAGGCTGCCCGATCCGCTGGCAAGCGTACGGCCCCCCGCTCTCTCGCCCCCCGGCAGCTCCCGCCCAAAGTCTCTCCGGCCACCCGCGTGACCACGCGCACGCCGATCCACCACACGGCCGCACCCCCTCTGACCAGCAGCGGAATCACTGTACGAAGAGGCATTGACAGCTGCGAAGGCTACGTCAAGCAACGTTGCCTGACCTCTGGCGTACTTCACGAGGGTGTCGGCGAGAACGATGAGGGCGGCGGCCAGGACCACCCAGGCCAGGGGGCCGCCGATGATCATCACGACGATGCCAAGGACGGCCACGACGAGTTTGCAGGCTTCGACGAGGGTGTCCCAGTTGTCGCGGGCCCAGTCGACGGCGCGTTCCCACCAACTGCGGTTGTGGATTCCGGCGTCCGAGGCTTCGTCGATCTCCCGGGTGCAGGTGCGGGCTGCCTCTTCCCGCATCTCCCGTGCCTGCGCGGCCAAGTCACGCGCGGCTGACAGGTGCTCCTCCGCGTCCGTGACCCGGTTCTCGGCCGCGGTGGCAGCAGCTTGGGCGGCCTGCTGATCGCGGACCGCGCCACGCACCTCCGACTCCGAGGGCGGCTCTGGACCATCCCGGGCCTGCTCGTACTGGAGGCGTTCGGCTTCCTCGCCCGCACGGAAGAGCCAGTCCTGCGCACCGCCCAACTCGACCTGGGCTCCGGTGAGATCGGCCTGCGCAGCGATCGCCCGCTCCAGCGCCCGGTCCGCCATCCCCTGTGCCGTCTGGAGCTTGGGCCAGTACGTGGCCAACGCATCGGCCGCCATGTCGTACGACGTCTGCAACTTGGTCAGGTTGCTTGGAACGTCATCGAACTCCGAACGAAACGCCTCCGCTGACAGGCCGGCCCAGTCCAGCACGGCACGGTCGGAGGCCATTCCGCGGATCTTGCCGAGGGCCTCCCCCACATCGTCCGCGAAGGTCTGTAATTCTTCGGCCAGTTCGCGAACCTGTTCCGGATCACCCGGCGTCGGGTCAGACTCCATGCCGACCGGGCTCCAGTCAGACGGCCGCGCCATCCCCACCCCCATGCGTGGTCAGCCGACTACGGGGACGACGCTAGCGACCTACCGGCCCCATCTCAACCACGCGGCGGCGTTGTGTTGACGTTGGCCACTTCGATTCTGCGCCGGAGGTGCTCGAAGACATGAAGGTCACAACGGAACACTTCGCCATCGGCGTCTTGCTGGTACGGCTCTCCCACCCGGTGAAACACGGGCTCGCTGCCGAGCAGATATCGCGCATCGTGCTCGATCGGTTACGCTTCGTGCGGTTCGGCGATCAGGCCGGAGATGTAGGGCTTGTTGGGGTCGTCGGGGCGTTTCCAGGCGGCGAGCGCTCTGGCACGTCTGGACACAGCCGTCTCCGGTGTCGTTCATAAGCTCGGCGATGACCGGCCCCTGCTCGACGATCGTGATGTCCAGATCGAAGTCGGACTGGGCGACCGTCGAGTTCGGTACTGCCGCTGCCAATTCGGTTCTCCTCGTGTGGATGGGCGGATGTGCTCTTTGCGGGACCTGGCCCGGATCAGGACTGCTGACGGGTGGGCCAGGAGATCGTGACGCGGGTGTGTCGTTTGTCGATCACGCGGTCGACGGCGAGGTGCGCGCCGGGTGTGCCGACGGGGTGCGCTTGGTACCGCGCGTGGTGGGAGCGCTGGTCGCGGTCCCAGGTCTGGATCTCCTCGATCAGCCGTTCCGCCGCCTTCTGGGCATCCGGGCCGTGCCCGTAGGCGCCGAACTCAAAGAGGGCCCGCTCCGGATTCGTCGGCCGGACCGTGCGGTAGGCGAAGCTCGCACCGTCGACCAGCGTCGAGACACCGAGTGGCGAGGCGGAAGCAACGAGGCCACGGTCGCGTGCGGCCACCGTCCCGGTGAGGAGGGGTGGTCCGGCAGGCGTGTCGCCAGCCACAGATCGAGGTCGTCGAAGGGCTTCATGCCGCCAACGGTGACCTCGGACCACGCCTCGACCCGGGGCTGAGCCAGGGCGTCGCGCAGCCGGTCCACGTCCACCCGCTGACCATCGGCGGAGACCGACCTCCTCCTCCTCCTCCTCCTTCTCGGTGTGCAGCAGAACGAGCTGCACGCGGTTCTCACCCGCGCCCTGCATCGGGACGAAGCCGCACAACTCGTAGTCCCGGCTCACCAGGTGGTCGCCGTTCCGTTCGAAGGCCACGGAGCGGGTCAGGCCGCGCACGCGGAGCGGAACGACGATCCGTCCCTCATCGGTGAGTTGCTCGAACCACGCCGGAGGGATGTCCCAGGCGCCGACGGCGACGATGATCCGGTCGAACGGGCTCTGCTCCGGCGCCCCCAGCTCACCGTCCGCGACGAGGGTGGTGACACGTTCATAGCCCGCTTCATCAAGGAGGCGGCGGGCGCGGCCGATGACCTCCGGGTCGATGTCGATGCTCGTGACCTGGCCGTCCTCGCCGACGAGTTCGGCGATCAGGGCCGCGTTGTAGTCACCCGATCCGATCTCCAGAACCCGCATGCCGGGGCGGACTTCCGCTTGCTCCAGCATGAATGCCTGGATGCGGGCGGCAGAGACGGAGCTGAGAGCGACCCCGTTCTCGTCCCTCTTCGTGATGACGGCGTCCTCCGGGGCGTATGCCCGGACGAGCGATGCTTCGGGAGCGAACAGATGCCGGGGCACGGCGCGGACGGCGTTCTCCACCGCGTCGGTGCGGATGGCCCGGGCAGTGAACGGCACGCTGGCGCCGTGGTGGGTGTCATGCTGGGCGCATGGCTGAGCTGAATGGCGTCCCGGTTGACCTGGGGGTTCTGCAGAGTCTGGCGTTGACCAACTATGGGCACTTCACGTCGATGCGGGTCGAGGACGGCCGGGTGCGGGGGCTCGGGCTGCATCTGGAGCGGCTGGCCCGTGACTGCCGGGCGCTGTTCGATGTGGAGTTGGATGTTGAGCGGGTCCGGGAGTTCGCCCGCCGTGCCGCGCCGGAGAGCGAGGCCGGCATTGTCCGGATCACTGTCTTCGACCCCGCGCTGGACCTGCGGCACATCGGCGCGGACGCGCACCCGCAGGTGCTGGTGACGACGCGGCCGGCCGCTGCCCTGCCGCTGGCGCCGCTGCGGGTGCGTTCGGTCGTGTATACGCGGGACATGCCCGAGGTGAAGAGCGTCGGCCTGTTCGGCTCGCTGCGGCACCGGCGGGCGGCCCAACGGGCTGGGTTCGACGACGCGTTGTTCGTGGACGAGGAGTCCCGTGTCTCCGAGGGCGGCACCTGGAACGTGGGGTTCGTCCGGGACGGCCAGGTCATCTGGCCGGAGGCGGAGTATTTGACGGGTACCACGATGGAGCTGCTGCGGCAGGCCCACGAGCACACCACCGAGCCGGTGCGGCGGGACGACCTGCCCGGCTTTGACGCGGCCTTCGCCACTAACGTCGCCATCGGCGTCCGCGCGATCAGCCAGATCGACGAGGTCACTTTCCCCGAGACGCACGACGTCATCGCCGCCTTGGCCAAGAAGTACGCCCAACTTCCCGGAGACCTGCTGTAATCGCCCCCACCGGACGGGAGGAGGAGGGGGACGAGACTGGTGGCCACAGTCGAGATCTGGACCGGTGTCGAGGTACGGGCCCTGCGGCAGGCCAAGCGGATGAGCATCGAGGCGTTCGCGGCCCACTTGGGCGTGAGCGACCGCATGGTGTCGAAGTGGGAAGCTCGTGGTGCGTCGATCCAGCCCCGCCCGGTGAATCAGGCGGCGCTCGACACATCGCTGGCCGCCCCAAGCCCGGATGCGCACGAGCGGTTCGCCCGCCCATCCCGCTGAGTCGCTTGGACGAGTAGGTTGGCCGTACTGGCGTCGCCGACATCGTGAGCGCTACGTCTTCGCCTCTCCCACCGGCGGGCCGCTCAGTCCCAACACCGACTACCACGTGTGGAAGCAGCTCCTGCGCGATGCGGGTGTCCGGGACGGGCGGCAGCATTGACGCTCGTCACACCGCCGCCACGGTGCTTCTGGTCCTCGGCGTTCCCGACGTCGTGGTGGACTCGATCATGGGTTGGGAGCCGGGCGGGGCCGCGCGGATGCGGGCCCGGTACATGCACGTCACCGAGTCCGTGTTGAAGACGGTCGCGGGCCAGGTCGGGGACGCGCTGTGGGGGACACCCGGCCCGAACTGAGACGGAAACTGAGACGGAACACAACGAAGGCCCCGGCCGTGGATGGCGGCGGGGCCTTCGTTCAGCCCGGTGAGAGCTGGGCGGAGGATACGAGATTCGAACTCGTGAGGGTGTGAACCCAACACGCTTTCCAAGCGTGCGCCCTAGGCCACTAGGCGAATCCTCCGTCGGACACCTTACAAGACCATGGTCCGTGGTCGCGAACCGTTGGGTGAGGGAGGGGTGGGGGGTGGGGATCCGGTAGGGTTGGCGATAGCCCCTCACGTGGCGCTATCTCGCTGAACTCCCCCAGGGCCGGAAGGCAGCAAGGGTAGGTGAGCTCTCGCGGGTGCGTGAGGGGCCCTCCTGTGTCAGTGGGGGCCGATATCGTCGGAGACGTGTCCTCCCTCGCGCTGTACCGCCGCTACCGACCCGAGACCTTCGCCGAGGTCATCGGGCAGGAGCACGTGACCGATCCGTTGCAGCAGGCCCTGCGGAACAACCGGGTCAACCACGCCTATCTCTTCAGCGGGCCGCGTGGCTGTGGCAAGACGACCAGCGCGCGCATCCTCGCCCGCTGTCTCAACTGTGAGAGCGGGCCGACGCCCGCGCCGTGCGGGGAGTGCCAGTCCTGTCGGGACCTCGCGCGGAACGGGCCCGGGTCCATTGATGTGATCGAGATCGACGCCGCCTCGCACGGTGGTGTGGACGACGCCAGGGACCTGCGGGAGAAGGCGTTCTTCGGGCCGGCGTCGAGTCGGTACAAGATCTACATCATCGATGAGGCGCACATGGTCACCCCGGCGGGGTTCAACGCCCTGCTGAAGGTGGTGGAGGAGCCGCCCGAGCATCTGAAGTTCATCTTCGCCACGACCGAGCCCGAGAAGGTCATCGGCACCATCCGGTCGCGCACGCACCACTATCCCTTCCGGCTCGTGCCGCCCGGGACGCTGCGGGACTATCTGGCGGAGGTGTGCGAGCACGAGGCCATTCCGGTGGAGGGGCCCGTGCTGCCGCTCGTCGTGCGGGCCGGGGGCGGGTCGGTGCGGGACTCGATGTCCGTCATGGATCAGCTCCTGGCCGGGGCCGGGGAGGCCGGGGTCACCTACGAGATGGCCACGGCCCTGCTCGGGTATACGGACGGGGCGCTGCTCGACGCGGTCGTCGACGCCTTCGCGGCGGGGGACGGCGCGGCGACGTTCGGGATCGTGGACCGGGTGATCGAGGGCGGTCACGACCCGCGGCGGTTCGTCACCGATCTGCTGGAGCGGCTGCGGGACCTGCTGATCCTGGCGGCCGTGCCGGACGCGGCCGACAAGGGGCTGATCGACGTGCCCGCCGATGTGCTGGAGCGGATGCGGGCGCAGGCCACCAAGCTCGGCCCGGCCGAGCTGAGCCGGGCGGCCGATCTGGTCAACAGCGGCCTGACGGAGATGCGGGGCGCCACCTCGCCGCGGCTTCAGCTGGAGCTGATCTGCTCCCGGGTGCTGCTTCCGGCGGCGTACGGGGACGAGCGGTCCCTGCTCAGCCGGCTGGAGCGGCTGGAGAGGGGGGGCGGGACGGTGGTGTCCATGTCCGCGCCGCCTCCCGCGCAGGCCCCCGTGCGGGTGGAGGTCGCGCCGCCGGTGCACGCTCCCGCGCCGCCACCGCCACCGCAGCAGCCGCAGCAGCCCCGGCAGGCGGAGCCGGAGCCCCCCCGCGCGGAGCCGCAGCCCGCCGCGCGACCCGGGGCCTGGCCGACGCCCGCCGCGCCCCCGGCGACCGCTGAGGCATCAGCGCCCGCGGCCCGGCCCGGGGCCTGGCCCACCGGGGCGGCGACGCCTCCGGCCGCCGCGCCCGCTCCGCAGCAGCAGCCGCAGCCGCAGGCGCCACCCGGTGGAGGTGGCGGCGGGGCCGGCGATCCGGAGCGGGTGCGGCAGATGTGGCCGGAGATCCTGGACGCGGTCAAGGGGCGGCGGCGGTTCAGCTGGATTCTGCTCAGCCAGAACGCGCAGGTCGTCGGCTTCGACGCCGGCACGCTGCGGCTCGGGTTCGCCACCGCCGGGGCCCGGGACAGCTTCGTGAACAGCGGGAGTGAGGACGTCCTGCGGCAGGTCCTCGGCGACAAGCTGGGCGTGCAGTGGCGCATCGAGACCGTCGTCGACACCGGTGGCGGGGACACGGGCGGCGGAGGCGGCGGGGTGCGGCCCGTGGCACCCGCGCCGCAGCCGGTGGCGCCGCCCCCGCCACCCCCGGCCGCCGCGCCCGCTCCGCGGCAGCCGGCTCCCGCCGTGCCGCGTCCCTCGCCCGAGTCGATCGCGCCGTCCCCGCCACCACCGCCCCCCGTCGCCGTCGAGGACGACGTGCCGGAGGAGGACGATCCGGACCTCGACGACACCGCGCTCACCGGCTATCAGCTGATCGTGAAGGAGCTGGGGGCGACCGTTATCGAGGAGTTTCACCACGAGTGAGACCCCGGCGGCCCGAGCCCGTAGGCTCAAGGGGTACGCACCGTTGCCGACGAGCCAGGAGTGAGGCCGTGTTCCCCGGTGGTGGGGTCGACATGCAGCAGCTGCTGCAGCAGGCCCAGAAGATGCAGCAGGATCTCGCCGCGGCCCAGCAGGAGCTGGCCGAGACGCCCGTCGAGGGCAGCGCGGGCGGTGGCCTGGTCAAGGCCACGGTCACCGGCGCCGGCGAGCTGACCGGTCTGGTGATCGATCCGAACGCGGTCGATCCGGAGGACACCGAGACCCTCGCGGATCTCGTGATCGCCGCGGTCCGCGACGCGAACCACGCGGCCCAGGAGCTGGCCAAGGTCAAGCTCGGTCCGCTCGCGGAGGGCCTCGGCGGCGGTGGCGGCCTCCCCGGATTGCCCTTCTGATCCCGGACGACGGACGGCACGAGACGGACGGCACGAGACGGACGGCATGAGCGAGCGCAGGCGAGAGGACGGGGCGTTCCGTGTATGAAGGCGTAGTCCAGGAGCTCATCGACGAGCTGGGTCGGCTGCCGGGCGTCGGCCCGAAGAGCGCTCAGCGGATCGCCTTCCACATCCTCCAGGCCGAGCCCGCCGACGTCCGCCGCCTCGCGCACGCCCTCACCGAGGTGAAGGAGAAGGTGCGGTTCTGCGCCGAGTGCGGGAACGTGGCGCAGGACGAACGCTGCCGCGTCTGCCTCGATCCGCGCCGCGACCTCTCGGTGATCTGCGTGGTCGAGGAGCCCAAGGACATCGTCGCCATCGAGCGCACCCGCGAATTCCGCGGCCGGTACCACGTGCTGGGCGGGGCCATCAGCCCCATCGACGGCGTGGGCCCCGACGACCTGCGGATCAGGGAGCTGCTGGCCCGCCTGGCGGACGGCGCGGTCACCGAGCTGATCCTGGCCACCGACCCGAACCTGGAGGGCGAGGCCACCGCGACCTACCTGGCGCGTATGGTCAGCTCACTGGGCCTTCGCGTCACCCGGCTAGCCAGTGGCCTGCCAGTCGGGGGAGACTTGGAGTATGCCGACGAGGTCACCTTGGGACGCGCCTTCGAGGGTAGACGGCTGCTTGATGTGTAATGCAGGCGATGCAGGCGCCGCCGGCGCGGGCGCACGGGCGGACGTACACGCGAAGCGCGTAGCCGTCGCACCTGCGATGACCTTTGGGGAGGCGACCACGTGATGTCCGAAGCGATGCCGCAGCGACCGGCCACCGGCCTGGCCACCGGCGCCCCGGCCCCGGCGCCGGTCCATGGTGACCTGGTCACGGGCGGCCCGGCCACCGGCGTCCCCGCCGCGGGCGTCTCTGCCGCCGGTCCGGACGATTTCGCCGTCCAGATCGCCGACCAAGTCGAGAGCTTCATCGTCGCGGTCACCGAGGTGGCCAAGGGCGACGACCCGGACAGCGCGGTGCCCTACCTGCTGTTGCAGGTGTCCCAAGTGCTGCTCGCGGGCGGTCGGTTGGGCGCGTATGAGGACATCGTTCCCGAGGAGCGGTACGAGCCGGACACCGGCCCCGAGCCGGACATGGACGAGCTGCGCGAGCGGCTGGCCGGGCTGCTGGCGCCGATCGACGTCTACTCCGAGGTGTTCGACCCGTACGTGCCGCGCAGCACCCCCGTGGCCGCCCGGATCTCGGACGACCTGGCCGACATCATCAGCGACCTCAGGCACGGCATGGCCCACTACTCCGAGGGCCGGGTCAGCGAGGCACTGTGGTGGTGGCAGTTCTCCTACCTGTCGAACTGGGGCCCCACCGCCAGCGCCGCCCTGCGCGCGCTGCAATCCCTCGTCGCCCACGTGCGTCTGGACACGCCGCTCGCCGAGCTGGACGGGCTGGACACGGACAGCGACGCGGAGGACGGCGACCTGGAGCGCCAGGCCGGCCGGGTCATGGAGGCCGAGATCGCCACTCCGCTGGGCCTGAAGACCGCCGGTTCCTGACTGACCGGGCGGCCGACCGGCCGATTGACTGACCGATTGACCGGCGGAGCCCGGGCGGCCGATTGACCGGTCGGCCGCCTGGCGGCCCCCGGCCCGCCCCGGCCGGCCGGTCGCCTGAACGTGATGGCACCAGCACCAGGCGGCCCCGCGGGCCGCCCTTCGCCAGACGCTCGTGCGCCTGGGCCGCCTGGGCCGCCTCGGCGAGAGGCAGGGTCTCCGCGATCCGCGTCGTCGGGCGGCCCGCCCCGGCCAGCGCGGACAGCTCGGCGAGGGCCGCGGCGTCCGCCGCGATCCACTCGTTGACGAACCCGGATCCCGCGCCGAGGCAACGCCAGCCGCGCCCGTCACCGCGACGAACGCGCCGTGGTCCCGCACCGCCTATGGCACGGCCGGCACGCGGGACCCCGGGGCGGTGGACGAACCCGCCGCCGTCACCGCGGGCTGATCAGCAGCAGCGCGATGTCGTCGCTGCGCGAGGCGGTCTGCCGCGCGTGCCCCAGCAGCGCGTCCGCGACCTCGTCGGTCGACCGGTCCGCAACGGAGCCGTAGCGCGCCAGGTGGCCGGCGAGCTCGTCGGTGGCCACGTCCAGATCGATGCCGGGCGTCTCGACCAGCCCGTCCGTGTACAGGACCAGCACGGCGCCCGGCGGGAACGGCACCTCGATGGCCGGATACTCGGCCCGGCGCACGATCCCGAGCAGCGGCCCCGGCGGCATCCGCAGCACCGTGACCTCCCCGTCCGGACGGCGCAGCAGCGGCGGCGGGTGGCCCGCGTTGGCCAGTCGGGCGCGGTGGTGCGCCAGATCGATGTCGACATAGAGACAGCTGGTGAACAGGCCCGGGTCCAGGTCGACCAGCAGCTTGTTCGTCCGGGCCAGGACCTCGCCGGGGGCCGCGCCCGCCGCCGCGCGCACGGCCGTTCTGACCTGGCCCATCAGCGCGGCGGCCGTCACGTTGTGCCCCTGCACGTCGCCGATGGTCGCCGCGACGGTCGTGGTGCCGTCGAGGCGGATGAGGTCGTAGAAGTCACCGCCGATCTCCATGCCGCGCGTGGCGGGCAGGTACCGGGCGGCGACGTCCAGGCCCGGGATCTCCGGCAGTTCGCGCGGCAGCAACCCGTCCTGGAGGCGGCGGGCGAGCTGCTGGGTGGCGTCGTGGAGGTGGGCGCGCTCGAGCGCCTGGGCGATCAATCCGGCGAGGGAGGTGAGGATGGCGCGTTCCTCGGCGGGGAAGTGGTGCGGGCGTTCGTAGGACAGGACGCAGCAGCCGACCGGCTTGCCTGAGGTGACCAGTGGCAGATACGCCCACGCGGCCTTCTGGACCAGCGCCGGGACGCCGGGGTACTCCCGGCCCAGCTCCTCGGGCGAGGCGAAAAAGCTGGGCTTGCCGCTGGTCAGCGCGTTGGAGGCGGGTGTCGGCGGCGCGCCGAGCGGCGCGCCCTCGAAAGCCTCGATGGCCTCGTCGGTGTAGCCGCGGTGGCCCACGATGCGCAGCCGCGGGCCCTCGGCCATGAACATCACCAGTCCCTGGGCGCCGAAGGCGGGCATGAGCTGCCCGGCGACCAGCTCGACCACCTCCTCCACCCCGGTGGCCTCGGTGAGGGTGGCGGAGAGTTGCATCAGGTGGGAGAGCGCGCCGGTGAGCACGGGCTCGCCACCGTCTCCCGCCGGGGAAGTGGGCGCCAGCGGCGGCGTCCGTACCGTCTCCGCCCGTTCCGTGGCGCCCGCCCGTTCCGTCGTCTCGGCGCGGGTCTGCCGCCCGATCTCCGTGATGACCATGCTGATGCCCGCCGGGTCCGGCCAGAGGTCGAAACGCAGCCACCGGTCCGGCGGGCGCCGGGCCGTGAGGAAGGTGGGAGCCTGGCTCAGCACCGCCGCCCGGTACCGGTCCTCGTACGCGGTGGCGCTCAGCCACGGCAGCGCCTCCCGCACGTACCCGCCCAGCAGCTCGGGAACGCCCACGTCCAGCAGCTCGGCCGCGGCCCGGTTGGCGAACGTGATCCGGCCGTCCAGATCCAGCGCGCAGCACCCTTCCGGCAGTCGCTCCGCGAAGTCGGCCGCCGCCAGCGCCTCGGCGGCCCCCGGCGTCCGCTCGCGTGGCCGCGCCACGAACCGCGGCTCGTCGCCCGCCGTCACCGGCCGCCCCGCCCGGTCCGTCTCGGACAGCACGCGGGCCAGCCGCTCGCCCGCGGCCTCCACCGTCGCCAGCTCCTCCGGCGACAGCTCCGCCGGACGCGCGCCCGGCCACAGCAGCACCAGCGCGCCCCAGCAGATGTCGCCGGTCAGCAGGGGCACGTCGGCGACGGCGAACGGATACGGCGCCGCGACCGCCGCCTGCGGATAGCGGCGGGCCATCTCCCCGACGCCCATCCACATCAGCCGCCGCTCGCGCACCGACTCGGCGAGTGGGGTCGGGATGTCGATCCCCACCCGTCGCCAGGACCGGGCGAACGCCGGCGGCACGCCAGTCACCGTGGCCAGCCGCAGTACCCGGTCGCCGCCTGGCGGCAGCAGGAGGACCGCGCCGCCATAGGCTCCGGTCTCCCGCACCGCCCGGACCAGCAACGGGTCCAGCACCTCGGTGCTCGAATGCGACGAATCGCCCATATCCGAACAGTACGCGGAGACCGTCCCACCGGCACACCCGCGCTGGCACCATGGGGACAAGGGGAATGCGGCGGAACGCGGGGAACACAGGGGAACGCGGGGAACGAAGGGGAGGGACCCGGTATGGATCCGATCGTTCTGGCGGCGGGCACGGCGCTGGTGAGCGCCATGGCCACGGACGGGTGGCAGCAGGTGAGGAACGCGACGGTCGCGTGGTGGCGCGGCGCCGCGCGCGCCGACGACGACGCGGAGGCGGTCGGCGCCGACCTCGACGCGGTCCGGCCGCAGATCGTCACCGCGCGGCAGGAGGGCGACGAGGACACCGAGCAGGCACTGATCGGCGCCTGGCGGCTGCGCCTGCAACAGCTCGTGCGTGACCAGCCGCACCTCGCGGCGGAGCTGCGGCGCCTGGTGGAGGAGGAGCTGACGCCCGCCTTGTCCGCCGGGGAGCGGTCGCGGGTCGGGTCGATCGTGATGAAGGCCCGCGCGTCCGGGAACGCGCGGATCTATCAGGCGGCCGGTGACCAGCACATCACCGAGCGGGCGACGGACGTTGAGCGCTGAGGTGATCCGGCCGCCCGGTGACGACCCGGCGGACCCGGCGGACGCGGCGGACGCGGCGGACCCGGCGGACGCGGCGGACGCGGCGGACCCGGCTGGCGCGGAGGCGGCCGGGGCGGCCGGGGCGGCTTCGGAGTCCGGAGAACGCGAAGAATCCGAAACGGCCGGGGACGCGGGGGACGCCGAAGCAGCCGAGGGCGCCGGAGACGTCGAGGACGCCGATACCGCAACCGTCCGGCTCCGTGCCGAAGCCTCCGGGCAGGGGCGGGTGTACCAGGCGGTCGGCGATCAGGTCATCACCCAGCGCGGTGACGTGCACGTCCACTACGCGGACGGCACCCGCCGGGTCCTGGCGGCGGACTCGTCCCCGTCCCCGGAGGCGATCGACGCCGCGTGCCCCTACCCCGGACTGGCGGCCTTCGAGGAGGAGGACGCCCGCTGGTTCTTCGGCCGGGACCACCTGACCGCCGAGGTGCTCGAAGCCCTCGACCAGGGCCGCCGCGGCGGTGGGCCGCTGATCCTCGTCGCGCCCTCGGGGGCGGGCAAGTCGTCGCTGCTCAAGGCCGGTGTGCTGCCCGCGCTCGCCGACGGCAAGCTGCCCGGCTCCGCGCGCTGGCCGCGTCTCCTCTTCACCCCCACCGCCCACCCGTTCGAGACCCTGACCGCCGAACTGGCCGGAGTCACCGGCGCCGAGCCGGAGCGTCTCGTGGCGGCCGTCGCCCGGGAGCCGACCGCGTGCGTCTCCCTCCTGCGGCGATTACTCCAGGACCTGCCCCGGCCCGGCCCCCCGGCCGGGGAGGTCCCTCCGGGCCACCGGCGCCGCCGCGACGGCGGAAGCCGACTGGTCCTGGTCGTCGACCAGTTGGAGGAAGTGTTCTCCCTCTGCAAACGTGAGGAGGAACGCTGGGCCTTCTTCGACCTCCTCGAAGCGCTGTCCGAGCCGGGCCCCGACGGCGAAGAGCCCCTCGCCCTCGTCGTCTACGGCCTGCGCTCCGACTACTACCCCCACTGTGCCGACTACCCGCGCCTGCGCTCCGCGTTGCAGACCCGCCAGATCGTGGTCGGACCGCTTTCCGAGGACGGACTGCGGCAGGCCATCACCCACCCCGCCCACGACACCGGGCTGGCGGTCGAACCCGGCCTGGTCGAAGTCCTGTTGAACGACCTCGGCCATCCCACCTACGAGTCCGGCCGACTCCCGCTGCTCGCCCACGCTTTGCGCACCACCTGGCAGCAACGCCACGGCCGCACACTGACCCTTGAGGGATACCGGGCGACCGGCGGCATCCACCACGCCATCGCCACCTCCGCCGACCAGATCTTCAAGAGCCTGGCGAAGCCGGACCAACAGGCCGCGCACACGATGTTCCTGCGCCTGGTCCGCATCGGGAACAGCCCCGACGGCACCGAGGACGCCCGCCGCCGCCTCCCGGTCACCGACGTGCCCGCCGTCGCCCTCGACGCTTTCGCTCGCGGCCGGCTGCTGACCCGCGAGCAGGACATCGTCAGCATCACCCACGAGGCGCTGATCAAGTCCTGGCCCCGGCTGCGCGAATGGATCACGGCCGACCGCGACGACCGGCTCACCCGGCAGAAGCTCGAAGAGGCCGCCGCCGACTGGAACCGCGCCCTCCGCGACCCCACCATGCTCTTCAGCGGCAGCCGCCTGGAGGACGCCGCCGCCCAGGTCGGCCGGGCGACCGACCTGGCCGCCGCCTTCCTCACCGCGTCGCTCCAACGCGCCCGCCGCGCCACGCGGTTGCGGCGCGCCTGGCAGGCCGCCGGGACGGCGCTCACGCTGATCGCGTGCGCCACCGCCTACGTCGCCCTCGTGCAGCGCGAAGCCGCCGACGCCGAGCGCGACACCGCCCTCTTCCGTCAGATCCTGGCCGAGGCCGAGGCGTTGCGTGCTACGGACCCGTCCCTGGCCGCGCAGTTCGACCTCGCCGCACACCGCAGACGGCCCGAAGACCCGGACGTGCAAGCCCGGTTGATCAACGACGCGAACGCCGTCCTGTCCATGCCCCTGATCGGTCACAGCGACCCGGTGCAGAACGTGACGTTCGATCCCGAGGGCTCTCTGCTCGTGAGCACCGGGGAACGCGGGACCGTGCAGACGTGGGATACCGGTGACCCGTTCGCCCCGGTCCGTTCCGCCGACCCCCTGCCCGACCACACCGGGACGGTCAACTCGCTGACCCACAGCCGGAGCACGTCTGTCCTGGCGGCCGGCGGCTTCGACGGCAAGATCCGGCTGTGGGACACCGGCGACCCGGCCGACGTCACCTCCCTCGGCGACCCGCTGCGCACTCCCGTCGTCGGCCGGGTGACGGTGGACTTCAGCCCGGACGGCACGGCGCTGGCCGCCGGGAGCTCCGACGGCTCGGTGCGGCTGTGGAACACCGACGACCCACGCCATCCGCGCCGGACCGGTGAGCCGCTCACCGGCACCGGACTGCCGGTGGTCGCACAGGAGTTCAGCCCGGACGGCGGCACGCTGGTCACCGCGCACGCGGCCGAGCCGGACGGCGGGACGAGCGAGGAGGTGTGGCTGTGGGACCTCCACGCCGCCTCCCCACCCGGGCCGACCGAACTCCCCGGCGCTGAGGGCACGTTCACCACGATGCTGTTCCGCCCCGGAAGCGACACGCTGGCCGTCGGCACGGCGGCCGACGAGGTGCTGCTGTTCGACGTCGGCGACGCGGCCCACCCCGAGCGGCTCGGCGATCCGCTGCCCGGCCATACCGGCACCGTCGACGCCATCGTCTTCGACGCCTCCGGCGGGCTCATGGCCACCGGCAGCGCCGACGGAACGGTCCGGCTGTGGGACACCGGCGACCCGGCCGACGTCACCTCCCTCGGCCCGCCGCTCATCGGCCACACCGGCGGCGTCAACGCGCTGGCCCTCAGTCCGGACGGCCGGACGCTCGCGACGGCCAGCGACGACGGAACGGTCCGCCTCTGGAACGTCACCGACCCGCTCCACCCGGTCCGGCTCGGCGGCCCGCTGCCCGGCCACACCGCCGCCGTCACCACCCTCGCGTTCAGCCCGGACGGCCGGACGCTCGCCAGCGGCGGCGCCGACACGACCGTGCGGCTGTGGAACCTCCCCGACACCACCCTCCTCACCGGCGCGGACGTCCCCCTCGCCGCCGCGTTCGCCGCCGGGGGTACGGCCCTCGCCACCACCGGCGACCTCCTGACCTCGGGCCTGTGGGACACCGGCGACCCGTCCCACCCCCGGCCTCTGGGCCCGTCGCTGCCCCCGTCCCTGGCCCAGAGCCTGGCACCCGTCCGCCTGCTGGCGGTCAGTCCGGACGGGAGGACGATGGCGCTCGCGGGCGGCGAGGCGGCCGGCGTGCGGCTGGTGGACGTCGGTGACCCGGCCCGCCCCACGCCGCTCGGATCCGCCGATGCCGACACCGCTGGCGCCGCCGGCGCCGCGACCGGTACCGACGACACCGCCGGCGCCGCGACCGGTACCGACGACACCGTCGGCGCTGGGACCGGTACCGCCGGCACGGCCGGCGCTGGGACCGGTACCGCCGGCACGGCCGGCGCTGGGACCGGTACCGCCGGCACGGCCGGCCTCCCCAGCACCGCCGACACCCCCGACACCCCCGTCACCGCGCTGGCGTTCAGCCCGGGCGGCGGCACGCTCGCCACCGGCCACGCCGACGGCACGGCGATCCTGTGGGACATCACCGACCCCGCCGCCCCCGTCCCGCTCGGCGAACCGTTCGACGCCAGCATCAGCGGCGTCCTGTCGATCGCGTTCGGCCGCGACGGCGACACGCTGGCCGTCGCGGACGGCTTCGGCGGCGTTCAGCTCTGGGACACCGGCGACCGCGCCCAGCCCGCGCCCCTCGGCCTGCCCCTGAATCCGGCGGCGGACGGCCTCGACCTGGTGGCGTTCAGTCCGGACGGCACCGTCCTGGCCACCACGGGCGCGGGCCCCACCGTGCAACTGTGGGACGTGGCCGACCCCCACGACGCCCAGCCCCTCGCCACGCTCAAGACCGGCCGCACCGGCGAGACCAGCGCCCTCGCGTTCAGCCCCGACGGCGCGACCCTGGCGACGGCGGGCGCCGACCTGACCTTGCGGCTCTGGGACGTGCGCGATCCCCTCCGCCCCGAACAACTCGGCGGCTCGCTCAGCGGGCACACCGGCCGGATCGGCTCGCTCGCCTTCAGCCCGGACGGCGACGTCCTGGCCAGCGCGGGGGAGGACGGCACGACCCGGCTGTGGACACTCGACGCCGGATCGGCCACGGAACGGATCTGCGACGTGACCGGCGACGCGGCCACCGGCATGGACGAGGTGTGGCAGCGGTACCTGCCGGAGCTGCCGCTCCGCCAGCCCTGCCGGTGAGGTCGCCGCGAGACGAACGCCCGACGGCCCGCCGCGGGCTCAGGGCCGGAGGGCGCCACTCCGCTCGCGGCCGCCGAACGCCAGCGCGTAGGCGTTGACGACCCAGGTCAGGCCGTCCTCCCCGAAGCCGAGGCCGGTCCGGATGTCGGGCAGCGCGACGTTCACCACCGAGATGTCGAGCGCGACCATGAACTGCACGGTCAGCACGACACCCAGCAGCACGCGCCCCAGCGGCGGAGTGCCGCGTTCGGCCCCCGGTGCGGTCGCCGAGACGGTCATGACCGGCGCCCCAGATGCTCCCCGGGCTCCACCGGCTCCCCGGGCTCCACCGGCTCCCCGGGCTCCACCGGCTCCACCGGCTCCACCGGCTCCACCGGCTCCACCGGCTCCACCGGCTCCACCGGCTCCCTGGGCCCCACGGGCTCAAGGCGGGAACCGGCGCGCAGGGTGATGGACATCAGGTCGCCGGGCGCGGTCAGTTCGAGGCGGTGCGGGCGACCACGCGGCACGACGAACGCCGTGCCGGGCGTCAGCGTGACGGTCTCCTCGGCGGCGCCGGCATGGGCCCGCAGGATCAGCTTGACCCCGCCCGTCAGCACGCACACGGCCTCGTCGGCGCCCGGATGGGTCTCCCAGTGATCCGCGTGGACATCCTCGTCCGTCTCGACGTGGAACGTCGCGACCGTCCAGCCGCCGCCCGGGTCGCCGGACATGCGGCGTTCCCGGGCGGCGACCGTTCCGTCCTCGTACAGCCGGACGGCGGACGTGAACAGGTCGATCAGAGACATTGGCGTGAGCCCTCCCTCGTTTACGTACCTTGTACGTGTACTCGACCACAGCTCAACACGTACGATGTACGTACGTCAAGGGGGAGGGGAGCCGCGTGCCCGCACCGCGCAAGTTCAGCGAGGAGCGTCTGCGTGCCGCCGCGCTGGCGCTGGTGGACGAGCGGGGGCTCGCTGCCCTGACCATGCGGAATCTGGCCGCCGCGCTCGGCACCGGCGCCATGACCATCTACAACTACGTGGACGGTCGCGACGGCCTCGAACGCCTGCTCATCGAGGCCGTGATGACCTCCGTCCACCCGGTGCCGGGCGTTCCCTCCCCGGACTGGCGAGCGGATCTGCGGGCTGTCACCGAGGCGCACTGGCGCGCCGTCCGCGCTCACCCGGACGTGATCCCGCTCGTGCTGACCCGCCGCAGCCTCAACCCGCCGACGCTCGCGGGCGCCGAGGACACCCTGGACGCCCTGGCCCGGAGCGGCCGGTCCGGCACCGCGCTGCTGGTCGCGTTCCGCGCGGTCTCGGGCTTCGTCATGGGATTCGCCCAGGCCGAGCTGGCCGGGCCGCTGTCCATCGCCCCCCAGGAGACGGCCGAGGAGGTCATCGACCGGGTGGGCGCCCTGCCACCCGACCGTTTCCCCCGGCTGATCGAGATCGCGGCGGCGGCGCGCGGCAGCGCTCCGGAGACGGAGTTCCGCGCCGGGCTCGATCTGCTCATCCTCGGCCTGGAGCGGTCCCCGGGCGGCTGACCAGTATGTGAGACCGGTGTGTGAGCCTGCCCACGTATCCGCCGTGTTTCCGCGTGTCACGGCGTCCCAGTGGGCAGGGGTGGCTGCTGGGAAGGGCGTGGCCATGGCTCCGCTCGGTAGAATTCAGCCGATCGTGACCGGTTTTCCGGTCACGGAGAGTAAGAAGATACGAGGAGCGAGCACACGTGGGCCTTGTCGTGCAGAAGTACGGCGGCTCCTCCGTTGCCGATGCCGAGGGCATCAAGCGCGTCGCCAAGCGGATCGTCGAGGTCAAGAAGAACGGCCACCAGGTGGTCGTCGTGGTCTCCGCGATGGGCGATACGACGGACGAGCTCATCGACCTGGCGAGCCAGGTGTCCCCCGTCGCCTCCGGGCGCGAGATGGACATGCTGCTGACCGCCGGGGAGCGCATCTCCATGTCGCTGCTGGCGATGGCCGTGAAAGCGCTCGGCCATGAGGCGCAGTCCTTCACCGGCAGCCAGGCCGGCGTCATCACCGACTCCGTTCACAACAAGGCCCGCATCATCGATGTCACGCCGGGCCGCATCCAGAGCTCCGTCGACGAGGGCAACATCGCGATCGTCGCCGGCTTCCAGGGCGTGTCCCAGGACAAGAAGGACATCACCACCCTCGGCCGGGGTGGCTCCGACACCACCGCCGTGGCGCTCGCCGCCGCGCTCAACGCCGAGGTCTGCGAGATCTACACCGACGTCGACGGCGTGTTCACCGCCGACCCGCGCGTGGTGAAGAAGGCCCGCAAGATCGACTGGATCTCGTTCGAGGACATGCTGGAGCTGGCCAGCTCCGGCTCCAAGGTGCTGCTGCACCGCTGCGTCGAGTACGCCCGGCGCTACAACATCCCCATCCACGTCCGGTCGTCCTTCTCGGGGCTGCAGGGGACCTGGGTCAGCAACGAACCGCTGGGAGGTAAGCCGGTGGAGCAGGCAATCATCTCGGGCGTCGCCCACGACACCTCCGAGGCCAAGATCACCGTTGTCGGGGTGCCGGACAAGCCGGGCGAGGCGGCGACGATCTTCCGGGCCATCGCGGACGCCGAGGTCAACATCGACATGGTCGTGCAGAACGTCTCGGCCGCGTCGACCGGGCTGACCGACATCTCCTTCACCCTTCCCACGAGTGAGGGGCGCAAGGCGATCGAGGCGCTGGAGAAGCGGCGCGAGACGATCGGGTTCGAGACGTTGCGCTACGACGACCAGATCGCCAAGATCTCGCTCGTCGGCGCGGGCATGAAGACGAACCCGGGGGTCACGGCCACGTTCTTCGAGGCGCTGTCCAACGCGGGGGTCAACATCGAGCTGATCTCCACCTCCGAGATCCGGATCTCGGTCGTGACCCGCGAGGACGACGTGAAGCAGGCCGTCCGCGCCGTACACTCGGCGTTCGGGCTGGACAGCGAGAGCGACGAGGCCGTCGTCTACGGCGGCACCGGCCGCTGAGACCGGCCCGGCGCGGTCCGGCCCCGGACGGCTTCGGATCCGACCGGAGTGCGCCGATGTGCACTGGTGTGCGCCGATGTTGACCGATCTCGGCCGAATGTGAAGCTCTCGTGACCAAGTCGTAGGCTCGGATGGGTTGCTCCCGGCCGATCAGCCGGGAGAACATTTCACTCCCCGCACCGCTTCCAGGAACCAGCGCGGTGCGGGGAGCGTCTTTAGCGCCCCTGCGCGGCGCGCGGCGCTCGCAGCACAACAGGACATATACGGCAGGCGGTAGGAATGAGATCGAGAGCGGCGAAAGCCCCCATCCTGCCCCCGCCGTACAACCTTTGCGGGGAAGAGCGTGTCCAACAGGCGTGGCAGAGGTCTTCGAGCTCCCGGCAGCGCTCCCGCGACGCCTTCCGTTTCCAGGGTCGCCAAGGGCCGGGGCCGGGGGCATGCCCGTGACGGCACCTCTGCCCGTATCCCGGCCGGCCCGCATCCACGCCCCGGGCGAGGATGCGGACGATGCGATGGCTGAGGTCACCGCGGGCACCACGATCGATCTCCTGACCGAGACCTACCGGGCGCACTACCGCTCGCTCCTGGGCCTCGCGGCACTGCTTCTGGACGACACCGCGTCGTGCGAGGACGTGGTCCAGGAGGCGTTCATCCGCGTGCACTCCGCGCGCGCCCGGGTCCGCGACCCCGAGAAGACGCTCGCGTACCTGCGGCAGACCGTGGTCAACCTCTCCCGCTCGACGCTCCGCCGCCGCATCCTCGGGCTGAAGCTGCTCTCCAAGCCCATGCCGAACATGGCGAGCGCCGAGGAGGGCGCGTACGAGCAGCTGGAGCGGGCCGACCTGATCAGGGCGATGCGCGGGCTCCAGCGCCGCCAGCGCGAGGTCCTCGTGCTGCGGTACTTCGCGGACATGACCGAGGCGGAGGTCGCCAAGACGCTCGGTATCTCGGCCGGGTCGGTGAAGGCGTACGGCTCTCGTGGCATCGCGGCACTGCGCGTGGCCATGGAGGCCGCCCGATGAACGACCACGATTCCGGCTCCCGGCCTCTGCCGGAGCCGGCCCCCGGCACGGGCGGCGTGGACCCCACCGCCGACGTCGTTCCGGACGTCGCTCCGGACGCGGAGGCGGCCGACGAAGCGGATCACGCGACATCCGGCGCCGGCACCGGCGACGACACCGCGAGCCCGCCGGACGCCCCCCCGCCGGACGCCCCCACGGCAGGCACCACGGCAGGCACCACCCCGGCAGGCGACACGGGGGCCGACGACACGGCGCCGGCCTCGGGCGACGAGGACGCGCTGCGGCGGCTGCTGCGGGACATCGTGGAGGACATCGAGCCCTCGGC